>CAXXKK010000026.1:0-121651 GCA_963676845.2 Prolixibacteraceae bacterium | reverse complement strand
TTACCATTAATAGGAGACCTGTAATTAGAAATCGACACAGAATTTTTTTCATAAACCAAGTTTAATGTTCTTTTTTTATTGAATCATAATCCCCGATACCATCCTCCCGGTTTCTGAACCTTCTCTTCTGGCAGAATAAAATATATTGTTCTGAATGGAACACTGCTCCATTATTTCAATGTTTTGTTCAATCAAACCATTACTTAAAAGTAATAATTTATTTGCTTTCCATAAATCAAAATAAGCTTTTCCTTTAGCAGAAGAATCTATCAATAGTCTATCATAACTCTTCAACTTTAGTTTCACTTCTGAAATAACTTCTTCTCCAACTTCGTAAACTTCAGGGGATGCAGAAGGGCCAATTCCTGCCAAAATATTCTTTGGATCAACCTGAAACTGATCTCTTAAAATTGTAACCGTTTCCGAAACAATTTTACCAACAGTTCCCCCGCCAGCCGGCATGGATAGCTGCCGCTACTTTTTTTGCAGGATCAAATAAAAGAATTGGAACACAATCAGCTGTTTGTATACAAATGCAAAGGTTTGGTTGTGCGGTAATTAAAGCATCTGTTTCCGGAATATCTTCAGCGTCCATTGGAGAATCAACAATTACAACCTTGTTGCCATGTACTTGTCTTGGAAATACAAACTGCTCTTTCTGAAGTTGAAATGATTCTGAAAGTTCATTCCGGTAAGATTGATAAAATTTCGGGGAATCACCTGTGAAACGGGCATTTCCATTCCATCCAGATTTAGTAGAGGTAAAATGAAAAATGCCTGATTTTTCGAGATTCGAAAATTGTAAAAACCGCTTATCCCCTATTTCAATTGATTCCATCTTTCGCTAATTCTCCTGTAATGATACTAAAAATGGGGACAAACTATGTAAATAAAAAATCACTAAATTTTATTATTCATAATTTACATGATTTCGTTATGGATGAAACTGAATTATCAATAGAAGAAAGAATCGTTAATAAAATTTACTTAATCCGTGATAAAAAAGTAATGATCGACCGTGATTTAGCTGAATTATACGGTGTAGAAACACGTGTGTTAAAACAACAAGTAAAAAGAAATATCAATCGATTTCCTGAAGATTTTATGTTTGTGTTAACTACAATCGAAAACGAAAACTTGAGATCACAATTTGTGACCTCAAGTTGGGGAGGTTCAAGATATCTTCCAATGGTTTTTACCGAACAAGGGATAGCTATGTTATCTAGTGTACTAAACAGTGAAAAAAGCAATTCATGTTAATATTCAAATTATGAGAATTTTTACCAAAGTCCGTGAAATGCTAACAGACACATTAAACCTAAAACTTGAAATTGAAGAAATTAAGAAGAAACTCCAAAATCAGGATAAAAACATTGAATTGGTGTTTAATTATCTGGATGAACTAATCTCAAAAAAAGAAGACCAACAAGAAAGACGACAAATTGGCTATAAGCAAAATCATACACCGTAAAATCACCCTTTCAACAATTCACCCATTCGTTGTTTTTTCAAGATCTTAATAGTTCTGCGATGCACATCAATAAATCCTTCTGAAGCCAACTCACCTAAAGCCCGGGCAAGTGCAGGACGAGTCACTCCGAAAAACTCGGCAAGTTGTTCCTGCGAAAGAGGGAACTCTACAGTTGACAAGCGATCTCCAGCCAATTCTAACAGGTAATGTGCAATCTTTTGCCTTATCGTTCTAAATGATAAAAACTTAATTCGTTGTGACAAAAACTGGGCACGAGAGGAAATGGAATTTAGATAATTAGTCAATACCATTTCTTCCTTTTGAAGGATTTTTAAAAACTCGGCTTTGGGGATAAAAAGCAATTCAACCGAATTGTTTGCAATAACTGATACCGGATATCTATTCTGGCTACCAAATAAAAAAGCCGCGGCCAGTGGGCGGGGAGCTTCAATATCTTCAATTTTTATGGTTTTTCCACTATAGTCAGCCATCTCCCCTTTTACACTTCCGGAAAGTACTATTACCAAACTAGTGCATTCGCTTCCTGAAGAAACCACCAATTCATTCCTTTCAAACTTTCTTACCTGGTAAAAAACGGTTAAAAACAGCTTTCCCAATTTTTCAGGATTAAGTCCTTTAAATACTGGTGATTGGGATAATTTTTCAAAATCAATCATAAAAAAATCGCCTTTGTAACAAATGATACAAACTAAGGAACACCCGGGCTGTACTTTTGTTTCAAAATAAATTGAAAAGAATGATACGCGAGATAATAAAAATTGACGAAGATTTATGTAACGGCTGTGGAGTTTGCGTTCCAAACTGTCACGAAGGAGCATTGCAAATCATTGACGGGAAAGCACGATTAATCAGTGAGCTAATGTGCGACGGACTGGGAGTCTGCATTGGGCACTGTCCACAGGGAGCCATCGAAATTGAAAAGCGGGAAGCTGAAGAATACGATGAAATCATAGTTATTCAACAAATGATACAAAAAGGCGAAAATGTAGTTATTGCTCACTTAAAACACCTGAAAGATCATAACGAAACTGTCTTACTAAAACAAGCTGTTGGATATTTAAGAGAGCATGAAAACGAGTTAGAGCTTAATATTCGTAACATACTTTCAACTGTGCATAAAACAACAGAAGAGCAACCTGCCAGTGGATGTACTACCGGAGGATGCCCGGGATCAGCTCCGGTAAGCTTGGAGAAGCCTGCATTCTCAATGGTACCTGAAGTAAAAAATAAGACTCAACGCCAATCGGAACTTCAGCAATGGCCGGTGCAACTTCATTTAATTAATCCGGCTGCCGGATATTTTCAAGGTTCAGACCTGTTAATTGGAGCTGACTGTGCTGCATTTGCCCACGGCGATTTTCACCAAACATTTATCAAAGGCAAGAAATTGGTTATTGCCTGTCCCAAACTGGATGACAGCAAAGAAATATACCTGGAAAAATTCATTCGTCTTATCGATGAAGCAAAGGTAAATACCATTACAGTTGTCATTATGGAAGTTCCCTGTTGTGGAGGATTAACAAATCTTGTAAAGATGGCTACAGAACGCGCTACCAGAAAAGTACCTGTAAAAGAAATAGTGATTAGCATAAGAGGGGATGTGTTGGCTGAGGAGTGGATCTAATCCAAAACCGGGGATTTTACCCCGGTTTTTCTCAAAAGACATTCATAAATCAATAAAAAAAGAAGATCATGGAAAATATGTTTTGTTATCAATGCCAGGAGGCATCAAAAGGAATTGGTTGTAGCATCAAAGGGATTTGTGGAAAAACCAGTGATGTTGCAAACCTGCAAGACACACTTCTATTTGTGTTGAAGGGAGTATCTATCTTAAACACACAGCTTAAAGAAGTGGAGAAAGCTGACCCACAAGCAAACAAAGTGGTTTTCGATGGTTTGTTTAGCACCATTACCAATGCCAATTTTGACCACACAGCTTTTGTGATTCGCATTAAAAAAAACTTGAAGTTTCGCGACGAGCTAAAAGCGAAAGTTGAAGCAGCTGGTCTAAAGCCTGAAGATCATGAATCCATTAACTGGACAGCAAAGACAAGTAAAGAATTTGAAGAGAAAGCGAAAGAAGTTGGCGTATTAAGCGAAGCCAATGAAGATATTCGTTCCTTAAAAGAATTGATCATCTACGGATTAAAAGGTTTAGCTGCCTATGCTGAACATGCCTACAATCTGGGACATGAAAAACAGGAAATTTTCGACTTCCTGCAAGAAACACTTGCTGCAACAACCCGAAATTTAAGTGTTGATGAATTAGTAGCCCTTACTTTGGAAACCGGGAAATTCGGAGTTGATGTGATGGCTTTATTAGATGCTGCAAATACATCAGCTTTTGGAAATCCAGAGGTATCAAAAGTAAACATTGGTGTTCGGAACAATCCGGCTATCCTCATCTCAGGCCACGACCTGAAAGACATGGAAGATTTGCTGAAACAAACCGAAGGAACCGGAGTAGACGTGTACACCCACAGCGAAATGTTGCCGGCTAATTATTATCCGGAATTCAAAAAATACAAGCATCTGGTGGGAAACTATGGTAATGCCTGGTGGAAACAAAAGGAAGAATTTGAATCCTTCAACGGGCCTATTCTTTTTACCACGAACTGCATTGTTCCACCAATGGACGGTGCTTCATATAAAGACCGCATCTATACAACCGGAGCCAGTGGTCTGGCAGGTGCCATCCACATTCCTGATCGCAAGAATGGTGAGATGAAAGATTTCTCGTCAATCATTGAACATGCTAAAAAGTGTGCCACACCTACAGAAATTGAAACCGGAGAGATTGTTGGTGGTTTTGCTCACAACCAGGTTTTTGAGCTGGCAGAACCAATCGTTGAAGCAGTAAAAACTGGTGCTATCCGCAAATTCTTCGTTATGGCAGGTTGCGACGGCCGAATGAAAAGCCGAGACTACTATTCTGAATTTGCTAAGAAGTTACCAACCGACACAGTTATCCTTACTGCAGGTTGTGCAAAATACCGCTATAACAAATTACCATTAGGTGATATCGGTGGAATCCCTCGTGTAATTGATGCAGGACAGTGTAACGACTCTTATTCATTGGCTGTGGTAGCCCTCAAACTAAAAGAAATCTTCGAGCTTGAAGATATAAATGATCTTCCTATTGCATATAACATTGCCTGGTACGAACAAAAAGCCGTAATCGTGTTATTGGCACTACTTTATCTTGGAGTAAAAAATATTCATTTAGGACCAACACTGCCGGCATTTCTTTCACCCAATGTGGCTTCAGTTTTAGTTGAAAACTTTGGAATTGGAGGAATCACAACAGTTGATGAAGACATGAAATTGCTGATGGAAGCTTAATGATAGATTGTGTTAAACCCAGATTATTTCTTAGAATACTGGGTTATTTACTGGGAAGGTAAATTTTAAAGGTGTCCGTATGGACACCTTTTCTTCGATTAAAGTTCGCTATAAGTGAAAGTAGCAAGTTACATGACCCAGAAGAATTTTAAAACCCTTGATTTTATTGGTCCCCCGGCAGGTTTGACCCTCCACCATGGGTTTTTATGCTTCATCACAAGAATTACCTTGTCACCAGCGTTTTTTTTGTGTCCATCAGATATATTGCCCTGCCCATCGGTAGTTTTTCGGCTTCAATCGGGCATGTTAACCTGTCAATCAGTGGTTTTTCGCATTTAATCGCCATAGTTGACCCATCCATCAGCAATTTCCTGGCTTCAATCGGGCAGCTTGACCCAATAATTGGCAAATTCTCGTATTCCCTCGTCGGATTCTCAGTGTTCATAGACTTTTCAGCGCATAGAAGAATGAAATATCGGTGAACATTACCAATTAATTTTAGACCTGCCAGTCCTCTGAGATGAAAAGGATAAGTAATAGTTGAAATTTCCTGCTGTGAATAATTATTGGATATTCACTTTTCTATATTTTCCCCATTATAAATCAAGTTTATCAAGCACATTGTTTTTGTATCCCCGGCTTATGGGGATTATTTCTTTATTGATTTCAATATATTCATTGGTAAACGAATTGATATTGGGTATCGAAACAATAAAGGACCGATGTGTTCGGATAAACTCATTTTGAGGAAGCTTAGCCTCAATGTTCGAAATTGTTTCACGGGTGACTACCGTCTTTTCTTTCGTGTGTATTTTGATGTAGTCGCTCAGGCTTTCAATGTATAAAATATCCGGAAAGCAAATTTTAATCATTTTCCGATCAGAGCGGACAAAAATATAATTAGTTCTTTCGGGTGTTATCCCAACCGTTTCATGAGCTATAATAGGAGTATTTTCATTTCGATATTTGTTTATAGCTTGTAATAAACGCTCATAGGATATGGGTTTCAGAAGATAATCTACCGCCTGCAAATCAAAACCATCAACAGCATATTCACGGTACGCTGTGGTAAAAATCACTTTGATATCGTTATTAATCGAGCGGGCAAAAGATAAACCCGAAATTTCGGGCATATTGATGTCTAAAAAGATTAAATCGATATGATGAGCATTTATGGCATTAAAAGCCTCAACTGCATTTTTGCAGCTTTTTACAAGTTTCAAAGTCTCAATTTTTGAAAGATGATTTTCTAATATTTCCCGGGCTACAGGCTCATCATCAACAATAATGCAATTTACATTTTTAGACATCTGAAATTGATTTTAAATTAGAAATGGTCAATTCTGCCGAAAACCATTTTTGTGATTTCTTTATCGTCAAATCATAGTTCCCTTTATAGTTTAGATCCAGACGTTTTTGGATATTCTCCAAACCTATTCCACCCTTTTTATCAGAATCCTTGTCATCCTCTTTATATGTATTCCTGATTTTAAATTGAAGTTGATCTTTTTCAAGCTTAATGGATATTTCGATACGCAGAAAACCTTCATCCAGAGCTCCATGTTTAAAGGCATTTTCGACAAAAGGGATTAATAACATTGGGGCAACTTCAATATTTTCATCAATCTCACTTGAGCTGAAAACTACCTTTAAAGTATCCTGAAAACGAATTTTTTCCAGTTCAATGTATTCCTTTATATGAAGTACTTCTTCTTTTAGACTGACCTTTGGTTTATTTACCTGATAAAGGATGTAATCTAAAAGATTGGAGAGTTTCAAAATAATCTCCGGGGTTTGTTTCGATTGTTTCAGTGCAAAACCATAAATGGTATTCAGTGTATTGAATAGGAAATGAGGGTGTATTTGCATTTTCAGGTAATGCAATTCCTGCTCTTTCAGTTGCAAATGAGTAGCCAGTATTTTGTTTTCCAATTCTTTATTCCTTGAAACCGTTTTAAAGTTGTGATTAAGAAGACTTACAAAACTCACTACTCCTGAAACCAGAAAAACCAATATTAAAATAAACAGGAAATTTTTGCTCATAGGAGGCATCACCGAAACATTGAAACTAAGCAGGAAGATAAGGCAACCGTAAATTGCCAGCACTATGAGATAAGATGAAAATACAAGCGTATAAAAACTGTACAAGGCAAACTTGAAATACCTTTTGGTTAACAGGAATTTTGGGATCAAATAGTATACAATGAAATAAGTCGTCAAAATGGTTACCGGCAACAAGCAACTTGAAAACCAGGTAACATACATTCTGTCATCTGAGTTATAACTGAAGAAGTAGAAAAAGAAAAACCAGACACCTACCCAAAAAAGCAGATGTAACAATATAGATTTGATTTTAATCTTTTTCAATGCCTTCATTTAAACAATATTACATAAAATCCTCCAAAGCTCTTTTTATTATCGGTGAATAACCAATTTAGAACCGGTTTTGGATTTTTATTCTGCAATATCAATTCGTAAATTTAAATGCGCAGAAAACCTACTGAAACTGTAGATCCATCGCAAAAGAAAAAATCGAAAAACAAACTGGATTACATTTGAGTTAGTATTCATCCAAAAAACAAAAATCATGTCAGACTTAATTTCAAAATTTAATGATGGAGGTCCGGTTTTTACCTATCTAATTTTCATCTTATTACTCGTAATCATTGGATTATTTATCTATGAAATCATAAGAAAAGGCGAAGGCAGTAAAATCATTTCATTAATAAACCACATTGCCTGGTTTGCTGTTGCATGGGGATTTTTGGGAAGAACAATCGGATTAATCCGGGCTTTTGATAGTGTTACAGCAGCAGGCGAACTCACTCCACGCTTATTGGCCGATGGCATAAAAATGGCCCTGCTCGATCCGTTAATGGGACTTATTGTTTTTCTTATTGCCCGTTTATTCATGATTATTTTAGTTTCAATGGGGAAAGAAAAATCATAAAAGTTATTTGTCAATTTAAATAAATGCCTTCACTCATTCTGAGGGCATTTACAGAAAACCCCGGAAAGATAAATCCTTAAAACTACATGATGAAAAAATACCTTTATTTACTAAGTGCTTTCTTATTGTTGTTCGGATGTCAAAATCAGGAAATTCCTGTTGACAAAGAGCTCTGGATGGAAAAGCCGGTTTCAGAATGGCCGGATATTGCATTAACAAACACCGTTCATTTTTCAGACACCACATACAGCAACATTGCAAATTCCTTTTTGGTAAATACAGGTCACGATACGCTTGCTGTCACTTGCAAGCATATTTTCATGCTTTTTAAAAATAATGATCTAAATACAATTGACTTAGGAAACGATTTTATCAGCTGGAACATGCATCCTAAAGGTCAGGATGACAAAATAATTGAAATTGAATCTTTAATAAATACGAATAGCCGGGAAGAGATTGGTGAGTTCAATACCTTAAAAGTTAGGGATTGGATTATATTCAACTTCAAGGATGAAGATGATGACATTTATCCACTAAAACTAAGAACAACGCCCGTAAAAAAAGGAGAAATTGTTTATTCCGTAGGATGGGCATACAGGCAAACATCAAAGATGCCATCCCTAGTAAAAATGCAGGTGTACCAAAATCTGGGGCCTTACTATTATTTCCAAACCTTAACAGAAAATGTTGACCCGGCTGGCAGAAGCGGTTCTCCGGTAATCGATAAGAATGGCTATTTAGTCGGAATCGTTTCCGGGCAAGAACATAACCTGGGAATTATAGGATCTGTAGCTTATTTAAAGGAATTGCTTGACAAATACGGAATAGAATACGATAAATAGCAAACGGGCATCATAAGCAACAATAATCATTCTGACTTTCATTATTTCCAATTCTCTGCGAGTTCTTCGTGGTTAAAACATTCACCACAAAGCTTTCCTATCGAGTATCTAAATCGAGCATCCACTATCCAAATTATTTTCTAATTTTGCATCGTTTTGGTGGCTAATTGCATTTACCAGCAATGCCTTAATAAGGGAATTCGGTGTAAATCCGAAGCAGTCCCCGCTGCTGTAAGCCTTGTATCTCTTTTTTGAAACCATCGCCACTGTCCGGGTAACAACCCGAATGGGAAGGCCTCAAGAAAGAAAGGTGAGCCAGAAGACCTGCCTGAGCAATTAATGTTTAACCGGATCTTCGGGAAAAAAGATCGTCGGGAACACGGTTCCTGCCAATTCGATTTCTCAAAGGCAAAATGCCCAATTAGAAATGAAACGTTTATTAAAATCACTGGCTCTGTTTTTGCTGGTATTTACTGTTAACTTAACAGCCTTTGCACAAACCCCTCAGCGTATCATATCGCTGGCTCCTTCATTAACTAAAAATCTGTATTTATTGGAAGCTCAGGATCTATTGGTTGGCTGTACAAATTATTGCACTCTCCAGAGCGAAACGGATGCCGAAGTTGTGGCAACCGCTATGCAGGTGAACTACGAAAAAGCCATTATGCTAAAACCAGATTTGGTAATTACGACATCGCTTACTGGTGCAAACATTATCGAAACTTTCGAGAAGCTGGGAATTGAGGTGTTGGTTTACGATAATCCACATTCATACGATGAAATATGCAGTCAGTTTATTGAACTGGGTGAAGTTGTTGGAAGGAAGCAATTAGCTGAAGATATCATTGATGATGTGCAAAACCGCATTGCAGAGATCAAGCAGAAAGTTCCTGAAAAAGAAAAGGGACAAAAAATGTTTATGCAAATTGGGGCAAATCCACTTTTTGCCGTTGTGCCCAATACATTCTGCAATGATTTTATTACCTTTTCAGGAAGTGAAAATATCGCATCAGACTTAACAATTGGAAGTATAACCCGGGAATCAGTCTTGTTAAGAAACCCGGATGTTATCATTGTTGTTTTGATGGGTATAATTGGAGAAGATGAAAAAGCAGCATGGGAGGAGTTTCAAAATCTGAGTGCCGTTCAGAAAAAACAAATCTTTATTGTTGATGCAGATAGAACTTGCAGCCCAACGCCAATTTCATTTGTTGAGGCGCTGGATGAAATAATTACACTTCTATATAACTAAAATGGAAGAAGGACTTATTCATATTTACACCGGAACGGGAAAAGGAAAAACCACGTCTGCCGTAGGTTTAGCAACCCGTGCATTAGGGCAAGGATTCCATGTTGTGTATTCCCATTTCATGAAAAATCCGAAAAAGTATGGTTATCATGAGATTGACAGCCTGAGAAAACTGGGTGCAACCATCATGGGTTTTACCGATGGACATCCATTCTGTAATAAAAACCTGAAAACTGAGATTCTACGAGAACAGGTTTCCGAGGGACTGGAAGTTCTTTCAGCCTATTTAAAAGAAAACCAGGTGGATCTTCTTATCATGGATGAAATTCTGATTACCGTGCGTGATGGTTTTTTAAAAGAAGAAGATTTAATCAGCTTTGTAAAAAACAAGCCGGAAGATACAGAATTGGTTATGACCGGTAGAGGAGCTACTCCAAAACTAATTGAGCTGGCCGATTATGTAAGCGAGATAAATAAAGTAAAACACCCCTTTGACCAGGGAATAATTGCCCGTAGAGGTATTGAATTTTAATTGGGTGAAAACAGACAGTCGCTATATAAAATGGATTATAATAACAGCAGGGCTTCTGTTGCTTTTACTTGTATCTGTATTAATCTCACTAACTTCGGGAGAGCTTAAAATAAACATGTTTGATGCCTTAAAAATCCTGTTAGGTCAAGCAGATAAAAGTTCACTGGAGTACATGCTCATCAGCCAGGTACGTTTGCCACGTATTATCTTAGGTGTTGCTGTTGGCGGAGCACTTAGCCTGGCAGGTGTAATTTTACAGGGAGTTTACCGAAACCCTTTGGTTGAACCTTATACACTGGGGATTTCCGGTGGAGCATCTTTGGGTGTTGCCATGACAATTGTATTTGGCTTACAACAAACGTGGGGATCATACATGCTTCCTTTATCGGGTTTTGGAGGTGCTTTTGTAATCATCTTTTTAGTATATACTCTGAGTTCCCGAAAGGGAAACATCAATATACAGCATATGCTGCTCACAGGAGTAATGGTAAGTTTCGTTGCATCATCGGCCATGATGTTTTTAATGGCTATCAGCACCTCCGAAAATCTGCATGGAATTATTTTCTGGATTATGGGATCACTGGACGAACCAAATACTGGTCTGGTATGGTCAACATTCGGAATTACCTTGTTTGTTCTTTTCATTTCCTACTTTTTTGTGCAGCCTCTTAATGCCTTACGCTTAGGTGAGGAAAAAGCTCTCCACCTCGGTATCAATACCAATGTGGCTATTCGTATTTTATTTTTACTGGCATCTTTGTTGGCGGGTATTAGCGTGGCTGTCTCCGGAGTAATTGGCTTTGTTGGATTAATCATTCCCCATGTATTGCGCATGTTTTTGGGAAGCGATTATCGTATCCTGCTGGTAAATTCATTCCTTCTGGGAGCATCATTTCTCGTTCTTTCTGATGTTGTGGCACGAACAATCATATCGCCCAACGAACTACCTATTGGAGTAATAACGGGAATTGTTGGTGGAACTGTTTTTATTTTATTAATGAGTGGTAAAACCAAAAAAGGATTTTAGCATGGAGAAGCCATTTTTCAACATAAGAAATTACTCCTGCGGATATCCTTCTTTTCGAATATCAGACATCAATATTGAACTTAAGAAAGGTACTTTTGCAGGAATTATTGGTCCCAATGGTTCAGGAAAAACAACTTTGTTCAGAGGTATTACAGGATCAATTACCGAGTTTTCCGGTGATATCCTTCTGGATGGAATCAATCTAAAATCCTATTCATTAAAAAAGAAAGCTCAGAAAATTGCCATTGTTACCCAAATCGTTGATGCCGATCAGATAACAGTTTCCGATTATGTTTTAATGGGAAGATTGCCTTATCATTCACGATTTCAGTTTTTTGAGACAAAAGATGATTTGGAAATAGCCGAAAAATATATGAAGATGACCCAGGTCTTTCAGCATAAAGATAAACTGATGACTGAACTCAGCGGAGGAGAACAACAACGCGCTGCAATTGCCCGGGCATTGGTACAGGAACCCGATTTGCTTTTGTTAGATGAACCTACTTCCCACCTCGATATTACTCACCAGGTACGAATTTTAGATTTATTACAATGTTTAAATGAAGATCTGGGCTTAACTGTTTTAATGGTTATTCACGATCTAAACCTGGCATCGGAATATTGCGAACAACTGATCTTAATAAAAAAAGGGGAAATATATACCCAGGGAAGGCCTGATAAAGTTTTGACTTTTGAAACCATTGAAGAAGTTTACAAAACTCCGGTAATTACACGTGAAAATCCTTACTCCGGAAAACCAGTCATATTTTTAGTAAGCCAAAAGATGATGAAGAAGTAAAGGATAAATCCAGATTTTCTGATGCTCAGACAAGACAAATACAAAAATTACTCAGATATAAGAATCAAGAAAATAGAGTAAAGAACCAAGAAAATAAGCGATCTTCAGAAATGGCAAATTAAAAATTCTCAACTTCGCTCACCCCTCCCCTCTTGTTCTCAACACAAACTCATAACCCGGAACAAAAAAGAACCGGAGAGCCTCAAAAGAGAAGCTTTCCGGTATCCATGAAAAAAAACTTGATCCTTGTCTGGCTGTTAGACTAAACAATATTTATGGGGTTTAATTATGAGTTTAAAAAAAAGCTTTTTTTGAATTAAAATATTGTTAATGATTTGTAAATGCGCTCTTTACCAGAAAATTAACATTATCAAACAATGAATAATTTTATATTTTTTTGTTTTTTAAATATAATTGAACAAAGACTAATCTGATTTCCAAATAATTTCTACTTTTGTCATGGATTTGGTTCCAATGATTGCCTCGCAATCAGGATGAATAGGGAATCCGGTGTAAATCCGGAGCTGTACCCGCAGCTGTAAGCCTTGAGAATCTTTTTGAAACCCTCGCCACTGTTTCCGAATAAATCGGGACGGGAAGGCATCAAAAAGAGAGGTGAGCCAGAAGACCTGCCAATGTCCTTTTTAATATTAACAAAAGCTTCGGGAATTAAGCTAGTGAAAGAATATCCTTTACGTATTTTTCACCACCTTATTTATCCTAAGTTCATTCTATCTTTTAGTAATGAGAAGGTTTGTCTTTCTAATAGGACTATTTATCTTTTTAGGTTCCAATTTGTTTGCACAGGAAGAAAGCATGATGGATACCATTTTGCTGGATGAAGTTTCAGCTTATGGAGATTACATCAGATTTCAAACAGGTGCCAAAATTGAAGCAATTTCCCCCAAACAGTTATCAACTGTGCAGGAAGGTGGCTTGGAACAAATATTGATGCGCTATACTCCAATTTATGTAAAAACAAATGCCGGGGGATTGTCAACCATTCATATTCGTGGAACTGCAGCCGATCATACAAGTATCATGTTTGGAGGCATTAATGTAAACTCGCTGACTTTAGGTCATTCAAATCTCTCTAATATTACGTCCTTTTTATTTGACAGGCTGGAACTTCAATACGGAAGTTCGGCTGCTCTTAACGGTTCAGGAGCTATTGGTGGAGCAATTTACCTGGGACAACGGAATTATTGGACTAATGGATTAAAAACAGAAGCAAAATTCACTTACGGGTCTTTTGGTGAAAGGTTGTATGGTGTTAAGGCTTACGTTGGAAATGGAAAATGGGAATCAGTAACCAAATTATTAAAATACTCAACAGACAACAATTTCCCGTTTTTAAATCCTCATCACGATAAGCAATTTTCACATCCGGAACCCATAGAGGATACCCAGAAAGGTGCAGCAATTGATAATAAAGGTTTTATCCAGGAACTCAATTATAAATTTGGGGCAAATGAATATTTCAAGTCCATGTTTTGGTACGAAGATAGCTGGCATCAGGTTCAGCCAAATATGGAGCAAAATTACTCATATACAGGTGCGAATGAACTTTTGAATGATAATTACAGGATTTGGGCAGAATATAAAAATGAGAACAATAAACTAAAATATAACCTGGGTGCCGGTTTTGTACATGACAAACAAATTTCGAGTGGAGATAAAATTCAAACAGACCGATTGGTTACTGATTTTAGTTTAAAACATGACTTGGGCAACAAAATGGAATTGAAATCTGGCCTAAAATTTAAACAACATTGTTCCTACTGTTTATTCTTATTCCGAAGAAAATATAAAATACGAACAGCATTTTGATGTATATCTGGCATGGTATTACAAGCCTATAAAGCAATTAGAAGCAACTGTTAATTTACGTCAGCAGTTTGTAACAGATTACGAGGTTCCTTTTACTCCGGCTTTAGGCTTGGAATATACGATACATTCAAATTACGACTCAAGCCTAAAGACTTTCTTCAATGCATCAAGAAGTTATCGTGTACCCACCTTTAACGATCGTTTTTGGGGGACACAGGGAAACCCAAACCTTGATCCGGAAGAAGGAATGAGTCTGGAAACCGGATTTGAACACAAGCTGGATAAAGAGAAGCTCACTTCTACTCTTCGTGTAAACGCATTCTACATGAATATCAATAATTGGATTGAATGGTTACCTGGAGGATCAGACGGATGGGTTCCTACAAGTCTGGATAAAGTCATATCAAAAGGTATTGAGATTCATTATAACGCAAATTTTAACATCGGGAATGTTAATTCCGATGTTACAGCAAACTATACTTTAAATCCATCTATTAAAACTGGGAATGACAACCCTGATCAACAACGTGTTTATACTCCAAAGAACATGGCAAATATGAGTTATATGCTTAACTACAAGCGCTTCACTTTTAATGTTGATGGGAGCTATACAGGCGAACGTTTTTACGACTATGCCGGAGATGAAAGCAAACTGGCAGAGCGGGAAGCATTAAAAAGCTACACGCTTGTAAACTGTGGACTTGCGTACAAATTAAAAGTAAAAGATCATCAATTCGATTGCTCTTTCTCAGCAAACAACATTTTCGATACAGACTATCAAAATCAACACTATTATGCCATGCCGGGAATTAATTTCAGGCTAAGCATTTCAGCAAAAATTAATGTAATTAATAATAACAATTAAGAATTATAAACTATGAAAAAAATCTCATTACTACTTTCATTTCTTTTGCTTTTTGCAATTGCGTTCACATCTTGTGAAGACGATAATACACCAACCGAAGCTCCTGTTGCCAATGCAGGAGACAATCAGGAAGTTTACGAAGGTGCAACAGTTACATTAGATGCATCTGCTTCTTCCGATGATGAAGGTTACGCTATTAGCTACGCATGGACTGCTCCTTCAGGAATAATTTTAAGCTCAGCAACCGATGCGCAACCTACCTTTACAGCTCCTGAAGTAACAGAAGATACTGAACTTGACTTTACGTTAACGGTTGACAACGGTGGATTGTCAACTCAGGCAACTGTAACTGTTAATGTTTTGCAAAGTGATATTGCTTACCTGTTCAATTACGGTAGCTTCGGTAATGGTTTAGGTTCTGTTGATTACTATAATCTGGAAACAGGAGACATTACTAATGAGTTTTATCAATCACAAAATGAGCTTGAGCTTGTTTCAAATATCCAATCCGCAGTTCAAATTGATGGAACATTCTATATGATTACCAGTGAAAGTGATGGTATTCTTATCGTAGATGACCAACTTAATCTTTTAGCTGATAAAATTACAGACGGACTTACTACTTGTCGTAATGCTGTTGTAGATGGAAATTATATATACATTTCTTGTTGGGGAGCAAGTCCGGATTACGATGTTATGCCTGATTCATATATTGCAAAATTCAATACAACAACCAACGAAGTTGAAGAAACAATTGCGCTGGCTGGTGGACCTGAAGGTCTTGCTATTGCAAATGGAAAACTATATGCAGCTTTAAACTATGACTACAAAGTAGCAGTTATTGACTTATCCGATAATTCAATCTCATACATCGAAACTCCTGCTGTAGCTTCTTATTTCATAAAAGATGCTAGTGATAATCTTTATGTTTCACTAATAAGTACTTATAGTGACTACTCAGTGTCTCCAGGAATTGGTTACATCAATACAACAACTGATGCTTTAGATGCAACATATTATATCGATGGTATGAGTGGAGGATATAGCTCTATTTTCTCTGCTAACTCTGATTTCTCTACTATTTACGCAGTAGCTTCTGTCTGGGTAGAAGAGACCCCAGATAATTGGGTTCAACAGGGAGGTATCCAACAATTAGATGTTGCAACAGGAACTGTTTCCTCTTACATTAGCGATTTCCCAGGTGTAAATGGTATCTGCGTAAATCCTTCAAACGATAATGAAATATTTGTTTTTGGTGGAGGGAGCTCAACAGAAGCTGGATTCTTTAATATTTACGATCCAACAGGAGCATTACAAAGTGAAAACAATTGTGGTGTTTCTCCATATTGGACTTTGTTTCTAGATAAATAGAAAATCAATTTTTCCATAATGTAATGGCTACCCCTGTAATGGGGGTAGTCTTTTTGTTTTACAATAAATACACATTAATCATGAATAAAGTTATTATCAG
Source organism: Prolixibacteraceae bacterium (assembly GCA_963676845.2). Taxonomy (GTDB): domain Bacteria; phylum Bacteroidota; class Bacteroidia; order Bacteroidales; family Prolixibacteraceae. The sequence continues at coordinate 105,252 of CAXXKK010000026.1, read as the reverse complement.
CATACTTTTGGTGTTTTCAAGTTTATTTGCGATGGCTTTGTCCCCCACAGCTGGTGAATTTGTTACAGTAGAAATTGACTATGGGAAAAGCATGCCAACTAAAACAATTGAAGTGGAATGGACTGAAAATATGAGTGCGTTGGAAGCTTTGCAAAAAAGCGCAAGCGTGGTAACTCATCCTGTTGCCGGTTATGTATTTGTTACTTCAATTGATGAGGTTGCCGCAGATAGAGGTGATATGGCCTGGTATTATAAGGTAAATGGAGAATCTGCAAAGGAACTGGCAATATCGCTGCAAGTAAATCCGGGAGATGTTATTACCTGGACTTTTGTTGAAGATGTTTGTTCTAAAACCGTTGATGAATAACAATGGGAAGGGAATATGAGAAGAGAAAAAGTTAAGATTGCTCTCTTATTTTCCTACCTTCCAAAATAAAAAAAGATGGCAACAATAACTTTCATAACAGGAGGTGCCCGTTCAGGGAAAAGTAGTTTTGCTCAGAAGCTTGCCGAAGAAGAGTCTGAAAACCCTGTTTACATGGCAACTGCTCGTATTTGGGATGAAGATTTTGCAGAACGGGTCGCCCGCCACAAAGCAGACCGGGATGATCGTTGGGAAACAGTTGAGGAAGAAAAAGTGTTATCGAAACATGATTTGTCAGGAAAAACAGTCTTGCTGGATTGCATCACATTGTGGTTAACAAACTTTTTCCACGACAATAACTATCAGGTTACCGAAACCCTGGATGCTGCAAAAAAAGAATGGAAGAAATTTACAGCTCAGAATTTAAATTTAATTGTTGTCAGCAATGAATTAGGCATGGGTGTTCATCCTGAAAATGAAATAGCTCGCAAATTTGCCGATCTGCAAGGATGGATGAACCAGTATATAGCCAGTCAGGCAAAAACAGTTTATTTAATGGTTTCAGGAATTCCTGTTCAAATTAAAGAGAATTAAAATATACTATATAATTGAGAGAGAAACTTAGAGATGGAAACAACATTAAAAGAACAGCTTCAACATAAAATTGATTTTAAAACAAAACCTACAGGAGCTTTGGGTCAGTTGGAAGAACTAGCTCTTCAACTGGGAATGATTCAAAATACATTATCTCCAAAACTAGAACACCCGGCAATGTTGGTTTTTGCTGCCGATCACGGATTAGCAGAAGAAGGAGTTAGTCCCTACCCGAAAGATGTAACCTGGCAAATGGCCATGAACTTCTGTACAGGTGGTGCTGCTATCAGCGTTTTTTGCAAGCAAAATGGAATTGACCTGAAAGTGATTGATGCAGGTGTGGATTATGACTTCCCTGCTGATGGCCCAATCATTGATTCAAAGATTGCACGCGGTTCAAAAAATATGATGAAAGAACCTGCCATGACTTTGGATGAATGTCGTCTGGCGATGTACAAAGGTGCTTCATTTGTAAAAAAAGAAGCAGAGAAAGGTTGTAATATCATTGGTTTTGGAGAGATGGGGATTGGAAATACTTCTCCATCTTCATTATTAATGCATCGTTTTCTGGGATTATCAATTGAAGAATGTACAGGAAAAGGAGCAGGAATGGTTGGTGAGCAGTTGGACCATAAAACGAAAATTTTAAAAGCTGTTTCAGAGAAATACAATCCACAAACACCTGAAGAAACACTGGCAACTTTTGGCGGTCTTGAAATTGCCATGATGGTTGGAGCAATTTTAGAAGCCAAGAAACATGGAATGATCCTGTTGATCGATGGATTTATTGCCACTGCGGCGACCTTAACAGCTATTCAGTTCGATGCTTCTGTTCGTGATAACTGTATTTTCTGCCATGCTTCAGAAGAACAGGGACATCAAATCATGCTAAATCACCTGGATGCAAAACCAATCTTAAGTCTGGGAATGCGTTTGGGTGAAGGATCAGGAGCAGCTGTTGCTTATCCTGTTGTAAAAGCTGCTGCTACATTTATTAATGAAATGGCAAGCTTTGAAGAAGCAGGAGTGTCGAATAAATAAATGAAAAGAACAAGTCATCCCGAACTTGTTTCGGGATCTTTTTCAAATATATCCTGACCATCTAAGATACAGATCCTGAAACAAGTTCAGGATGACGATTAACAATTACAGTTTAGCTATTTTGGCTCATGGTTCTTGAATCTTGATTCTAAATAAAATGAAAAATCAACTCAATCTATTTTTAACAGCGGTGATGTTTTACACTCGCATTCCGGTATCTAAATCGTTACCATATTCCAGCGATATCCTTAATCGATCAACACGGTATTTTACCCTGATTGGCTGGATTGTTGGCGGAATTGGCGCAGGTGCTTTTTATGGATTGAGTCAATTTTTACCTCTATCAGTTGCTGTTTTTTTAAGCATGCTGATAACCATATTTGTTACAGGATCTTTCCACGAAGATGGTTTTGCTGATTTCTGTGATGGCTTTGGTGGTGGATACACACGGGAGAAAATCTTCACCATCATGAAAGACAGCCGGATTGGAACGTATGGAACTGCTGGACTAATTGGTATGCTGGGAACAAAGTTCCTGAGCCTGCAATCATTCCCGGCAGCTGTAATTCCAATGATTTTACTCGCTGGTCATGCTTTTAGTCGCCTGATGCCCGTCATGGTCATCTTTACAAGTTACTATTCTCGGGATGATGAATTAAGCAAAACCAAGCCTATCGGGAAGAAGGGCAAAACATCTGACCTGATCATTGCCATACTTTTCGGATTAGCGCCAGTTATGCTATTACCCTGGAAGTTCCTGTTTATTATCTTGATTCTTTCATTACTGATTACACTTCTATTTAAGAAATACGTTGAACGAAAAATCGGGGGATACACCGGCGATTGTTTAGGTGCGTTGCAACAAATCATCGAAGTCGTTTTTTACATCACTTTACTGGCAATATCATGAAACTAACTATTATCCGACATACACGGGTTGATGTTCCTTCAGAAATTTGCTACGGACAAACTGATGTTCCGGTAGCTGAGACTTATTCCGAAGAAATGGAGAATGTGAAAAAGAAGATTAAGAAACTGAGTTTTGATGCAACTTTTTGCAGCCCTCTTTCTCGTTGCAAAAAGCTAGCTAATGATCTTTTTCCCGGAAATTCTATTCAATATGATGATCGATTGAAAGAACTAAATTTTGGGGAATGGGAATACAAAAAGTGGGATGATATTTTCCATACAGAAGAAGGTCGGTTTTGGATGGATAATTACGCAACAGCAACTTGTAAAGGCGGAGAGTCGTTAGTTGATTTTCAAAATCGATTGACGAATTTCTTTGATGAATTGAATGATAAAAATCATAACTCAGTAGGCGTTGTTGCCCACGCAGGAGTAATTTCACTTATGAAAGTGATAGTTGAGAAGATGTCTGTTGAAGAGGTTTATTCTTCTTTTAAAACGGATTATGGTGGAATCTATGAATTTGAATACAATGGATCAAAATAAAAAACTTAAGCCAATCTTATTTGTAGGAACGGGCTCCGATGTGGGCAAGTCGGTGATCAATGCTGCCTTTTGCCGAATCTTTTTGCAGGATGGATATTCACCTGCTCCGTTTAAAGCACAGAATATGTCGCTGAATTCTTTTGCCAGCGAGGAAGGCCTGGAACTTGGACGGGCACAGGCTGTGCAGGCTGAAGCTTGTGAAATTCCCTGTTTAAGTGCGATGAACCCGATCCTTTTAAAGCCTACCAGTCATAAAAAATCGCAGATTGTTTTGAATGGAAAACCTATGGGTGACCAAACAGCAAAAGAATATTTTTTGAAGACAGATCGCAATTTCTTGTTTGCAGAGGCAATGAAAGCTTGGCAATTACTCGATGAAAAATACAATCCTATTGTAATGGAAGGTGCCGGAAGTATCTCGGAAATGAACCTGTGGGACAAAGATATCACCAATATGCGTGTAGCTTTGGAAACTGGGTCACCAACCATTTTGATTGCAGATATTGATCGGGGTGGAGTTTTTGGAAGTGTTTACGGTACCATAAAATTACTTCCTGAAGCCGAGCGAAAACTCATCAAGGGAATTCTGATTAATAAATTCAGAGGAGATATAAGCTTATTTGAAGACGGAAAAAAAATACTGGAAGACCTTACAGGAGTTCCTGTAATAGGAGTTGTTCCTTATTTCAACGACATTCATGTGGAACAGGAAGACAGTGTTGTGATTGATTATAAACGAGGAAGTACCGATTCTTCAAAAATCAATATTGCCGTAGTTTTATTAAGACATATGAGTAATTTCACCGACTTCAATATGCTGGAACGCATGCCCGAGGTAAACCTTTACTATTCGGCCAATCCAAAGGAAATTGCAAAAGCTGACATCGTACTTGTTCCCGGCTCAAAAAATACGATTTCAGATTTAATTTATTTACGCAAACGCGGTTTGGCAAAAGCTATTATTCAGGCTGCTGAAAATGGCAAAGGTGTGTATGGAATCTGTGGAGGATACCAGATTTTAGGTGAAGAAATTCAAGATCCTGATCATGTTGAAGGAGAAATTGAAAACATGCCCGGACTAGGGCTTCTGCCGGTAATTACTACACTAAACAAAGATAAACGCACCGTACAAACGAATTTTCAATTTACGGGAAGAGATGAAAAGTGCTCCGGATATGAAATTCATATGGGAAAAACTTTACTGATCAACGGTAAACCTCTTTGCAAACTGGATGATGGGACTAAAGATGGTTGTATCGTTTCGCCTAAACTTTGGGGCACATACTTGCACGGAATACTGGATAACAAAGCAGTGGTTGAAGAAATACTAAAAGCGAATCAACTGAAAGCTGATGTAGCAGAATTCGATTACGTTGCTTTTAAAGAAGAGCAATACAACAAGCTGGCCAGCCATGTCCGCCAGCATGTGGATATGGAATATGTTTATTCTGTATTGAAAGAAGAAAATAAGGATGACTAATCACAAATGATGATGATACTTCCCCTTCTCATAGGCTTTGCTTTGGATTGTCTCCTTGGTGACCCACGTTGGCTACCACATCCCATCCGATTGTTTGGATGGGCAATTGCATCCCTGGAAAGAAAGTTCAACCAAGGAAGATATAAGAAGCTAAAAGGTTCCTTAACCTCTGCTATGCTAGTATTTGGCATTTGGATTTTGTTATTTGAAGTTTTCCGGATATTGGAACAGTTTCCGGTTGTTTACATCGTAATAGCATCGGTTGGCGTGTTTTATGGATTGGCAAACCGAAGCCTGATTTATGAATCGTGGCTTGTAATAAAAGCACTTAAAAATGACGGATTAGAAGCTGGTCGCAAACAATTAAGCTTTATTGTAGGACGCGATACTTCCAATTTGACTGAGCAGCAAATTCGCATTGCCGTATTAGAAACTATGGCCGAAAATTTAAGCGATGGAGTTATTGCACCACTCTTTTATTATGCATTAGGTGGAGTTCCCTTAATGTTTGCCTTTAAAATGGCAAGTACACTAGATTCAATGATTGCATACAAAAACAAACGCTATAAAGATTACGGTTGGTTTGCTGCCCGACTGGACGATTTACTTAACCTGATTCCTGCTCGCTTAACAGCTTTTCTGATGGTTTTAGTAAGCTTTAGCTGGAGTGGACTTTTGCATATTTTTCGCTATGGATATAAACATAGTAGTCCTAATGCCGGTTACCCCGAAGCTGCTTTGGCCGGAATACTTAAATGTCGCTTTGGTGGACCAAATGTGTATCATGAAAAATTAGTGGAAAAGCCGTTTATTGGACACATCAAAAAAACTATTACAACACATGACTTTTGGCTCACTGCTTATATAAATTCTGCAAGCACCACAGTTCTGGTTGTTACAATTACGTTATTCTACTACTTATAAAATTCTACTAAAGATTATTTACTTAAATCTCCGGCAAACTCAATAATCTTTCTTGCCAGCTTCTCGTTTGTCGCAAAAAGAATACCCCGATGGTTCATAAATGTAGAGTCAAGGCGATTTAAATCGAGAGGATTACCCAGAAGATCACTAACCCAACCACCAGCTTCTTGGTAGATGCAGGCACTGGCTGCATAATCCCAAATACTCCCGCCTCCCTCATGTTTTTTGGGATAGCTAAAATAGCAAGCTGGAGCATTTTCCAATACCCAGCAGGCAATTAATGCAGCACCTCCCTGAAACTGGGTTTTCAATCCGGAATAGTTTAAATCACAACTCACTTTCTCCAGTTCCTTGAGAGTTGATTCAAAAAATCTATGTTTGGGAAAATTTACTCCATGATGGAAAGTCAGATATTCATTTTCTTCTTCAACCTGAAATCTGCGTCCGTTAAAGAATGCTCCCTGCCCTTTTATGGCAGAATAAAGAGTCATCGTCGTTGGATCGAGTATAACCCCCACAACAGGTTCTCCGTCTCTTGAAACAAGCGCAATAGATACAGAATAACCATGCTGTTTGTTTATAAAAGCCAAGGTGCCATCAATCGGATCAATTGCCCAGAAATAATCTTTTTCAAAACGCTCGTGATTATCGACACTCTCTTCTCCCAATGTCCCCAAATCGTACTTTTTAGTCACCTTGGCGAGCATCTGTAGAATTATCTCCTGAGCTTTTATATCAACCTCTGTAACAACCTGCGAAGCAATGCTGTCTCCAACTAATTTATTTTTTACTTCAAGTTCTTTATCAGCATAAGAAGAAATGAGGGTTCCTGCTTTTAAAGCTGCCGACGTAGCCGCTCCACATAGTTCTTCAAGGTTAAATTCTGTAAGTTGCATAATTGTTACTTTAAGCGTTTAACTCAGCAATTACTTCACGACAAACACGTTCACTATAACTATTAATTTTCCAATGTCCCGGGCTCCATCCCTTCAGGAATCGATGAAAATCAGCCCATGCATAATAATACAAATGGCGCCAGTCTGTTTCAAGAGCAGCTGAATCAATATTCTTATTTTTTGCGAAAAGAGCTTCTTTGAGACTGCTAAAGTAGTAATCAAGTAAATGTATTTCGTAAGTTTCGCAATCTTCTTCATACAAACAACTGCCAATAAAATAAGCAACGTCTTTCATTCCACAGCCTCCTCCAACATACTGAAAATCGACAGCAGCAACTTGTTCTCCTTTCGTTGGGAAACAAAAATTAGCCAATTTGGCATCGCCATGTACAAAGGTCTGAAAAGGACTATTCTTTAATTTTTCATCAATGCCCTCAGCTGCATTTTTTAATGGAATATCCTTTAAAACTTCCAGTTCTTCAGGGCGGGTTTTCAGGTGCCAGTAGGTTCCGGTTTCCCATAAACCTTCAGGTTTTTCACCCATAAATGTAGCATGAAAGTTAGCCAGCCAATCCAGGCAAACTTCCATGTCATTCAACGTAACCGATGTTTTTCTTCCTGGGAAACCTGAAGCATCTAAATCCTCCATCACCATTAAAACTTCATCTCCCTGAGTTTCCACGGCCATACAATGGGGAATACGGCAATTTTCATCACATTTATTTGCCCATTTACTATACCACGCAGTTTCTACCTGATATGATTTTATCTTTCGCTCATGAGAAAGATCGGTGTTCCATCCGCGAGGATGTTTCTTGCCTTCGGGTAGGCGAACATGCTTCACAATTACACTTTCTGTTTCTGTGCCTTCTAACCCGTAGCGAATAATCTTTCCATATCCACTCCACAGATTTTGAATTACTTCAACCTCAAAAATATTACTCGCTCCTGTCGCCTCTTTTATAATTGTCTGAAAATTATCGTTCATTCTTACCTGAAATACAAAGTTTTTGATACTGAGTCGGCAAAGATAACAATTCAGCTGTGAGAGCTTGAATTTTAAGAAACTGTAAGCTCTTTTCGAAATTTATCTTCATATATTTTTAAAGGATGAATAATTGGTAATTTGCCTGAAAAAATAAATATGCCCCGATATTCTCACATCATTTTTGATCTGGATGGAACACTTATAAACTCTAAAATAGGGTTAGAAAATTCGTTGAATTACATGCTGGATAAGATGGGAATTTCCCTGGATGGATCTTCAATTGTTGATCAATTGATTGGCCCACCCATACAAGATGGTTTAAAAAATACTTTAGACTTTACGGAAAAGCAAGTTGAGTTGGGAGTGAATATTTTCAGAGAATATTACAGTCAACGAGGTTTGTATGAAGGTGAGCTTTACCCCGGAATACTTGATCTACTTGAAGAATTGGAACAACAAGGCAAAATGCTTTATGTAGCTACTTCGAAAAAGGATATTTTTGCCCAGACAGTTCTTCGACATTTTTCTATCGATCGTTACCTGATAGATATTCAGGGAGCAGGCGACGGTGGAAAACACACCAAAGCTGAATTAATTACACGCTTAATGGATCGCAACAGGATTATCCCTTCCGAAGAAGTGGTAATGATTGGAGATACCCGGTACGACATTGTTGGAGGCCAGGCAAACGAAATAAATACCATTGCTGTGGGCTATGGCTTTGGTAATAATAATGAACTGAAAGCTCTAAAACCAAATTATTTCTCTGATGATGTAAGTGAGCTTTTTGACTTGCTTACATAGAAACGATTAAAGTCTGTTTTTCAAGAGTTTATCCAGTAAATCTTCTTTATATTTTGGAGACACCTTTAGCTGAGTATGATCATTCATTTCAATTAGGCCTCCATCAGATTTCAAATAGCGAACAACGCAATCCAGGTTAATCAAATGAGAACGGTGAATACGGCAAAATCCAAGAGGAACCAAAAGCTGATCAAATTCTAACAAGGTACGGCTTACCAATACTGATGTTCCATCTTTATAGTGTACTCTTGAATAATTACGTTCGCCTTCACATCTTAAGATATTTTTCGTTTTTATAATTGAAAAACCATTAATATCAGGTAACGCAATTGTATGCTCATCATCCTTCTTCGTCTCTGCAATTTTCAATTTCAATTCTTCCAAATCTGCTTTATTCTCAAACACTGGAATATCTTTTATTCGCTCAACTGTTGAAATTACATTTTCAGGGAGAATTGGTTTCACAATGTAATCAAAGGCAGAGTACTTAAATGCCTTAATGGCATAGTCGCTATATGAAGTTGTAAAGATTAATTTGAAGTTTACAGATGGTAATTTATCAATCAAGTCAAAGCCTGTCCCATCCGGCATCTCAATATCAAGAAAAACCAAATCAGGCTTTAAGGATTTAATCGCTTCCAACCCTGCATTGACACAATCAGCCTCACCTATAATTTCAATTTCATCTAAATTTTGTTCTATGATACGAAAAAGGACCCTCCTTGCTAAACGGTCATCGTCAATAATAAGCGTTCTGTACATGTTAGCATAATTTAGCTTGATAAAAGTATAAAAAATTTATAATCATTTCTATACAAGAATGTTCCTTTTTTATGAAAAAGGTATTCTTATTTGTGAAAGGTCACTTTTAACGTATGAAATAACATTAACTTTGCACAAATTTTAATTTAAAAGATGTCTTTAATTCTAAATCTTGAATCTTCCACTGAAGTTTGCAGTGTCGCGTTATCGGAAAATGGGAAGATCATATCAGCCCGTGAAAACTTTGATGGACAAAATCATGCCCGTTTACTTAGTGTTTATGCCCAGGAAGTTATGAGTGAATCCGGAAAAGAATTTCAAGAATTATCGGCTGTTGCTGTAAGTCAGGGGCCAGGCTCTTACACTGGTTTAAGGATCGGTGTTTCTTTGGCAAAAGGTATTTGTTATGCCAATAAACTTCCATTAATTGCTGTTGATCCGCTGCAGGCCATGAGTTTACATGTCAGTTTGAACCCGAAGAAATGGCAATTACCAGATCAAAGCAACCTGCTTTTTGCTCCCATGATTGATGCCCGCAGAATGGAAGTTTATACTTCAATATTTGATCAACTGAATAATGAAATAGAAAGTGTAAGTGCTAAAATTATTGAGGAAGACTCTTTTCTGGAGTTTTTAGATAAAAATGTAGTCGTGTTTTTCGGAAATGGTTCTGGCAAATGCAAAGAAATTATCAAGCATCCCAATGCTATTTTCATAAGCGAAGTAAAAACTTCGGCACAGTTTATGTGTTTGCTATCACAGAAAGCATATGAAAACAACAATTTTGTGGATCTGGCCTACTTTGAGCCATTTTACTTAAAAGATTTCATTGCAGGAAAGCCACGAAAAAACATTTTAAAGTCATGAAACGATTCTTATTTTTTTCTTTATTTTTTTCTGTGATAAGTACCTATGCACAGCCCATTGAAAAATTAGAATATAAACTTAGGTATAGCTTTATAAATGGAGGGATTGCCACCCTTCAGGTAAATGACACAACGTATAATGGGCAAAAAGCCATTCATTATTATATGGAGGGCAATACAATAGGATTACCGGATAAACTATTCAGTGTTCACGACATTTATGAAAGCATTGTCGATCCGGAAACTAACTTACCCTACGTAACTATTCGGAATGTTAAGGAAAGAAAGTATCGGTATTACAATGAAACAACTTTTTTTAACGACAACGATTCTATTTTTAGCCAACGCTCAGGAGGGAAAAAGGTCCCTCATAACCTGGTAGATATTTTAACCTCATTTTTTTATCTGCGAAATAATAGTCTTTTCGAGAAACTTGATGAAGGTGAAGAATTTACTCTCCCTGTTTTTCATGCAGATGAGCATTTTATGCTAACAACCTATTACTTAGGAACAGAAAAAGTTAAAACCGATTTAGGGGAAATTGAATGTTATGTTGTTTCTCCTCATGTTTCAAAAGGCAAACTTTTAAAAAGATCAGATGGGTTGAAGTTTTACATTTCAAAAGATACAAACAATTTGCCTATTCTTTTGGAATTTGATATGAATATTGGTGCATTAAAATGTGAACTCCTTTCATTTGAGAAAGAAGGAGTAAAACTTATTGTAAATAAATAATAGACTGACTCGCTGAACATTAATTCAAAAAGCCGAATCTCAAGGTTTTAGCAATATTTTACTATTTTTGTGCAAAATTTGAAATTTTAATTTATTTCCCGATATGGCAAGTACATCAGACATTAAAAATGGAATGACCATTGATTATAATGGGCAACTTTATACCATTATTCAATTTTTGCACGTGAAACCTGGCAAAGGTGCTGCATTTGTTCGTACAAAACTTAAGAATGTAAAAACAGGAAAAGTAATTGAAAATACATTCAATGCTGGTGCAAAAATAAATCCCGTACGTATTGAGCGTCGCCCTTATCAATATCTCTATAAAGATGATATGGGTTGTAATTTTATGCACACAGAAACTTTTGAGCAAGTTTCCCTAGATCCTGAACTAATCGAAAATGTTGATCTAATGAAAGAAGGTCAAATCATCGATGTTAATTTTCATGCAGACACAGAAACTCCTCTTACTGCAGAGTTACCTGCTACAGTTGAACTGGAAGTTACCGAAACGATTCAGGCTGAAAAAGGAAACACTGCAAGTTCTACTGCTCTTAAAGAAGCTACGGTTGAAACTGGCGCAATTATTATGGTTCCTTTGTTTATCAATGAAGGTGACATAATTAAAGTAGACTCTAAAGACAGAAGCTACAACGAACGAGTGAAAAAGTAAGAATATCGTTCTTTAAAAATATTAAAAGGCTTCCAATTTGGAAGCTTTTTTAGTTTCCGGGAATTTGTCTTGGGTCGATTTAATTTTAATATCCAACATAACAATTAGTGCAACACAACCCCAAAAAGGAACAGCTGCTTTATCCGTATCTAGAAAGTTATTTAAAAACCCATGAACAAGATAAGTTGTCAATGCTACTATGGATGAAAGCAAAAGCATTCTATACTCTCTATTATCTGTTCTGCTATACGCATTTATACCAATATAATAGACAAAAACGACCAGTAAGATAAAACTAAGCATACCCAGAATCCCTGATTCAGAAAGTGCTCCCAGATATTCGCTATGAGCATTCCCCATATCACCCGAATTGGTACTTATTATCGTTCTGTCCTGGGTTAACTGAAAGGGTGCATATTGAAACATATAAGTTCCCGGTCCCCAACCCAGAACTGGTTTTTCTTCAAACATTCGGATTGCGCAACTCCACCGGTTTATTCGTTCAAGATTAGAAGCATCCGATGTAACATTAGTCATCGATGAAATATGAGTAGACAAATTTGCGGAAGATTCCTGGTCATTTCTTTCCAAAAACATCAAAATACGTGTTTGGAAAACTAACAAAATAGCCAATACAGTTAAGAATGTAATAAACAGAGGTCTAAAACGAATCTTTAATTTCATGATAACCCAAACGCCAACGCCTACAACCAGACTTAGCCATGCTGCCCTTGTATAGGATAAAATCAACGCTGCAAATACAATAGATAAACAGATAAACGCCCAAAAACGATAAATGCCTTTGTACTCCTTATGAAAACTGAATCCAGCCAAAAGAGGTACAAAAAATGCCAACATCGCACCATAAGAAGTATGATCTTTATAAAACGGATTCATCACAAAATGCGCTGCCTGCTGATCATAAAAACCATAGCCTAAATGCCTGTACCAGGCATAAGCAATAACCACCATAAAAGCAGCCGTATAAAGTCCAACAAACCAATAATAATTTTTGATATTCCGAAAAAGAATATTTGCCATGAAATAGAAAGCAGCCAAAAACCAAACCTTAGACAGCCAGTATTTTAACGATACAAGAGGCATAGTACTAGTTAGACAGGTTAGCAACATCCAAAACAAATAGAAGTAAATAGCAATACTCACGGGATGTCTGAGAACCTGTTTATCGAATCCACGGTTACCCACAACTTTCAAGATAAACAAAACAAGCACACCAAATAAAAGCGGTTCAGTCGGCAAATTCATATCGAATGAAAGCCCACTTATCAATTCTTTTAAAGGGACAGATAAAGGAGTAAAAAAGACAACTGACAATAAAAGGATATCCAGGCGCAAAATAGCGACTAAGATTACAGCTAATGCAAAAGGTAAGGCACTAACAATCAGCGTATCTTTGCTAATAATAAAATAGAAATTAAGAAGTAGGAAAACTGCTGATACGCTGTAAAAAAGAACTATTTTTAAACGGCTATTCAGCAAAATTATGATTTTACATTCTTAAAATTTTCCAGAGCAATAATTGTTATTAAAGCTAAAAATTCAACAGCTAGTAAACTAACCAAAACAATCAGCCAGCGTGTTGGGTACGACTTTTTATCAGCAGGAAAAGCTTCCTCAACAACCATTGCATAAGACTCATCCTTATTGGCAAAACTCAAGGCTTTTTCCAGTCTTCTGTTTATTGTATCACGCTGAATTTCAAGCGCTTCCATTTCAATTTCCAAAAGGAAAAAATCACCTCCTTTTTCTTCCATATTGCCCAACATTCCACGAATTTCATTTATAGCCTGAGGTTCAGCACCTTCTGCAAGGGCAACCATATAACCCGAAGTAAGTTGTTCTGCTTGCTTTTCGTAATCTAAAAGCCCATACTCTCGACGCAAAACATCCATATGTTTTTTTAGCGAATCAATTTCAAGCTTTTTTCTGTTTAGGTCATTGGTATATGAATAAGCCTGTTCTCCAAATTTTTTCCGTTGTAGCCCCTTAACCTTTTGATTGTAAAAGGCAATCAGTGAATCAACCATATCACTAGCTACCTGTGGATCTGCATCAAGAACAGAAATTTCAATAGTCTCATATTCCGTTTTCTTATAATCAATATGCTCATCATATCCCTTCAGTATTTTTGTTCTGTAATAAGGATCATCAGCCTTAATATCATATCGCTCAGAAAGATTAAAGACATCAATCATCTTTCGTTTCAAATCCGATGAGCTTAAAATTTCAAGTAACTGTTCACTTTCCGATTCTTCCGAATAAGGTGACGAATTTATCGGATAAACCCTACTCTCTGATTTATAAAGTGGAGTTATAAAAAAAGGTGATGAAAATATTGCTGCAAGGATAAATGTTACAACCCCAATAATTATGAAATGGATTTTCCATTTCCAGATTGTTGATAGCAACGATTGATTATCGAAATAACTCTTCATAAGAAACAGGTATATAGTTTAGCCGTTAGTTTAAACGTTCAATATGTAAATTTATTATTGGTGCTTTATCCAGCAATAATTAGGAAATAGTTTTTCTTCCCTTTTTGAGCCAAAACATATTTTCCTCCAATTAAGAATGATGAATCCACCACTAAGTCCTGATTGCCTATTTTTTCTTTATTGATGCTCAATCCATTGCCTTTAATCGTACGGCGCAATTCGCCTTTTGAAGGGAAAACTGCAGCGTGATCAGCAAGTAAATCAACAACATTGATTCCGGCGTCAAGATCAGATTTTGATATATTGAATTGTGGAACGCCCTCAAAAACAGACAAGAATGTATCTTCGTCTAACTTTTTCAAAGTATCAGCAGTACCTCTTCCAAACAGAATTTGTGATGCCTCAACCGCTGTTTCATAATCCTCACGGGAGTGAACCATAACTGTAATTTCTTCAGCTAGTTTTTTCTGCAATTCACGTTTGTGTGGAGCGTCTCTGTGAGCTACAATAAGTTGTTCAATTTCTTCTCTTTCCAGGAGCGTAAAAATCTTAATGTATTTTTCTGCATCTTCATCAGATGTATTCAACCAAAATTGAAGGAATTTATAAGGTGACGTTAATTTGGCATCCAGCCAAACATTTCCCGATTCGGTTTTACCAAATTTAGAGCCATCTGCTTTTGTAATAAGAGGACAAGTAAGAGCAAAAGCATCTCCACTTTCTTTGCGACGAATTAATTCAGTTCCTGTAGTAATATTTCCCCACTGATCAGATCCCCCCATCTGCAATTTGCAGCCTTTGTTTTGGTACAACCACAGAAAGTCATATCCCTGAACCAACTGGTAAGTAAACTCAGTAAAAGACATTCCAACTTTCGATTCAGATCCAAGCCTTTTCTTCACACTGTCTTTCGACATCATGTAGTTCACAGTAATGTGCTTACCAATGTCCCTGATAAAATCAAGAAAACTAAAGTTCTTCATCCAGTCGTAGTTGTTTACCAACTCAGCTGCATTAGGAACATCAGATTCAAAATCAAGAAAACGTGAAAGCTGTTCTCTCAAACAACTCTCGTTGTGTCTTAAAGTTTCTTCATCAAGTAGGTTTCTTTCCTGCGACTTTCCGGATGGATCACCAATCATTCCTGTTGCTCCACCAACCAGGGCAATAGGTTTATGCCCTGCCAACTGAAAGTGTTTCAACATCATAACCCCAACTAAATGCCCAATATGCAGGGAATCAGCCGTAGGGTCAATTCCAACATAGGCTGAAGTAATTTCTTTTTCCAGTTGTTCTTTTGTTCCGGGCATGATATCATGAATCATCCCTCTCCAGGTAAGTTCGTCTACAAAATTCATGGGTATATGGTCTTTTTATATTCTATTTTAATGGTTTTCCGTTTGTCGGAAAAACTCGACAAAGATATAAAAATCAAGAAGACAGAACTATCCAAAAAGAATCAAGATCAAAGAACAAATAGCCAAAACAAAAAATAATGTTCAGTACTCAGTTTGCAAGACTACAATAAATTGCAACGATGTCTTTCTTTTTTTGGAAAGCCTTAACACGTAATGTCCCTGTACTTCTCTCTAGGCTTGTTCTGTTTCAGTCTTGTTTTGGAGTTGTGGTGTATATTCATCCCAAAAATTCAGGAAAGGCAAAATAGTTGGGACTAAACTTTTTATAGGCTCATATACACGAGATTCTTCTTTTACATCTTCAGAAAGAATCTTTGTATTATCGTCAATCTTATCAAAAAAGATAAGTATGATACTTAAAATCAATGCCGTTTTCAATATCCCAAATAATAACCCAGCCAAATGATTTATCAATCCCAAAGCCAGTACATTGATGATTTGTTCTAACGCATTCCCAAGGATATGTACAACAATAACAATCACAACGAAAGTAAACATGAAAGAAATCAAGTTGAGATAATCAGGCTGGTAATCAAAAGTTTCAACAATGTAGTCACCCACAAATTCTGAAAAATGAATAGCTCCCCAGATCCCCAATACAAGTGCCAACAATGAAGCAACTTCAACAATAAAGCCTTTATGAAACCCTCTAATTGCAGAAATAATTAATAAAATTCCAAGAACAATGTCGATATAATTCATATCAGAATAATGTGCAGATTTATATGAAAGTAAAAATAGAAAATTATTTACAGCCAGCATTGTTTCATAATAAGTTAACGAAAAACATCTGGTTTTAATATTGATATACACCAGAAAGACTTATTTTCGTCTAAACAGAAATCAATTAAAATATGCCATTAATAAACTCTGTCGTTAACTGGGTGAATTATAAAAGAATATTCGAAATAGAATTATTTAAAAAACACCCCATTGAAACTCAACGTGAAGTTTTACTTGATCTTTTAAAAGAGGCAAAGGATACAAATCAGGGTTTGCAATATGACTTCAAATCAATAGAAACTGAAGAAGAATTTAAGAAAAGACTTCCGATAAGTTGGTACGAAGATGTAGCTCCACTTATAAACCGAATGATGCAAGGTGAAAAGAATATTACCTGGCCGGGAGAAATCAAGTGGTTTGCCAAATCATCAGGGACAACAAATGATAAAAGCAAGTTTATCCCGGTTACCAAAACATCACTGGAAAGCATTCATTTTAGGGGAGCAAAAGATGTTTTTGCCATGTACCTAAAAAACAATCCTGATTCAAAGATATTATCCGGAAAAACCTTAACACTGGGAGGAAGCCACCGCATAAACAATGTGAAAAACAAATCTTACTTTGGAGACCTTTCAGCCATTTTAATTGAAAATACTCCTTTTTGGTCGGAGTTTTACAGAACACCTCCTCCAGAAGTAGCACTAATTGAGGAATTTGAAGAGAAAGTTGCTAAAATTATTGAGGAAACCAGAGATGAAAATGTAACTTCATTGGCAGGTGTGCCTTCCTGGAACCTGGTTTTGTTAAGTCGTGTATTGGAGGCAACCGGGAAAAAAAACATACTGGAAGTTTGGCCCAATATGGAAGTATTCATCCATGGGGGCATTAAATTTGACCCTTACAGGGATCAATATCTCACGATCATTCCATCCGACACGATGAATTATATGGAAACGTATAATGCATCTGAAGGCTTCTTTGCCATTCAGGATGACCCGGAAAGTGATTCCATGCTTCTTATGCTCGACTATGGCATTTACTATGAGTTTATTCCCATGGAAAATCTTCATGATGAAAACCCTCCCTTGTTAAGTATTGGCGATGTTGAACTAGAGAAAAATTACGCCATGGTTATTTCTACTAATGGTGGTTTATGGAGATATATCATTGGAGATACAGTGAAGTTTACATCTAAGTATCCTTATAAAATTAAGATTACCGGAAGAACCAAACATTTTATCAATGCTTTTGGCGAAGAAGTAATTGTGGATAATGCAGAAGAAGCTTTAAAAATGGCCTGCGAAAGAACAAATGCAAACATTAAAGAATATACAGCTGGTCCAATTTTCATGAAAGAAAACCAGAAAGGTGCTCACGAATGGATTATCGAGTTTGAAAAAGAACCTGATGATATTGAGCATTTTATTTCAGTTCTGGATTTTACATTAAAGACACTGAATTCTGATTACGAAGCAAAAAGGCATAAAAACCTAACTTTGGAACGCCCAAAACTTATAATTGCTTCTAATGGTTTATTTTACGAATGGATGAAAAGGAGAGGAAAAATGGGAGGACAAAACAAAATTCCAAGATTGGCAAATGACCGAAAATATCTGGATGAATTAATTGAACTCCAAAAAATTATATAGAACGTAAGGGTCTGCTAGCTGTATTCTATTAAATTTGTAAGCATCTTTTTACTTAATCTATTTTACTATGCACATTGCTGTTGCCGGAAATATTGGAGCTGGAAAAACCACGTTAACTGAGCTTTTGTCTAAACATTATGGCTGGACTCCTCACTACGAGGGAGTTGATGAAAACCCATATTTGAATGATTTCTATGAAGACATGCAACGCTGGTCTTTCAATTTGCAAATTTATTTTCTAAACAGCCGATTTAGCCAAATTGTAGAGATTCAAAAGTCAAAAGAAACAATTATTCAGGACAGGACAATCTTTGAAGATGCCGAGATTTTTGCGCCCAATCTTCATTCCATGGGCTTAATGTCAACTCGAGATTTTAAAACTTATTCCAGCTTGTTTCAAATGATGAATAAGCTTGTAAAATCACCGGATCTTCTTATCTACTTAAGAGCAAGTGTTCCTACTTTGGTAAATCAAATTCAGCAACGTGGACGTGAATACGAAAACTCAATCAGGCTGGACTACCTGAAACAACTGAACGAACGCTACGAAGCCTGGATTAACCAGTATACCGACGGCAAATTATTAGTAATTAACGTTGATAAAGTTGATATCACAAATTCTCCTGAAGATTTAAGTGGAGTAATCGATAAAATTGATGCACAGTTGCACGGTTTGTTTTAATTGAAATTAAATACCCGTGTAAGCTCCGTTGATGACAACCCTATCAATTTTCATATTTTTAGCCGCATTCAAAGCATCTTCGGAAGTATGAACGATGGGTTCTCCCCGTGAATTAAAAGATGTATTTATTAATGCCTTAACTTGATATTTTTCATCCAACACGCTTAGTAAATCCCATAAATAAGGATTTTGTTCCCGTTTAAAAATTGTTTGTATTCTGGCAGTTCCATCAACATGAACAGCTCCGGCAAGTTCATCCCGACGATCGGGTAAAATATCAAAATCAAGTAACATATATTGGCTAAGAGGATGAATTTCATCCAGACCAGTAAAATAGCGAGTGTTCTTTTCCAACATCACAGGAGCAACCGGACGATACCATTCACGCTTTTTGTGTTGCATGCTAATCTTTTTCGCCAGCTTTTTGCTGTTGGCCAGCCCTATCAAACTTCTATTTCCCAATGCTCTTGGACCGGCTTCTCCATAACCATTACAAATACCAATAACTTTCCCCTCAACAATAGCTTTAGCTACCTGTTCTAAATCTTCGTCGGAATACTTTAATTCACAATCCGGAAGTTTCCAGTTATTTAAGTAAGGAGAATGAACCTCAATTTTACCATGCTTTTGCCATTCCATGAAAGCAGCAGCTCCCAATGCCAAACCGGAATCCTCTGTACAGGGAGGAATAAAAACACTGCTAAAAATTCGTTCATTAATAATTCTGGTATTGGCAACAATATTTAATGCACAACCTCCGGAATAGTAAAGAAATTGGGTTTGGGTTTCCTGCTGTAATTGTTTCAGAATATTTACAATTTCTCGTGCAAACAATTCATGTAAAGTTGCAATACAATCCAGAATAAAAGGATGCTTCTGGTCAAAAGACTTCAATTCAATATTCCAATCACTTTTTACCTGTTTAAAGAAAGTGGATTTTTTGCTCCAAATGTTTTCAAAGAAATTATGATTTCTCAGCCATTCCTCGATTTCAGGTTTGAAATTTCCATGCCCGGCCAATCCCATCATCTTTCCGGGAACACTGTTTTGATCGCTCAGCTTTGCTCCAATTACAGAAAAGACCAACGCATTGGCATTAAAAATGGTGGTAAGATATTGGTAATCCCAATGAGCAAGATACTTCTTCAATTCTCCATTTTTGTATGTCCAGGCTGAGAAATTACTCCGACTGGCTCCCCCATCAAAATGAACCAGCAGACTGTTATCTTCAAATTCACCAAAAAACGGAAGGCAACTATAGATATGAGCCAACTCATGATTTAATACCCAGGCTCGTTTTTCCTGCCCAAACCACCAGCACCTGCCTTCTTCAGGACCATTATGTAATTCATTGCTTAAAGGGGCTTCAAAACGCACATTTCCCCTTGCTGTAAGGAATGTTCGTCCAACTACATTATCAACAAAAACAAGATCAAAATCTTCAGCTAATAATTTCCTTTCTTTTAAAATTGCAGGAAGGGTTTTATGTAAGGAGTTATCACGCTTTCTTCTGCTAATCCTCTCCTGTTGTAAAAAATCCCTGACTCTCCCATTCTGCATGATACACAAATTGTGATCGTGCACATAAAAAGGATGCTCATATTCATCCCTGTCCTGAATTCCATAGATTGCCAATGTAGCCTTCCCTGTATTCATTACACAAATTGTAAATAAATAATAAGTCCAATAAATACATATAAGAACGCATTTGCCCAAAATTGCCTGCGCATATAAATCAGGTAATTAGAGATAAGATAAGTAAGTGGAATGGCCATGATAATCAGAATCTCAATAGAAACAGAAGGAACAAAAATTAAAAGAGCTAGTGAGATTAAAAAAATTAAAAATAAGATCTGAAAATATTTACGAATAATAATCTTCTTTTCATCGTATTGTCCCCAACATAAATACACTTCCAAGCAATGTGAAAAAAATTAAGAACCCAATATAAACCTGCATGTTTCTATTGCCCCTTAGGAAATAATTTTCAGTAAATAAGTTTTGCTGAATAATTAATCCCAACTCATCAGTCGTATCTGTAAAATAGAAATAAGTAAATGTAAAAAACCAAGGTAAAAGAAGTCCGATTAATGACAACACAAAATCTCTCCAGTTAGGACTTTTGTGTATTAATAAAAAACTAATCCAGATCAGAGGGAAATAAAAAACAAGGTTAAAATAAAACAACGATCCTACCCCAATTAAAACCCCTGAGTCAATAGCAATAGAGTGAATGCTTTTATTATCATAGCTGCTAAAAATGCGATTTAGTGTAAATAGTAAAAATAGAGCACCAAAATATACTGGATGCAATGTATGAAGCATCAGTATACCACTAACGATTAAAATAAAAATATTGGCTGGCAGAAAAGTTCGTAACTGGATTAAGGAATATACTGCATTCATCCTGACTATAAGGAATGAAAACAGAATGACAAAAACCATAGACAACAGGTTATTTACAAAAGCAGACTCTGAAAGCAGAAAAAATAAAGGCTTATATAGTGGCATCTGGTTTTCACCCTCGAAGAAAGGGAAAAACTCAGGATACAAATAGGACCGAAACCACAATACTAATACCACAAGAGGTATCAGTATAAAATGATAAGCCTGATTACTTTTGAAAAACCTGATTAACATGATTTCAAAATTGAAATTGTCCCAAAAAAGCAATAGCAAAAAGCAAAAGATGAAAATCCTTTGCCCTTTGCTAAAGTATATTTTTAAACCCGATTATAAATCGAATCCAAGGTCTTTTCGATAATATTTGCCGTCAAAGTTTATTTTCTCAGCATTAACATAGGATTGAGCCAACGCTTCTTTCATGTCCTTTCCATAAGAGCTAACAGCAATTACACGTCCTCCGGCAGTTACTACTTCACTGTCGGTTTGCTTTGTTCCCGCATGGAATAGAATACTGTTTTCTACTGCATCGAAACCACTCATGGCAATTCCTTTTGGATAGCTCCCTGGATATCCACCGGAAACGAGCATTACGGTCACAGCTGCACGTTCATCAATTTCAATCGATTGAGAAGCCATGGTTCCATCGGCAGCAGCTTCAAGTAAGTCAACAAAATCTGACTTAACACGCAACATAACAGCTTCGGTTTCCGGGTCACCCATACGTACATTATATTCAATTACTTTTGGATCTCCATCACAGTTAATCAAACCAAAAAATACAAATCCGTTATATGGAATGTTGTCTTTTTTCAGACCTTCAATGGTAGGTTTCACAATGCGATCTTCAATCTTTTTCATGAATTCCTGATCGGCAAAAGGAACAGGACTTATTGCTCCCATACCTCCAGTATTAAGTCCGGTATCTCCTTCTCCAATACGTTTATAATCTTTTGCCTCAGGTAATATCTGATAGTCTTTTCCGTCGGTAATGGCGAAAACTGAAAGCTCAACACCCGACAAAAATTCTTCAATAACCACTTTGCTACTTGCATCACCAAACTGACCATCAAGCATCTCTTTTAAAGAATCCTGAGCCTCTTTAATGTCTTCAATAATCAACACACCTTTACCGGCAGCCAATCCGTCAGCTTTAAGCACATAAGGAGCTTTCATTGTTTCAAGAAAAGCTACACCTTCAGTTAGATTTTGCTTAGTTACTGTAAGATATTTTGCTGTTGGAATATTATGCCTTTGCATGAACTCTTTAGCGTAGTCCTTACTTCCTTCCAGCTGAGCTCCTTCTTTTTGAGGGCCAACAACCTTTATTCCTTTTAAATTCTCATCAGCAATTATATAATCGTGTAAGCCTTCTACCAAAGGAACTTCAGGACCAATAACCACCATGTTAATTTCCTTTTCGAGAATAACCTTTTTTAATCCTTCAAAATCAGAAACACACACAGGGATATTTTCACCTAAGTCAGCAGTTCCGGCATTTCCCGGAGCAATAAATAATTGATTTAGCTTTGGTGATTGCTTAATTTTCCACGCCATAGCATGCTCTCTTCCACCAGAACCAACAACTAAAATATTCAACATGATCGTTTGTTTTATTTCGAATTAATAATTTTCTTCTTTAAATGGCCATCTTCATTTGGCGGTTGTTTTCAGTGAGCTTCCCAAAAGAATATCCTTTCCGTTTTAGCTTACGAATGATTACGGGAAGTGCCACCTCAAGGTTTTTTTGTGCCTTTATAGAATCGTGAAAAACAATGATTGAGCCGGGTCTTACCGTCTTTAGAACATTTTTAATGACATCCTTTGGCGTTAATTCTTTTCGGTAATCTCCACTAATTATATCCCACATTACAACCGTATAAGTAAGGCTTAACTGTTCATACTGTGATCTTCTCATCCACCCGTGTGGTGGCCTAAAAAGACAGGAATTAATGTATTGTGATGCTTTTTCAACATTAGATAAAAAGGCAGGGTCTTTTGTTTTTAATCCTTGCAAATGATTAAACGTATGGTTTCCCACCTGATGCCCTTCTCTCAAAACCCATCTATATACGTCAGGATGCCGCTTTACATTTTCACCGACACAGAAAAAGCAAGCTTTAATATCTTCTTTCTTCAATAAATCGAGCACCCAAGGAGTTACTTCAGGAACAGGTCCGTCATCAAAGGTAAGGAACACTTCTTTTGTTTCTACTGAAGCCCTCCAAATTGCAGATGGGAAACACCTGTTTAAAAATCGTGGTAACCGTATCCTGGGATTTAAACGCCGCATTACTGAAGGTTATTTAAATAAAACTCTGCATATGAGTTGTAATCTGCTGCTATTTCTTCGGTTAACTCCTGCTGTTCATATTTATCAGTGACTCTCGCCAATTCCCTCAGGTAAACAATATTTCTCGTTATTTCTTCATCAACCGATGGGAGGAAGTCCGGGTGTAAAGAAAGATAAAATTCCAGGTTACCTACATAGAAATCATGGATTTTACTCGCCAAATCATTTGCTTTATCTGTTGCACCAGCAGCATAATAGTACTCAGTTGTTTGCTGCGAGAAATAATTGTATTCAACCTTATCTGAAGGAATAAGTTCCATATTACGATCCAAAACCTCAACAGCTTCCTGCATTTTTCCTTCTTCAATCAAACCGTCAGCCAAACGGTTAAATACATTGCGAATATTCGTCATCATTCGCTGATTGTTCTCATCGATATAAACATCCGGATCATTCATATTACCCCATTTAAATTTATTCATGAGGTTGTCATACATTCTTTCAGTATTAACACTTCCAAATCGAATACCATCACCGGAAGGCTGAGTTAATACAGGAGTAAAACGATAGGCAAAACCTTCAATTTGGAAATAGTTTTCCAAATTCAAATACTTACTGCTTCCAATGGTAAACGCAAAATAAAGAGGACGTTCCCAATTTGAAGTGGCAATCATATCCAACAACATCAATTCATCCTTATAAAGCACCTCCCTGTCACTAAAATCAAAGAAGATCGTATCCTGTATTTGATCGTACATGCTCTCCGGAACTACTTTATTTCGGATAACTGCTTCTTTATCTACTTTTAAGTACAACATCTTTGCTGGGATATATGCAGCATTCCCATATTGTGTTAACTTAGTGCCAGGGTCTTCGCTTTTTACAAATTCCAATGCCCTGTTTAGTTCAATTGCCCCTTGAATTCTATCATCTGGTAATATGTAAGTAAAATCTCTTGTTCCATACAAATATTGATCGTGTTCAAAAGAAATTGGAAGAGGTTCGGAATCGTAAGCCTGCTGTTTCATCTGATCGATATACCAGTCTGTTTGCAGGTAACTTAAGTTACACACGCGAACATCAGGACGAACCGATTCAACTTCCTGGTTGTACCACAATGGGAAAGTATCGTTATCCCCGTTGGTAAAAATTACAGCGTTCTCATCGCAGGTAGCCAGGTAATCGTAGCCAAAATCCCGGGCAGTATAGCGACCTGAGCGATCATGGTCGTCCCAGTTTTCGCTGGCCATAATTCCAGGTACTAAAACTAAGCTCAATGCCGAAACTGCAATGGCACTTGCTGTAGCCGGAAGTTTTTTGTCTTTTAGAAAATCAAAAATGCTCATCACACCCAATCCAATCCAGATGGCAAATGCGTAAAATGATCCGGCATAGGCATAATCTCTTTCACGGGGTTGCTGTGGAGTTTGGTTCAGATATACAACAATTGCGATTCCAGTCAGTATAAACAATAACATGACCACCCAAAAATCTTTTTGGCTTTTCTTATAGTGAAAAAATGCACCTATTAATCCAAGAAGTAGCGGTAGGAAATAATAGGTATTTCGCCCCCTGTTATTTTTCAGGTTTTCCGGCAAATAGGTTTGATCACCTAAGCGCATGGAATCAATGAACCCAATTCCACTTAACCAGTTGCCATTGATATTATCTCCATTTCCCTGAATATCGTTTTGCCGTCCAACAAAGTTCCACATGAAGTAGCGGAAATACATATGGACAAGCTGATACCGGATAAAGTAAGTCAGATTTTCCCCAAAGGTTGGAAGCTCAATAATTTGATTTTCCCCCAACTCATTCGCAATTGACACTCTTTTACCGGTTATCCCGGCCCAGCTTTTGTACCCAGTTACATGTGCAGCAGGCTGACTGCTCCACATTCGGGGGAAAATTGTCGTATACCGGGAATCATAATTCACCTCCTGACGCACATAGGCAACAACATACTTCCCATCTTCCTGAATGTAATAAGGACTTCCATCCGAAGTTGGATCTTCACTATCCCTTGGGGTATTGTAATATTGTCCGATGAACAATGGGTTATCTCCGTATTGATCGCGATTAAGATATGATAGTAAAGAAAATACATCATCCGGAGTATTCTGATTCATCGGTGTATTTGCAGATGAACGAATAACAACAATAGCATAAGATGAATATCCTATTAAAATAACGGTAAACGCTAAAAGCACTGTATTCCAGAGTACTTTCTTCTTTTTCATGGTATAATATAGACCGTAAATAATAAGGCCAACAAGTACTATTGCATAGAAAATTACACCTGAATTAAATGGTAGCCCGAAACTATTTACAAATAACAACTCAAACCATGAAGCCACTTTTACAACTCCCGGAATAATTCCATACATAACCAATCCCAGCATTACTACGGATAAGATTAAGCTATAAATAACTCCTTTGGTTGTTGGTGTATATTTTTTGAAATAGTAAACAAACACAATGGCCGGAATAGCCAGTAAGTTTAACAGGTGAACACCTATAGAAAGTCCTACGAGATAAGCAATAAGTATGATCCATCGGGTTGCATGAGGCTGATCGGCAATAGATTCCCATTTTAAGATGGCCCAAAAAACCAAAGCTGTAACCAAAGAGGAAGTGGCATAGACTTCACCTTCAACGGCCGAGAACCAAAATGTGTCTGAAAAAGTATATGCTAATGCTCCAATTAATCCACTACCTAAAATCGCAATGGTTTGTCCCAGTGAAAGTTCTTCCGTATTTACCAGTTTTTTGGCAAGGTGAGTAATAGTCCAAAACAAAAATAGAATAGTAAAAGCACTAGCCAAAGCTGATAAAGAATTTATCATCTTCCCGGCATTGGCTGCATCGGAAAAAATTGTGAAAAACCTACCTAGTAACATAAAAAACGGAGCCCCCGGCGGGTGCCCAACTTCCAGCTTAAAAGCTGTTGTTATGAATTCACCACAGTCCCAGAAACTTACAGTGGGTTCAATGGTCATTAAATAAGTGATTGCTGCAATTACAAATGTTACCCATCCGGTAACGAGATTTAGTAATCTAAAGTTTTTCATCTTTACGAGGTAATTTTATGTTTGCGAAGATAACACATTCTTTCAACCCGAACTAAACTGTTTTTGAATTTAATCCTTTTTAACAGCCAATCATTCAGGCTGTATTAACACTTTTTTAAATACGTATAACTTCTCAAATTATTACTTTTACAGAAAATCATTTTAAGATGATGGATATAAAAGTTTTAGGACCCGGCTGCGCCCGATGCAGGGGATTGGATCATCGGGTTCGAAAAGCAGTAAAAGAACTTGAGCTGGAAGCGACGGTTACAAAGGTTGAAGGTGTTTTTGAAATCATGAAGTACGGAGTAACAAAAACCCCAGCCCTGGTAATTGATGAAAAACTGGTAATGAGTGGTGAGCTTCCGAAATACACCGACTTGAAAGCGTTTCTATTAGAGAAAATAAACCAGGTTTAATGCACAAATACATCTTTCTTTTAAGCTTTTTATGGATAACGGTTTCGTGCAATACCAGCAATCCGGTTATCAGTGATGAAATAATGATGCCAGAAACAGGTCAAATAGGGATTTATTATTTCCGTACATCGTTGCGTTGTGAATCCTGCGATGCAGTTGAGCAATTTGTAAAAAATGAACTTAACGACAAATATGCAGAAGATGTAAAATCGGGTAAAATTGTTTATCGTGAGTATAATTTAGATGAAGAAGAAGTTGCTGATTTTGCACTGGATTTCAATGTTGTTTTTAAATCACTCATCATACTGAAGGATGATCAGCAAATCAACCTAACGAATGATGCTTTTCTCTATACACTCTCAAATCCGGAAAAGTTTAAGCCCATTTTTGAAGGAACCCTTGACAATCTTTAATGCTAGAATATCTAACCAATTTATACGATGCATCGCAATTCCCATTATGGTCAGCTTTTTTGCTTGGGCTAATCACATCGCTGGGTCCCTGCACACTAACAACCAACATTACGGCTATTGGATTTATTAGTAAAGGTGGAAAGGAAAAAACACGGGTGCTATTAGGAGGCTTACTTTATACTTTAGGCAGAGCGTTCAGTTATTTTGTGGTTGCCTTGGTTCTGTTTTTAGGAGCCAATTTGTTAAAAATATCAGAAGTATTTTCCCGCTATGGCGAAAAAGTGATTGGCCCAATACTTATCATCATTGGTTTAGTTATGCTCGATTTTATTCCCATTAACTTTCCGGCATTTTCAAAACTTTCTAAAAAGGTTGAAGGAAGACAAGGAGCTTATTTCCAGGACTTCCTGCTTGGACTTGTATTTGCTCTTGCTTTTTGCTCATACAGTGGAGTCATGTATTTTGGCTTGCTCATTCCAATGACAATCACCAGCGTATCCGGTTTATTGCTTCCACTGTTATTTGCATTGGGAACGGGACTTCCCGTAATCCTCTTTTCATTCTTAATTGCCTTCGCCTTTTCGGGAGTTGAAAAATGGTTCTTCCGGATTCAAAACTTTGAACTTTGGCTACGTAGAGCTATCGCCCTGCTTTTTATTGGAATTGGGATTTATAAGGTGATTGCAATTCTGATTGCTTAAAAAACTGAACAAAGGTTGAAGTCTTTAATCATCGGATGACTTGGAGTCATCCGATGATTAATTAATAAATGAACACTCAATACCCAATTTTGAAATAGCGAGAAACCTTAAAGTCATCGGTTGAATAGAGAAGATCAAATATCCAATAATGAATGTTGAATACTTAATATTGAAAGCGCTAAGCGCAATAAATAGAATTTGACACAGATTAATGAACATTACCAGATTCTCTCATGGAATAAGCGACTTTGTCGATTGAATGCGGGAAATTGCTTCGGGATGAGTCAGTATGTGCCATTAAGTCAGAGAATTTGCCAATAGAATGCTCAATAGCTGACATTAAATTCGAAAAATTGCCAATGGGAAGAGAAAAAGCCCTGATTAAATCAAATATTTCGCCAATTATCGGGTCAACTTGCCCGGTTGAATCAAATATTTTGCCTCGGGGAGGGTCAACTTGCCCGATTGAAGCCGAAAAATTGCCGAGGGACAGCTCTACTTGCCTGATTGAATGCAAAAAACTGCCGATTGGAGGGTCAAATATGCCGGGGGACTAATAAAATCAAGGGTTTCAAATACAGAAGGGATGACATCTTTTATAAAAGATGTCATCCCTTAAGCTCTTATTCTACGAAATTGTAATTCTATTTATACCTGAAACGTAATTTTTGAAAATACCTGCTTACGGTCTGGGTAATCTCACCGGGTTTACCACTTCCTATCATACATTCATCAATCTTGGAAATTGGTAAAATGTATTTGGTTGTACTGGAAAGAAATACCTCATCAGCATTGAATAGCTCTTCAACCGTCAACTCCCGCTCTTCATGTTTTAGTTGAAGTTGATCCAGAATTTCGAGAACGAGTCCACGGGTAACACCCATAAGAACGTTTTCTTTGGGAGTAATAACAGTTCCATCTTTCACTGCAAAAACATTTCCCCTCGAAGTTTCCTGAATGGTTTTCCCGTTTGTAAAAAGAACATCTACGAAACGATCATCTGTATTTTCATTAATCCAATACTGACCGGAAAGGTAATTGGTTGATTTAGCCTCGGGCAGAAAACGTTCGTATTTTTTCAATTGAAGGTGAGCCCCGTTCTCATACAAATCATCATCAAACAAAGGCATGTTTACCGGGAAAACGTACAATGAAGAGGATGAAAAATCCGCCTTAGATTGTCCGTGAGGCAAAGCGAACAACTTAAAGTAACCATCCTTTATCTGGTTTCGCTGAATCAATTCAAGAACGATATCTTCAACTTTATCATCGTAAGAAGTCCCTATCCGGAGAATTTCCATCGACCTTAAAAAACGGGCATAATGCCTGTCACCATAAAAAGGCTTTCCGTTTATTACCTCAAAAAACTCAAATGCACCGTACCCTCTATTAATGGAAATACTTGTAATCGGAATTGTTATTTCTGCAACCTCCTGATAAATGCCATTATTGAAACCAATCATCTTGAAACTATTTTTTGCAAAGCTAATGATTAAAAAGTGATACCGATGATTTAAAAACTGGAAAGCTTTTCGAGAAACAACAAAAAGTATGAGGATGAAAAACCGCAATTTTCCTTTCTCTTGATCATACCTTCTTACGCCCGAAACTCACTATTAATGAGATCCTTTAATTCACCAACAATTAAAAAGGCTTCATCGATATTAATCGCTATTTAACGAAAAATGAATGCTCATAACATCCGAATCCGGTAATTTCGTAAATAAAAAAGCCATGAAATCCTTTTTCAACATATCAATTTGCTTTCTGCTAATTGCTTTTACTCCTTTTCTTGCTAATGCCCAAAGCGAAAAATTAGTGCAGGATATCCGTGGTGTAATTGTTGACAAGCAAACCCAAATTCCATTGCCTGGCGCCAATGTTGCCTTGCTGGATATTAGTCCAACGATTGGAGCAATAAGTAACGAAGACGGTGAGTTTCGCCTTTCAGATGTTCCCCTTGGAAGGCAAACGATACAGGTAAGTTTTATTGGATACAATTCCGCAGTAATAAGAAATCTGGTTATAAACTCTGCCAAAGAAACAGTCCTCTATATTGAGTTGGAAGAAAAAGTATATGAAACCGGAGAAATTATCATTCGGGCAAACCAACAAAAAGGATCAGCTTTAAACCAAATGGCCAGCGTAAGTGCCCGTTCGTTCACCGTTGAAGAGGCATCGCGCTATGCCGGAAGTAGAGAAGACGTTGCCCGCATGGCTATGAATTACGCCGGAGTATCGGGAGCAAATGACCAGCGAAATGATATTATCATCCGGGGAAATACGCCATCAGGTATTTTATGGCAACTGGACGATGTGGAAATCCCCAATCCCAACCATTTTGCGGCTACCGGAACAACAGGCGGCCCTGTTGGAATGCTCAACAATAATACATTGCGAAGTTCCGATTTTTACACAGGAGCTTTTCCTGCAGAATTTACCGATGTATTTTCCGGTGTGTTCGACCTGAACATGCGGGAAGGAAACAACGAACAATACGAGTTCCTGGGACAGGTTGGGTTTAATGGTTTCGAGCTGGGAGCTGAAGGGCCAATCAGTAAATCGGACAAAAGTTCTTTCCTGGTAAATTACCGCTACTCAACCCTCGACCTTTTTAATAAATTGGGTATTGATTTTGGAACAACCGGAATTCCACGTTATCAGGACATAAGCTTTAAAGTGAACTTCCCCATGAAAAAAGGAAAACTTTCATGGTTTGGACTCGCGGGAAAAAGTAGTATCTCCATGCTAGACAGTGAAGAAAACAGCTCCGATTTGTATGCTTACGACGGTATGAACCTGGAAAATGGTTCAAAATCCTTAGTTACCGGATTGAATTATTCCCTCTCACACAACGATGATGCTTATTCCAAATTCATCTTTTCGTATGTTTACCAGAACAACTCTACCGATATTGATACATTAAGCGAGCAATCCATACCATCTCCCTATTACCAGGAAGATAACGCTGAAGACCGTTTATCATTCAAATACATCTATAACAAAAAGTTTAACCGCCGTTTGTCCAGCCAATCAGGATTGACTATTGACCGTTTAGGCTTTAACCTAAGTACCCGGATGATTGATGACGGCTGGAAAGAACTCTTAAACCAAAAGAAATCCCTGGCTGATGGTACTACATTGTACCGTGCATATACACAGTTCGTTTACCGTTTTTCAGATCGTTTTGAAGTAAAACCCGGACTAAGTGCATCTTATTTAGGATTGAATGAAAGCTTTGCCCTTGAACCACGCTTTGGCATGACATGGAAAAGCGGAAATAATTCCAGCCTTAACATGGGTTATGGTATGCACTCAAAGGTACAGTCGATGGCAACTTACAACCTTGAAAGCTGGTACGATAATGGCTCAACAAGCATGACTAACATCAACCTTGATTTTACAAAAGCCCACCATTGGGTACTGGGTTATGATGCGATGCTGGGTGACGAATTTCGTATAAAAGCAGAAACCTATTATCAATATTTATATGACATTCCTGTTGAGCAGGAGCCATCCTATTTTAGCATGGTAAACACAGGAGCAGACTGGGGACTGAATACAGTAGATTCCTTAATCAATGCTGGAAAAGGTTGGAACTACGGACTGGAGCTTACACTTGAAAAATTTTATAGCAACAATTATTATTTCCTGATTACAACTTCACTTTTCGACTCGAAATATACAGGAAGCGATAATATTAAACGCAACACGGCATTCAACAACAACTTTGTCATTAATGCCCTGCTTGGAAAGGAAGTCAAATTAAATGAAAAATCAACCCTTGTATTCGACCTAAAAGTAACCTGGGCAGGTGGCAAACGTGATACACCAATTAACCTGGAGGCATCGGAAAACAGCATGGATGCATTCCCAACAACTTATTATGAAGACCAGGCCTATTCTATTCAACTACCCAATTACTTAAAGACTGATGTGAAAATAGGTTTCAGAAAAGATGGTAAAAAAATATCTCAGGTATGGGAATTCTATATTGAAAATGTGACCAATCACGACAACATCCTATATCGAACATACAGCCGAAGCAAAAACAAAATTGAAGATATTTACCAGTTGGGCTTTTTCCCTCTGATGAATTATAAAATCTATTTCTAATTTTATTGAAAAAAAGATCATGCTTTTTAAGAATATAAACCATGTAGCAATTATAGTCTCAGACTTAGACGTTTCCAGAGACTTCTATGTAAATAAACTTGGCTTTCCCGTAATCGATCAGATTGACAGGCCCGAAAGGCAATCATCAATTGTTTACTTAGATGCCGATAACGCAATTATTGAATTATTTTCTTTCCCATCTACTCCCGACAGGCCAACACAACCCGAAGCTTGTGGGTTAAGGCATTTGGCTTTTAATGCAGAAGATTTTGAAAAAACAATCCGGGAATTAAATGACATGGGAATTGAAACAGATCCTGTCCGAATTGATGGAAGAACAGGAAAGCAATTTACTTTTTTCAGAGATCCGGATGACCTGCCATTAGAAATTTGCGAAATGTGAGAAGAAAAGGGGAAGAATATATCGGAGATTTAAGGTCTTAATTTGTCAATAAAAATCATTCATTGTTAAATCTGTGTATTGATTTTATAACGTATTTGGTAGTGAGTAACGAGTATCCGGATTCCAGAAACATTCATTTATCTTTGTAGTTAGAAAAAACAAAATCAAGATGATCAATTTTATAGTAGATAAAGATAAGTGTACAAAATGCGGGCTGTGTTCATTGGATTGTCCTGTTTTAATCATTAATGGCAAAACCGAATTCCCTGAAATAAAAGAGGGAAAAGAAGATATGTGCATTAAATGCCAGCACTGTTTGGCAATTTGCCCTACCGGAGCAATTTCAATTTTGGGCAAAAATCCTGAGGATAGTATTCCATCCAAAAGTAAAACTCCGGAATTTGAAGAAATGTCGAACATGATAAAACTCCGACGTTCTATCCGCAAGTTTAAACAAGAAGAAGTGGATAAAACTGTCATACAGGAATTGCTTGAGACTACAGCTTATGCGCCAACCGGTCACAATAAAAATGCCGTTTTACTTTCGGTAGTGGATAATAAAGAAGACCTGAATAAATTGCGTAATCTGGCATATGATAGTATAAAAACAGCATTGGAAGAAGGAAATCTTCCAAGCTCGCTTCATTTCTTATCAGACTTTCAACGCTTATGGGAGACTAAGAAAATTGATGTGCTTTTCAGAGATGTACCCCATTTATTAATTGCATCTGCACCCAATACGATTACAACTCCGGATGCAGACAGCTACATTGCCTTAAGTTATTTTGAATTGCTGGCCAACAGTTATGGCTTAAGCACACTTTGGAACGGTTTCCTAAAATGGGTTTTCAATGATGTGAATCCGGATATCCGAAAACAAATTGGAATTCCTGAAAATCATATCATTGCCACAGTGTTGTTATTTGGTAAACCTGCCGTGAAGTACGCTCGGTCCATTCAAAGTGAAGGATTGAATTTGAACAGAATTAAGCTTTAACATTAACATCAAAGAATACAAAAGAAGGAAGAACTTGATGAAAATCAACTCTTCCTTCTTTAACCTTGTTATTCGATAACCTCCTGAGTTTCTCCGCAATTCAACATCATATCCCCAAAATAGGGATTAAGTATTTCCTCGGTATTGCTTAACCAATATGCTCCCTGATTATTATTCGCCATAGGGCAGTATTGGTAATATGCAGTCGTATTAACCAATCCAAATTGTTTTACTGTCTTATAAAACATTGAATTGAATTCAGAAAAATCCTTCCGTTGTTCTACGATATCCTCATCCTGAACGATAGCCCGAACAGAACTATTCAACACCGCCAGTTGATCCATCCACATCATATGTGAATCTCCGCTAAGCAAAGTCATATCAACCTCCTTTAGAACCTTTTCCAATTCACCGGCAGTTGCTTTAACTTTTTCTGCATCAGAAGAAACAAAAGCTTCCTTCATTTTAATATAGTAGTTATAAACAGTTGTAAGTTGTTGTTTAAACTGATCGGAGATTTCAGGCTCAATGGTTTTTGATTGTTGTTGGTTATAAGCAGGTTGCTCCCCCATATCCATTCCATGCATATTCATCGCTACTAAACTACCTCCTTCAGGACTCATCATACTCACTTTACCAGCTAACTGGGCAGCAGCATCAATCCTAAATACACCGTTTGTTGCTATCTCCTCTCCTTCCTGCAAGCCAGCCATCACAACATAGTTATCTCCTGCCAAAGGGCCAAGTGTAACTTTCTTATTCAGGAAAGTTGGTGACTCCCGATCAGGTACTTTCACGTAAACTAAAGACTGTTTTCCAGTCCATAAAACCGCTGATTTTGGAATAAGCACTGGTTGACTATCGTAACTAATCTCAGATTGGATTGTTGCATTAGCAAACATTTCAGGTTTTAAATCGCCAGTGTTATTCAAAAGCTCGACCCGAACTTTTGCGACTCTTTTTTTACCATCAATAAACGGATCGATATACGATATTTTAGAATTGAAATTCTTACCCGGAACAGATTGAGTTGTTAACTCAACAGAATCTCCAACTCTCAGCCAGGGCAAGTCATTTTCATATGCATCGAACATTACCCAAACCTTGGACAAATCAGCAACCTGAAAGAGTGAAGTTCCTTCCTTTACGTAATCACCCAATGATACATGGCGCATCATTACGGTTCCCGATATTGGTGACAATACTTCAAAATTGGTTTGTGGTGAGCCTTCTAATTCAATAGCTGAGATCTGCTCATCAGATAATCCCCAAAGCCGGAGTTTTCCTTTTGCAGCAGAATACAATGCCGGACGACTGTCTTTTATTGCTGCCGCTTCGAGCAACTCACGCTGAGCCGTTACTAAATCAGGTGAATAAATCATTGCCAGCTTCTCTCCTTTTTTCACATGCTGCCCTGTAAAATTGATGAACAGCTCTTCAATACGACCATCAAAGCGCGATGTAATCTGAGCAATGTTTCGCTCATCAAGCTGCACTTTTCCCTGGAGGTATGTTACCCTTTGGGGAATTCCACGACTAACAGTTGACGTTTGAACCTCTGCCAGTTTCATTGCAGACTCAGTCATGCTAATTTCATTAGGGTCGGTATCATCCGATGACTGCATGGTTTCAAGCGGAATCAAATCCATTGCACAAATTGGACACAGACCCGGTTCATCCTGTCTAACTTGCGGATGCATAGAGCAAGTCCAGATGGTTTCTCCCTCATGATCATGATCATGCCCTACATGTTCATCTAAAATCTGTTCTGAGACAAGCTCCTCATGATCCGAATTAAAAACTACACTTCCCAAAATCAGGCCAATTACCAACGCAATAGCAATCAGCTTATAATTTTCTTTTATTGTTTGAATTATACTTTTCATAACCTTTCTATTTTCCCATTAAATAATTGATGAATGAAATAGCAGCCTGTTTATCAGCCTTTGCCTTTTCAAATTCCAAATTGTATTGAAGTACTTTGCGTTCCATGCGAAGAACTTCTTCAAAATCCTTATTCCCTGTAGTGTAAGCTGTTTCCAGCAAATTCATGGATTTATGTGACAGTTCCAGTTGCTTTTGAAACAGATCAATTCTACGATCAGCATCCCGATAGTCTTTCCAACCGTTTTCAAACAATGTTTCAAGCATGTTTGATTTATTCTCAGCTTCATTGCTTTTAGCGGATTGCTTGTAAGCCACTTCCTGCACCATTGCCTTGTATTTATTCCGGTAAAGAGGAATTGAAATTCCTACCGTTGGAAAGACAAAAGCATCAGTTCCTGCACTATTGTTATCTCCCTTACCAATCACGGCATATTCAAGCCCGAGACTAATTTCAGGGCTGCCTTGCTTTTGAGCAACTTCTTTTTGGTACTCAAATGCTGTTTGCTGAATTTCCAAAGAAAGCAACTGATGATTGGCTATTTTCACAGAATCCAAAGCTGCCTCTTTTGTTAGCTCAAAATCATCCGTCCACAGGTCAACAGGCAGGACTATATCCGACTCACGAATATTAAGCAAGTTGATAAAACCCACTTCAAGTACCTGCTGCTTATCCTTCAATAAAGCCAACTGATTCTCGAGATCGTTGATTTCCATTTCCAGCCGATACTCATCAACCTGAGACACCTGACCAGACTCAACTTTTATAATTGCAAGATTCTTGAAAGTGCTTAGTATATCGAGATTCTCCAGCGTAATATCAATCGACTTTTTATTCATATATAAATTGAAGTAAGTCGACCTCACTTGATTGAAAAGATCAGATTTTGCCTCTTCAAACAATTCGTATTTTGCTTTTGCGGCCTCAGCTGCTGCATTTTCTTTGGCCTTTAGAGTTCCAAACCAAGGGAACATTTGCGAAGCAGAAAACTTAAATTGTTGAGGCCCCATCCGTGTTTCAATCGGTTTCACGAAATAGCCAAAAGCAGCTTTCGGATCTGGCAAAGCTCCAGCCTGAGAAACAGTTTCCAATGCAGCCATATACTCATCAAACTTGCCCTGCAAGCCTGGATTGTTTTCCGCTGCAATCTCCAGGTAGTTGTTCAAATCATCCTGCGCCATCACGGTTAATGAAAAGAATAGCATAACTATTCCGATTATCATTTTAATCTTCATGATTTCCTCCTTTCTGAGCTTTTAATGCTCGATTTACTATTCCTTCCCGCCACATGCTATACAGAACCGGAACCACAAACATGGTCATCACTTCGATCAACATTCCTCCAAACAGCGGGATTGCCATTGGCACCATAATATCGGATCCTTTTCCGGTTGACGTAAGCACCGGGAGCAATGCAATAATGGTAGTTGCTGTAGTCATAACTGCAGGTCTTACTCTCTTACTACCAGCCTCAAGTACAATTGCCCGAACTTCTTTTACTGAAGTCGCAGGTTTTCTTTCCTGCAATTGTTTGATGTACGTACTGATCAGCACCCCATCATCGGTAGCAACACCAAATAGCGCAATGAAACCAACCCACACAGCAACACTTAGGTTTATGGTGTGAATCTGGAACAGATCCTGAAGATGAATTCCAGCCAATGTTCCATCCATAAACCATTGCTGTCCATAAAGCCAAATCATTATAAAACCACCTGAAATGGCTACTATAATTCCACTAAAAATGAGCGATGCAGAAATAACCGATCTGAACTGGAAGTAAAGAATCAAGAAGATGATAATTAATGAAATCGGAATAACCAGCATTAATCGCTTGTTTGCCCTGACTTCATTCTCATAATTTCCGGTAAATTTATAACTGACCCCGGCCGAAAGAACAAGCTCCCCTCTATCTATCTTCTCTTTCAAAAAAGCCTGTGCATTTTCAACCACATCAACCTCTGCATATCCATCTTCCTTGTCGAAAATCACATAACTAACTAAAAACGTATCCTCACTTTTTATTTGCTGAGAGCCACGTTCATAGTTGATTTCCACCAGTTCTTCAAGCGGAACCTGTACACCGTTTGATGCCGGGATCAGTATATTTTTAATGTCTTCAGGATTATCTCTGTATTCACGGGCATAACGCAAGCGCACAGGAAAGCGCTCACGGCCTTCAACTGTTGTTGTGAGCTCCATACCTCCAATAACACTGCTTAAAACAGTTTGTAATTTCTGGACGCTAATTCCATATCGGGCAATTGCATTGCGATCAATTTCCAACTCCATATAAGGCTTGCCAACAACACGATCAGCAAAAACTGAGCTTTCTTTTACACCATCAACGTCTTTAAGTAGAGTCTCCATCTCAAGCCCAACTGCCTCAATCGTTTCTAAATCTGGCCCATAAACTTTCATTCCAATTGGAGATCTCATGCCAGTTTGCAACATCACCAAACGTGTTTGGATCGGCTGTAATTTTGGAGCAGAAGTCAAGCCAGGAATAGATGCTTTATTCAATATTTCATTCCATATATCATCAGGCGATGTAATTTGATCTCTCCACTGACGGAAATATTCACCATCCTTGTCTTCAATCAGGTTTTCTTTATCAATCAATCTAAATCCTTCTTCTTTAGGATTATAAACTGAGCCATTTTTTAATACATATGCATCATTTTTATCAACTTTAAAGCGCATGCGATGCCCTGATTCATCTAAAATGTATTCTGATTTATAGTTGATGATATTCTCATACATGGACGTTGGAGCAGGATCAAGAGCAGAATTAACACGTCCCCATTTTCCCACAACACTTTCAACTTCAGGAAGTGAGTTCACCTGCTTGTCAAGAATGCGGATAACATCCAAATTTTCCTCGATTCCTGAATGCGGCATTGTTGTCGGCATTAGCAGGAATGAACCTTCATCGAGTGATGGCATAAATTCTTTTCCAAGACCGGGTATTGATTCGTTTAACTTCTGATATGTTCCTGTGTTTTTCACAAAGCCAGGCATAAAACCAAACACGTTGTCAAAGCCCTGCCAAATGGATATTCCAAAGAGAACAATTAAAATCGGAATACTTAAAAACTGCCATTTATGGTCGAGACACCAACGCAATATGCGACGGTAAAAAATAACCACCAAGGCCAAACCTCCCAACACAACACCCACAATAAGAATCACAAACAGGAAGTTTGCAAACAAGCTGTTTTGAGCACCTAACGGTAACCAGGCTTTAGTCAGGAAAAATACAACCACAACCACAGAGACGATGATGTTTATCCTATTCACCCAAGACTTTTTATTTTCAGCCCACTTATCGGCAAAAATTCCATTCAATCCGAAAGCAACCAATGCTAAAGCGATATAATATCCGGTAGCAACTGCTAATACAACACCTGCAACTACCAGCAATGCATTGCCTATTTTATGGTATTTATTTTTATCGTATTTCAGTGAAAATACCCAATGAGCTAAGGTTGGAATAATAATCAAGCCAATAAGTAAAGCTGCCAACATGGTGAAGGTTTTGGTGAAAGCAAGCGGCCTAAACAACTTTCCTTCTGAAGCCTGCATGGCGAATACCGGTAAAAAACTGACAACTGTTGTAGCCAGTGCTGTAACCACTGCCCCCGCCACCTCGGACACTGCGGTATAAATTACATTCACCAACTTCTTCCCTTTCGCTCCTCTGTTTTCAGGTATATCAGTATGTCGAATTATATTTTCCGTGAAAACAACCCCGACATCAACCATTACACCAATAGCAATGGCTATACCAGACAAAGCCACAATGTTGGCATCAACTCCAAAATAACGCATGGTTATGAAAGTAATTAGCACACCTATCGGCAACAAACTGGAAATTAAGAATGAAGCTCTTAAATTAAGGACCAGTACAATAACCACCAGAATGCTGATTAGCACCTCCAGACTGATGGCTTCTTCCAAAGTTCCAAGAGTTTCTTTTATCAATCCTGTCCGATCATAAAAAGGAACGATAGTCACTTTTGAGACTGTTCCATCTTCTAAAGTTTTAGATGGCAAGCCTGCTGCAATCTCATCGATCTTGGCTTTCACATTATCGATGGTCTGCATAGGATTGGCTCCGTAGCGAGCAACAACAACGCCACCTACAGCTTCAGCTCCGCCTTTATCCAAACCTCCCCTGCGAGTTGCCGGGCCAAAGCTTACCTGAGCCACATCTTTTAACCGAACCGGAACATTGTCATTCACAGCAACAACACTCTCTTCAAGATCCTCAAGATTCTCAATGTAACCTAAAGCGCGAACCAAATATTCAACACGGTTGAACTCGATGGTACGCGCCCCAATATCGAGGTTACTATTTTTTACAGCCTCAATAATCTGCGATACATTCACTCCATAGGCTTTAATTGCTGCCGGATCAATGTCAACCTGGTATTCCTTTACAAAACCACCTATTGAAGCTACTTCTGCTACCCCTTCAGCAGCAGTTAAAGAATATCTCACGTAGTAATCCTGAACAGTTCGCAGCTCCTGCGGATCCCAGCCTCCAGAAGGATTGCCTTTAGCATCACGCCCTTCGAGCGTATACCAGTATATCTGTCCCAAAGCAGTTGCATCAGGCCCTAAAGCAGGCGTCACATCATCGGGAAGCAATCCGGCAGGCAACGAATTCAGCTTTTCCAAAATTCGGGTGCGACTCCAGTAAAATTCAACATCATCATCAAAAATGATGTAAATGCTGGATAGCCCGAAAATGGAATTGCTACGAATAGTTTTTACGCCAGGAATACCCAATAAGGCTGTTGTTAACGGATATGAAACCTGGTCTTCAATATCCTGTGGCGATCTACCAGCCCACTCGGTATATACTATTTGCTGATTCTCTCCATAATCAGGAATGGCATCAACTGGTACAGGATCAGAAGGAAGAATTTTTGTGTCCCATCCAAATGGTGATGTAACAATTCCCCAACTAATAAAAACTACCAGTACCAGAAATGTAACCAACCGGTTATCCAAAAAGAACCGTATAATTTTATTCAACATGAAATAACAGTTTATGATTCTACAAACGATTTATACATGACCTTCAGAATGGTCAATACAAACACCATTCATGCACATGGTTATACACACAAATGCAATCGTTTACAAAAATCATAAACGGTAAACCTGGATAGAAGAAAGATAAGTTGAAACATCCAGCGGAGGCGGTGATTCATCATCAGAAAAGACCTCAGTTTGAGATTCATCCATTGATCTAAGATCAGTTGGCAATTCAAAAACAAACAAATCTATCTGTATAAACGGAACATGATCTATAACAATCGGTTGTGTATAATCCTCATCCAACTGGAAAACATGCTGTTCGTTATGGCAACAGCTCATTTCCATTGAGCAGGAACCATCAGCGGAACATCCCCCGGAATCAGCTGAAAGAATTGATACATCAACCAAGCGCTCTCCACAATAGTGTTGCGATACTGTAAATCCCATGGTAAGGATTAACAATACAGTAGAAATAACAATATGGCTTGCTTTTCGGATCATTTTCGCTTTTACTGTATACAAAGAAACGAATATCCTACTAAAAAGGTTGTATTTATTTTAAAAAGATGTAAATAAATTTAGAGAATGCAGATTAACAATCTTCAACAAAAAGATCGGAAAGGATTGTAAACTGCCAGATTTAAAAAAAGAATACGTAGAACCGATCTTTAAATAAGATCCTTTTCGCTAGTTAATTATTCCATCAAGAAGAAGATTGTAGCAGTTATTGCTATGTAAAAATATATGTGGAGTAGAAATAAAAAAGGTCGCTTAAATCATATGACTATAAGCGACCTTTTATCCTGAGTTGTACCCGGAGTGGGGGTACGCATATATTTTTTGAGATTGTTTAAAATTCTATATGATTGCTGTAATGTAGGATGTTATAGATTCATTTTTATCAAAATTAATTCAAATTATTTCTATTTTCAACAAAAAACGTTCCCCTTTTCGTTCCCCTTTTGTATATTTGATTATCTACAAATGAGGATGCAAACATGACTAAAATAGGATTTCATCTCAACAAAAGCAAAGAAGATAAAAACAAACTTATCCCTATACGGGCTAAGATATCTGTTGAATCAAAAGCCAGATATAAGGCTATTGATAAAGTGAAATTGAGACATTGGAATTCTAAGAGACAAAGAGTTTCTCCCAATAGAGAAACGGAACCTTACAATCGATATAAGGAAATTAATTTACTATTGGATGAATACGAAAAGAAAGCTAAGGACTTCTTCAATTATTGTCTCTTGAACAATATTCCTCTTTCTCTAAAGTTAGTTGAAGATTTTTTTGCGGGAAAAACAGGAAATAAAAAGATCTCAAAAATAAAGTTTAATGAAGCTTTTGATGAATATATTGAATCCAAGAGAACTATATGGGCTTATAACACTGTTCGAAATTCAACAACAGCAAAAAACTATATTTTTGAATTTCAGAAGAATGCTGGATATGAATTAACATTCGAAAATATAGATTTAAATTTTTGGGATGAATTTGTA
This sequence comes from Prolixibacteraceae bacterium, assembly GCA_963676845.2. Taxonomy (GTDB): domain Bacteria; phylum Bacteroidota; class Bacteroidia; order Bacteroidales; family Prolixibacteraceae. Next base: position 63,487 of record CAXXKK010000026.1, on the reverse strand, counting down.
AAATATAGCTATGAAGAAAGAGGGAAGTTCCTGGAAGATGGATCAGATAAGAAATACAAAAAAGTACTAGAACCGAATACTTTAGCAAAATATAGGAATGTACTTGTTTCATTTTTGAAATGGGCTATAGATAGAGAATACTACTCAGGAACATCACATCTGAAGTTTATCGCTCCGGAACGTGATATTGATATTATTTATCTAACCGAAGATGAATTAAACATGTTGTATTTACACCGGTTTGAAGATAAAAAACTGGACAAGGTAAGAGATGTATTTGTTTTTGGTTGTTATACTGGATTACGTTATAGCGATTTGATGGATTTAAACCAAGATCATATTCAAAATGGCATAATCCGCAAAAATGCGATTAAGACCTCTAAAACAATTGAAGTTCCAATCTTGCCAATGGCTCAGAAGATAATTGACAAGTATAAACTATTCATTTAAATCATTACCTAAATATTCCGATGTTAAACTAAACAAATACATCAAAGATTGTTGCGCAGCTGCTGGTATTAAACAACCATTCACCAAAACAACTTATCCAGGGAATAAAAGAAAAGATATTACTAAACCTAAATATGAATTTATAGTGGTTCATACAGCCCGAAAAACATTTATAAACCTTGCGCACAAATACGATATGCCAGAAAGCTTAATCATGGATATTGTTGGACAATCAGAATACCGAACATTCATGAAGTATAGAAAATACGAACCTGAAAAGAAAAAAGAGGATATGAATAAGACATTCAGGAGCATATTAGAAAGCTAGAAACCAATAATCCATTATTGGAATAATCTTAAATAATCAATAAACAGATACTTCTTTCCTCTTTTCCACCTGTGATTTCTCTAAGAATCCCCAACCTTTCAAGATCCTCTAATAATTTATAAACAGTAGGATTTGTTAGATTGGTTATTTCTTTTGCTTTAGTTGCGTCTATCATAGGATGTTGATATAGTTGGTCAAGTAAAAGTTGTGCATTATTTAATCTACCTCCAAGAGTTTGCAATTTCTCATCTACTTCTTTTTGTAGTTTTAATATTCCATCAAAAGTTTCAATACTGCTTTTTGCTGTTTCAATAACCCCAACTAAGAAAAACTTAAACCATTGGATTATATCATTTTGAGCTCTTGCCTTCATGAGATTGTCATAATACAAAGTTCTATTTCTTTCAAAGAAGTCAGATAAATATAAAATCGGCTTTTTAGAATCCCTTTTTCGACTAGGTAGAGTGTGATCATAAGTCTACCAACACGCCCATTCCCATCTAAGAATGGGTGAATTGTTTCAAACTGGTAATGTATTAATGCAATCTTTAATAATTCAGGGAAAAAGATTTCTTCGTTATGAGCAAATTTTTCTAAATCACTCATATATCCATTCACTGAGTTGTGAACCGGGGGGATAAAAGTTGCATCAGAAATAGATGCACCACCTATCCAGTTTTGACTGGTTCGGAAATTACCTGGTTGTTTATGTTCTCCCCTAACACCTTGCAATAATATTTCATGTGTCTGGCGAATTAACCTGGAAGAAAAAGGAAGATTTTCGAGATTCTTTATTGCTGAATTAAGAGCCCTAATGTAATTCTGAACCTCTTCCCAATCATTTCTTTTTTCATGGGAAATATCTTCTTTTTCTAATAATGCTTCTTCAATATTCGTTTTTGTTCCTTCAATTTTGCTTGATTGGGTTGCTTCTTTTAAAACGTGCATGCTAATGAATAAATCAATATTCGGGATGTATTCAGAATACATATCTAACCGGCCTATTTGCCTATCTGCTTTACTTAATAGAGTGAATAACTCCATGTTCTCAATAGACCAGGGTCTATTAATTTCTTCCGGTTGGAAACTCTTATATGTTCCCTGACTAATGTATTTTCCCGCAATAAAATTATTCATTTCATTTTTTGTTTAGATTTAAACAAAGATAGTCCTTATTTAAGTTTTTTGAAAGTTTTTTAAATAACACCGACGCTAATTTAAGCATATACTGAAATATTTAAATAAGAAAACGGCTTATTTAAATCCAAAAAGAAATATTAATCGTATTACTTGAGATATTTTAAAAACAAAGGGAGGGGATTTCCTGCAGTATCTAAATAAATCTAACTGCCAGACAGAAAAGAAAAAAGGCTACTTACATTAGACTCTCTTTTCATATGCACCTTTCTTATAAAAATCTTTATGCTCGGTTTTTGCAAGTTCCTCAAACCTAAAACTCTTAAAAAGAGCATATTTTTCAATTAGAGGCTTAAATTTCTCATTCCCATTTTCACTTAGACAGTTGTAAAATAACCACAACAACTCGTAAGCAGATAGCTGAGAACGAATAATACTTGTGTATTTGTACTTTTCCCAATACTCTTTTTCTGCATCTTTTCCATCAGTAAATTGAGTAGTATTAACAAGTTTTATAATCCGATATAAATTTTTAAAATAATGATCAAAATCATTTTGGAATTTCCAATAAAGCCCCATATATTCTGAATCTATATCATCAACAATTAAACATTTTACCATTCTTTTTTTAAGTGCTTCGTAATGATCCTCAAATACATCCCTACCTGTAAAATTTTTTGTTTTGTTATGTCCTCTTCGTAATACAGTAAAAGATTCAGGATCATCTGGGATAAATACTTCTTTATCGTAATCAATCCCGCTAACGATGTCGTGATGCAGGGAAAGCATATTGAAAAAAGTGTTTTCAAACCTTTGTAATCTCAATGTAGTATTCTGAGTTTTGAATTCTTTCCTGGTTTCTTGTAGCTCCTCACGTTGCAACTTTAACTCATTGCTTTGTAAAATGATCGTGAAGATTATTCCGGCAAATGCTAATCCTGAAAACAATGCGTTTACAGCTCCATACATATCCCCATAAGTTCCTCTATTGTCATTGTTTACTAATATGAAATAATTAGCAAACCAAAAAGTTAGAACTACAACAAGTGATATTCCGACTATAGTCCAGATCTTTTTATTTGAAGATTTTGAGTTAGACATTGATGTGTAAGTAGGTTAGTTTTTATATGAAATTTCTTCTCTAAAAGATATATACATAGGCTGTTCTTCGTGCATTCATATCACCCCCAGTACCACCTTTCACTCTTTTAGCCTCTTGGGAGGGAAATTCATTCAAAAAATAGGTTTCAACAGCTCTTGCAGTTTCAAGAGAATCAGCTGTCCATTGTATCCAATATTTTGGTTCTAGATGTGCCTTTTTTCGTGTCTCTGGCTCAGAAGTAATGCCAATTGTCCAAATTGAGTAATCTTTTGTTTTGGCGTTGTTTACTCTTTGATTGATTGCTGCAATAATTTGATCTTTAGTCATTTTGTAATTTTACAATGGGTGATTTGTGCTAATTTACAAAATATTATCTAATGTTTTTGATTGTGCGTTCTCTGGTTAAAAACGACTATTTACCGACCTCCCAAAGAACTATTACTTAAGATCTAATTGCCAGCCAGAAAAGAAAAAGATGATATCACAAAATTTAACTCTGTTGATTATCAGTGAAATTATCGAATGTTTCCTTCCTCCAAATATTAAAAATGTTAGGAGTAGAACCAATTTTTTGAATAACAAAGTGATTGTCAAAGTATTCTTCATTTTCAAATTTAAATCTCCAAAACTCAAGTGTTTTAACTCCTAAATTTCTGCATACATATTCCAAGTTTGTGCCTTGATAAGTATCTCGAGGTATCTTTTCATGTATCGAGACTAAGGTTGAAAGAGCATTAAAGAATTCTATCGGGGTAGCTTCTACTTTTCTGATCTTAATTTTCATAGCCTTGAAGGTTTATTTATTAAATGAACTTGCATATTATGTAGCAATTTAAAGGCAAGAAACAAAAAAGTATAAATATCACAATAATTTGTATTCTCATATTTTTTTTAACTAAAGACACATGATTAATATTCTTTGAAAAGGCTGAGAATAGAGTTGAATTAAGGAAGGAAACGTTTCAAATAGCAGTAGTTCAATACTCACCAATAAATTTGCAGATTTCTTAATTTTTGGAGCAGCAATTAATAATACCCATGAGTTTGTTGGTAAAAATCAAAATAATGGAAATATCAGAAAACTTAAACAATAATATACAAAAAATATGTGTGAGGTATTTTGAGCTTTTTAATAGCTCAATAAGAATCATGATAACTTTTCACTTTCACACTTTATGGGACATTGCTATTTGTTGTGCTCACTAACAAATTTTTTCCAGACATCAAGAGCCCATCCTGAAGAAACTAACCCCTCTTCAAATATCATTCTTAAAACATGGTCGTGTTCTAACTTTTTATAGAATTCTTCATCCCTTTCTTCTGAAGACAATAATATATCATCTAAATCCTTTTCATTATAACCTAAGAACTGATTAGGTTTAACATTGCTCATTTTAGGAGAACTTACCATTTCTTTATCTTTCAATATCTGATATATATTGCGATAAACATCTAGATCTTGTTTTAATCTCTCATTTTCTTTCTTCAACTCACTAATTAACGAGGCATTATTATTAATATCGACATCAAAAAGAACACCAAAATCAACATTTAGGATTTTAGAAAGTCCTTTGCCAATTTCTATGGTTACACTTTTTGTTTTACCACTTTCAATACTTGCGTAAGCAGTTTGAGAGATGCCAATTTCACTTGATAATTCAAGTTGGCTTAGGCCTTTTTCTTTTCTGAGCCTCTTTATCTTTTCATTTAATGTTTCCACAAATGTAAAAATACAAACTATTAGTTTAAAAATAGCAAATTTCATCAACTTATAGTTTAAAAGACAATTTATCTGCTAAATAATAACTATAAATAGTTCGAAATAGCATTATTTAGTTTAAATTGCACTAAATTTATTTAAACGTAGATGTAATTTAATTTAATTATGAAAAAACAAATAGTCATTATTGCCGAAAGAGATGATTTAAAGGCAGCCTTAAAAGAAATCATTTCTGAAGATTCAAAACAATCCAATAAAATTGATTTTGAAGATGATAAATTAAGCTTGACCAGAGCATCAAAATTTACTGGAATGTCAATACCTACATTTAGTAAAAGAGTAAATGAAGGCATCTTCAAAAAACACGGTACTGGTCGCAAAATTTTCTTTTTGAAATCTGAAATTATTGAAGCTTTAAAAAGTAATGCTTAATGGATTATTTGAAAGAAAAAATTCCTGATAGTAAAGACACCAAAAACGATCAAGAAGAATATGGTTTCTACATTGAGAAGGGCAAATACTTTATAACTGAGACAAGAGGGAAAAGTAATAATAAGAAAGAGCTCTCAAATTTTGTCATGCAAAGCCTATTCCATCTTATTAATGGTACAAATAACTCTAAGCGTATTATAAAAGTTCAAAGATACACAGGGGAAATTCGAGTTATTGAAGTTTATTCATCAGAAATGAAAAAAGACACATTTGAAACAATTCTAAAGTCAAACCGATGCACTTTTTTGGGTGCTGCAGATAAACTAAACTTGATTTTTGCCAGACTCATGGATGATGAAACCGAAGCAAATTTTATAGACACACTTGGATGGATCCAAGAACATGAAATTTATGCATTTGCAGATTCAATTTTTTCAAAATCAAGTCAACTATTTAAAATCGATAAACTTGGAATCATAGAAGAACCAAATGAAAAGAAAAAATTCTATTTACCCGCTTTTAGTTCTGCAAACACAAATGATCCGAGTCTTGAAGGATTAAGAAAATACAGCTTTAGACCAGGTAATTTAAACTTTAAAAGTTGGGCTGAATATTATTATGACTCATTTGAAGCTAATGGAACAGTAGCCATTCTCTTTCTTATCCTTTCTGTTTTTAGAGATATTGTTTTTGATCATGTAAGATTCTTTCCTTTTCTTTTTTTGTTCGGTGCTGAAGGAACAGGAAAAACATCCTTTGTAAACATGCTACTTTCAGTATTTGGAAACGATACTATTGGAGTTGCACTAAACAATGCTACAATTACAGGTCTAAGCAGAATTGTTTCGACTAGAAATAACTCTTTATTCTACCTAAAAGAATATACATCAGACACAGACGAAAAAGCCCAGGATTTTATTCTTACGGCCTATGATGGAGCAGGGCGTACAACAGGGCAAAAAACGAATGACAATAGGACTCAGAATTTGACTATAAAGTCAGGAATCATATTTGATGGTAATGAGCTTCCAGTTGAAAAATCAGCTGTTTTTTCAAGAATGGTACTTCTAAATTTTGAAAAACAAAATTTCTCACAAAATCAAACTAAAGCTTTTGATAAACTAAAAGAAGAATCCGAAGTTGGTTTGGGGAATGTATTGCTCGATATTTTAAAAGAAAGAGAATTCTTTGCTAAAAATTTTAAAAAAATCTACAGTGAAAACTTAAAAGAATTAAAGGAGTTGGAACTAACAACAAATTTAACAGATAGAATGCTAAATCATGTAGCATTATTGCTGGCTCCAGCTAAAGTTCTATGGAATGAACTTGATTTTCCTTTTGACTTTAATGAAGCAACAAATCAAATTATTGAGAGAGCTTGCAATCAAAATCATCTCTTGAAGAAATCAAATGCAATAACAATCTTCTGGGAAGCTTTTGCATATGGAATAAGAACAGGTGAGATCCTTGAATATACTGAGATTCACGATAATCATAAATTTTCAGATTTTAGAATTAAATATGATCAACTTGATTCTGGAATTATACAGATTAAATATCAAAACTTATTCCCCAAGTATGCAAAATATTGTAAATCAAATAATGTAAAATATCTGGATCAGAATAGTTTAAAATCATTATTAACCTCAGTTGCCAATAAGTCATTCATTCCTGGATCACAAAAAGGAAGAGGAGTTGCATATACTGATAAGATATTTGGATCATGTTATCAATTTGCTTTTCAGAAAAAAGAAAAAACAATTGAAATTAATGATGTCGAAATAGTATTGTAAACATTGTAAATCATGTAATCTTGAATGGATATCATGTTATAAATAAGGTAGATAATAGTTTACATCAAGTTTACAGAGATTACATGAATTGAAAGATATCAAAGCCCTGATGTAAACACTGTAAACTAACGCTAAACCAACATAAGGCGTAGTATTACAGACATTTATACGAATATTGTCAAAAAAATGGATTACACTAGAATAATAATACAAACAGCTGATTGTCTAATTGTTAAAGCATATTGTTTACATGGATTACATTTTTTACACCCAATATCATAGATAACTAGATTAAACATGAATTGCGAACAAGCCAAACAAATAAAAATAGTAGACTTTTTAAGCAACATTGGCAAGAATCCAACTAAAGTATATGGAGATAATGTATGGTATAATTCCCCCGTCCGGACAGACAAAAAACCAAGTTTCAAAGTCAACTTAAGTAAAAACCGTTGGTTTGATGTAGGAACAGGAGAAGGTGGTAATATACTTGATCTAGTCATGTTGATGAATTCAACTAGCATAACCGGTGCATTGATGATCCTTCAGAAGCCAGAACTCACAAAGACTTCATTTTCTTTTTCTGAAAAGCAAAAATCATCCGGTATTGAAATTAAACATATCCAACCTCTTCAAAATCAAGCATTGATTCATTACGTAAAAAGCAGGAAAATACCTATAAGCATCGCCTCTTTATACTTAATGGAAGCTTACTATTACTCATACAAAGGACAGGAAAAAGCATTTTTTGCATTGGCATTCAAAAATGACAAAGGAGGATATGAATTAAGAAATGGGAATAAGACGGAAAAAAATCCAAATGGATACAAAGTATGTAGCTCCCCCAAATACATTACAACAATACCAGGCAATAATAATACGATCAATATTTTTGAAGGATTCATGGATTTTCTTTCTGCTATGGTTTATTTCAATACCAGGAAACCAGTCCACAAAACAATCATCCTAAATACTATTGAGAATCTTCCATATATAGAACTTCAATTAAAATCAGCTCGAAAAATTAATTTATATCTGGATAATGATGAAGCTGGTTCAAGAACATCCCAAAGAATCATAGAACTCAATCCGAATATTAAAGATTATTCCGCAATTATATATCCTGAAAACAAAGATTTTAATGAATTTATTAACTCAAATTATTATGGCAAAACAAAATGATGTAAACAACAAAATGGTTTCTGTAATAGTAACAGAAGAAGTAGCCGGTTTTATTGAGAGTCTACGTGAAAAAGATGAAGATCATTTAAAGGAGTTTACAGATGCTTTATCTGACCTTACTCTAATTACATTTTTGCATAAAGAAGAAATTTCAAGTCGTTACTATGAAAGACTTGACCGATCCTTAATTTATCTTTCATACATCAACGATTATCTATCAAAGATGGCTATTCCCTATTAATAGATCCAGATCCGGGAAGTATATTTTTATAAAAGTGTTTCCCGGATTTTAAATATATTCTATATGAAAAGTAAGTCAATGCATAAAAAGGATCTAGCTAAGAAAGCCGAGATGTCTTTAAGTACATTCAGATATTACTTAAATGTCAGATTAATTGATGAATTAAAGGAGATGGGTTACCATCCTAGACAGAAATATCTTACTCCAAAACAAGTTCATTTCCTCTGTGAAAGGTTGACTATTACTGATGACGATTAAAACTTAAGCTACCATTAACTGTCATTATTTGTCATTATCTGTCAATTGCCTACAGAAAACGCCAGTCACCCCCTGCTACAAACAGTATATTGTAAGTATATGGTTCTTTGAATAGCTGACATATACACCTACCAATAACAAGTGCATTATCAATATATAGCTACTAAATACATCAATCATAAAAATGTATAGCTACTAAATTTCTGGTGTATTACTCAACATTCATTGGATATATTAAAAACTTAACTGTTTTCTTATATGAAAAGCAAGTATTCAAACTTTAGTAATGATCAAATTGCTGTCGCTGAACAAGCTGTTGTTGATGCTCAAACATACTACAAAGAAAGACTTGATGCTTATGACAGAGCGATAAAAAGCGCAGGGCGACGTTGGGCCGACAAAAACAAACTTCCACTTGTTCAAAGAGCGGAAGAAGCACTTGAAGCAGCAAAGGACACTCTTCAACGCATGATGCAAATAGAAAGCAGTTCTCAAGGTGTTGAATTGGTAGATCTAGTTATTGACCAAGCAAATAAAACAGAATCTGAAACATCAATACCATGGGGCACGATAGGATTAACAATAATAATTCTGATCCTTATTGCAGCCATTTACTATATTTTATAGATATGGGTAACAAGATTCAAATAACAATGAAAACAATGTACAATAAATAGACTTTTTTATAATAATTCAATTTAAAACAACTATGAACAAAAGAAACAACTTTAAAAACATTCAAATCCAGGGCAAGAATGAACTTGCAGAACTTTTTGATGATACTTATGAACAGTCAGGAGCAAATTCTAAAGGAGAATTTCTTAGCATTCTTTTAGATGAATATTTAAATCCTGAAGAAAAGACTTCAAAAAAAGTAAATGAAATTGAAAAAGAGAAAGATGATTTATCAGAAGAACTTAATTTAATTTCACAGGAAAAGGCTGATCTATCTGAAGAGTTAGAAACTATTTCTCTAGAGAAAACTGAACTCGAAAAAGAAAAAAATGAGCTGTCTAAGAAATTACATACTGTCTCTTTGGAAAAAGTTGAAATTGAAAAAGAAAAAAATGAACTATCAGGTGAGCTGCATTCAGTGTCCTTGGAAAAAATGGAAATTGAAGATGAAAATGTGATCTTAAATGAACGGCTCAAGCATTATGAAAATGAATTCCTCAAAAAGATATACGCAAATAATAATGGTGCAACACTCAAATTTAGGAGTACCATGACTAATAAAAAAATGGAGATTAAAATAAATGATCTTAAAGACACTTATACCGCAATTATTCACTCAATTCAAATATAATCATGGCAATTTCACAAGCATTTAATCCTTTTGAATACACCGCTGGGAAAGGAGGTACAAATTGGATAGTAGTACTTATAACACTTGGAATCATTGCAAGCATTGGGTACTATTTATACAATAACCAACTCCCAGAGAATAAATCTTCTTTATAATGAAGAAATGAAAAAGTACAATTTTGTTTTAGACAGTTTGCTAACGTTTTTAACGTTAAAAATTTAATTGTTTTATCTAGGTAAAAGATTTTTACAAATTCTTTGATAGCCCATCAATATAGATGGGCTTTTTTATTTAAAAACATCAAACGTTCCCTATTCGTTCCCCATAAAAATACAAAACCCTCTCAAATCATGCGTTTGAGAGGGTTTTCTGTACCCGGAGTGGGAATCGAACCCACACGATATTGCTATCACTGGATTTTGAATCCAGCGCGTCTACCAATTCCGCCATCCGGGCTTGAATTAGCGATGCAAAAATAATGGAAAATTTTGTTGTGCAAAGAAAATACCTTAAAAAACTTTTCCATTCACTTAAGTCACTAATTCCGAATAAAATCATCTAAAAAACATATCGGATGGAAAGAGCACCTCCATCTCCCCAAGGACTATTTCCTCCAAGTAGATTAAGACTAGGTTTCCAGTCTAAACCAATATTTAGAGGTATATCCATAAAATTATACTCAATACCTAAAATACCATCAACCCCAAGAACACTAGCCGAATCATAACGATTATCAACATTATTCTCATCATAAAAACCTATGTGAGCACCTCCACCATAATACCAATTTAGTCCTGGAACATTAAATGCCATATCATGAACCTCGTAAAGACCAGTTATTTCAACTCCTTCCCATCGTGTTACAAGTAATCCTTCAACTGCATCTGAATGATTTATAAAATGCTTTAATGTTACACCACTAAACAAACCTCCTCGCAAACCAATAGCAGAATTATAGTCTTGTGCCTGGATTTGAGAAAATGCAAAAAACACAAACAGTGTTGCAATAAAAATCTTTTTCATAGCTAATTAATTTCGTTAAAACTGTTAAACGAACAAAAACAGTGATTGTTTTATATAAATGTTCAAATCAATAATAACTGCAATAAAACATTTTAAGGAACATAAATCCAATTTTCTCAAACAATTTAGTACGTTTTACTAAAAAGATTAACAGTTATTATGAAACAACTAATGCGTTTGTCGTATTATATTAATAACTTAGAAACAATTAAGCCTCTTTGCACAAAAACATTGAATTAAAATTAATAAATCATTTTTCTAAATAGGGAAAAGATCATTGAAGGTAATGAAGATATTTATGCAAAATACAGGTAAATTATTCTTTGGAGCATTTTTATTTATTTTGCTCTCCTCTAATTTTTTACATGCACAAGATCCGGTCCAGTTAAATCCTCTCTTAGACCAGAATATTAGTATTATAGCAGAAGATGAAGAGGTTTCAAGTGTTATTGAACGCATATGCGACTATTTTGGATTAGATTATTCATTTAACTCTGATTTGCTTGAGAATGAGAAGGTCAGCCTTAATGTTTCGAATGTACCAGTTAGTTCTATTTTGAACAAATTAATGGCTGATTATGACCTGATTTTTGAGATTGAAGATAACCTCCTGGTAGTAAGGGATTTTGTCACCTACAGGGAAAGTATTGATTACCAGAACCAGACAACACTTAGTCCCAGTTCGAACAAATTTGAGTTTGTAAACTCCTATGCCCGATCTGTTTCCTTCAAATTTAAAACAGCGAGTAATCTAATTATTGTTCCCGTTGTCATTAATGATTCAGATACACTCAACTTTATTCTGGATACCGGTGTTCGATCCCCAATTATAACAGAATTACCATATGTGAATAAACTTAGCTTGAATTTCATGCAACCGTTTGAAATATCAGGATTAGGTCAGGGTGAACCATTAACAGCCTATCGATCTGGTAATAATACGATGAAAATTGAAGGTCTTATTGCTCAAAACCAGGTTGTCAATATGATTATTGATGAAAGCTTTCAATTTTCACAAGTATTAGGAATTCCTGTACATGGGCTAATAGGTTTTGATCTTTTTAAAGATTTTGTCGTCGAAATAGATTATCATAACGAAGAAGTTACATTAACAAAACCTCAGTTTTTCAATAATCGGGTAAATAATAGGGATATTGTCATGCCTATTCACTTTGAAGACAATAAACCTTACTTGCGAACGACCATTATGACGGATAAGAATGAGGCTATTTCTGTGAAACTTTTGATTGATACAGGAGCCAGCGATGCCATTTGGCTTTCTACAAAATCAGATGAACGCATCAATATTCCTGAAAAGCATATTGATACATTTTTAGGGAAGGGATTAAGTGGCGATTTACATGGAACAAAAGGACGAATTAGCGGATTATGGATTGGCCCGGTTCTCCTGGATAAACCTATTGTTTCATTCCCGGATGAAGAATACATTCAATATGCCATAACAGATGACAGAAACGGGACATTAGGAGCAGAAATATTACGACGTTTTTACGTTACCATAAATTATCCCAACAAACAAATTAGACTTAAACCAACAAGTAAGGTTAAAGAAGAATTTAATGAAAATATGAGTGGCCTGGAAATTACCAATCCATTCCCGGGAGTTCCCATTTTCACAATCGATAATGTCAGGGAAGGTTCTCCTGCCGATATAGCCGGACTAAAAGAAAATGATCAAATTTTAAAAGTAAACCGTAAAAGTTATGAGAACCTCACTTTAAACGACATAAATATATTACTGCAAAAGAAAGAAGATACAAGCATATCGATGATTGTTTTAAGAAACGGAGAAGAAATAGAAACAAGCTTTATTCTGAAAAAAGTCCTTTAAAAAAACCAACCAATAGAATAACCAATAAACCAATAACTAAAATGAGACATAAACTATTATTTCTGCTCTTTTCTTTTTATGCAATTTCCAGTATTGCACAAGAAGAAGATTTGATCCTAAAGTACCAGGATCAGTTGACAAATTATTATTCTGATAATCCCTTTGAAAGAATTTTTATCTCTACGGATAAAGAAGTTTACAAACCTGGAGAACTCGTTTGGTTCAATGCTTTTTTCAACAATATCAATTATCCTGGGTTAAGCTCAGTTAATTCTGAGTTTTACCTGGAAATATATGAAGAAGCCGGAAGCAAATTATTTGGTAAAACTTTCCCTGTAAAAGAAGGAACTTCGAATGGAAATATTCTTATTCCGGAAGGAATCGCTGATGGAAAGTATTTTCTGGTTGCCTCTACAAACTACATGACAAAATCGAATGAAGTTTTCACAAAACTCATTTTCATAGATCCTATGAGTGAAGATGAAATAACTGTTGAAGAAATCAATATTCCTGATTTTCTGGTTGCAGGAGAATCCAATACGTTAAACTTTTCATTTAAAGAATTAAATGGAGATCCATACAAAAAGAAAATTGAATATGAGCTTATAGAAAACGATAAAATAATTATAGATGGAAAGGAAAAATCCAAAGATGGATTAATCAATATTAATCTTGATATTCCAGATAAAACATATAAAGCTCCTTTAACTCTAAAACTGCATGATTCCAACCATAAAATATATGAACACACCTTTAGTATAGATAAAGAAGAACTGCAAGTTGAATTTTATGCTGAAGGAGGAAATTTTGTAGCCGGATCACCATTAAAAGTTGGCTTCCTGGTTACCAATGCATTGGGACAACCTATCAATATTGAATCAAACATACTCGATGGAAACTCAACTACAGCGCAAGCGAACACCCTAATTCCAGGATATGGAATCTTTAACATCATGGCAGATGCAGAAACAAATTATCAACTTGAAATAACAAGCGACATTGGAAAAGGTCAAGTCTTTGACTTGCCTGAATTCTCTTCAGATGGATTTTTATTCTCTATCCAAAGAACCGACGATGAGTTCATCAATGCAAACCTGGTTTTCACTGACGGCCAAGCACACGAGATAAACCTGATGGCAACCCGGGGTAGCCAGTTATTTTGGGGAGCACCACTAACAGTAAATGGTGCTATGCGTATAAAGATTCCTAAAGAAACATTCACTCAAGGACTTAGCTTAATTAGTATTTTTGACAGTAATGGCGAATTATTAAGCGACCGCTTGATTTATGTAGACAAAAAAGAAAAAATGAACCTAAACTTAGAGATCGATAAAAATCAAGTCACAGGTGGACAACCTTTTACAGCAACAATAAAGCCAACATATAATGATCAGGAAACTGTTTCAGGAATATTAAGCTTATCGGTTTCATCATCTCAAAGAAAAGTTGAACAAGCAGATAACTTTGTATCCTCTTTCGAGTTTAACTCGATGTTGGAAAATCCGATATTTGATGCTTCCAGTATATATAACGAGGATGGAACAATCTCTGAAAGTTCCTTCAATTATCTCCTAATCTCCAATACATTTAAGAATTTCTCATGGAAATCCATTTTAGGAAATACACCAAACACTAATAAATCCAGCATAGCTGACTATGTGAAAACAATTTCATATTTAAATGCTAATGTTCAAAAGCCACAAACTCCTATTGAATTTTATTCAAACAATACTAATCTGTTTTCTGATGTAGAATATTCATCAAATGACAGAATGGGAGAAAACAAATACGTGGAAGCATTGCACTCAGGAACTTCTATTTTAAATGTATTGAAAATGATGAAATCTTATAGGCTGGATGGAGATCAAATTGTTTTTGGAAATATTGTTAACTCCTTTTATGGGCAAGAAGGAGCATTAATTATTATTGATGGTATCAAGATGGGAACAAGTAGTTCCATTCTTGAAAACATTCCACCAACAGATATTCAAGCGATAAGTGTTTCAACCGATCCTAATGAAATTATGCAATACACATCCATGAATTCTATTGGAGTTATTGTAATTTCTACAAAAACAGGAAATAGTGAAGTTGAACAAGCCAAGGAAGCTGAAGTGATAAAAGACTATAACTCTTTCGCAGAATATATGTTGGATGATGGCATTGACGGGCAAACAACTTTATTTTGGGAACCTTCTTTAAAAATAGATGAAAATGGCTCGGCTGGTACTGAAATTCTTACCAATCAGGTAAGTGGAACTTATGACATTGATGTTGAGTTTATCGATAATCAGGGACATATAGAAAAGGTAACAAAGACAATAACTGTCGATTAAAATTGCATAATAAGAACGGATTAAAGACTCGTTGCCGGGTTTTTAATCCGTTTTTATGCCATAACAGCCAATAAATCCGAAACAACTACGCCCTCAATTGAAAGCTCTTTTTCAAGACTTTTTATAAGTGGCTTCAATACTTCAATATCATGATTTTGAGAAAGCAGCTTTTGCGACAACTGTTCAGTAAGTGACTCCGGTAAATCCCCATCCCAAACTGAATCCACAATCTTCCCTTTTACAATCTGAAACGTAAATTGGACCTTTCCTTTCGAAGTTTTTAACGTATTGTGATATTTATACTTAGGCGAGTATCCATAAATCCATTCCCACTGACAATACTTTTCTTCTTTCAACTTATTAATCTCGAAAATATCTTCATCAGTTAACTCAAGTACGTTGAAATCTGAATATTCCTTTGCAATATTTTCAAAAATGAATCTTGCAAATTCTTCAACTGACATTTGTCTTTTAAGGTATTCTGAGATATTACCGACCTCACTTCGGTTCGATTGCACAGCTTTATGCTCGAAGCGGGACAAGTCAACCTTTAATGCATTCCGAAGTTTATCCAAATGACTGTCAAATAAAAGTGTGCCATGATGCAAAACCCTTTTTTTATGGATATGCTCTGCATTTCCGGAAATCTTCTTACCATCAATCAGCAAATCATTTCGCCCGGTTGTATAAGCATCTAAATCCAACTTTTTCAAAACGTCAACAATAGGTTGGGTAAAAATTTTGAAGTTAACCTCCTCCATTTTTTCAACTCTTTTTATGAAAGTGAAGTTTACATTCCCGGGATCATGAAAAACCGTTCCTCCACCTGATAATCGACGAGCTACATGAATGTTGTTTTCACGAACGTACTGATGATTAATTTCAGCAAGTGCATTTTGATGTTTCCCCACAACAATGGAACTCTCACTACGCCAAATCATAAAAATATCTTCATCGTACTTTTTCAGAAGATGTTCCTCCGTTGCCAGATTGAAGTATGGATCCAGGCTTTCCAGTAAAATACAGCTAACAGTCATGCTGCAAAAATAATTAAAACTCCAGAATGATTCCGATGGTTGGCAAAACAGTGCCCGAAGTATTTACTACCCGTTTCAACACATAGCGAGTTCCTTCATCTGTTGTTAAAAATTGGCCTGTTGCATCTTGCTCACGGATCAAAATATCCTGATCCTGATTTTGAAAGTTGTAGAAGTTCTGAATATCAATATAAAATTTAGCCGTAAAATTCTTCCAATAGTACGATTTATCAACCCGGATATCTAACTGATGGAAAGGATCAAAACGTTTGCTGTTAAGCTGCTCATTATCGAAATAAGGACCATTGTTTGCATTCCAAGCCTCAACCAGGGATGAGCGATCCATATCGTACGGTGTATATGGCAAACCACCGACAAAACGCCAGCGTGCACCAATACTCCAGTTTCGATTCAGGTTTTGAGTGCCGGTAATCACCAATAAATGCTTACTATCCCAGCTGGAAACCACATAATCACCATTTTTATCTTCAAACTCACTTCGCACAAGTGTATATGAAACATTCATGTTGAAGTTGTTTGATCGGGCAATTCTTCCTTGTAATTCCATTCCGTAGGCTCTACCTTCTGAGGTTGAGACCACTTCTTCATTACCAATCACGCCAAAATCTGCTCCCAAGTTTGCCAGACTGATAGAATCCTGAACAGAAAAAGGATAATTGCTGTAATTCTTCAAAAAGCCTTCCAGCGTAAAAACAATGTTTTGCCTGGGTTGATATTCAAATCCGGCAATTAAATGATCAGCCTGAATGTATTTCAAATCGTTTTGCTTATTTAGCAAAACCCCACTTTCTTTATACCCCATTGCCGTGTATGGCGGTAACTGAAAATACCTTCCGGTATTAAAATTTAACCGCCAGCTATCAGCCAATTGATAAGATGCCGAAAAACGTGGTGAAAACTGATTGAACAATGAATTCATTCCAGATGAGTAATTATTGGCGTCCAGACGTACTCCCAAAGAAAGGCTTAAGCGCTCGTTAAAATAGGTATTGCTGCCATGGACAAAAACTCCCCATTTCATCAAATCCAGATCTGTGTTGTAATCAATATTTAAAATGTTATCGCCATAAAATCGCTGTTGCCTGGTGGAATTGGTATAACGAACAACATCCAGATTAGCTCCATAATTCAGTTTCATGGATTCCATTCGCTTGGTATTTTCAAAACGGATCTTATTCTCAATTTCTTCAGAAGAATAATCAAGATTTATATTCTCAGCAGTACTGTAATCGTTGTCCAAGTATTTAATAGCCTCGTTATTTAAATGGCTTCGGCTTGCAGCCAACGTATAATAACCATCATCGTGAAAATGCTTAAATACAGCTCCAACCGTATAGCTCCACTGTTCATTTTCAGGGATGGTGGATAAAATATACTGTTGCTGCTCGTCCGGCTCTTCAATATCCAAATTGAGTTCAAACTGGTCAATTGCCCCCAGACCAATAAAAGTGATCTCATTTTTCCGATCCAAACGGGTTTTCACTTTGAACTGCATATCATTAAACGTAGGAAGAAAAGGCAACTCCAAAGCACTAAAAAGTAATTGCAGGTAAGAACGCCGGGCTGAAACAATATAGGTCGTTTCTTCACCAATCGGTCCGTCAAAAGTTCCTGAGACCTCAGAGGCTCCAACTGAAAACTGTGCTCTCATTTTTTCCGAATTCCCATCCACCTGGGCAAATTCGAAAACTCCACTTAAGGCATTGCCTCTATTGGACGGAAAAGCTCCTGAATAATAATTCACTTCCCGCAACAAGTCTGCGTTTAAAATTCCAACAGGTCCTCCGGAAGCTCCCTGAGTCGCAAAGTGGTTGATATTAGGAACTTCAATTCCATCTAAAAAGAAACGACTCTCGGACGGGCCACCTCCGCGGATAATAATATCATTCCGAAAAGAAGGAGTTGACTGTACTCCCGGAAAAGATTGAATAACCTTTGAAATATCCCGATTCGCTCCCGGACTTTTCTCAATTTCTGAAATACCAATATTTTTAAGTGATAACGGACTTTCCTCGGTAGTTCGAAATAATGTTCCTCCAACAACAACTTCATCAATCTCCAGATTACTTTTCCTCAATTCGATATCTAACTCACCAGCTTGGGAATTGCTTATTTCAATCTCGGCTGACAATTTATTCTCATAGCCTATCGATGATACTTCAAGGCGAATAAAGCCCGGATTTAAACCTGTAATTTCATAGCTCCCATCTTCGTTGGTAATTGTTCCGTTTGTTGTGCCCGAAACCAAAACCTTTGCAAATGGAACTCCTTCATTACTTTCAGCATCAAATACCCGTCCTTTAACCAAAGCTTGTTGAGCCAAAGTACTATTCAACCCAAATAGAAAAATCATTATCCCAACCAACCAGACTTTCATATTTTTCATTTATAATAGGAATACTGAATTATTATCTTTGAAAAGAATTTAAGAACCTACTTCCTGTTTAAAAAACATCACAATTCTTTAAACAGAGAAATATGGGGCTTGTTCGAAATAAAAATCAAAAAAGACGCGAAGAAATGAGAGTTGTAGTACAACGTGTTTCCCAGGCATCGGTAACTGTTGAAGGAGAAATAATCTCAGCTATACAAAAAGGCTTACTGATATTATTAGGAATTGAAGATGAAGACAATGATGAGGACATTAAATGGTTGATTAATAAAATTGGTCAGTTACGCATTTTTGATGATGAAAATGGAGTGATGAATAAGTCATTAATGGATGTTGACGGAGATGCAATTGTGGTAAGCCAGTTCACACTTCATGCCAGTACTAAAAAGGGAAACCGACCTTCTTATATCCGTGCCTCAAAGGGTGATGTAGCAACTCCTCTGTATGAAAAGTTTATCGACGAACTTTCAAAAAAAATTGAAAAACCAGTTGGCACTGGTAAATTTGGAGAACACATGGATGTTTCCTTAAATAATGACGGTCCCGTTACAATAATCATGGACACAAAAAATAAAGACTTTTAGTTTTCTGCTTAACTTCTCGTTTTTTATTCCGTATACAAATGTACTAAATCCCTTTTAAATGAACCATTCTAAGACCAATCCCTTAACAATTCCCGAAGCACAAAAAATGGTTGATCATTGGATCAAAACAATTGGAGTTCGATACTTCAGCGAGTTAACCAATATGGCCATTTTAACTGAGGAAGTTGGAGAACTCGCACGGCTAATGGCACGTAAATATGGTGATCAGTCTTTTAAAGTTTCAGATGAAAACAGGGATTTGGGAGACGAAATGGCTGATGTTCTGTGGGTACTGATTTGTTTAGCAAATCAAACTAATGTGGATCTAAACGATGCTTTTCTTAAAAATCTTGAAAAAAAGACAAAACGAGATAAAGATAGGCATCAGAGCAATGAAAAATTAAAATGACACGACCATGACACTAAAGGGAGAGATAACAGCAATTAAAGAAAAAGCCGGGGCAAACAGTACAGTTGAAATGTTACAACTTGCATTCTCTTGTCTCGATTTAACAACTTTAAACTCAACAGACACAATAAATAAAGTAAAGACCTTCACAGAACGCGTTAATGAATTTGGCAATGATTATCCTTGCCTACCCAATGTTGCAGCCATTTGCGTTTATCCCAATATGGTACGAACCGTTAATGAAACACTTTCTGTTGAAGATGTCAAAATTGCTGCTGTTGCAGGAGGTTTTCCCTCATCCATGACTTTCATCGAAATGAAAGTTAAAGAAGCAGTCATGGCTGTAAATTATGGTGCTGACGAGATTGATATTGTTCTCCCTCTCTGGGCATTTTTAGAAGACGATACATTGACCTGCACCGAAGAAATTACAACCATAAAAGATGCCATTGGTGATAAACACTTAAAAGTTATCTTGGAAACAGGTGCACTTATTGAAGCAGATAAAATTTACCAAGCTTCTATGATTGCTATGGAAGCAGGAGCTGATTTTATTAAAACCTCAACCGGAAAAATAAGTCCGGCAGCGACACCCGATGCGGCTATTGTGATGTGCGAAGCAATAAAAGATTTCTGGCTAAAAACCGGGAAAAAGATTGGCTTTAAACCAGCTGGTGGAATTTCTACTGCAGAAGATGCATTATTATATCTCTCAATTGTTCAGGAAATACTGGGCGAAGAATGGTTAACTCCTGATCTTTTCAGAATTGGAGCAAGCCGATTGTCCAATAACTTATTGACTAAGATTTTAGATGAAAATATTACGTATTTCTAATTACTTTTTCCGGGTCGAAATGTAATTCACCAATTCAATCAAAGCTTTTCTGGAATCGGATTCAGGAAATTCATTCAAACCGGAAATTGCTTTGTTTTTGTAGTAATTCATTTGTTCTGTAGCGTATTCAAGTCCACCTCTTTCAACTACCAGATTAACTAGTTCCTGCACCTTTGCTGTGTTTTTATTTCGTTTTTTTACTTCATGCAAAATTCGTTTGCGCTCTTTCTCATCCGAATTTTCAAGTACGTAAAGTAAAGGAAGCGTAATCTTTTTTTCCTTGATATCATTTCCGGTAGGCTTACCCAAAACACCTTTTGCCTGATAATCGAAAATGTCATCTTTAATCTGGAAGGCAATTCCTGCATCGATTCCAATCTCAAACATACGCTCAATAACTTCTTTATCTTCAGTTACTGATGCTGCTCCAATTGACATGCTGGTCGCAATAAGTGATGCCGTTTTCTTTTTAATGATATCATAGTATGTATCGTAATCAATATCCAGCTTTCGGCTTTTTCGAAGTTGAAGAATTTCACCTTCACTCATATCTTTTACAGAACGACTGATTATTTTCAGAAACTGGTAATTCTCATTATCAATATTTAGAAGTAAACCTTTTGCCAAAATATAATCGCCCACTAAAACGGCCAATTTATTTTTCCAAAGGGCATTTATTGAAAAGCTTCCACGGCGCTCATAGGATTCATCCACTACATCATCATGAACTAAAGTTGCGGTGTGCAATAGCTCAATTGAAGAAGCTGCCATATGCGTTGTTTCATTAAAACCACCGACCATTTTAGCTGAGAGAAAAACAAACATGGGCCTCATTTGCTTTCCTTTTTTACGAAGCAAATAATTGATAATCAACGAAAGTAGCGGAATATCACTTTGAATAGTATCTTTAAAATACTCTTCAAAATCATCCAATTCTTTTATTATAGGTGCCTTAATAGTGTCTAATGAAGCCATTCAATAAGTTTCAACTCATCAAAAATAACAATTAAAATCATTTTATAGTTTCCAATATATAGAACGAACAAACAGTTTCAACTTATTTCATAAAATTTGAAACCATATAAACATATGATCTATATTAATTCTACAATGACTCACATTACAGCTTTTTAAAAAACTTTTAGAAAAAATTAAATATTTATATATTTGCATCTGTCTTTTATACAAAAGTTATGGTACAATTTAAAGAAATGGATGCCGAACGCCTTGATTTGGCAGCAAACATGTTAAAAGCAATAGCACATCCGATGCGAATTGCAATTTTAAAACACCTTGAAGAAGGGAAAAAATTAACAGTTACTCAAATACATGAGCTTTTAGGAATAGAACAATCCACAACATCTCACCATCTTGGTATTTTAAAAGATAAGGGTGTTTTATGCTCTAAGCGTGAAGGTAAAAACACATTTTACTTTTTAAAGCACGATGTGTTAAGTCAGATTGTTGATTGCCTGCAACGTTGCACATGTGGTGATATTTAACAAACTGCAAGATATTTATGAAGAAGCCGGCAATTTCGTCGGCTTTTTTAGTTTTTTAAAGTCAGTTATATAAACACGATTAATAATTAAACGTATAGATTTAATTGTTCTTAAGTACAAAAAAGCCAAAATTCTGACTTTCTATGAAAATATTAGAAATAGAATTTAGGTTTTTATAATTTCGATGAATTAAATATAGGAAGAGATGGCAAAGATTAGGTTGACGAAACAGTTTGAATTTGAAATGTCTCATGCATTATTAAACTACGATGGGTTATGCAAAAATATTCATGGACATTCTTATAAATTACAGATTACAGTATTGGGTGAACCCATGAATGAACCGGGAAATCCCAAAGATGGAATGGTTCTTGACTTTTCAATCCTAAAAAAGCTAGTAAAAGAAAACATCGTTGCCCCACTTGATCATTCGTTAATGATTAACAATGTAAATGCACACGACAAACTGGTTGAACTAGGAGAAATGTACGACCGCCACCATGTTGTCAATTTTCAACCCACATCGGAAAATCTGGTAGTATATATTGCTGAAAAAATGAAAACGATGCTACCGGAAAATCTCGAAATATTTAGCGTTAGACTTTACGAAACAAGCAGTTCATTCGCAGAATGGTACGCTTCAGATAATCAATAAAAACAATATGCCTGAACAAAACAACAATCAAAAACGCCTGTTTTTACTCGATGCTTATGCATTAATTTACCGTTCCTATTTCGCCTTCATCAAAAATCCACGATTCAATTCTAAGGGATTAAATACCTCCACCATGTTTGGTTTTGTAAACACGCTGGAACAGTTGCTAAATAAGGAAAACCCAACACATATTGCTGTTGTTTTTGATGTTCATGCACCTACATTCAGGCATGAAATGTATGAAGAATACAAAGCAAACCGCGATGAAATGCCCGAAGATATCCGCAAGGCAATCCCCTGGGTTCGCAAAATCATTGAAGCCTATAAAATTCCCATTATCGAAAAAGAAGGTTTTGAAGCCGATGATGTGATTGGTACGCTGGCTAAGAAAGCCGAAAAAGATGGCTACACCGTGTACATGATGACTCCGGATAAAGATTATGCCCAACTGGTTTCTGAAAATATTTTCATGTATAAACCCGGACGTGGCGGAAACGATGTAGATGTTTGGGGAATCCCCGAAGTTCAGGAAAACTTCCAGATAAAAACCCCGGATCAGGTAATTGATATTTTGGGTTTGATGGGCGACAGTGCCGATAACATTCCAGGTTGTCCTGGAGTTGGTCCAAAAACGGCCATGAAACTCATTTCTACCTATCAATCCATTGACGGAATTTACGAGCATATTGATGAATTGAAAGGAAAGCAAAAGGAAAAATTGGTAGATAATGAAGAGCAGGTTCGCCTTTCCCGGAAACTGGCAGAAATTATTCTGGATGTTCCGCTGGACATTGATGAGAATAAACTCATCATGGAAGATCCGGATTGGGAAAAACTAAAAGAGATTTTCATTGAGCTGGAGTTTCGTAACCGCACGAAGAAAATTGAACCAGCCAAAGAAGAGAAAAAGGAAATCAAGTTTGAACAGGGCACTTTGTTTGGAGGTGCAGAAACGGTTGAGCCTGTAAAACGTGAAGATCTTGCCAACATTGAAAACACTCCGCACGAATATTTCCTGATTGAAAATGAAATGCAACGAGCCAGTCTCCGTGCTGAACTTTCCGTGCAAAAGGAATTTTGCTTTGATACCGAAACAACCGGGCTGAATACCCATACCGCAGAATTGGTTTGTATTTCTTTTGCATTCCGTAAAAATGAAGCGTATTGCGTAACACTTCCGAAAGAAAAAGAGGAAGCAAAAAAAATCGTTGAAGAATTCCGGCTAATTTTTCAGGATGAAAAAATCCTGAAAATCGGACAAAATATAAAATACGACATTCTCATGTTGATGCACTACGGTGTGGAAGTACAAGGTCCATTATATGACACCATGATTGGTCATTATCTGGTTCAGCCGGAGTTAAAGCACAACCTTGACTATTTGTGTGAAACGTACCTTAATTATCAAAAAGTGGAAACACAAAGTCTGATTGGCAAAAAAGGAAAGTCTCAACTTTCTATGCGCCAGGTTTCGGTAGAAAAATTGAAAGACTATGCCTGTGAGGATGCCGATTTAACCCTTCAGCTAAAACAAGCTTTAGACCCGGATATTGATAAAACAGGCGTTCGCAAAGTGTTTGAGGAAATTGAAATGCCACTTATTTCAGTTTTGGCCGACATGGAAATGGCCGGGGTAACCTTAAACACCAAAGAACTGGCAACTTATGCCGAAGTACTTCGCACTCAATTAATCGAAATTGAAAAAGAAGTAAAAGAACTGGCCGGTGAAGATTTTAACCTTTCTTCTCCCAAACAGTTGGGCCCTATTCTTTTCGAAAAACTAAAAATCGATACCAAGGCAAAAAAGACAAAAACCAAACAATATTCCACTTCAGAAGAAGTGCTTATTAAACTGGTTGACAAGCATCCGATTATTTCAAAAATTCTCGATTTCAGGGGATTGAAAAAATTGCTTTCCACTTATGTTGAAGCTTTGCCTCAACTGGTAAATGCCGAAACCGGAAAAATCCATACTTCATTCAACCAGGCCATTGCTGCAACGGGACGTTTAAGTTCAACAAACCCGAACCTGCAAAACATCCCTATTCGTGATGAAAATGGCCGGGAACTGCGTAAAGCTTTTACCGCTTCCGATGAAAATCATCTTTTCTTATCGGCCGACTACTCGCAAATTGAGTTACGCATTATGGCCGCGCTAAGTCAGGATAAACACATGATTGAAGCCTTCCAAAATAACCAGGATATTCATGCAACCACAGCTGCCCGAATTTATAAAGTTGCTTTGGAAGAAGTAACTTCGGATATGAGGAGGAAAGCCAAAACAGCCAACTTCGGAATTATCTATGGAATCTCAGCTTTTGGTTTGTCGGAACGATTGAATATTTCGCGCACGGAAGCCAAAGACTTAATTGATGGCTATTTTGAAAACTTCAGCCGAATTAAAGAATACATGGATGAATGTATAAAAGTTGCCCGAGATAAAGGTTATGTGGAAACGATAAAAGGCCGCAGGCGCTATTTAAAGGACATTAACTCCGGGAATGCAGTTGTGCGTGGTGTAGCTGAACGAAACGCCATTAATGCGCCTATACAGGGTTCTGCTGCCGATATTATCAAGTTGGCGATGATCAATATTTGGAAGGAACTTCGAAAAAACAAGCTCCAAACCAAAATGATTTTGCAAGTACATGATGAATTGAACTTCGATGTTCCCAAAGATGAACTGGAACAAGTGAAGAAAATAGTCAAAGAACAAATGGAAAATGCAGTGGATATTGGCCTGCCACTTACCATTGATATGAATGCAGCTTCAAACTGGCTGGAAGCACATTAAAACAAAAGGGTTGAAATTTAAGATTTCAACCCTTTTGATATTATTTAACACCAGCTTTCTTCAAAACATACTCAAGCGGACAAAATCTGGTCATGGAAGATTGCAACAAATTAAATCCCACAAAAGCAGTTAAGCCAAGCCAGTTTATATTTACAAAAACAGCTAATAATATGCTCACCAAAACAATGGTTCCGGCTACAGCACGAATAATTCTTTCTCTCATATCCCGTTCAATTTTACCGCTAAACAGATTTCTCAACCCCAACAATGTAGGCATGAATGGGGCTTATTTCTTCAATTGACTGATTAAATTCATCAATTTTAGTCAGCAGTTCATCTGCTTTATCGTCCGTTAAAAACATAAATGAAATCATATACCTGTACGGATTTTTCTTGTATCCAAACCAATTTGAAAAATCCGGGTTTCCATTTACATTCTTCATAAAACCTTCGACATCCATTTCACTGTATGCATCAATTTTTACGGTCTTCAGAATATTTTCCAATTCAGGGCTATACGCCTTAACACACTGGACAATAATAAATTTCATCATTTTTCTTCACGGTTTAAATTTTCATCAGATTGATATTTTTTCTTCTCAGTCATATAATAAATCAGGGGAACGATGATCAATGTTAAAAATGTTGAAGCAATGGTTCCTCCCATCAGCGAGATAGCCAATCCCTGAAAAATGGGATCGAAAAGAATAACAACTGCACCAATAACAACCGTTCCGGCAGTTAGTAGAATTGGAGTTGTTCGTACTGCTCCGGCTTCAATAACAGCCTCCTTAAGAGGGATTCCTTCATTAAGCCGGAGATTTATAAAGTCGATAAGCAGTATGGAGTTTCGGACCATAATCCCAGCCAAGGCGATTAATCCAATCATTGATGTTGCCGTGAAGAAAGCACCCATAAGCCAGTGACCAACAAGGATTCCAACCAGTGAAAGAGGAATGGCAATCATCATTACAAACGGAACTTTAAAGTTCTGGAACCATCCGATTATAAGCATGTAAATCACAATCAACACAATCGCAAAGGCCGTTCCCAAATCACGAAAAACCTCATAGGTAATCTGCCATTCACCGTCCCACTTCAAACTGTAATCATCCTGTGTAAAAGGTTGTTCTGTATATTCTTCATTTAAGGAATATCCTTCAGGAAGATCAATCTCATTTAGTCTTTCAGACATATCAAGTATCCCGTAAACAGGACTTTCCAGATCCCCGGCAATATCAGCAAGAACATAAACCACACGTTTTTGATTTTTGCGGTAAATGGTTTTTTCCTGAAGCCCTTCTTCAACCTCAACAACATCTCCCAAAGCAACGACATCTCCAGTCTGACTAAGAATACTGATGTTTTTCAAGTCATTAATACTGGAACGTTCATTTTCATTTAAACGAAGCGAAATGCCCACTTGTTCCTGTTCATCTTCCTGATATAATTGAGCGACTTCATAACCACCAAGAGCCATCTGCAAACTTTGAGTAACCTGCTGAGAACTTAATCCAAGCAACGAAGCCTTTTCTTTTAAAACATTGAACTTGTACTCAACCTGGTCATCATCCATCTGCCAGTCAATATCAACGACATCATTTGTCTCAGCAAATAAATCCTTAATCTGAAGGGCAATATCTTTTTGGGTTTCATAGTCAGGTCCGTAAATCTCCGCAACCAAAGTTGAAAGAACTGGAGGTCCCGGAGGAACCTCAACAACCTTTACATTGGCATTGTACTTTTCACCCAAACGCTGCAATTCAGGGCGCATGGCTTTTGCAATATCATGGCTTTGAAGCTTACGGTCACCTTTGTCTATTAGGTTGACCTGAATATCTGCAACATTTGATCCTGCACGTAAATCGTAATGACGAACCAGACCGTTAAAATTCATCGGCGACGCTGTTCCAACATAAGTCTGGTAATTCATCACATTTTCCTGCTGAGCAATATAAGCAGTTAATTCCTGCGCAACTACAGCTGTGCGTTCAAGGGTTGTCCCTTCAGGCATGTCTATTATCACCTGAAATTCATTCTTATTGTCGAATGGTAACATCTTAACCGTCACCATTTTAAAATAAACCAAAGTAGCCGATCCAAATAGTAAAACGGTAATTCCAATAATGAAGCTCCATCTTTTAACAGGAGATTTCAACATCGGATTCATGACATAAGCATAAAGCTTGTAAATATTCGACTCTTTTAAGTCAAAAGCTTTCTTGGCCTTGCCTTCTTTTTCATTATGACGAAGCAAACGATAAGCTAAAAACGGCGTGATGGTAAGTGCTACCAACAAGGAAAAAATCATAGCAATGGATGCTCCGATTGGCATTGGGCTCATATAAGGCCCCATTAAACCGGAAACAAAAACCATTGGCAGAACAGCTGCAATAACCGTAAATGTTGCCAGAATAGTTGGGTTTCCCACTTCATCGATAGAACGTATGGCAGCCTGAATAAACGGCAATCTTTTCATCTTAAAATGCCGGTGCATATTTTCTGCAATAATGATGGAATCATCAACCACAATTCCGGTTACAAAAACCAAAGCAAAAAGCGTAATTCGGTTCAATGTATAATCCAGGAAATAATAGCTGAACATGGTCAATGCAAACGTAATTGGCACCGATAGAAACACAACCAAACCGCCACGCCATCCCATGGCCAGCATCACCACAAAGGTTACCGAAACAATTGCCCCAAACAAGTGCAAAAGCAATTCCGAAACTTTGTGTGAAGCCGTTTCCCCGTAATTTCGGGTAACATCTACATGCACATCCGACGGAATCAAATCTGTTCTTAAAGCCTCAACCTTTTCTAAAATCTGATCAGATACCCGCATAGCATCGGCACCACGACGTTTGGCAATGGAAATCGTCACTGCCGGATATTCACCTTCATATTCCGACTGTGCAACATCTTCTTTTCCGTAACCAAAATGAACATACTGAACTGGTTCTTCGGCTCCGTCAATTACCTGGGCAACCTGCTTTAAATAAACCGGGCTTCCATTGTAAATACCGACAACCAGGTTTTCTACGTCTTCGGATGTTTTAAGGAACTCACCTGCCTCAACCAAATATTCTGTGTCATTTTTGTTGAAAGCCCCGGCACTAAACTGTTGATTTGCCAACTGAACCTGTTGAGCAATACTAAGGGCATCTACATGATAACTTGCCATCTGGTCGTTATCCAAAACAACCCTGATTTGTCGGGAACGACCACCAATAACTTTGGTTTCTGAGACATCGACTACCTGTTCAATTTCATTGTTAACTTCCTGGGCAATTCTCCTTAGCTGATAATCGTCGTAATTTTCGCTCCAGAAAGTCAGTCCAAGCACAGGAACATCATCTATTGATCGTGTTTTTACCAAAGGAATACTGGTTCCTTTAGGCATTTCATCCATGTGCTTCATGATTTCATTGTACATTTTCACCAATGAACGTTCAATATCTTCACCTACATAAAATTGCACAATAAGCATCGCCTGACCGGGCATAGACGTAGAATACACATATTCAACCCCGGGGATATTGGCAACTACTTTTTCAAGCGGTTGCATTACCCGCGATTCAATTTCTTTCGGACTGGCACCGGGATAGCTAAAAAGAATATCTGCTATCGGCACATCAATCTGTGGCTCCTCTTCACGAGGCGTTAAATATGAACTGTAGATACCAATTGCCAAAAAGGCAACCATCAACAGCGGCGTTAATTTTGAATTTATAAATAGTTTGGCAATACTGCCTGCAAATCCTGATTTCATAGTCGGTAATTATTGATTTACAACTAAAGCTCCGTTCACTAATTTCCCGTCGTAATTGAGAATGTATTCTTCACCATCGGTAAGTCCGGAAAGAACTTCGATTGAATCGCCATAAGTTTTCCCGGTTTTTACCCAACGCAAAAGAGCTGTTCCATTCTGGCCAAGAGCATAAATCCCATCCAGTTGACCCCGGTGAACCACTGCATTCTGCGATACAAGCATTAACTCTTGTGTTCCATGCTCATACAAAACATCGGCATACATTCCGCTATATAAATCGACCGTATCGTATGAATCTGTTTGCAGTAAAATCTTGGCTTCAAATTGATTTCCGGTGTTCACCGAAGAAGGATTAATCTCAGCAATCTGGCCTTCCACCTCCAGATCAAGAGCTTTGAGATAAACCCGAACCGGATCATTCAATTTTAAACGGGCAATGTCGGCCTCGGGAATTCGTGCAACTACTTTCCATTGGGCAGGATTTTCAATTGCTAACAAGGGCATACCGGGATTAGCCATGTCCCCAACCTGTGCAAACTTCCCGGTAATAACACCATTGTATGGTGCTCGAATTTCAGAATACCTGAGGGATTCTTCAATCTCATTTTCCATTTGTTTTACGGCATCAACCCGTGCCTGAGCCATTTTATAATTGGTGCGGATATCATCCATTTCCTTGTCTGAAGCACTGTTGTTCGCATACAAAGCTTCAAAACGATTCAGGTCTTTTTCAGCACTGGCCAGAGCCGACTCAGCCTCAATCCTGTTGGCCTCAACCTGGGCTTTCTTAGCAAGGATATCCTGATTGCGGATTTTCAGCAACAAATCCCCTTTATTTACCTGCTGTCCGGTTCTCACATAAATATTTTCAATTTCTCCCATTATGCGGGTACTTAAATTGGATTTTCGTTCCGCTTCAAGATTTCCCGAAAAATCATGCACTACAGGAATGACTTTTAACTGAGCAACCGATGACTGAACATTTAATGGTTCAGCACTTATCGATTCTTGGGACTCATTGTTACACGATGTAAAAATTAAACCTACTACAATGAAAAGCAGGCTTAATTTGCTCTTTGTTGTTTGAATTGTTTTCATACTTATCTGGCTATTCATTAATATCATTTTCCAGCAATAACTCCATCTCAAATACGGCTTGCTTATAATTGTAAATTGCTTGAATATATTGTAGTTTCTTTTGAGAACTCAAGGCTTCAGCCGCCAGCAAGTCGGTTGTTTTTTCGAGGCCTTGTTTAAATCGATCTGTACGGATTCTTAAGGCTTCTTCTGCTTGTTCTTTTGCTAATCTGCTGGATTCAATTTGATCAAAAGAGAGTTCAATATTTCGCTTTGAATTATTTACCTGTAATTGGCTTTGAGACAGATAATCCTGATAATTTAGCTGAGCTTCATTTAACTGAGCTTTGGCTTTACGTGTTGCTCCCACATTTTTATAGCCACTAAAAAGATCCCAGGACAGAGATGCCCCTACCGTATAACTGGTTGCTGAAAATCCAGCGATTTCTGCATCGTTCAGATCATAGCTGGCAAATGCATTAAGGCGTGGAATAAATTTCATTTTCTGTGAGCGAAGCATGTTTTCACTTGCTTCAATCTGCTTTTCGTAAGCTTTTAAATCCGACCGATCCTGAAGGTTAATTCTCAAATGGTCAACGAAAACCTGAGCCGGGGGTTGAACCAATGAATCTGTTGTTTGAATTTGCTCACTTAAATCCAAACCAATTAAGAAAGCCAGGTATTCATTCGCTGCCTGAAACTGATTTTTGGCTTCCAGAAGTTGGTTTTTGCGATCTTCCAAACGAACTGCAGCCTCCAGAACATCGGAATGTTTAACGAATCCCTGTTCTTCATTGTCTAAAGTCAGCTTATACGCATCCTCTGCAACAGCGACAGATTGTTGCAGAACGTCAACCGAAGCTTCTGCCAGTTCGAGCAAATAATATGCATTCTTCACTTCAAACTGAATGCTTTCCCAAACACGAACCGTTTGATATTGAGCCGACTCATACTGATTATGCGCCGCTTTTCGCTCATAAAAACCATCCACATTTAAAATCGGTTGTTGAACAGCAATCGAAGTTGAAAAATTTGTAATATCATCGGGATCGTTTAACAACGAAGGATCAAAATCGGATTGTTCTACAATTTCCTGTTGTAACTTAAACCCAAACGCAGACAACGGATTATTAGTAGTTACTGCAGAATGACTTACCGAAAGCTGTGGCAAGAAAACAGCATTTGTCATTTGGTAATTACTTTTTGCAGCATTTTCCCTTGCCATCGCAATTTGAGTTGTCGAATTGTTTTCTTCAGCCAGCTTTAAGGCTTCCTGTAAACTTAGCGGTCTTAACTGACTCATTGCCCCAATGGGAGCAATAAGAGCTAGAAGAATAAATAGTATTTGCTTCCTTCCCATACTTTGCTTTCTTTTTTGTTTTCTGTTGATGCAAAGATATGAGGATATATATTTATATCTAGACTTCTATATATGTATATTTAAAAAACAAACTCATTTTGTAAACTTAAGGTTGGAGAACACAAAACATGCTGTAAAGCATAAACTTCTCAGAATGAGAAGAAAGAAACCGATAGATAAACCCGATTTATTCGTCTTTTTGAAATATTAATAAATTGTTACCTACAACTTCGGTCAAAAAGATTCAGATTAATTTATAAGCTATTTTAAGTTTGAATCCAGCGAAGATTGACCTATAACTAACATTTTTCAGCCAAAGTAAGAGAGAAATCTATTTTTCTATCATCTTCATGTGATTATGGAAAATAGTTATGGCAATATTGTTATTTATGAGGCATTTGAATAAAGAATCAAATTAACTGGAAGCTCATTGCCTATGTGATTTTTACTTTTTGTCTGGTTAGGGAAAAGATCTTTACTACCAGTTCCAAATTATTAATAGGTTTGGCAATATAATCGTCAGCTCCAATACTAATACTCTTTTCTCTTTCGCCTGCCATCGCACTGGCCGTTTGCACAATTACCGGTATCTGTGGGTACAGCTTTTTCATTTTTTGAATGGTTTCATAACCGTTCAACTCCGGCATATTGATATCCATCAAAATGATATCGGCTTCTTTTTTATCAAAGAAAAAATCAAGTACCTCTACCCCATTTTTAGCCCAATACACATTTGCTCCCATCTTCTTTAACAGATTTTTAAGCAACATGTAATTAAATTCCTTGTCTTCTGCCACCAGAATTTTTAAGCCTGATATATCTATATCATTTAAGGTTTCTGGTTTAATCGTTTCTTGAGATTTTATTTCTGCTGACTCATATTCAATGTAAAACTGGAACATAGAACCCTTTCCTTCAACCGACTCAACCCAAATATCACCACCTAGCAACGAAACAATTGTTTTAGAGATATATAATCCTAAGCCTGTCCCACTGTAATTACTAGTTGTTGATTCGTAAATTTTTCGAAACCGCTCAAAAACAACATCCAATTTTTCAGAGGGTATTCCAATTCCGGTATCTTCAACAAAAAAGTATATCCTTGAAGATTTCTTTTCAACTCGATATCCAAATCGTATTGACCCAGTTTCTGTAAATTTTACAGCATTGGTTAACAAATTAATCAATACCTGCCTAAGCCGATGTGGATCGGTCATAATTAAATCTTCAATGGAATCATCATTCGATTCATTTATTAGTTGTACCTGATCTTTACAATACTGTTTCCTGATTTCATTTATAGAAGACTCAATCTCGCTAAACATGAAGCCCAGGTTTGTTGAAGTTTTATGAATTGAAATATGCCCGGATTCAATTTTTGCAATATCAATAATATCATCGATCAATTTTAATAATGAAGCCCCATTTGAGTTGATATAACTTACAAACTCACGGCGATCCTCAAGACTCAGGTTCTCATCTGTCAATAAATCAGAAAAACCAATAATTGCATTCATGGGTGTTCGAATTTCATGCGACATATTGGCCAAAAATGCTGATTTTAGTTTATCCGACTCTTCAGCCTTATCCTTCTCCTTTTTCAGTTGGGCCATGTATTCTTTTCGATCAGAAATATCAATAATTAATCCCCTGTATCCCTCCACTTTATCTTTATAGATGATAGGATTCATGTAAAAAAGGGCATGAAAGGTACTGGTATCTTTACGTTGGGCAATTATTTCATTGTCTTCAAAATACGAAGGATTGTTATTGTCGCCAAACTGAGCTAGTTGAGAAAGCAAAATTCCATTATCAATATCTTCATCTGTGTACAAAAACTGATCTTTCAGGGCTTTGTTACAATAGGTAAGTACTCCTGACTGGTCAACTTCAAATATACTTTGAGGAAGCATATTGGCCAGGTTGCTAAATTTGAGTTCACTTTCGTGCAATTCTTCCAGTGCAGCCTGCCTGTCTTTCTCGCGCTGCTGAAGTTGCCTGGTCATATTATCAAATTCACTTGCAAGAACAGTGATTTCACGTTGTTTCCCTTTTAAATTAATTGCTAATTTTTTCTCAAAATTACTTTCAACTAATCCTTTTATAGAGTTTGTGAAAGCAAGTAAAGGTTTGGTAATTTTTTGGGCAACCAAGAAGCTTATGATAAAACTGGCAACAATTAATAAGACAGAAGTAAAAATATAAGCAAATTCAATTTCTTTAATAAGAACAGTTTTCTTTTCGTTCATTTGCAATCGAATTTGATCGAGCAAACTTTCAATTTTATCATTAATGAGAAGAAGCTCAAGATGAAGTCCCCCCCTGTTGTTGATACCTATTTTAGTATCCAGCGAAACCATTTTATTAAAAAGGGTCTGGTAATTTGTAAGTATTTGAATAATAGTAGCTTTATTTGAATCGGATATTGATTTACTGGCATTAATTTCTAATGTCATTTCACTAGCCAACTTATTTAATTCATTCACATAAATAGTGTCGCTTCTAAGAATATAATCTTTCTCGTGCCTGCGAAGACTTAATACTTTCTCCTGCTCAAGTTCATTAAAAGTTTCCAGCAAATGAGCATTTTCCCTCATTTGACCCTTCGGTTCCCCAATCCTTAAAACCACGCTGATAGATAGAATTGATCATCTCCTCGAAGATGTAATTGTTTTCCCTCAAGCTTGTTTGTATTTCCTCTAACAGCTCTGTGATTTTATAATTATTCCGGTCACTGGAATTTTTTACACTTATAATTTGGTCATGAAGAAGTGCATTATTGACCCTTAACGAATCCAAAAAATTACTTTCATTCGTTGCAAAAAATTCTGTATTTCTGGTTTCGTATTTTAAAAAATCAGATTGAATCAATAAAGTCTTCAGCAAATTAATATAGAAGGAATCAATTACCTGGGCAGAGTTTGTAATATCCTCCTTTTTATCAAAATAATACCAGTTTATTGGCAAATTGGTGAGCATGGCAATACTAGAGAATACTAAAAACCAAATCAGTACCTGACTCTTAAACGACATACAAAGCGTAATTGATTGAGGCTGAAATGTACCTAATAATCAATACGTAAGAATTAATATTCAATCAATAATACATTAAAAACGCCTTAATGCCCTGCGTATATTTATCTATAGATCGAGACTTTGCTGCAACCTTATAAAGCTTTTTACCATTTTTAAATGAACTTGAAAAATAGCTCCAGAATTGTTCCATTCGTTTAAGCACAATTCCCTGATCTGCCCAGACTTTCAAATATTCATCCAAAATAAGTTGATGAAACTCTACCAGTTTTTCATGTCTTTGTTGCGGATCAATTTCAACACCATTAAGCTCATCCGGTAAAAATGGATTAGATAGAATTCCTCGTCCAATCATCCATTCATTTTGCCCGGAAACTAATTCACGAATAGATTTTAGATCATCTATACATTGAATATCTCCGTTATAAACCAATGGTAATTCCGTGTAATCATTTAGTTTGACAAATAATTCACGGTTTGCAACACCTTTATACATTTGACTGGCAGTACGGGGATGAAAAATCAATTTTTCGAAAGGATATGAATTTAGAAGTTCAACCCGATTGAATATTGTGTTTTCACTCTCTAATCCTGATCTGAATTTCACGGAAGTTTTAAAATTGAAATCAGAAAACAGAATATCCAGAACTTCTTTTAGCTTGTCTTCATCTTCCAAAAGAGCCGTTCCTCTTCCTCTTTTTGTAGCCATTGGATAAGGACACCCCAAATTGAGATTAAGCTTTTGATATCCATAATCCTGAATAATTTTGCACAACTCCTTTAACTCTTCTCCATTTTTACACAGGATCTGTGGAACAACAGGTATTCCTTCATTATTCTCTGGAAGAAGGTCACGTATCTGGCTATTACGGACTTTTGCACCCGGTCCTAATGAAATATAAGGAATGTAATATTCCCGCACAGTTCCAAACAACCGATGGAAACACTGCCGATAAACAAAATCGGTAAACCCTTGCAAAAGGTGCCAGGTATATTGATTCATCGATATCCATCAAAACACTTTTATTTGCCAAAGTTAACAGGCTTTCCCATTTTAATTATGGATTTGATTACTTTTGTGAAACACCTATAAAGAGCTGGTTGGAATGTTTCAGGAAATAACTCAAAATGACAGTTTAAGAATCCAACTCCCTACCGATAATGGGGCGAATACAACACCTTCGTTTAATATCCCCAGAAAACAAATTGATGCGAGTGTATTGGAACGGGTTAGCTCATCTGAAAGAGAAATTCAGGAAAACGACTCGATTGAAAAAACGGTTACTGTTACAAGAAGTTATACTCCCAAAAGAGAAATTATTGAAATTTCTCCAATGACATCCAGGTTTGGCAACCGTGAGAAACAATTAGAACAATACACGGAAAAACCGTCCATTCCATTTACCAGAAAAATCGAGGAACAACAATAAACCGGAATGGATAGTCGGAATATTTTTACTCATCTTTATTTTATTTGCTATTGTAAGGCTACTGTACAACAAACATTTAAAGCTATTATTTCAATCAGCTATTAACTATTCTGCATCTTTTAGAATGTTCCGTGAAAAAACATCCGGTTACTTTAATGCCTCAGTTATACTTGAAATCATCTTCTATTTCATATTAAGTCTGTTTGTCTATTTATCCATCGATTTTTTTAATATTCGTTGGTCTGCAAGCGAGTTAATTAAATACCTTTTTATACTGGCGGGAGTCGTTCTTTATTTCTTAATTAAGAAAACCATCTATATAATTCAGGGAAATTTAACAGAGGACAATTCTGAAACTCAGGAATTTATATTTAACATGAACTTATACAACCAAATTCTTGGTATTGTTCTGCTTCCTGTGTGTTTAATCATTACTTTTTCACCAATCACAAATTCTAATTTCATCATCATAATAGGGCTATAATTTCTTCAGTTTTTATTTACATTTTATTGATTTCACGGGGAATAAGGATATTATTCAAGAAACATTTTTCAATATATTATTTGATTTTATACCTTTGTACCCTTGAAATTTTACCATTGGTTTATATCTACAAATTAGTGTTGAAATAAGTTAGATCAATAACTTTTAAAAAGGATAGAATCTTGAAAATCAAGAAAATTTTAGTATCACAGCCCAAGCCTACTTCAGATAAGTCTCCTTATTTTGGTTTAGCTGACAAGACGAATGTACAGATCGACTTCAGACCTTTCATTCAAGTTGAAGCAGTTTCAGCCAAGGAGTTCAGGCAAACAAGGATTCAAATCTTGGATCACTCAGCTGTTATATTCACCAGCCGAACAGCAATTGATCATTTCTTTCGTATTTGCCAGGAAACACGTGTAACTGTTCCTGATACTATGAAATACTTCTGTATCTCAGAAGCAACTGCTTATTATTTACAGAAATACATTGTTTACCGAAAAAGAAAGATCTTTTATGGTGAAGGCAAATTTGCTGACTTAATTGAGATCATGAAAAAGCACAAAGACGAAAAATTCTTAGTGCCACTCTCTCACATTCATAAACAGGAAATTCCTGACTTACTGGATCAAGCCGGTTATAAATACACAAAAGCAATTTTATACCGTACAGTTAGTAGCGATTTATCTGATTTGAAAGATGTGAACTACGACATTCCTTGTATTTTTCAGCCCTTCAGGAATTAAATCATTATTGCAGAATTTTCCTGAATTTGAACAAAACAATACTAAAATTGCTTCGTTTGGACCATCAACAGCCTGCTGCTGTTAAAGATGGGCAGCGGACTGCAATTTAGACATTGAAGCACCTACACCTCAGGCTCCTTCAATGACAATGGCGCTGGAACAGTACATCAAAAAATACAATAAAGAAAAATCAAAATCAAATATAATATTTTTTCCAAAATAGATTCAAAAAGGGGAAGATTCATTCCCCTTTTTTTATTGTATTTTAGATCATTATGCAGACATACAGCTTAAGAAAAAATGAAAGGCTTTGTAGCCATAACACAATCGGAAGCTTATTTTCCGAGGGAAAATCATTTTTTGCTTTCCCCTTTCAAAGTAGTCTATCTTCCAACCCAACTTCCAGTACCTGTTCAGACTGCTTTTTCTGTATCTAAAAAGAACTTTAAGCGAGCTGTAAAACGCAACCTACTAAAAAGGACGCATGCGCGAAGCCTATCGCTTAAACAAGGCTCCTCTTTATGAAATCTGGGAAAAAGAGGAAAAACAGCTGGCTGTTATGATGATTTACACCAGCAAAGAGATTCTCGATTATTCAAACCATTGAAAAGGGAATGAAAAAGGCCATTTCCCAACTGAGTAAAACTCAATTCATAAACAAAGCCTCTCAACAAACTGTTTTATTTCAAAACTGATTTCTACCTTTGTTAGTAACAGAAAACAGAATTCATGAAATTTTTTCGGAAGTCTATAGGGCTTATTACCTGCCTGGTATTTATGCATTCTGCTGGTTTTGCACAAACAGCAGATGAGGTCAATGTCAACTATTCAAAAATAGAAAATCACACGCCCAATGTAATCCTACTTGAAAACCAAATGGCTGAAAGCTTTAACTTCTGGGAAGAAAAATTCAAAGGTCATTGGGCTGGTATCCACATGGGATTCAACTGCTTGTCAAATACTGACTATTCAGATTATCCGGATGAAGTAAATGGATTTTTAGACAATGAAACCTGGAAATCAAATTCCATAAATTTTAATCCACTACAGATTTCCATAGGATTTCAACACAACCGAAATACCATTGGACTGGTTACCGGCGTTGGATTGGAAATAAGCACCTATACACTCGATAAAAATATAAGCATTGAAAAAACATATAGCAGCGTTGAACCCACCTATCTTTTTTACGACGACAATCAAAAATCGAAACTTTCATTAAGCTATATCGATGTGCCATTAATGGTTGAATTTCAAATACCTATGAAAGAATATGGACGTCAGATTTTTATTGCTGCAGGAGCAATTGCAAAATTTAAGTTCAACGCTCATACAAAAATCAAGTATAAGCAAGATAATCAGAAGCTTAAGCTAAAAACACCCGACGATTTCCACATCCGTAATTTAAGCTATGCCGCAACTGTTCGAATTGGGTATGGAAGTTTTAAGTTTTTTGCAACTTACGATTTGCAACCTTTATTTGAAGATGATAAAGGCCCCATACTTTACCCGTTTTCTGTTGGGCTTACTTTGATTTCATTTTAACACACGAATTACCAATCCGATGAACTTATTATTAATCAGCAATTCAACAATGCCAGGTGAAGCATACCTGGATTATCCCAAATATCAAATTCAGGAATTTCTTGGCAATGATCCTGTACAGGCACTTTTTATTCCTTATGCAGCCGTTACTTTTTCATTTGATGAATACGAGCAAAAAGTAAATGAACGACTTATGGAAATTGGTCATTCAGCAATAGGAATACATCACTTTGATGATTCTCAAAAAGCGGTACAAGAAGCTAAAGCAATTATTGTTGGAGGAGGAAATACCTGGCAGCTTGTTCATATGCTTCATGAGCAAAATCTAATGCAAATTATCCGAAAAAAAAGTAGAAGAAGGAACACCATATATAGGCTGGAGTGCAGGATCTAATATTGCCTGTCCTACACTCCGAACAACGAATGATATGCCGATTATTGATCCAATTAGTTTTTCAACTCTGAATTTAGTTCCTTTTCAAATAAACCCTCATTATTTAGATGCAAATCCAGATGGTCATGCTGGCGAAACCCGGGAACAAAGAATCCAGGAATTCATCGAAATTAACCCGGAAACTTATGTTGTTGGACTTCGAGAAGGGACCATGCTTAAACTTCAGAATAAGAAGCTCGAACTTATAGGGAATTTAAGTGCTCGGATTTTCAAAAAAGGTACTGAACCTAAAGAGCTTCAAGTTGTTGATGATTTTAATTTTTTATTGCTTTAGGCTATAAGCTTCTATTTTTATAAATTAGATTAATAGTAATCTGCCAAACCTTCAGGAATGAATTCATGTAACAAAATTTGTTGAATGTGTTCGTCAAATGATTCATGATAACTTGCTTCTCCACAAATTATTTTATCCATTAACTTTTGCCTTTCTTCGTTAAGTTCAATGGAGAGTGTCGCCGGATAACGTTCTACGACAACTTCTTTTTCATCATTGAGGGAAATAGTTTCAAAGTCATTTAATCCTGTCGTTTGCGGGAAAATATGACTCACATGGTACTCAACGAATAAAGACAAATCAAAACTTTTGATTTTTTCAATTTGTTCCACATGAAAATCTAATCTGCCGATAAGAGAATTAAAATTTACCCTCCCTTCTGAAATTTCAGAGTCAAATTCAGTCAAAATAATTTCTGACTGATCAGAATTTAGCCGGGTAAAAAGATTCCGTATATAACCGTTTTCGGTAATTGTTTCCCAGGGATAAACAACAATCGGAGCATGTTTTCTACGGTTTGCCGACTTTTGATGACGGTTCTTGTAAACAAATGAACAGTAATTAATAGGTAAGTTAATGCCCTCATCCAAAGAATATTTAATTAATCGAAGAGCAGTTAATTCAGATTCTAAAACGGTTACTTTTTCTCCGTGCAAATAGGTGTAATCTTTCTCTATTAACTTATTGAAATTGTAAGGAGTTAACCTCATTTGATGAAAGTTCAAATGACTTAAACCGAGTTCCTTCAACTCACATATTTTCTCTTTCAGGAGTTCTTCTTCATCCGGAACTGCTGGAATCTCAACAGTAACAACAGGAATTTTCCCAATCGCCAGTTTCAGTTTATCGGTTTTATAATCGGTTGCACCAATATCAAAGCGCATCTCATTCAAACCTGCTTGTTGAAATGCTAAAACCTTATCCGGTGTAAGTAAAATTCCATTGGTATAAAGCCATACATACACTTCATCGCCAAAGGCACCTTTTACAGCTTTAACAAAAGAAAGACTTTTTTCAAACGAAATAAGTGGTTCTCCTCCGGAAATGCTAACCCCTTTAAAACCAAATTTGCGAATATATTCTACATAGGTTTCAGGTTCTTCAAAAATAAGAGTGTTGGTCTCGGGTTGTGCCAAATCATCCTGTCTTGTCGGACAATAAAAACACTTACCATTACAAAGGTTATTGATAAAAAGACAAGACCATTGTCCTTCTCCGCAAAGCTGGCAACCTCGTGAAAGATTTGTCACATCAAGCTTGCTATTATGAAATCCCCATTTTACCCGATCGTTTATTGCATCCAAAATTTGTTTGCGTTCATCTAATGCGGTCGCGACTTCATCGGGTGATGGAAATTTCAAATAATTGTATTTCACCTGATATTCTTCCTGATTCCTCAGCAAGTGCCGCTCTTTTAAAGGCGTTAACCTGTTCATTCAATACTTCAAATAACTGCCGCAAATATAATTTCATTTTGTATTGAATGTATATCTATATTAATAAATCTGATTCCTTTTAAAATAACCTATGTGCAAAATGTTTAGCAGCACTTTTTGAAAAACAATTTCAAAAAAAGCTGTAATATTATTGGAAAGTGGAATGAAAATTTATGCCAGAAATCAACCTTACTACATTATTTCTTTTCCTTGTAATAGGTAATATCTTCACAATTATCTTTTTTATTCTATACATTTATTTCTACTCTTCACGTGTAAAAAAATTAAAAGGGTATGTCATCGCACGTTTTCTTCAGACAATAACCTGGACTTCTTATTTTTTACAAATCAGAGACTTGGACAGTATTACGATGTCAGTCACCATGGTTCCTCTTGCATTTGGACTTGCTCTGGAAGTTTATACCCTCATAACTGCAACCGGTGATTTTAAACCCAAAAAGTTTTATACCTTAATTGTTGCAGCTTTTTCTCATAGCATCATCTATTTTTTTGTTGCCGAAAATATCATCATAAGAGTAGTTATTGCATCCTTATTTATGAGTTTCTATTTCGGCTATACCTGGTATGACTTTTCATTACACCGTAACAAAACTAAAATGCAACATGCTGCAGGCTGGATTGGATTTATTCTTCTTTTACTTTTCATGATTAGAGCAATTTTCACTTATCTCTTCCAGATTGATCTTGAGGTACACAGTGGACTTTACTTTAATGTTTTAGCCGGTATTGGTTTAATGATAATTACATTTGCATGGCCACAAATCTATCTTTTGCTTCATAAAGAACATGATAAAAGAATAATCCTTTCAAGTGAAAAAAGATTAAAGGAATCGAATAGACAACTTGAGATGTATAATGCTTCAAATGAAAAGTTAATACGAATAATATCTCATGATTTAAGAACTCCCCTATCATCAATGATAAGTCTTTTAGATCTTATGATGATAGATATCAAAGAAAAGAACTATTCAAATTTGGGGAAATTTGTCAATATTCTTTCACAATCTGCACAGGAAGAATATTATTTATTGAACAATCTTCTACAATGGTATTCCATG
The DNA here is from genome assembly GCA_963676845.2 of Prolixibacteraceae bacterium. Classification (GTDB taxonomy): domain Bacteria; phylum Bacteroidota; class Bacteroidia; order Bacteroidales; family Prolixibacteraceae. The sequence goes on along the minus strand of CAXXKK010000026.1, from coordinate 21,408 downwards.
CAGTCTGGAAGGAGTAAATTCAATTCTGTCAAAATTAATCTTGACAGAATCATGCAACATGCAACATGCATATTAAAATCAAATATTGAACAAAAAAGCATCCATCTAATTACTAATATTCAGAAAGATATTACCTTTTTTACAGATCAGATAATGCTTGAAACTATTTTTAGAAATCTGATTTCAAATGCAATAAAGTTCTCCTATGAAAATGGAACTATAACTGTTAATGCCTACCAATCAAATGAAAATATAAAAATTGAAATTCAGGATGAAGGTATTGGTATAAGTCAGGAAAACATCAATAAGATATTTAATACCAACAACAACTACACAACTTCTGGCACAAAACTGGAAAAAGGAACCGGCCTGGGACTAGTTTTATGCAATGAACTCATTAAAAAGAATAAAGGGACATTAGAGATTAAAAGTGAAGTTGGTAAAGGTTCAACCTTTGTTGTTACGCTACCTGCTAAAAATTAATTTCAGATAAATACTCTAAAAAAATAATTCCTTGCCAGTGCGGACTTGTGATACACACTAGCAAGGAAGACAAACTTAAATTTGAAGTATTATTTAAAATAGTTGGTACATAAATCCAACAGAGAAAATCACTGTTTTTTTATCGTAGGTTTCTTTAAATGTTCCAATATTTGGATAGGTAATTTCAGCTTCTCCATCCTGGTACATGGTATATAACATTCCTAAATCGACTTTAAAGTGTGATGAAACTGCAAATTCAGCCCCCAAACCAACGGTATTGGAGCTTAAGCTATAGTCTAAATCGGTTTGATAGCCCGAGTTAACTCCTGTTTCGGAATGCATAATTCCGGCACTCATAGCTACTTTGTCCGAAATATTGTACTGACCTCCAAGTGACAGTTCATAATAGTTTTTGTCTATATTTTCTTCTTTTCCATCTCGGTTGGCGGTTTTGTCGAAATAGTAATTAAATGAAGTTGAAATTTTAAAATCAGGTAGAAGTTTGTATTCTATGCCGGTTGCAAAAATGGCCGGAATATCATTTCTAAATTTTTCCCCATCAGGAAATTCACCTGTACCGTCTTCTGTTGTTTCATTTTTCAAAGTTAATTTGGTCCTGAATTCATATTTCATACCAATATTTAGTCGATCGGAAGGGGCTATGTTTAGGCTTAAAATAGGAGTATATCCGGTGCCTTTTTGTTTTACTTCTACTTTTTTGTTAGAAGTAGCACCTGCATATCCAGCCATTACTGCAGCAGTTGTCGGATCACCCATTGAAGCGTAAAGATTACTTGCCGAGGTGAAAAAATCACTCGCCAGCATATAATTTCCAGAAAGTCCCATGGCTGCGCTTTGTGGGTTAACCATGATATTATTAATATGCCCATCATAATCATTAACTGCTTGAAGATAACGCATACCAATTGCTCCGCTAATTACTTTATTAAATTCATATGACAATCCCAGTTGAAATCCCCAGAAAAGTGATGAGCCTTTAAAGTATAAATCGGCAGCATAATTGGGTGTAGTTATTCCACTAGCGGTTAGCATACCGGGTATCTGTGCTATTGATGTTTCAAAAGAAGGGAGACCTGTTTTGTATTCAGCCGAGCCACCGCCCGAATTGGGACCAAAGCCAAATGAAATAGCTAGTTTATTCTTTTTATAGCTGGCAAAAAAAGATGGGAAAATCGGAGCAGAAACGTCGCCTATATAAATAGCCTCATTGAGCAGAGGTAGCTGGTTATTAATTGTTTTTGTTTGAAAAATAGATTGATTGTTAAAAGCCAGATAGAAGCCATCTTGCATTTTTACCAGCCCTGCCGGATTATAATAAACAGCATCTAATTCTGTTGATGCATTTCGGGATAACATTCTGATAAACTGGACACTTTGGTTCGAATTGGTTAAAATACCTCCAGCCATTGCTCCACCTGCAAAAAATAAGATTGCAATAAAAGCAATAATAATTTTCTTCATAATTAGTTTAGTTAAGATTTATTAGGTTGCAAAAGTAAACTTATCTTTCAAATTTGAAAGTCTTTGCATTGAATATCAGCCTTTTATAGAACTTTAGAATTATCAGGTTTTTTGTTTGATTTTTCAAAAAAGAGAGTCAAAAAACAAACCATTCCATCATTTTTCAAAGTCATTTCTTCGTTGTCTCACTCCCACCCTGTGATCGTGAAAATTTTCTACCTTTGCAGAAATTTCGCAAGAACATGGAAAATCAGCTACAGATATACAATACTTTAAGTAGACAAAAAGAAGTTTTTGAACCCATTCATCCCGGCAAAGTTGGTTTGTACGTTTGCGGTCCCACAGTTTACGGAAAGGCACACTTAGGACATGCTCGCCCAGCTGTCACTTTCGACCTTCTTTTCCGCTATTTAAAGCATTTGGGCTACAAAGTTCGCTACGTACGTAACATTACTGATGTTGGTCATTTGGCAAACGATGCTGATGAAGGCGAAGATAAAATTGCTAAAAAAGCACGCCTTGATGAATTGGAGCCTATGGAAGTGGTGCAAATCTATACCAACGACTACCATAAAAACATGGAAAAGCTGAATGTACTTCCTCCAAGCATTGAGCCACGTGCAACCGGTCATATAATTGAACAAATTGATGCAGTTGAAAAAATATTAAAGTCAGGCTATGCCTACGAAAGCAAAGGTTCTGTTTATTTTGATGTTGAGAAATACGCAAAAAATTTTCCTTACGGTGAATTATCTGGTCGTAAAATCGAAGACCTTCAAGCTAATACCCGTGATCTTGACGGACAAGATGAAAAACACTCTCCTCTTGATTTTGCGATCTGGAAAAAAGCATCGCCCGAACATATCATGCGCTGGCCATCTCGCTGGAGCGACGGATTTCCAGGCTGGCATATGGAATGTACAGCCATGAGTTGCAAATACCTGGGTGAAACCTTCGATATTCATGGTGGTGGTATGGATTTAACCTTTCCGCATCATGAAGCAGAGATAGCACAGTCTAAAGCCGCTTTTGGGCACGATTCCGTGCATTACTGGATGCACAACAACATGATCACCCTAAACGGACAAAAGATGGGTAAATCGCTTGGAAATGCCATTTCTCTGGATGATTTTTTCGACGGCAACCACACATTGCTTGAAAAAGCGTATAGTCCGATGACCATTCGTTTCTTCATGCTTACTGCCCAATACCGAAGCACGCTTGATTTCTCCAATGAAGCACTTCAGGCTGCAGAAAAAGGAATGGACCGACTTTTAAAAGCTGTGGAGACACTTGAAAAATTAGACGCAAAAACAGAATCGACTGTAAATATTGCTGAGCTAAAAGACAAGTGTTATGCTGCCATGAATGATGATCTGAACAGTCCGATCGCCATTGCTCATTTATTCGATGGCGTTAAAATGATCAACTCTATTGCCGATGGAAAAGCAAGCATTTCTGTCGATGATTTGGAAGCATTAAAATCACTTTACTCAACCTTTGTTTTTGAAATTTTTGGGTTGAAAAAGCCGGAAGCTGAATCATCAGCAAACACTGCTGCATATGAAAAAGCTATTGATTTGCTGCTTCAACTTCGTATGGAAGCAAAAGCAAACAAAGACTGGGCTACTGCTGATAAAATCCGGGATGAACTGGCAAATCTTGGTTTTGTTGTAAAAGACACAAAGGACGGTTTTAGTTGGGAATTGAAGTAATAATTTTCAATAATCCTCTTTCTAAAAAGGTCATCCCGAATTTATTTCGGGATCTGTTTCTTGTTACGCTTGGCTCTGTTGGACAAAGATCCTGAAATAAATTCAGGATGACTTTCTCAAATCTTTTTCCCCTAAAACTTGTAACTGAATCGCATTTGTTAGAACTAACATGTCAAACATTTTAATTTGATCAATGATGAAGCAAATCCTTTTTATAGCCGTTATTATACTTTCAACATTCAATTTAAAAGCTCAATCTCCTCAAATCTATAACCCTGATGCAGATGCAAAAGCAGACATTCAACTTGCTGTAAACAAAGCCAAAGCCGAAGGAAAGCATGTCTTCATTCAAATTGGAGGAAACTGGTGTCCCTGGTGCATCAAATTTCACCAGTTTGTTGATTCCGATGCCGAGATAAAAGAATATGTAGAAGATAATTTCGTAGTTCTTCATGTCAATTATAGCCCTGAAAACAAAAACGAAGATGTACTTCAGGAATTGGGATTTCCTCAACGATTTGGGTTCCCGGTTTTTGTAGTTCTTGATGGTAACGGGAAAAGACTTCACACGCAAAATACAGCCTACCTGGAGGAAGATAGTGGATACAGCCACGAGAAAGTGCTTGGTTTTTATCAGCAATGGTCTCCCACTGCACTGGATCCGGCCAGCTATAAAAATTAGCTCCAAAACATGATTTTCCTTATTTATTTTCCATTTGAATAGCTTTAACTTAGTGTTATTCAACCCGGAAACATGAAAGCAATTGTAAAAAGTAAAGCCGAACGTGGTCTTTGGATGGAAGAAGTTCCTATTCCCAAAGTTGGTTATAACGATGTACTTATACGCGTGAAAAAAGCGGCTGTTTGCGGTACAGACCTGCACATCTACAAGTGGGACGAATGGGCTCAGAATACCATCAAAACTCCGGTAACCATTGGTCATGAATACATGGGAGAAGTTATTGAAGTGGGTTCAGAAGTCGACCGTGTTCAGATTGGTGAACGGGTTACGGTTGAAGGACATATTGCTTGTGGATTCTGTCGTAACTGCCGCCGCGGACGTCAGCATATTTGCGACCATACCATCGGAATTGGTGTAAATAGAGATGGCGGTTTTGCTGAGTATATTTCTGTTCCAGCTAAAAATGTTCTTAAAGTTGATCCACAAATACCTGATGAAATCATGGCTATCATGGATCCTATGGGCAATGCAACTCACACAGCCCTCTCCTTTCCTCTTTTAGGTGAAGATGTTTTGATTACCGGAATTGGCGGACCTATCGGGGCCATGGCCACGGCTGTTTGTCGTTTTGCCGGTGCCCGTTATATTGCCGGCACAGACTTGTCTGAATACCGCAGGGAACTTGCCCGAAAAATGGGAGCTACACTTGTAATTGACCCTCAAGTTGAAGGAATTAATGATGCAATGGATCAGTTAGGAATGGTTGCCGGATTTGACATTGGACTGGAATGTAGCGGTTCTGCAGCTGCCTTCAATAGTATGATCGAAAATATGTATAATGGGGGAAAAGTTGCTTTACTTGGCTTACTTCCTTCTTCAACCAAAATAAACTGGACAAATTTGATATTTAAAGGCCTTACTCTAAAAGGTATTTATGGTCGTGAGATGTATGAAACCTGGTATCATATGGAAATGATGCTAACATCAGGACTGGATATCTCCCCCATTATCACTCATCGCATGAAAGCTGATGATTTTCAACATGCCTTTGATATTATGGAAGAAGGAAATTGTGGAAAAATTATTTTGGACTGGGAATAAAAACATAGTATAATGCTGTCATTCTGAACTTGTTTCAGAATCTTTATAAAACAGAGTCAAACGTATTCAGAACAGATCCCTAAACAAGCTCGGGATGACTTTTCTAATCACAACTTCAAGTATACTTTCAATTTCTTTATAAATCCATCCTTTTGCTTATCGTAAACTCCGTATAGTTCGTCCCATTTAGCAAGTTCAAAGAATTCATATTAATAGAAGTATAGTTTTCATGACGAACAAAGCTTGCTCCAATATAAAAATCAGAAAAATAATGCCCTCCTGAAATACGGAATTCATTACCCCAACTAATCTTCGATTGCCAGTCATCACGTTCAATTTCATACTTCCAGATATTTTGATTTACACCCAGTTCAATGCTATATGAACCTGAAATAATCCAATTTTCACGTGGAACAAAAGAGTAAGCATAACCAACACTTAAATTCGCTATGTAATTATTGAAATTGTCAAAATTTCTCCAATCCGTAAAATACTGCTCATCAATTTCACGTGGAACAATCGCTGAACCAGCATCTACTTTAAACAAGTAAAATCCTGCTCCTAAAATAAGAGAACCCGCACTTTTCTTTTGAAGCTCGTTTTGCTTAAAAGCTGCTTTATAGGAAAAACGTTCATGATTCAACACATAATGAAATCCTGCTCCAAGATTAAGAGTACTGATATCTCTTCGCTGGTAAAATATTAAAGGATCGATAGTTGTAAGATCATGATAATCAGAAATACTCAGGTAATATCCCTTAGTCTTTTGAGCAATAAAATCGAAGATAAATTTTCGTCCGTACATATAGGTTTGGATTCCCAGATTTGTCGTCTCCCCATATCGATCATCGTCATTGGAAAACCAGGGAATTTTTGTTCCAATATTGAGCCCAAACCATTTGTAATTCAGTCCAACACCTAAATTAAAATAATCGTTGGGACGATACCGCAACCTCATTTGTTGTTTGGTATCTTTTAGCTGCAAAAAGTTATTTCTATTCACCGATACAATCCTAATTATCAGATTATTGTAGTACGATTCTATATAATTGGGATCGATATTAAAAGCATATTCTTTCTTTTGCGCTAAAGAAGAGTGAAGAATGAAAAAAATGAAAATACCTGTGAAAAAATACTTCATTATAAGTCCATTTCAACCCAAACGGGGCAATGATCTGAATGCACAACATTTGGCAAAATTCCGGCATCTTTTATTTTTGCCTTTAACGGAGCAGTCACCATGTGATAATCAATACGCCATCCTTTATTTTTAGCCCTGGCTCCGGCACGATAACTCCACCAGGAGTAATTATGCGGTTCTTCATTAATTTCCCGAAAACTATCTACGTATCCGTCATCAACAAATTGCTGAAACCACTCCCTTTCTTCCGGAAGGAAACCAGAGGTTTTTTGCTGCTTTTCCGGATTGTGAATATCAATCCATAAACGACAGATGTTATAATCGCCTGCAATAATCAAATTCGGATGTTCTTTGCGAAGCTCTTTCAGGTAAGCATAAAAATCAGCCAAAAAATCCATTTTATAGTCCTGACGTGGCCCTCCGGTAGTTCCGGATGGGAAATAGGCCGAAATAACGGAAAAGCCTTCAAAATCGGCTCTAATCACCCTGCCTTCCACATCGTATTTCGGATTATTCATACCATATTCCACACGAAGTGGTTTTTCCTTGCAAATAATAGCAACGCCACTGTAGCCTTTTTTCTCTGCAGAATAGGTAAAAATAGAATATCCCATCTTTTTGAACTGCTCTTCCTGCATTTGTCCGGGTTGAGCTTTTGTTTCCTGAACACAAAGCACATCGGGTGATTCTTGTTCCAACCACTTAAAAAAATCCTTACCAATCGCGGCACGGATACCATTTACATTGTATGATAAAATACGTTTCACAATTTTTCGTAATTTTGAACTTGATTTCTACGAAAATAAGAGAAACTTTTTACTTAAAGAAAAGCCATTGAATAAAGGTACTGTCATAAAATCAACGGGTAGCTGGTACTGTGTAAAAACTGAGTCTGGCGAAAATATTGATTGCAAAATCAAGGGTAACTTTCGAATGAAGGATATTAAAAGCACAAACCCTATTGCAGTTGGTGATCATGTAGAATTTTCGCTTGTTGATAACGATACCGAAGGAGGAACGGAAAAGGTTGGTGTTATCTCGAAAATCGTTGACAGAAAGAATTATATCATTCGCAAATCACCAAATTTGTCGAAGCAATCGCACATTATTGCGGCAAATATTGACCAGGCTTTTTTAGTGGTTACCATAAATTATCCAATCACAACGACTACTTTCATCGATCGTTTTTTGGCTTCGGCAGAAGCTTACAGAATACCTTGTTCGTTGATATTCAATAAAATAGACCGATACAATAAAGAGCAAACGTTGCAAATGGAATCTCTTATCGATATTTATAAAGGGATTGGTTACCGTTGCTTAAAAACTTCGACGAAGAAAAATATTGGTTTAGATGAACTTAAAAAATGGATGACCGATAAAACAAATGTTTTTGCAGGGCATTCAGGTGTTGGAAAATCTACTTTGATTAATTCCATTGAGTCTTCCTTAAACTTGAAAACGAAAGCAATTTCTGATTATCACCAAACGGGAGTTCATACCACCACTTTTTCTGAAATGTTTGAATTGAGTTTTGGCGGATCGATAATTGATACTCCGGGAATAAAAGGTTTTGGTATGTTCGATATGAGCAAAGAAGAAATCGGTCATTATTTTCCGGAAATTTTTAAGCTTCAAAAAAATTGTCAGTACAATAATTGCACACATACTCATGAACCGGGTTGCAATGTGAAAAGAGCAGTGCATGACAAAGAAATTGCCCAAAGCAGGTACTTCTCTTACCTGGGTTTGCTGGATTCTGATGAAAAATACAGAAATTGATCTAGATTGCAGATTTATCCGACATTAATTTTCCCATCTATTTACCTTATCAAGGTACTATTTTTCAATGTTTTATATTGAAATGCGTAAAGATTTTTGTTGCACGAGAATCGCCTATTTTAGAAGCAACTGCATCGTAGGGTTGTTTTTTTAGATTCTCAAGGCTTTTAAATTCCTTCAAAAGCAGCTGAATTGTCTTTTCTCCAATTCCGGGAATATTTTCCATTTCAGATTTAATAAAATTCTTCGATCGTTTTTGTCGGTGAAAAGTGATTCCAAAACGATGGGCTTCATCACGAGCTTGCTGAATAATTTTTAAGGTCTCAGAATTTTTATCCAGATAAAGTGGAACAGAATCCCCCGGGAAAAATATTTCCTCTAATTTTTTAGCAATTCCAATAATTGCAATTTTTCCACGAAGGTCAACTTTTTCAAGTGCATTTAATGCAGCTCCAAGTTGTCCTTTTCCTCCATCAATAATTATTAATTGTGGTAATGGCTTTTTTTCATCCAACAAACGCTTGTAGCGACGATAGATAATTTCTTCCATCGAGGCAAAATCGTTTGGTCCTTCAACCGTTTTTACATTAAAATGACGATACTCCTTTTTTGCTGGTTTTGCATTTTTAAAAACCACACAAGCTGCCGTTGGATTTGTTCCCTGTAAATTTGAGTTATCAAAACACTCAATTTGCACAGGCATTACTTTAAGTTGAAGATCTTTTTTAATGGTTTCCAAAATACGATTTGTACTTTGTTTTGGTTTTGAAAGCGTCATTTGCTTTTCTTTTTCCATGCGGAAATATTTGGCATTTCTCATGGATAAATCGAGCAATTTCTTTTTATCTCCACGAACCGGAACTTTAAAAGAAACATTTTCCAACTCAATCGAAGGCTTAAAAGGAACGATCAATTCTTTAGAATTTGAAAAGATCTTCTGGCGAATTTCAGCAATCGCATATTCCAGTAATTCTTCCTGAGATTCATCCAATGCCTTTTTTATTTCCTCGGTATAAGTCTGCACAATCGCCCCGTTAATTACTTTGAGGTAATTCACAAAAGCCGTTTTATCTGTCATATCAATTCCGTAAACATCAACATTCGTAATTGTAGAGCTAACTACGGTGGAACGATTTTGGAATTTCTCCAGAATTTCAAGCTTTTGTTTTATTTCATTTGCCTCTTCAAATCGATATTCTCCTGCCAGTTTTTTCATCATTTCGCGCAGGTATTTAATCACCCCAGAAATATTTCCTTTCAAAATATCTTTGATTTCATCAATATACTGATTGTATTTCGTTTCTTTTAGCTCTCCAATACAAGGTCCCAAACAGTTTCCAATATGATACTCCAGACAAACTTTTAATTTGCCGGATTCCACATTTTCCTTTGAAAGATTGTATTTGCAATTTCTAAGTTTATACAGTTTCTTGAAAAGATCCAGCAAAGTACGAACAGCCATCACCGAGGTGTACGGTCCAAAATAAGCAGAACCATCGCGAATCACATTTCGGGTTTGAAATACGCGAGGAAAACGTTCCTTTTTTACCACAATCCAGGGATAAGTTTTATCGTCTTTCAACCGGATATTATAACGAGGCTGATACTTTTTTATCAGGTTATTTTCGAGTAAAAGCGCATCTTCTTCCGTTTCAACAACCAGGTGTTTTATATCTGCAATACTTCTAACAAGCATCGCTGTTTTTCGACTTTCGTGCTTTTTTGTGAAATAAGATGATACCCTTTTCTTAAGATTTTTAGCCTTACCCACGTAAATAATCTTTCCCGTATCATCGAAATACTGATAAATTCCTGGCTTATCTGGGAGAACTGAAATCAATGATTTCAATGAATCTATATCTTGCTTTTTACTCATTCTTCTACGCTATTCCTCAACAAACAAATCAACAAAATCAAATTTAGAAACATCGAACAAACCTTTATCTCCAAGCTTCAATTCAGGAATAACCAGGAGCGACATAAATGCTAAAGTCATAAATGGAGATTTCAATTTTGTTCCAAATTGCTGTGCAAGTTTATTCATTTTCTGGTATTGTAAGGCAACTTCTTCCCCATCTTTTGAAGTCATTAATCCGGCAACTTCCAATTCCAAATCCAGCATATTTTCATCATCGCCAATTACAATTCCACCTTTATTTTCGATTAGTTTATTGACGACAGAAATAATGGATTCATCGTCTGCTCCCACAGCAATAATGTTATGACTGTCGTGAGCAATACTACTTGCCATTGCTCCTTTTTTCAATCCAATATTCTTAATGAAACCTATTTGAACAGGTGTATTTTTATATCGGTTTATAACAACCATTTTTAAAATATCGTTTTCGAAATCTGAAATAATAAATCCATTTTCAACTTTGGGTTTATACAATTCCTGTCCGGTAATTAATTCTCCATCAAAAGCTGTAATGACTCTTATTTTTCCTTTCTTTTTTTCTACAAGAATATCATCCTTTTGAATCTCTTCCCTGTTAAAAACATTGATAGGTTTTGTTTCAATACTATCAAAAAGAACCTGTCCGTTTTCAAAAATCAGCTCTCCATCAATCACTGTTTTTTGAATATTGAAGGAAGACAAATCATCAATGATGATAAAATCTGCTGGATCTCCTTCCTGTAATAAACCCACATTTAAACCGTAATGATTAACCGGATTTACCGAAGCTGATCTTAAAAGATTATACAAATTCAATCCTTTTTGCAATCCTTTTTTTATCATCTTGTCTATATGTCCTTCTTCAATTAGTGTGTCCGGATGGGAATCATCCGTACATAACATGACCTGATCCGGGTACTCATCAACAAGCTTAAAAAGGGCATCGAAATTTTTAGCTGCACTTCCCTCACGGATCAAAATTTTCATTCCCAACTTTATTTTTTCCACCGCTTCTTCGTAGGAAAAACATTCATGATCGGTAGAAATTCCAGCTGAAATATAGTTTTTCAAATCATCTCCGCTTAATCCCGGAGCATGTCCATCAATCAGTTTATTGTGTTTTTGTGCAGCTTTAATCTTATTCATCACATCCGGAAATTGATTCACTACTCCCAGAAAATTCATCATCTCTGAAAGATAAAAAAGATCATCTCGTGCCAATAATCGATCAACATCTTTATCGCTTATCACACTTCCTGACGATTCAAACGGAGTAGCAGGCACACAGGAAGGAACACCAAAAAATACTTTTAAAGGAATTTTTTTTGCATCGTCAATCATGAAATCAATACCCTTTTCACCTAAAACATTTGCGATCTCATGAGGATCACTTACAACAGCAACTGTACCTTTTTTAACCACCATTTTTGCAAAAGAAGAAGGAATAGTCATGGAACTTTCGATATGCACATGGGCATCAACCAGACCGGGTAAAATGTAATTTGTTTGATCGTGATCGCACTCTTGAATTGATTTTATCACTCCATTTTCAACTTCAATTTCAACTTTAAACTGACGTTTATTTAAAACATCAACAATAATTCCCTTATATTTCTGCATAATGATTGGCTTGAATTGTGAGTAATAAAGATAAGAAAAGCTCGAAAAAGGCTTGATTATTTTCCTTTTTTCGAGCTTCTAAATATTTTTTGTTCCACGTGGAACATTAACGTCCCATCATAATCAAAAGCACATTAATATCTGCAGGACTAACACCGGAAATACGACTAGCTTGTCCAATTGTTTTAGGATTGATCTTCTTCAATTTTTGCCGTGCTTCTGTAGAAATTGTATGAATAGTTTCGTAATCAAACTTATTTTCAATATTGATATTTTCAAGTCTTTTAAACTTATCAGCCATTGATTTTTCGCGTTCAATATAACCGGAATATTTGATCAAAATCTCTGCTGATTCCAAAATTTCAGTAAATCTATATTCTGGTATCCGTTTCAAAAACTTTTTAAACGGAGTAACAGGTTCAATCAAATCAAAAATAGAAACCTGTGGTCGTGAGACAATATCTTTCAACTTAACTCCTTGCTTTAAAGGAGTAGTATGTTTCTCCTCCAATAATGAATTTATATACTGAGGCTTTATTGAAAACTGACTTACAAAGTCAATAATTTCATCCCGATATTTTACCTTTTCATTTAAGAGATTTAACCTTTCTTCTTTTGCTAAACCGATCTCAATTCCCTTTGGCGTTAATCGAATATCAGCATCATCTTGACGCAATAAAATTCTATATTCAGCCCTCGAGGTAAACATACGATAAGGTTCATCAACTCCTTTTGTAACCAAATCATCGATTAAAACTCCAATGTAAGCTTCATCACGATTTAAAGTAAAATATGGCAAATTATTTACTTTTTGATGAGCATTAATTCCCGCAATTAATCCCTGCGCAGCCGCTTCTTCATAACCTGTTGTTCCATTAATCTGACCAGCAAAAAACAAGTTTTTTATTTTCTTTGTTTCTAAAGTTCGGTTTAACTGTGTAGGATCAAAATAATCATATTCAATAGCATAACCCGGCCTGTAAATTTTTGCATTTTCCAAGCCTGGTATTTTGTGCAAAGCATCGTATTGAACATCCCAAGGTAAAGATGAAGAAAAACCATTTAAATAATACTCATGTGTAGTTTCACCTTCAGGTTCTAAGAATAATTGATGCTGTGGTTTTTCCGAAAAAGTAACCAGTTTAGATTCTATACTTGGACAATACCTTGGTCCAGTACTTTTAATGGTACCATTATACATCGGAGAATCATCAAACCCCTTTTCCAGAGATTCATGAACATCAAGATTTGTATAAGTAATCCAACAACTTCTTTGTTGTAAATCAGACTTGGCGGTTGGTAGAAAAGAAAACTTATAGTAACCTTCATCTCCTTTTTGCTCTATCATTTTAGAAAAATCAATTGTTCTTCCATCTATACGAACAGGCGTACCTGTTTTTAGGCGCCCCGTAATAAATCCAGCTTCGGCAAGTTGCTCACTTATATAATATGATGCAGCCTCCCCTATTCTACCTCCTTCAAGCTGAGAACGCCCAATGTGCATTAAACCATTTAAAAATGTACCATTGGTAAGAATTACAGATTTCGATTTAAACTCAACACCAATTTGAGTTTTTACACCTTTAACTTCACCATTTTCGAGAAGTAAATGGACTACAGCATCCTGCCACAAATCCAGATTATCAGTGTTCTCAAGAGTATTTCTCCAGGCTTCAGAAAACTTCATACGATCGCTTTGAGCTCTTGGACTCCACATAGCAGGTCCTTTAGAACGATTAAGCATTCTAAATTGAATCAAAGTCTTATCTGTAATAATACCTATTTGTCCTCCCAGAGCATCAATTTCACGCACAATTTGTCCTTTAGCAATTCCACCAATAGCAGGATTACAAGACATTTGCGCATATTTGCCCATATCCATGGTAATCAGCAAAGTTTTAGAACCTAAATTAGCTGCAGCTGCAGCTGCTTCACAACCTGCATGACCACCACCTACAACAATTACATCATAAAATGGTAACATTTAATCTAAATTTTAGCGCCACAAAATTAATAGAAAAGCTTTAATATGAAAAGGTTAGAATTTGGATAGATAGTAATCTTCTTTTGCAGTCATTATTTCCTTTTCGCTAGGTTCCTTATCCTTATACCCTAATAAATGTAAAACGCCATGTATTATTATCCTACTTAATTCATTTTTGAAAGTCACTTTATACTTTTCTGCATTCTCTGAAACTCTTTCTATACTAATAAAAATATCCCCGGAAATAATATCATCTTCTACATAATCAAAAGTAATTATGTCAGTATAATAATCATGCTCCAAATACTGTTTATTAATAGTGAGAAGATATTCATCACTACAAAAAATAAAACTTAAATCACCGGATGTTTTACCTTCTTCAACAATCGTTTTATTAATCCAGTTTTTAAGTTCATTTTCATCTAAATGAAGATCCTCAATGTCTTCATTATAAAAATTGATGTTCACGATCAAGTTTAAATTTTAATTGAATTACAGATCCATTATTTTTAAAATTTACTTCATCAACTAAATGTTTAATTATAAATAACCCTCTTCCCCCTTCTTTCTTAATATTTTCTTCTTTTGTAGGATCGGGTTGATTTTTGTAATTATAACCATCTCCTTCATCTGCTACTTCAACAAATAAAAGATCATTCTCAAATTCAATTGTAATTGTGACCTTCTTGTTAATGTCTTGCTTATTACCATGATAAATAGCATTATATATTGATTCACAGATACTTAAATTAATATAACCTAACATTGAATTAGATAACTTTTTTAATTTAAGTATCTCCTCAATATATGCATTTACTTCTTTTAAATAAGCTTCATTGGATGGTATTTGAATTACCTTTTTCAAATTATTTATTAAGCTGATTTAAGTAATTTCTATATTTCTTATCGTAAAAATTTCGAAGTCGATAATTGTTATATTGAATATTTTCAATCATCTCTTCATCATCTAATTTATACTCAAAAAACTCCGCCGGGTTACTATAAAATTCGTCTGATGCTGTTTTTGATTCTCTTTCATCATCAACATCTCTTTCCCTCTCTGATTTTTCAGCTTCCAACAATTTATTCAAAATCAAATTTTGCCGACTAATCATTTCCGAAGTTATATTTTTATTCATTAAATCAATCCTATTTTGCTCATTTAACAACTCCATTTGTTTTAGTTGTTCTTTAGCCGAACTTCCTACTCCGCTATCCATCATTAATTCATTAATCATTTGTTGAATCATTTCCTGTTGAATTAATGATTTTCCAATTTGCTGGCTCATATTTTCACCATTTCCATTTTTAAGTTGTTCAATCATCTGTTGCATTTGATCTTTCAGTGATTGCTGAGCTTCTTTTAATTTGCTCATTCCCATCTTTCCCTGTCCATTCGGATTATCTCCTTCACCTGATTGACCTTCACCATCTTGATTTTCTAAATTTTCGAGAGCTTCATTTAAAAATAAAGCCATTTCATTGACAGATGTGATGCTGTTTTGCTGATAAACCAAAACAGTAGAAAAATTACCTTCTGTTAATTCAGATATGCTTTGATTCAATGAATAATCTAATTTTAATAGTTCATCTGTTACTTTTTTACTTATAGAAGGAGTTCTGTTTGCTAAAGCATACAAAGAATCTTTTGTAACAGTAGTAACATAACTTAAATGGTTTTGTTGTTCAATAATACTATTATAAGAAGGATCATTAGTTGAAATAGAAGAAGTTGTAAGTAATATATTCTCTTGATTTACAGATATATAAATTAAATTATCCAATATTTGTTTCAAATTTTGAATGTTTTCTACATGCTGCTGCTTACGATTATTTTCCAGCATTTGATTAAGTGAATATATTTGATTTTCAATCATTTCAATATTATCACTTATGCTCTCTTCTGATCGTCTTTTTCTATTCTTTTCCAAATTATCTAATACTTCATCATACTTATCGTTAATCTTCTTAAATTCTTCATCAACAGAAAACAAATCCATTGAATTTTCTAATGAATCATTCATCTGAATAGCAGAATTCATTTCCTGACGAAGATTTTCCATCAATTCTTGATTATCCTTTTCTTTATCACTAACTGATTCAAAATTTCTGTTTTCAGTTACATCTGATAAATTGACTTTTTCTTCTTCAAGTGTACTTTCTAGAAGTTGAATTACATTTTCTATTTTTTGCTCAATTTTCATTTGCCTAAGCATCTCCAGGTTTCTTTCCAATTGACGTGAAAGATCATCCATTGACATCTCTGCATTTTCCATCAAATCATTAAACCTGGATTGGTCAAATTCCTGAGCAAGCTTATTAAGTTCATCAAATAAAGCTTTAAGTTCATCATTCATTACTTCATTTAATAACTCTTCAATCTGTTGTTGCTTTTCAATAATTTCAGCTTTTTCTTCAGTAAACGAATTCATCTTATTATTCATTTCTGAATTTTTATTTTCAATTTGATTTAAAACATTTTCAAGCTGATTTTCCTTATTTAAAATCTCATTTATAAGTTGCTGTTTTTCCCAATCAGAAATGTTTTCACTAATACTTCTATATTTTAAATCCTCAATTTGATTTTGCAAATCTTCACTTAACTGATAACTATCATCCATCAAATCCTGAAGTTCGCTAAATAACTGATTATCGGAATCTATTATATCCCTTTCAGAAGGGAAAATGTATTCAAAAACATCAGAACTGGTTTCCTTATAATCATGAAAATAATCATTATCCTCAACTGTAAAATAATAAGAAGTACTTTGCGCTAATCCTTTAATTTGATTAAAATCGAAAGAGAAGTAGAAATCCTGATCACGCATGTTTTTTATAATATCCAAGTTGATTGTTGAGTCGTTCTGATTTAGATTTAAATGAAATTTTAAGTCATGAAAACCATAGTCATCTGAAATAGATCCTTTAAAATAAAATCGTGTATAATTCAAAGAATCCATCATTTGTACAATTTGTATTTCAGGATATAAATCAGGAATAACTTCAATTTGATATTGTAAAATATTTGAAGAATTGAAAAATTCGTTGATTAATGAAACTGAGTATTTTTCATTTTGTATTGCCTGATGATTAATTACAAAATTATTCTCTTTCTTTTCCGCATATTTTTCAGATTCTTTAAAAACGATTTTTAATGAGTCTGTATCAATTGCATTAAAATTCCAAATAAGTTCTGTTCCATAGGGTACATTCAAATCACCTGTATTTTCAATTTCTTCTTCTGAATAACTTGTATAAGCAGGTGGATTTACTTCAACTGAATAATTAATTAGAGTTGGATTAGGTAGTATATTAATTTGATAATTTTCTGACTTATATTCTAAATCTGTAAAATAGATTGAAAGATTATTATGAATTTGATCAATTTGATAGGTATAATATTCTTCCTCATCAGACATGATATAATTTGTTCCTGCAATATTTATATAAACAGCTTCCGGTTCTTCCCTACCCTCACATAAAACTTTTATTTCAACTGAATCTCCTTTTTTAAAATTCAAATCATCATTTAATAATTGAAAAGTAAAAGGTGCCGGTTTTATAAATGTTTGCTGGTAATTAATAATTCTATTTAAAGAAGAAGTATATATATCAGGAATAGTAACATTTATAATAATGACTCCAAATACTAAAACAAGAAAAGAAATTGATAAAGCTCTTAGTCCTTTTAATTGAATTGTTTTCTTAAAATCAAAATTCTTAATTTTTGAAATTTTATTATCTATACTAGCCCATACTAATGAATTAGATGATTCTGTTTCGGCAAGTTCAAGTATGTTAGTTAGCTGATCTTTTATTTCTGAATAATAACTACTAATAATAGATGAAGCCTTTCTATAGCTTAAACCTTTTATTACTCCTACTAATTTTAAAAATGGAATGAAAAACAAATAAACAAAGGCAACAAGAATGAGTAACAGTGATAAAAAGTAAACAATTTGCCTTATTGATGATGGTAAATAAACCAAATATTCATAGATAGAAATAATTGATATATAGACTATTAACAACATAAAAAGAACTATTACCCTTTTGAGTAACAGAACAAACTGGTACTTTTTAATAAAGGAATCCAGTTTATCAACAAGCTGTTTATAGTTATTCGTCATTTACTTAAAAATCAATTATTAATGAATGATCAAAAATGTTAATAAATGATTACAGTTAGGTTCATTTTTTATAAAGAAAAACTTTGAGTTATTTTTTCAATTACAAATAATCTTTTTATCACAACTCATAACAAAGAAAGTCAAGAATAATTGATTCAAAAAAATTAGGAAGAAATAAACAGTTTATTTTCTCTTCAAACACTATAAGTAATCAATAGAATACAATATTAACTATTGTTGAAAATTTTAGCTATTATTCTGACTATTAGGTCTTATAATTGTTTATTTCAAGTTCATAATTCTTAAATAGTTTGTCATTTACAACAAAAACAAGAAAAAAGAGAAAAAATTTTAAAGACTACTAACAGGATATTATCATTTACATTACTATTTTTAAAGAATAATATATTTTAATATTTAATACTGAATAAAGTTTTATCGGGTTTCCTTTTATTGAAAAACGGGATAAACAAACAATTGGAAAAAAAGAAAAATTAATGGGTGAAGATCTTTCTATACTGCTGGTAGAAGACAATATTCTAAATCAAAGAATAGTTGCTCTTAGTCTCAAAAAATTTAATTATAATGTTACTATTGCAAATAATGGGTTAGAAGCTTTTGAATTCTTCAAAAAACAAAAATTTGATGTTATTCTTATGGATATTATGATGCCTGTAATGGATGGTATCGAAGCTACCGTGAAAATAAGAGATTATGAAAAAGAAAATTCGATTACACCTGAAACACCTATAATAGCAATAACAGCAAATACAATGGATAATGATCGTGAAAAATGTATTTCATATGGAATGAATGAATTTATGGCTAAACCATTCGATATGAATAAACTAAAAACCATTTTTAAAGAATTAAACATTAGCGACTAAATATTTCAGCACCAGTTTTCGATTAATTAAAACTATCTTTGCCTGAGCAATAGAAGTTTTTTATGAGTGAACCTTTCGATTTTCATAATCAATCATTTTCTGAAAAAGAAGTTGATATTGACAAACAACTAAGGCCTTTATCCTTTGAAAATTTTAAAGGACAGGAACAAATTGTTGAAAATTTGAAAGTCTTTGTTCAAGCAGCAAAAATGCGCGATGAAGCTTTAGATCACGCACTTCTTTTCGGACCTCCGGGATTAGGAAAAACCACTTTATCAAATATTATTGCAAATGAACTTGGGGTAAGTTTAAAACTTACTTCTGGTCCAGTTTTGGATAAACCAGGTGATTTGGCTGGCTTATTAACAAATTTGGAAGAAAGAGATGTGCTTTTCATAGACGAGATACATCGTTTAAGCCCCATAGTCGAAGAATATTTGTATTCTGCAATGGAGGACTTCAAAATTGATATAATGATTGATAAAGGGCCTAGTGCTCGTTCTATTCAACTTGAATTAAATCCGTTTACTTTGGTTGGAGCTACAACCCGATCGGGTTTATTAACAAGTCCGCTTCGTGCTCGTTTTGGTATAAAAGCTCATTTTGAGTACTACGATCTTAAGATACTTACCGGAATTGTAAAAAGATCAGCTGATATTTTAGATGTTGAAATTGATGAACGTGCAGCTATAGAAATTGCTTCACGAAGCCGTGGAACTCCCCGTATAGTAAATGCTTTATTGCGCCGTGTTCGTGATTTTGCCCAGGTAAAAGGAAATGGTAAAATTGA
The DNA here is from genome assembly GCA_963676845.2 of Prolixibacteraceae bacterium. Classification (GTDB taxonomy): domain Bacteria; phylum Bacteroidota; class Bacteroidia; order Bacteroidales; family Prolixibacteraceae. Next base: position 1,717 of record CAXXKK010000026.1, on the reverse strand, counting down.
CATGGAAATTACCAAATATGCTTTAAAAGCTTTAAATATCGATACGCACGGCCTGGATGAAATGGACAATAAAATATTGATTACAATCATCGATAAATTTAAAGGTGGACCTGTTGGTATAACTACCATTGCAACTGCAGTTGGTGAAGATAGTGGTACACTGGAAGAAGTATACGAACCGTTTCTTATAAAAGAAGGTTTTATAAAAAGAACTCCCCGTGGTCGTGAAGTTACCGATTTAGCTTACAAACATTTAGGAAAAGTAAAGTATAACGACAATCCTAGTCTTTTTTGACCAATTTTACTTCAAAAATAGTAGGCCAAAGTTTTCCCGTTACATACATTTTATCATTCGATTCATCTATAGCTATTCCATTTAACACATCAATTCGTTGACTGGGATTTAGTGTTGATGGCAGTAATCCTTCCATGTTTATTCTTGCAACAACTTTTCCGGTTTCTGCATCAATTTTTACAATATAATTTGTTGTCCATATATTGGCAAAAATATATCCATCCTGGTATTCTAATTCATTTAAATATGTGACAGGAGAAAGATTATCATACACAGGTATTTTATGCTCAACTTTTAACGTATTGGGATCTAAAAAGAAAAGATATTCTGTACCATCAGACATTATAAGCTGCTGATTATTATGGGTTAGTCCCCATCCTTCTTCATTTGAATAAGAAAAACTATCTACTTTTTCAAAAGTGTCTAAATCATATATAAAACCTTTTTGAGCGTGGTAAGTTACCTGGTATATTTTATCATTAAAAATTGTGATTCCTTCTCCAAAATATTGGTCTTCTAGAGAAAACAAATTGAAGAATTGAACCACTGTTTAAGTCAAATTTAAAAATTCCGGAATAACCTTCTTCTCCTGTACTTTCATAAAAAGATCCATTATGTATTTCAAATCCCTGAATAAAATGTTCGGTATTATGAGGAAATGTACGAACAACTTCGTAGCTGTATTCTTCAGGAATAAAATCAGAAAGAACTTCAAAGGATTGATAATTTGTACCTTCTTTATCATCTGTTTTTGAAGCAATAACTTTTATCTGATGATTTCCAAGTGATGATAAATTATCGATAGTATAAGAAAAATTTTCTTCTTTTGTTGTTTTAACTATCTCATTGTCAATGTATAATTCAACTTTACTTAGTTCGCCGTTTTTGGGATTAACTTTCACATCAATTTGTACAGATTCTCCAATTACATAACTATTCTTTTTTGGACTTATCGTTATTTTTGAAACCGGATTTCTGGATTTACTACTTGAGCTTGAACAAGAAAAAATACTTAGAAGAACTAATGAGAAGAATAATATACTGAAGGTTTTTAGTTTCATATTTATCATTATTTATTTCGATATAAAAATAGTAAAACTAAAAAAGAGAAGACTTACAAGTATATTTTAATTTGGTTATAATTGAATAACTATCTTTGAAAAAATTATTGATTTGAATTCATTTAAAAAATTGGTTGGGGAAACGGCAATTTATGGTGTAAGTAGTATTGCCGGCCGATTATTAAACTGGTTTTTGGTTCCCTATTATTCTCATATTTTTTTAACTGCTGACTATGGAATTGTTACCAATCTGTATTCCTACATGGCATTTTTATTGGTGATTTTAACCTACGGTATGGAAACCGGTTATTTTCGTTATGCCTCAAATCATAAGGATAAAAGCCTGGTTTATTCCAGTTCG
>CAXXKK010000025.1:0-24973 GCA_963676845.2 Prolixibacteraceae bacterium | reverse complement strand
CATTTTGGCAGTCAACCACAAAGGAGAGCGTTTTGTAGATGAAAGCGTTGAAATGTCTTTGTTGAATAACTATTTGAGAGGACCTGAGCATACAGGAGAGTATTCTCAGATATTTGATGCCAACTATATGACTCAGGCTAAAAATTGGCCGGGTGTATTGGTTTCCCCTGAAGATATGGTGCATTATATGCCGGACGAAGACGTGCCTGATCGTCATGGAGTGTACGAAGCATTTATAAATACGCATAAGGCAGATACGCTTGAAGAACTTGCCGTGAAAATTGGAGCAGATCCTGCGACTTTAACAGCAACCATTAAAAGGTATAACGAACTTGCTGCTGCTGGTGAAGATCCTGATTTTGGAAAAGCTGCAAAACATTTGCGCCCGGTCGATACGCCTCCTTATTATGGAATCCGTCGTACCTTGCGTCTTTCTGCAATTTGTTCCGGACTTCTTGTCGACAAAGATCATCAGTGTTTGAATGCTGAAGGGAATCCAATTAAGGGTTTATATGCAATTGGTAACCTGGGAGGTGGATTTTACGGTGGAGTAGACTATCCTCTTACTGTTTATGGATTGTCTTTGGGACGTTGTTACACGTTTGGTTATCTGGCCGGAAACATGTTGCCAACCTACCCTCAGCATAAAACAGAAATATCTATTAAAAATTGATACAACGAGACGCTTCAGGCGTTAAGGAAAAAATATATGAAAATGACCAAAAATAATAGGAATAAGTCTGGCCGGAAAAAGTGGTCAACATTAATTATAACCCTGGTTATAATTCTTGGGGTTTCAGGAATGGTTATGGGAGGAATGGTTTGGCACTCGAAGCCAAGTTTTTGTTACTCCTGTCATACGCCCATGTATGAGTATGCTGACAATTACTTTTCTGAAGATACAACACGTTTGATTGTTCAGCATGCCATGGCCGAAGATGGAGCTATTGAGTGTTTGGATTGCCATACCCAGACCCTTGACGAACAACTTACAGAAGGCGTTCATTGGGTTTCCGGAAATTATACGTTCCCATTGGAAACAAGGGATTTTGGAACACGCAGTTTCTGTTTGGCTGAAGGTTGCCACGTAGAAGAAGAAATTATCGAGGCAACAACAAGTAATCATGGAATGTCATTTGCTTTTAGTCAACATGATCCACGTCACGGGAAACAGGAATGTAATACATGTCACTCTATGCATGGCGAATCTGTTTACTCTTGTAATCAATGTCACGATTTTGAATTGCCGGAAGGTTGGGTTTCACCACAACCTAATGGTGACATTGTAAGTAGTCTGGATTAGATTAAATGTAATTCAGTGTATTTGATTGACGGGAAGTTATTATGTGATGTAGAACTTTCTTTCTCATAAAATAATATTTAAAAGGCAGGAATAGAAGTTGAATAATTTCTTTTCCTGCCTTTTTGTCTTCATTTAATAACTTTTAAATGTGAAAATTTGGAGGGCTATATATTTGAAAATAAATACTTATCAAATATATCTGTGATAAATCTTTCGGGATTTTTATGTGATTTTTTAGAGAAGTCTTTTTAATTTCTTTTCAAGGGGAAAAACCAGAATCAATATTATTGAATAAAAAAAAGAAGCTTAAGTGCATTTGCTCTTAAGCTTCTTTTTCGTAGCGAGAGGCGGGCTTGAACCGCCGACCTCATGATTATGAATCATGCGCTCTAACCAGCTGAGCTACCTCGCCATCATGTGCTTTTTTGTCTTTGTAAATCCAAAAATGCGGTGCAAATATAGTATTTAATTTTTTCCAATTGCAAGCATTTTGTCCTTTTTTTATTTTCCAGGATAGAATCAAATTGATTTATTGAATGATAATATATATATTGCAACAAATTGAATTAAAAATGGCCTCAAAATCTAAGCTACAACTGGAATACACAATCAATTGTTCAACCTCTGTTTTATATAGTCGTTTAAGCAATGCATCCGGTTTGGGAGAATGGTTTGCAGATGATGTGAATGTGAAAGGGAAATTATACACATTCGTTTGGGAAGGTGTAGGACAGGTGGCAGAGATGGTACTAAAAAGAGATGGGAAACAGGTGCGTTTTCATTGGGTTGATGATGACGATGATGAAGCTTATTTTGAATTCAATATTGCGAAAGATGAACTTACCGGAGATGTTTCTCTTGTTATTACCGATTTTGCAGAAGAAGGTGAGGAAGACGAGGCAACTGAGCTGTGGAATACTCAGGTGGCTGATCTCAAAAGGATTCTCGGTTGTTAACGATTATTATCTTTTATTTTGTCTAAAATAATATAGTTTTGTATTCGTTTCTAAACTTGGAAAATGAAGCGTTTACACAGATTTATTTTAAAAAGTTTTTTTGGGCCATTTATGATGACCTTCATCATTTGTGTTTTTGTTCTGCTGATGCAGTTTTTGTGGAAATACATTGATGATTTGGTTGGAAAAGGATTAGAGTGGACTGTTGTGCTCGAGTTGCTGGTATATGCATCTATGGCACTTGTTCCAATGGCATTTCCTCTTGCTATGTTATTGGCTTCCATTATGACTTTCGGAAATTTGGGTGAAAACTACGAGCTGGTTGCAATGAAAGCATCCGGGGTTTCACTTTTCAAAATAATGCGGCCTCTTCTTTATTTTGCAATTTTCCTAACTTTTTTTGCATTCTATTTTTCAAATAATATACTTCCCAAAACAAACCTCAAGTTTGGATCTGTCATGTATAGTGTGAGGAAACAGAAACCGGAGATGATTATCAATGAAGGGGTTTTTACGAATCAGATTGATGGCTATAGTATAAAAGTAGAAAAGAAAGATAATGAAACAGGTGTGATGTCCGATATCCTAATTTATGATCATACAGTGGGGGATGGGAATCTTTCTGTAACTCATGCTGATTCAGGTTATATGAATATCTCGGATGATAAAAAGTTTATGGTTATGACCTTGTTTCATGGAGAGAATGCGGTTGATGAACAGGGAAGCGGAAGAAATAATAATCGTTATGAGTTTAGGAGAAACTTTTTTGACAAACAAATAGTCACTGTTCCTTTAAGTGGTTTTGATTTTGAACGTACCGATGAAGATTTGTTAAGAACTGAATATAAAATGATGAACTTAACTCAGTTGGATAATTATGAAGACTCTTTATATAAAGATTACAGAGTGAGAGTTCGGAATTTTATACCAATGATGTCGTATAATTCATTTTTGGATATTTCGGTTGTCACATTTTTCAATAAGAAAGATTCGCTTGGGATTGAATATACTCCATTAATAAGTGATTCAAAAGCAGAGCTTCTCGAATTGTATTATAGTAAAGATGAATTTGACCGGATGGAAACTGTTTCCCAGGCGTTGCAAAATGCCCAAAATAACAAACAGTCATTGGATGCCAATACGATTTCATTATACAACTATAAGAAGTCTTTGAATAAGTATACCATGGAAAAATATAAGAAGTTTTCATGGCCTTTTGCATGTCTGATTTTCTTTTTTATTGGAGCTCCACTTGGGGCAATAATAAGAAAAGGTGGATTGGGTATGCCTGTTGTTGCTTCAATATTTATGTTTATTGCCTATTATGTGGTAACGATTACCGGCGAGAAATTTGCAAGGGAAGACTTATGGGAAATGTATAATGGTATGTGGCTTTCTTCGTTTGTTTTTCTTCCTATAGGTTTCTTTTTAACCTATAAGGCAGCTACTGATTCATCGATAATGAATACGGAAACCTATCAGTATAAACTAAAACAGTTTTTTTCCTTTTTCTTTAAAAAGAAGAAACACTGATAATGAACATTCTTCAGCTTACCAATAAAGTTCCCTGGCCTCCTAAAGATGGTGGAGCTATTGCAACCTTAACTTTATCAAAGGGATTTTTCCTTCGTGGTCATAAGGTAACAGTGCTTGCAATGAATACAAGTAAGCATTATGTGAAAGCTGATGATATTCCTGAACATTTAAAAACTGAAATTCAGTTTAATTTGGTTGATGTTCCTGCTAATATTTCGGTAAGAGGGGTGTTAAAAAACCTACTCTTTTCTGAATTGCCATACAATGCTGAACGGTTTATTCACGAGGATTATAGTCGGGAATTAATTTCGTTATTGAAAGAAAATGAATATGATGTCATTCAACTTGAAGGGCTTTATCTTTGTCCTTATATTCCGCTAATCCGTCGTTATAGTAAAGCTTTGATTGCTTACCGTGCACATAATGTCGAGCATGAGATTTGGCAACGTTCAGCAAAAATGGCTAAAGGATTGAATAAAATATATATGAAAATCCTTTCCTCAAGGCTGAAAAAATTTGAATCCAAGCAATTGAATGAATACGATGTATTGGTGCCAATAACTGATCGTGATGGTAAAAAGCTGGATGAAATGGGTAACCATAAAATCAAGTTTACATCCCAGACAGGAATAAACCTTTCTACACTTGTACCAACTGCTAAAAATCTGGAATTCCCATCTTTGTTTCACATTGGGTCCTTAGATTGGATTCCTAATCAGGAAGGATTGATTTGGTTTTTAAATAATGTGTGGAAGGAGATTAATGAAAAGTATCCTAATCTTAAGTTTTACATTGCCGGACGAAATGCTCCTCTATGGCTTGAAAATGTTTTAAAGACAGATGGTGTAGAATATCTGGGAGAAGTTGACGATGCCTACGAGTTTATGAATTCCAAAGCTGTTATGATTGTTCCATTGCGTTCCGGAAGTGGAATGAGAGTTAAGATTGTTGAAGGCATGGCTTTGGGCAAGACGATTATTACTACCCATATTGGATGTGAGGGAATTGAGGCAACCGATCATGATAGTTTACTTATTGCTGATACGCCTGAAGAGTTTATAGAGTCTGTTAGTGAAGTTGTGGCAGATAAAGAATTAGTCGATCGAATTGGGAAAAATGCCATTCGTCTAATCCATGATAAATTTGATAACTTAGTAATTGTAGACAACCTTGTTGAATTCTATACTGAACAACTGAATGCTTAAGTTTATATTTTGGATATGTTTTTTTATCGTTGGTTATACTTTTCTGGGGTATACTATTATCCTGTGGATTTTAGTCTCGCTAAAAAAAATATTTTCTAAGAATAGTATTTCAACAAAAGAAGCAGAACTTCCTTCTGTTTGCTTATTCGTTCCGGCTTACAACGAGATTGATTATATTGATGATAAAGTCAAAAATTTGTTTGAGCTGGATTATCCAAAGGATAAAATTCAATACTTATGGATTTCTGATGGTTCAGATGATGGTACTTATGAGAAGCTATTAAGTTATCCGGATCTTCAGGTTATCCAATTGCCGGAGAGAAAAGGCAAGATCAATGCAATAAATCAGGGAATGAAGTATGTCGAGAATCAGATTGTAATTTTCTCTGATTGCAATGCTTTTTTGAGTAAAGAATCCATAAATGAAATTGTCCATAAGTTCCGTAACTCTAAAGTGGGATGTGTTGCTGGTGAAAAAAGGATTGTTAGGGATGATGATAGCAATGCGGCTTCATTTGGTGAAAATATTTATTGGCAGTATGAATCATTTATGAAAAAGATGGATGCAGAATTAAATACTGTAATTGGTGCCGATGGAGGATTGTTTGCAATTCGTAAAGAATTGTTCGAGGAAGTAGAATCCGATACAATCATTGATGATTTTGTTATTTCATTACGGATTGTTCAAAAGGGATATAAAATTGCATATGCACCAAAAGCTTATGTCGCAGAGACTGCCTCTGCAAATGTACAGGAAGAACTTAAACGAAAAATAAGAATAGCCGCAGGAGGACTTCAATTTCTGTTTAGATTACCTGCTCTTTTGAATCCATTTAAATACGGTTGGTTGAGTTTCCAGTATTTTTCTCATAAAGTATTGCGTTGGATTTTTGCCCCGTTTGCTTTGTTGGGATTGTTTATTGTAAATCTATTGATATTTATTTACGAAGGAACTCCTAGGGAATTATCGTTTTTTTTAACATTTCTAATTCTTCAATTAACAATGTATTTGTTAGCTGTATTGGGGGGGATTTTTCATGCAAAAAAGGTGAAACCACGGGCTCTGTTCGCTCCCTATTATTTTGTGGTTATGAACTATGCTTCAATTGCTGGTATTTTCAGGTTCATCAAAGGAAAACAAAAGGTTACCTGGGAGAAGTCGGTAAGGGCTTAAGTTATTAAAAACGTTTATAAATAAATAATTTTGCGTAGCTTTGCACCTGCATTTTGAAACATAGATAATTAAAATGACAGAGTTCAAATTAAATACTATTCCTGAAGCTGTTGAGGCAATAAAAAAGGGAGAAATAGTAATAGTCGTAGATGATGAAGATCGTGAGAATGAGGGCGACTTTATAGCCGCTGCGGAGTTGACAACACCAGAAATGGTAAACTTTATGGCTACTTACGGGCGTGGGCTTATGTGTGCACCACTTACCGAAAGTAGATGTGAAGAGCTGGAGCTGGATTTGATGGTTGGCATGAATACTTCCTCGCACCAAACACCTTTCACCGTTTCGGTTGATTTAATTGGATACGGATGTACAACAGGTATTTCTGCAAGCGATCGTGCAAAAACAATCAATGCCCTTGCCGAGGAAAAAACAACTCCTGAAGAGTTAGGGCGTCCAGGGCATATTTTCCCTCTGAAAGCTAAAAATCGTGGAGTTTTACGTCGTGCCGGTCATACCGAAGCTGCAGTTGATTTAGCTCGAATGGCTGGATTAAAACCTGCAGGTGTATTGATCGAGATCATGAATGAAGATGGAACAATGGCTCGTTTGCCTGAATTGGCAGAAGTTGCAAAAAAGTTCAATTTGAAGCTGATTTCAATTAAAGATTTAATTGCTTATCGTCTTAAGACTGAAAGTTTAATTGAACGAGGAGAAGAAGTTGAATTACCTACGAAATATGGAAATTTCCGCATAATTCCTTTCCGTCAGAAATCAAACGGACTTGAGCATGTTGCTCTAATAAAAGGAAGCTGGGAAGAAGATGAAGAAGTCTTAGTTCGTATGCATTCTTCCTGTATGACTGGAGATATTTTTGGATCGTTCCGTTGTGAGTGTGGCGACCAACTACATAAATCCATGGAAATGATTGAGAAAGCAGGAAAAGGAGTTGTCGTTTATTTGAACCAGGAAGGACGAGGTATTGGCCTTTTAAATAAAATTGCAGCTTATAAATTGCAGGATGAAGGAATGGATACTGTTGATGCCAATATTGAACTTGGTTTTCAAGCTGATGAACGAGACTATGGGGTTGGTGCTCAGATAATTCGTAATGTGGGGGTTTCTAAAATGAAACTTTTGACGAACAATCCGGTTAAACGTGTCGGTATTGAAGGATATGGGTTGGAAGTGATAGAGACTATTCCATTGGAAATTGAGCCTAATGAGCACAATCAGTATTATATGAAGACCAAACGTGATAAAATGGGGCATTTCCTTCAAAAGTTTAAATACGATTAATAGAAAATATGGGAACTTTCGATCATATGTTTTCTGATAGTTATGATGATTTTGTGGAAGGTGAAGATTACTATCTCGACAAAAAAGGCTATCGCATAATGACGGAAAGTTATCTGGTTAGAAGGGGGTATTGTTGTTCCAATGGATGTAAGCATTGTCCGTATGATCCCAGAGCCCAAAAAGGGAATCGAAAATTAAGACCAGAAGTGGCAAAAAAATATAAGTAAACCGGCTTTTAAAGCCGGTTTTTTTATGCGTGCAATTTCAGTAAAACCAAAATTTTTCTGACAATTTGCCAAAACGTCGTCAAAATCTCCCGAAACTTCTATCGCTTTTTTATGCGCAAGGCTTGCTCTATAGTTTTACTATCAAATTAAGCAAAGCACATGAAAACAATGGTTTTAAGATTAGTTAGTAGTTTTTTTAGATTCGAGAGAGTTCGAGGGACTTTGATGATTACCCTAATACTGGCAAGTGCTGCCAGTGTTAGGGCTCAAAGCCCTCAACGTTCTCCTATGACTCTGGAGGACTGCATTAGTTATGCACTGAATAACAATATTCAGGTGCAGCAGGCAAGCTTGTCAGAGAAGACAAGCGAGTTGTATACAGAGCAATCAAAGGCATCAGTATTGCCTTCTCTTTCAGCTTCTGTAAATCAAAATTTTAACTGGAGTAATAGCCCGGATATGGCTACCGGGGATTATTCAGGATTGGATGGCTCAAATAGTACCAGTTACTCACTTAATTCAAGTATGGTACTATTTAGTGGAAACAGACTTTCAAATCAGATTAAGCAATCGGAACTCGATTTGCAAAGCAGTCTTTTAAATACTGATGTAGTAAAAGAATCTGTTGAGTTGAATATCTTAAATGCATTTCTTCAGGTTTTGTATGCACAGGAAAGTGTGACGAATGCCGAAAAACAAATTGAAGCCACTGAAGAACAGTTGGTATTAGCTGAAGAAAGATTGAATTTGGGATTGGTTTCAAAATCGGATTACTTGCAAATTAAGTCGCAGCTGGCTTCTGAGAAACTGACTTTGGCAAATGCTAAAAGTTCACTTTCAACTTATCGAGTATCCTTGATGCAATTAATGGAGATGCCGGTAAATGATGATTTTGTAATTGCTGCTCCCGAGTTGGATGATCTTTTAAATTTAGGATTGGAGCCACACGCAGACGAAATTTATCAGACAGCTCTTGAAATTAAACCTCAAATTAAAAAGGTTGAAGTTGATCTTGAAAATGCAAAACTGGATGAGGAAATTGCAAAAGCAAGCAAGCTTCCAAGTTTGTCTTTGAATGCGGGTTTAAGTACAAATTACACCAATTCATTGCCTGGGTTTGACTATGCTACTCAAATCAGCAATCAGCTTAGTCCATCTATTGGAGTATCTCTTTCTATCCCTGTTTATCAGCAAAAACAAATCAGAACGAGTATTGGGATTGCCCAAATTGGAATTGAAAATGCCGAACTACAAGCCATTAACACGAAAAATACTTTAAGAAAAGAAATTGAACAGGCTGTGGTTGATGTCTCCTCTGCCCAAACTCAGTTTGATGCCAGTCAGGAACAATACCTGGCAATAAGCGAATCGAATGATGTGGCAGCCGAAAAATTTGAGTTAGGTCTTTTAAATTCAGTTGACTATCTGTTTGAAAAAACAAATCTGATTACTGCGGAAAGCTCTCTTTTACAGGCAAAATACAATCTCATTTTTACTTATAAAATATTAGACTTTTACAAAGGAATATCATTATCACTTTAATATCAATAGACACATGAAAAAGAAAACTTTATATATCGTAGCAGCTATTATTGTTGTAGCAGGTGGATTTGTGTTTTTTAGCTCATCAGACGCAACCGATAACTCGATAACAATGGAGGTAGCACAAATTACACGAGGAAACATTAGCGATGTGATTACCGCAACAGGTGCACTGGAAGCCGTGGAGACAGTTGAAGTAGGAACACAGGTTTCAGGAGTTATTGAAAAAATCTATGTTGATTATAATTCACAGGTGAAAAAAGGGCAGGTGCTTGCCTTGCTGGATGAAACTCCACTAAAAGCAACTTTGGATCAGAGCAAGGCCTCTGTTGATCAGGCAGAAGCTCAGGTGAAATATCAGCAAGCTACATATGAACGTTACAAGACACTTATTGAGAAGCAGCTTATTGCACAGTCTGATTATGACTTGCAGGAGTATAATTATAACAACGCAGTTGCTGCACTGAAACAGGCTCAATCAAATTACGACAAGAATAAAATTAACCTGGATTATGCAACCATTACTTCTCCGATTGATGGAATTATTTTGGAGAGATCGGTTGACGAAGGTCAGACAGTAGCTGCAAGTTTCAACACGCCAACAATGTTTATCATCGCCAATGATTTAACTCAGATGCAGGTGGAAGCAGATGTTGATGAGGCAGATATAGGTAGTGTATTTGAAGGTCAGCATGTGGATTTTACTGTTGATGCTTATCCAGATCGTATTTTCGATGGTGAAGTAACCCAGATTCGTTTGCAGCCTGTTGAAAGTTCTAGTGTTGTTACTTACACCGTTGTTATTACAGCTCCGAATCCGGATATGAAATTAATGCCGGGAATGACAGCAAGCGTTTCATTTTATCCACCTGCTCAGGACGAAATATTGGTACTACCAGCCAGGGCTTTAAATGTAAGTATTGATAACGATGAAAAAACTGCTTTTGCGGTGAGCAATCCGGATATTACGATTGAAAATTCTGATGTAAAAGCAAATTCTTCAAATGAACGGATTGTATGGGTGAAAAGTGGAAATACAATATCTCAAAAAACTGTTGTGTTGGGTGATACCGATGAAGCAAACTATGAAATTATTTCCGGATTAAAAGAAGGTGATGAGGTTTTAACCCTTTTTGAATCACCAAAAGAAGAAGCAGGACCTTCATTATTTAGTGGAATGCCAGGCCCCGGAGGATCAAGATAGATTGTAGAAAACTTTAAATGAAAGCAGAAATGGTGGATAAAAAAACAATTATTGAAGTGAAAGACCTCAGGAAAGAATTTGACCTGGGGGAGGTTAAGGTTCATGCTTTAAGAGGAATTGACCTGGATATAAAAGAAGGAGAGTTTGTAGCCATTATGGGAACCAGCGGATCTGGAAAATCGACCATGCTCAATATCTTAGGATGTCTGGACAGACCAACGTCTGGTGATTATATTATTGATGGAGTTTCTATGAAAGACCTTGATAAAAATGATATGGCAGGACTAAGAAATAATAAGTTGGGATTTGTTTTTCAGTCTTATAATTTACTTGCCCGGACAACAGCTCTGGAGAATGTGGAGCTCCCTCTTTATTACAATCCAAATGTTAAGGCGAAGGAGAGAAAAGAAAAGGCTATTGCAGCACTGGAGGCAGTGGGCTTGGCTGATAGAATGCACCATACTCCCAATCAATTGTCAGGTGGTCAACAGCAACGTGTGGCTATTGCACGCTCATTGGTAAATGATCCGGTGGTTATTCTTGCTGATGAAGCAACCGGAAACTTGGATACAAGGACTTCCTATGAAATCATGTCTCTTTTTCAGAAACTGAATGAAGAAGGCAAAACAATTGTTTTTGTTACTCACGAGCCTGATATTGCAAGGTTTACAACCCGTCAGGTTGTTTTCCGGGATGGACATGTGATTAGTAAAGAGTTAGTAAAAGACAGGCTTTCAGCTGCGAAAATGCTTGCAGAGATGCCGGTTGAAAATGACTATTAAACACGATTACTATGAATTATTCAAATACATTTAAAATAGCTTTAACAGCTATCCGAAGAAATAAATTCCGAGCGTTCCTAACTATGTTGGGAATCATCATCGGTGTAGCTTCGGTAATTGCGATGCTTGCAATGGGTGAAGGATCTAAAAACCTTATTCAGGGTGAAATGGAAGGATTGGGGACCAACCTTGTGATGATTATGCCGGGAGCTGAACAAAATGGACCTGTAAGAAGTTCAGGTTCTTCGAGATTAGAAATGAGTGATCTGGAAGCTATCCAGAAAAGTTCATATGTTGCAGCCATTTCTCCTCAGGTTACTTCAAGTGCACAGATTGTTTATGGAAATAATAACTGGTCTTCATCCATATATGGAGTAAATAACGATTACCTTTCTATTCGGAATTATGAGATTGGTTCAGGTCGAACATTTACGGATCGAGAGATTCGAAGCCTGGATAAGGTATGTATAATCGGACAAACTGTTGTTGAAGAAATTTTTGGAGACGATGTTGAACCTTTGGGAAAAACCATTCGCATAGGAACAACTCCGTTTAAAGTAATTGGGGTGTTGGAAGATAAGGGCGGTAGTGCTATGGGGCAGGATCAAAATGACATGGTAATTGCCCCGTACACTACTGTTCAAAGAAGATTGTTGGCGATTGATTATATCCAGGGGATTTATTTATCGGTTTATAATGAAAACGAATCGGAAGCAGCAATTGCCGATTTTGAAGAAATTTTACGCAAAGAGCATAAGATCAAAGCAGGAGAAGATGATGATTTTTCAGTAATGTCTCAATCTGAAATGATCAGTACCATGACAACAGTTATTGACGCATTAAAATATTTGTTGGGAGCAATTGCTGGTATTTCATTGCTTGTAGGAGGAATTGGTATTATGAATATCATGTTTGTTTCGGTAACCGAAAGAACTCGTGAAATTGGATTGCGAATGTCGGTTGGTGGACGTGGTTATGATATTTTGATGCAGTTTTTAATTGAAGCAGCAGTGTTAAGTGTGCTGGGAGGTATTATCGGTATTCTTATTGGCTATTCTTTAGCAACGGTTGCAGGTAATATTTTAGGAGTTGAAGCTGTTGTGCAACTTTATTCAGTGGTGTTATCCTTCTCTGTTTGTGTCGGTATCGGTTTGTTTTTCGGTTGGTATCCTGCCCGTAAGGCTGCAAACCTGAACCCTATAGAGGCTATTCGTTATGAATAAATAATATATAGATTATTGACTGGGGAATTAATCATTCTTCAGTCTCTCTATTTTGTTATATTTGATAATCAGACTTTAGTTATGATGAAAAAGATTTCAACTTCAAACAGAATTGTGGTTACCTCTTTGCATTTGTTAGCATGGGTTTTTGTAATCATGATTCCTATTTATATTACGCAAAACTATTTTGAAGATAGTCAGGTTGATATTCCATTCCGTTTTTACGGATTTATATTACCCATTGGACTTTTGTTTTATCTTAACTATTTATGGCTGGTTCCCAGATATTTTTTTAGAGATAAAAAGCTGAAATACTTTGTTTTATCTTTTTTTGTAATCTGGTTTGTTGGAATGATATCTGGTTTTTTTGAGCACCTAACGAGTTTATGGGTTGAAGATAGAAGTGCCAGTTCCAGACCTCCTATGCAACATTTTTGGGATTCTCCTGAGTTAAATATACAAGCATTTCAAATCTATATTAAACTTAGAGCTTTGGGGTATTTCTTCATTTCAGTTTTTGTTTGGGGGTTCTCATTTGGCTTGGCAATTTTACGAAAATGGACTCAGTCTGAACGTGAAAAGAAAGAGCTTGAAAAAGAAAAGCTGAATTCGGAATTGGCTTTCCTGAAAAACCAAATTAGTCCGCATTTCTTCTTCAATACATTGAATAATATTTATTCTCTGATCGGGATTGATACCAAAGATGCACAGGAAGCTGTGCATAAACTTTCAAAATTAATGCGCTACCTGATTTATGAGTCTGAACGAGGACAATCGAAACTTTCGGATGAAGTTGTCTTTATGGAAAACTATATTGACCTGATGAGGCTTCGTTTGAGTGGTAAAGTTGACCTGAAGGTTTCATTTCCGAAAGATTGTAAAGACCTTTCAATACCTCCTCTTTTATTCATTTCATTTATTGAAAATGCGTTTAAGCATGGAGTTAGCTATCGGGAAAAGTCATTTATAAATATCAGCATGGCCATTGATGAAAAACAAATTCATTTTATAACAGTGAACAGTATTGGAGCAAGCAGTAGTCCTGATGATAGCCAATATGGTGGGATAGGCCTGGGAAATGTAAAAAAGAGACTTGCTTTGCTGTATCCGGAAAAACATAAATTGATTGTTCAAAAGACAGAAGATAAATTTGTAGTTCACCTTATTTTGGATATCTAAATTTCAATAAAATGAAAATAAGAACAATAGCAATTGACGATGAGCCTTTAGCGCTAAGGCTGGTAACCGATTACATCAAAAAAACACCATTTTTGGAATTGGTGGGAGAGTTTGACAATCCGCTTGATGCCATCGAGTTTCTGAATCAGGAGGTTGTAGATCTTATTTTTTTGGATATTCAAATGCCTGATTTGACTGGTGTGGAGTTTGCACGGGTTTTAAAAGAAGGGCCTAAAATTATCTTCACAACGGCTTATGAAAATTATGCTTTGGAAAGCTATAAACTAGATGCCGTAGATTATATTCTGAAACCTTTCAATTACGAAGAATTTCTGAAAGCAGCCCAGAAAGCGAAAAAACTGTTTGAACTGGAAGAAGCTGCCCTGCCAACTTTGGAACCCGGGAAGGAGTTTTTATTCTTAAAATCTGAATATAAGATCCGCCGAATTAATTTCAATGATATCCTCTATATTGAGGGGCTGAAGGATTATGTGAAAGTTTATCTGCAAGGTGAGATAAAGCCGATTATGTCTTTAAATACCGTAAAATCGCTGGTTGAAAAATTGCCTTCTGATCGTTTTATGCGAGTCCATCGGTCATACATTGTCAATCTTCAAAAAATTGAAACGATAGAACGAAGTCGTATCGTCTTTGGGAAAACTTACATCCCTGTGAGCGATCAGTATAAAGAAGCTTTTCAGAATTTTGTGAATCAGAATTTCTTATAATCGATTTTTTCGTATCCATTCGCCATTTATAATTTGAGATTTTCCATGTTACCCATTGGTGTTTTTGGATTTTGTTATTTGGAATTTGAAAAAGGTATCTTTGCAATCAAAGAATTTAAATTATGACAGGGAAAGATTTGCGTATTGTTTTTATGGGTACACCAGACTTTGCGGTGGCCAGTTTACAGGCTCTAGTTGACAATGGATACAACATTGTAGGAGTAATAACTGCTCCGGATAAGCCAGCAGGGCGGGGAAGAAAAATTCATGAATCAGCCGTGAAACAGTACGCAGTAGAAAAGGGCTTGCATATTATGCAGCCTGAAAAATTGAAGAATCCCGAATTCATAGCAGAATTGGAAAGCCTAAAAGCCGATTTGCAGGTAGTGGTGGCTTTTCGAATGTTGCCGGAAATTGTCTGGAGTATGCCTCGTTTGGGAACTTTCAACCTACATGGTTCTCTGCTTCCACAATATCGTGGGGCTGCACCTCTAAATTGGGCTGTTATTAATGGAGATAAAGAAACAGGTGTAACAACATTCTTGCTTTCCCACGAAATTGATACGGGTGCGATCTTGTTTAATGAGAAGATTGAAATAGGTGAGAATGATAATGTTGGAACTATACATGACAAATTGATGGGAATTGGAGCTGAGCTTGTTGTTAAGACAGTAGATGCATTAGCTGATGGAAATTATAATGCAGTTCCTCAAAATGATTTGATTGATAAGGATGGGTTAAGATCGGCACCTAAGATTTTTAAAGATGATTGTCGTATCGACTGGACAAAACCAACAGAGCAAATCCGAAACCTCATCCGGGGTTTGTCTCCTTACCCAACTGCCTGGACTGAATTGGCAGATGAAAATGATAAAATACTTTCCTTAAAAATTTATGCCGCTGAAAAAGCAGAAGGGGCATCTGCTGACCCAGGAACAATTGAAACCGATGGAAAAACCTTCATTAAAATTGCCACATCAGATGGTTGGCTTTCCATATCTGATCTCCATCTTGCCGGTAAAAAACGCATGAAAACAGAAGATTTACTTCGGGGATTTCATGGGGTATATAAAATGAAGGCAAAGTAGTATTTATGGTAATTTGAATGTTTGAAATCCTTGTTTTTTACACAATAAAGAATTTATAACGGACATATTTCTCTGTTCAATTCGGTAAGTGTAGAAAATCATTTTATACTTATTATCTTCTGTTTACATCGTTGGATGTTCTTATGATGTTAAAAATCAGTGTGCTTTTTGTTTTTCATAAAATATTTATAAATACAATAGTTGTGTTTGATTAATTGTTGGTAAATTATGCTCAAAAATAAACTTGTTCCAGACTAGTCTGAAAAGGGTTAAATCAGCCTAAATATTAATTAACAAACCTAACTTAAAAATGAGGCATTTATTTACTTTTTTATTCATTGTTGTTTTTATTTCTACAAATTCTTTTGCTCAAAAAGTATATGTTCCGGATGATAATTTTGAACAGCTGCTAATTGATTTGAAATACGATTCTGGAGCTCTTGATGACTCTGTGTCATATGATGTTGTGAGAGTAATAAAGAATATTGATCTGGAAAATAGAGGAATTGGAGATTTAACAGGGATTGAGAATTTTATAGAACTGACCACGTTAAGATGCAATGATAATAATCTTACAGAATTGGATGTAAGTGAACTTGAGAAACTTGAATTTTTGTATTGTTATAATAATGAAATAAGCAGGATTATATTTGGTGATAATAATGCTTTGCAGACATTAACCTGTTATGACAATCAATTAACGGAAATTGATTTATCTGGGGTGCCCAATTTGCTTAATTTTAGATGTGATATTAATTTTCTTACGGAATTGGATGTTTCTAAATGTTCTAAACTGCACTTCTTTTCTTGCTTATTTAATAATTTAACAGAAATTGATATTACAAATAATTCTGATTTGACAACTTTTTATTGTAGTTCAAATTCAATATCAGAATTGGATGTAACTAAAAATCCGCTACTGGAATATTTTATGTGTGCCCATAATAATCTACAAAAGCTGGATGTTACAAATAATCCAAATCTTATTGAATTATGGTGTGGCGAGAATTCAATATCAGCACTAGATGTGACTAATTGTAATAGTCTTAAAGAAATACACACCTGGGATAATTTACTTACAGAGTTAGATTTATCACAATGTGTGTTTTTAGAAATTCTTAGTTGTGGAAGAAATAAATTAAACAGTCTTGATGTTAGCCAATGTCCTTATTTGATTGAAATCTCAGCTTTTGATAATTTATTTTCAACAATTGATCTTCACAATAACCCAAATTTGAAAGAAGTTTCATGTAACGGTAGTTTTTTGAATGTCCTAAATATTGCAAATGGCAACAATTATGATATTGAATATTTTGTAACAAGTCAGAGTCCTAATTTGTATTGTATTCAGGTTGATGATGCCTCAATTGCAAATAATCTGGCAGGATGGAGTAAAGACTCTCGAGCATCGTATTCAGACAACTGTGCAATTCCCGAGGCTGATGCCGGCCCCAGTTTTACCGTTAATGAAAGGGAAACGGGCTACCTGGATGGATCAGCATCTTACGATAATTATGGAGATGACTTAACCTATAAATGGACAGCCCCAGAAGGCATTGTTTTGAGTTCCGACACAGAAATGCAGCCTACTTTTATGGCTCCGGAAGTTACAGAAGATACAGATTTTCAGTTTGGCCTTGTTGTAAATGACGGGGAAATTGATTCTGAAGTTGACTATATAACAGTTGAAGTGAAACAGGTAAATATCCCTCCTGTAGCCAATGCTGGCGAAGATCAGGAAGTGGATGAAAGAACTGTTGTTACTTTAGATGGCTCGTCTTCAACCGATGAGGATGGAGTTTCCTTATCATACTCATGGGTTGCTCCCGAAGGGATAACATTGAGTGCAGATGATATTTTTAACCCAACCTTTGAAACAGAAGTAAAGGCCGATACAACCTTAAATTTTATTCTTACCGTAAATGATGGCGAATTTGATTCGGAACCGGATACTGTTTCTGTTACAGTAAAACAGGTAAATATTGCACCTGTAGCTAACGCCGGCGAAGATCAGGTTGCTGATGAGAGAACAGTAATTACTTTAGATGGTTCCTTATCTGCTGATGAGGATGATAAGCCAATAACTTATTTATGGACAGCTCCCGAAGGGATGACATTGAGTGCGGATGATATTTTTAACCCAACCTTCGAAACAGAAGTATCAGTAGATACAACCTTTAATTTTGTTCTTACGGTAAACGATGGCGAGCTTACATCAGAGCCTGATACCGTTTCTGTTGAAGTGAAACAGATAAACCGATCACCTGTAGCTGATGCTGGCATGGACACGTATGTTGCTGAAAAATCAGTTGTTACTTTGGATGGGCAAAATTCTAATGATATTGATGGAGATGATATTACTTACGAATGGATATCCCCAGAAGGAATTGAACTGGATTCATATACAACAGCTTCACCATCATTTATCTCACCAGAAGTTGCAGTTGAAACCGATTTCGAATTTTCTTTAATGGTAACCGATGAATGGGGCGAGTCATCTGAAGTTGCAACTGTAACTTATACCGTTAAGCCATTAGCCGATGTGGCATTAAGTGTTTATTTAGATGATGAACTCGTTGGCGATTCTGTGTATCAGGTGGGTTTCTACCTTGAAGAAGGAACAGATTATACTGTAACTGAAGTAAGCCAGCTTGAAAATGGCCAGTTTGAACTTAATGAAGGAAACTGGATTATAAAGGTTTCGCCAACGGAAGAAGAAGTTTCTTTCATCTCGATGTATTGGGGAGACCAAATAAGTTGGACTGAAGCAGATCTTTTAAGTGTTTCCCTGGGTGAAACTTATCAATTAACGATTCATGTTGAAGGTTATGAAGAACCGGAGGTTGGTAATAACCAGTTGTCAGGAACAGTATATGAAGAAGATGCTAATGGAGATTTTGGAAGTGCTTTGGCAGATATAAATGTGATGCTTTTTCAGGAAGGTAACACAAATCCTGTCGCAAGTGATTATACAGATGAGCAGGGGGGATATGAGTTTGAGGGATTACCTGATGGTGAGTTTGAGATAGAAGTTGAAATCCCGGGTTTTGAGATTGAAAAAACAATGTCAGTGAGTTTGGATGAAATGACTCCTGAGGAAATCTATAATGTCAGTATTGATTCGCAGGAACATATGATTACAAGCACGGTTGTATTGGAAGAAAGCATAGGAGTTACAGTTTATCCAAATCCGACTGCCGATAAGATAGAGATTCATAAAACAGGAGAATCTCTTAAGAACACTAAAGTTACAATTAGCTCGGTAACCGGAATGCAAATCTACAATCGTGAATATAGCCAACTGCAAACAGAGGAGATTGATCTTTCTTCACAACCAGCCGGTCTATATATTTTGAATATTTATGATGGTGAAGCTTTATCTACATTTAAAATAATTAAGAAATAGAAATTTGCTTAGGGGCTTAAATCATTAATTTCTCAGGAAAGTGATGATTTAAACCCTTCTTTTGTGAGGTTTCTTAATTTTCTCGCTCATAACTCGTAACTCGTAACTCTCAATCCGAATTCCAATCATTCTGCTATCTTTGCATTTTTAATTTTTAGCTATGATTTCGGTTGATCAATTAGTTGTTAGCTTCGGTGGTTTCGACCTGTTTAAAGGCATTTCATTTTTAATTACTCCCAAAGACCGTATTGGTTTAGTGGGAAAAAACGGAGCGGGAAAATCGACCTTGTTGAAGATTTTTGCAGGTTTGCAATTGCCTTCTGAAGGTTCGGTTGCTGTGCCCAAAGATGTTCGTATTGGTTACCTTCCGCAGCACATGACTGTGGCGAATGATAAAACAGTTTTCGAAGAAACAAAGACAGCTTTCAATGAGATTCTGAATTTAAAGGATGAAATTGATCAGTTGAATCATCAAATTGCTACCCGCGAAGACTATGAGTCGGACAGTTACATGAAGCTCATTGAGCGTGTAACCGAGCTTAATGACCGCTACCAAATGGTTGGGGGAGCAAATTTTGAAGCTGATATTGAGCAAACGCTAAAAGGACTTGGCTTTGAGCGAAGCGATTTTACGCGCCAGACTTCTGAGTTTAGTGGCGGATGGCGCATGCGTATTGAGCTGGCAAAAATTCTGCTTCAGAAACCGGATGTTTTCCTGCTCGATGAGCCTACCAACCATCTGGATATTGAATCTATTCAGTGGCTTGAAGATTTTCTTTCAACCTATAATGGAGCTGTGGTTTTGGTATCGCACGATAAGGCTTTTCTGGATAACATTACCAACCGGACTGTTGAGATTTCCCTTGGAAAGATTTACGACTATAAAGCTAATTACAGCAAGTATCTTGAGTTGCGTCAGGAGAATCGCGAAACGCAGCTGGCTGCATATCGTAATCAGCAAAAGCTGATAGAGGAGACCGAGCAGTTTATTGAACGTTTCCGTTATAAGGCAACCAAAGCTGTGCAGGTGCAGTCGCGTTCAAAGATGCTTGAAAAGCTTGACCGTATTGAGATTGAAGAAGAAGATAATTCCCGTTTAAATATAAAGTTTCCTCCGGCAATTCGTTCCGGCACGGTGGTAGTCGACTGTAAACACCTTTCAAAAAGTTATGGCGATTTAAATGTATTGAATGACATTCACCTGATTATTGAACGTGGTGAGAAAGTGGCTTTTGTGGGGAAAAACGGGGAAGGCAAAACAACACTGGCCCGTGTTATTCTGAATGAACTCGAATACTCTGGAGAAATGAAGATCGGGCATAATGTGAAGGTGGGGTATTTTGCACAAAATCAGGCTCAGCTTTTAGATGAAAACCTGACTGTTTTTGATACGATTGACCAGATTGCAGTGGGTGATGTCCGTACAAAAATAAGGGATATATTGGGGGCATTTATGTTTTCCGGTGAAGATGCTGATAAAAAAGTGAAAGTCCTTTCCGGAGGGGAGCGAACACGTCTGGCGATGATCCGTTTGATGCTTGAGCCAGTAAACTTTCTGGTTCTTGATGAGCCTACGAACCACCTGGATATGCGTTCAAAAGAAATGTTGAAACAGGCTTTGGCGGAATATGATGGAACAGTTTTAGTCGTTTCTCACGACCGTGAATTTTTGGATGGACTGGTGAACTGCGTGTACGAGTTCAAAAATAAAAAGGTGAAACAGCACCTGGGCGGTATTTACGATTTCCTTCAAAAAAAGAAACTGGAATCGCTAAAAGAACTTGAAGCGAAGAACAAACCTTCGACACAACAAGTAAAAGGGGAGAAGAAAGTTGTTGTTGAAGAAACCAAGCTTTCCTATGAAGAGCGGAAGGAAATCAACAAGAATATTTCAAAACTTGAAAAAGCGATAGAGCAGTCGGAAAATGAGATTGCCCGGTTGGAGGGTAAGATTGCTGATATGGATAAAAAAATGGCTAATCCCAATGGCTTGGACGATCATTCCATTTTTGAAGAATACGAAAAAATGAAAGCCACACTGGAAAAGGTGATGGCCGACTGGGAAACACATAACGAAGAATACGAAGATTTACTCGAACAAAAAACCTGGTAAAATGAGAGCACCACAGAAAAGAAATGACGACATGATTTTTGGCATCCGTGCCATTATTGAAGCAATCAACTCGGGAAAAGAGATTGATAAAGTGCTTCTGAAAAGAGGCGAAGGTGGTGATTTGTTTAAAGAAGCTTTCGAGTTGATTCGTTCAAATCAAGTTGCTTACCAGTTTGTGCCCCAGGAAAAACTAAACCGCATTACCCGTAAGAACCACCAGGGAATGATCGCTTTTATTTCCCCTGTGACTTTCTATGATATTGAAAATTACTTGCCCGAGCTTTTTGAACAGGGTAAAAATCCGCTTATTCTCGTGTTAGACAAGGTAACAGATGTACGCAACTTCGGAGCAATCGTGCGTACTGCCGAATGTGCCGGGGTGGATGCTGTTCTTGTTCCCGAACGGGGAGCTGCAGCCATTAATGCCGATGCCATGAAAACCTCGGCAGGGGCATTAAACTTGGTGCCTGTTTGTCGTACCCGCAACCTGAAAGAAGCGGTGTTGTTTTTACAACAATCGGGATTGAAGATTTTTGCAGCTACCGAAAAATCATCGGATAATTACACCAAGGCTGATTATACAGGGCCTGCTGCCATTGTTATGGGATCGGAAGAGTTTGGGGTCGACCGCCAAATTCTGGACCTGGCCGACGAGCGTGTGCAAATTCCTATCCTCGGTAGTATCCAATCCCTCAATGTTTCTGTTGCTGCCGGACTGTTGGTTTACGAGGTAGTTCGCCAACGTGGCGGGGAATAGTCCCAACTTTTATAGTCATCCTGAACTTGTTTCAGGATCTGTATCAAATAACACTTATCCCTTTGTTTGATAGTTTGAGTGTTTGAGCGTTGCTCATCTCGAAGCGTCATTGCGAACGGAGTGAAGTAATCTGTTTTCTAAAGATTCTCGTTGGGGCGAATTGCAATTCGTCCGTACTGAAATATTAAATTTCCTGATAAATGATTTTTAAGCTAAAGGACAACTTCCAAAGCTTCTCCAATTGATTTTTCTTGATTTGGGATAATTTTCAACGTTTCTCCAAATAAATTTTCCTGTTTTAGGATAAGTTGCTGTAGATAAAATAGTTAATTTCTTGTTTCCCATCATCCTTTTACTATTTGAATCACCCTTTTGCTATTTGAGCTGTCCTTTTACAAATTGAACCATCCTTTTAATATTTAGAGCTTCCTTTTACTATTTAAGCCTTCCTTTTTAAAAGGATGGGCAAAATCTTAAAAGGAAGCACGTATTGCTAAAAGGATTAGTAAAATACCAAAAGGGAACCTATATTACTAAAAGTATTAGCAAAATATCAAAAGGATGGCATGAATACGAAGTTTGTGATAGTTTAAGCTACCTCCATGAACGAATTTGCTGTAAGCAGCCGGGAAACTCAGGGCAGGAAGTATATAAATGTATTTCTGCAGTATTGGTTTGACAATTAAGGAACTATGACGTTTCTTGTCTCTTGCAAATTTTATGTATCCCTTAGGCATAATATTAGACGATAAATAAATAACTTAACGCTTCATAATCCATAAGGGATGTGTAAACAATTAAGATATGAGTAGGCGTTAGGCAACATAAAAAAAACTAATTGACAAAGTACTAATACATGATATAAAATGAGAAAATTAAAAACTAACTCACTTAAACTTCTGACAGTAACGATAATTTCTCTCTTTTTTATTAATGGAGTTAACGCTCAAGATCAGATTGTCACTCTTCAAGATGGAAAGCAAGTAGTATTACACTCGGACAATACATGGGAATATTATGAGAGTATCTCATATGATTTTGATTTCTCTACACTTGAAGACAACCAAATCCCTGATTTTTTAAGGGGAGGAATTTCCGTTGACAAGCAAACATTAAAAAAAGCCGTAGAATTATACTTACAAGGTTGGAGATATACAATGCCACGCCCCAAAAGCACACAAGCGAGATGGGGAAACTCTGATGGTAGAACGACATGGTGGAAAGGATATTGGTATAATGAAAAAACCAATAAATATTCACGGACTACTCCTGTAGAAAAAGAAAATGGAAATTATTATGGAGATAGTCAAAATCAAAGAGGTTCTTGGAGTAATGGAGGAAGCCCAAGTTATCCAACAAAAATTGATTGGTTATTATCTTCTTCTGGAGGAGTTAGACCAAATTAAAAAATTACGTGTGCCTAACACCGTGTTGTAAGGCAGGCGGTTCCTGCTCGCTTTGACAAATTTGCAATTTGTCTTGCTGCTGCTCGGTCTGACACTTTTTATCCGCTGGATAAAAACCGCCTGAACTCATGCACTTTCCCGCCAACTAAAATTCCCTATTTTTGCACAAAAAATCTCTGTGAATAAGAAGATCCTTCATTTAGCTATTCCCAACATCATCAGTAATGTTACTATTCCGCTCCTTGGTTTGGTAGATTTGGCCTTAATGGGGCATCTGGATTCGGAAGTTTATATTGGTGCGGTTTCGCTGGGGACTGTTCTTTTCAATTTTATATACTGGGGATTTAGCTTTCTGCGTATGGGTACCAGTGGTTTTACGGCGCAGGCTTATGGTGAAAGAGATAAGGAGGAAAGCTTTCACATTTTAGCTCGGGCCATGCTTATCTCAACTTTGCTGAGTATTCTGATTATTATTCTTCAGGTTCCCATCGAGTGGTTGTGTTTCATTGCCATTAACGGAAGCCCGGAAGTTGAAAGTCTGGCCCGTGAGTATTTTAGTATTCGTGTTTGGGCAGCTCCGGCAGCTTTGGGGTTATATGCCCTGAATGGTTGGTTTTTGGGAATGCAAAATGCCCGTTATCCCATGATTGTTTCTATTTTGTCGAATGTTTTCAATATTATCCTGAGCTTTTTCTTTGTAGTTGGTTTGGGCATGAATTCAGTCGGGGTCGCCTGGGGAACCGTCATTGCTCAATATCTGGGAATAGGAATAGGTATTTTCTTATTGCTGAAGAAATACAGAGACTTGTTTGCTTATAGGAAATGGTCTGCTATTGTTGATATCCCCGCATTAAAGCAATTCTTTAGGGTGAATAGCGATATCTTCATCCGAACGTTTTGTGTGATTATTGTATTTACTTTTTTTACTTCTAAGTCGGCAAGTATCAACGATCATGTGTTGGCTGTAAATTCTTTGCTTATTCAGTTTCTCTTATTCTTTTCATTCTTTATTGATGGGTTTGCTTTTGCCGGAGAAGCGATGGCTGGACGCTATGTAGGAGAGAAGAAAAAAGAGAAGTTTCTGGGACTCACAAAAAGATTGTTTTACTGGGGAGGTGGATTGGCGATTGTTTTTGGAGTTCTTTTCTTATTTGGAAATCAGCTTATCTTAAGAATACTGACTAGTCAGGAAGAGATTATTAAAATGTCGGAAGAGTATTTATTTTGGGTTGTTTTTACGCCTTTATTTACTTTCTCTTCTTTTATCTGGGATGGTATTTATATTGGAGCTACAGCATCTAGGGAGATGCGAAATTCTATGCTGGCTTCAACTTTGCTGCTTTTTGCCCCGATCTTTTATTTCCTTCAGGGACTACTCGGTAATCATGCCATTTGGCTGGCTATGATGATGTTTATGCTGGGACGTGGAATCTTCCAAACGATTTTATTTCCGAAGGTTTTACGAAAAACGTTTAAATCTTAGTGTAAGTTATTTCGTTTACTCAAGACTCAAGACTCAGAACTCGTAACTCATTTAATACTCAAAACTACTTCCTCCTAAAAATTCACGGAGAACAGAAGTAGGTGGAATCTCGTGGTCGTCAATATGTTTGAAGAAACTCAGGAATTTAAGAAGGCGGGTGGCCTCACTATATTCCTCATTGATTTCGGGCACGGACTTTAATAATGGCTCAACATATTTCTTTAAAACCGATAATTCATAAATCAAGGCAGAATTAAACATGACATCAGCATTTTCCTGGTATGGAAATATATTTTTTTCTTCACCTGCTTTGACGCTTGGCCAGCGTTTTATGGTGTCAGTTGCTGAATAACTTCTGTAACTG
>CAXXKK010000024.1:0-47379 GCA_963676845.2 Prolixibacteraceae bacterium | reverse complement strand
AACAGAAACTTTACTTTAGGGATAAGGAATTAAAATGAAACAGATCTTAGTAATAAATTTTAACTAGGTTTGTATTCCAGAGGCAACTATCTACTGCTTCTGGAATACTAGAAAATAAGTATAAATCTGTCAAGCTATTTTAGGGAAGGTCAGATAAATCAAATATTTTGCCCCAGAGAGGGTCAACCTGCCCAATTAAAGCCGAAAAATTGCCAATGGACGGGGCAATTTTCGCTGTGGAGAAGAAAAATTACGTTGTGGCGGGTTAATTTTCGCTGTGAGCAAGAAAAAAGTTGTTGGGGAAGGTCAAATCTCGCTGTGGAGAAAAAAAATCATGTTGTGGAGGATCAAAATACGTTGGGGAAGGTAAAAAGTCGCCGTGGAGGGTCAAACATGCCGAGGGGATAATAAAATCAAGGGTTTCAGCATACCACATATTTTAAAAATAGAAAATTCCAGATGGGTAATTAACAGATTCATCACAACATGACCTACTAAAAATCCTCATCACTCTCCAGAAATGTCAGAAGCAATGATCAATGATAACTTGAAGTGAAATAACAGTTGCAGGATAGTTCTAAAACTGAAATCAACCTTTATTTTCAATCAAATAAGTTATTTTTGCACGAAATTCAGAAGACATGAGTGAAGAACAGAATACAAGACCCAGGCTGCCACGTTGGATGAAGATGAAGATGCCCAAGGGTGAAAGCTACTCGAAAGTAAAAAACCTTGTAAACAAACATGGATTGCACACCATTTGCACCAGCGGAAACTGCCCAAATATTGGTGAATGCTGGAACAGGGGAACAGCCACATTTATGATTTTAGGTGACATCTGTACCCGAAATTGTAAGTTTTGTGGTGTAACAACAGGGAAGCCTCTTCCTCCAAATCCCGAAGAACCTAAGGAAATAGCAGAATCCATCCACATCATGGGATTGAAACATGCGGTAATTACATCCGTTGACAGAGACGACTTGCCAGACTTAGGTGCATCATTCTGGGCTGAAACAATCAGAGAAATTAAAAAGGTAAACCCTGATACTCAGATTGAAGTTCTAATACCGGATTTTCAAGGAAAAACGGAACTTATTCAACTTGTTGCTGATGCAAAACCTGAGGTTATTTCTCATAACATGGAAACCGTTGAGCGACTTACCCCTGAAATTCGCAGTGCCGCCAAATACCGTCGTAGCCTTGACGTAATTAAGGCGATTGCAGAAACCGGGCAGATTGCAAAGTCAGGAATTATGCTTGGGCTTGGAGAGACAGAAGACGAAGTTCTGCAAACCATGGACGACCTTTTAGAGGTAGGCTGCAAAGTTATGACAATTGGACAATACCTTGCTCCTACTCAAAATCACATTCCGGTAAAAGAATATATTCATCCGGATCAATTTGAAAAATATAAAACAATTGGGCTTGAAAAGGGTTTTTCTTTCGTGGAAAGCAGTCCGCTTGTTCGCTCGTCATACAGAGCAGAAGCACATGCCGGAGCATAACACAGAAGAGGAAGATTGTGAGAAGGAAAGAATACAAGAATGGATGATAATTAGAAACGTTTAAAGATGGCAAATTTTAATTACGAAGATGTAGGTCTGAAAGACTATAAAGAATGCTGGGATTACCAGGAAGAAATACTGGAAGAGGTACAAGCTGCAAAAAAAGAGAACGATGGCCCAACAGAGAAAAATAAATTTTTACTGGTAGAGCATCCTCATGTATATACCCTCGGAAAAAGTGGAGATGAGCACAATCTTTTAGTTCATGATGATTTCCTAAAAAAAATAGAGGCCACTTACTACAAAATAAACCGTGGAGGGGACATAACCTATCATGGCCCCGGGCAGCTCGTTGGATACCCAATTATCGATCTTGAATATTTTCACATTGGTGTACGCGAATACATTGAAAAAATGGAAGATGCCATTATCGCAACCCTGGCTCACTATGGACTTACAGGAGGTAGAAAAGAAGGAGCTACAGGTGTTTGGCTTGATGCTGAGATTCCTGCCAAAGCACGAAAAATTTGTGCCATCGGTGTTCGCGTTAGCCGCTATGTATCCATGCACGGATTTGCATTAAATGTTAATACCGACATGCGATATTTCAACTACATCAATCCATGCGGATTCCTAACTTACGGAGTTACTTCTCTTGAACGTGAATTGGGTAAAAAGATGGATATGGATGAAGTAAAGGAAGTTGTAAAAGCGAAGTTCAACGAAATCTACTAAACCCAAAATTTTATTTAGTTTAAACCCAAAACAACAAACCATGCAAACCTTTGATCAACTTGACGAATTATACAGCATAGAAGGAGAAGTTGGATTCATGGAAATGGAAGAAGGACTTATTTCCATGATGATTTCCAATAAATATGCCGACGCAGAAATTTACCTGCAAGGAGCACATGTAACCAGCTTTAAACCCTATAACTCACTGGAACTTCTCTGGATGAGTCCTGAGAGTAATTTTGAACCGGGGAAAGCAATTCGCGGGGGAATTCCTCTTTGTTTTCCATGGTTTGGCCCTGCCAAAGAAGAAGGGCTTCCTCAACATGGATTTGGCCGTTTGATGACCTGGGATGTAAGCGAAGTAAAAACTCTGCCAAACGGAGAAACTTTCATCTGCCTACAACTTTATAGTAGTGAAGAAACTAAAAAATACTGGCCGCACGATTTCTGCGCAGAACTTTTAATCACTGTTGGACGAAAACTTACAGCAAATTTAAAAGTCACTAATACTTCAGAGATTGAGTTTGATTACACCTGTGCTCTGCATACTTATTACCTGGTTTCTAATATTGCACACATTTCCATTAATGGATTGCAGGGAACAAAATACCGCAATTCTTTTGCCCCTGAAGTTTTCACTCAGGAAGAAGAGATCCTGCAAATCAATAAAGAAGAAAACCGCTATTATTTTGACACAGAGTCAACTTGTTTAATTGAAGACCTTGCGGTAAAACGTACGATTGTCGCTGAAAAATCAGGCAGTAAAGTAACCGTTGTCTGGAATCCGGGAGCTGAAAGCTGTGCTAAAATGAGTGATGTTCCGGATGAAGGTTATAAGAATTTCGTTTGTGTTGAAGGGGTAAATACATTTGATGATGTGATTAAACTTGCACCACAACAATCACACGAGACATCGGTAACCTTAGGATTACAAGAACGTCTTTAATAGCTTAATCATGAATATTTTTGCTGTAAAAGAAGTTGCTGACGAATACGATGCGTATTATCAAAGTGAGCAAGGAGAAAAAGTTGACAAGCTGGAGAAGGATGCCATACTCAAGCATATTTCAAGGATAACACCGGGCAATTTATTAGAGATTGGATGTGGAACAGGACACTGGACTGCTTTTTTCTCAGAGCAGGGTTTTCAGATTACTGCTACTGACGTCGCCGATGAAATGATGAAATTCGCCAAAGAAAAAGGTATTCCCAACGTAAAGTTTCAAACAGCGGATGTACTGAATCTTTCTTTTGACGACAATTCTTTTGATCAGCTTGCTGTAATTACAGCTCTTGAGTTTTGTGGTGATATAAAAAAAGCCTTTTCAGAAATACACCGGGTTTTAAAACCCGGAGGCTGGTTTATTGCAGGCTGCCTAAATGCAAACTCAACACTTGGGAAAGTGAAGGACAATGATCCTGTGTATAAGCATGGAAATTTCATGACAAAAGCAGAACTCACCAAACATCTTAAAACAATAGGTAATCCTAATATTATTGAGTGTGTTCATCTTTCAGCTGATTTTCAAATCTTAGACGGCACCAATGACGTAAATAAAGCAGAAGGTGTATTTATGGCAGCTGCCGTTCAAAAAATAAAATAATGCATATCACTGTTGAAATAAGTTATTATCCTTTAACCGACAATTACGATCAACCCGTGCTGGAATTTCTAAAACTCATAGAGAATCAAAAAGAAATTTCCATTACTCCCGGGACAATGAGTACTCTAATCAGTGGCGATTATGACCCAGTTATGGACTTATTAAACAGCTCTATGAAAGAGCTCATGAAAAAATACCCATCAGTCTTTACTCTGAAAATTGCCAATGCCTGTGAGGTAAAAAGCAAATCTTAAAAACCCGATAAAGTATTAACTTTGCGATAGTTTCATTTTCAAAAAATCGCAAGTTGAAAACACCCGTTGTCCTTAAAATAACGATTGAATCTATCAGGCAAGATAAGATTGGCTGCCATATTTCAGGAGAAAATGGGGAACTTCAGCTGCTATACTATCCCGAATCTGAATCAATCCATATTGCTACAAAAAATCAACTTGCAGAGACCGTTCAAAAATTCCAGTTTCAGTTGGTAAAGGTTCTAAAATCTGCCATGAAAGGCGATTTTACGGTTGGACAAATCATTAATTGCGTCTTTATTGAAGACTTCAAATTCCTGAACGAGAAGGATTACGCCAACTATATTCGACTTAACAGAAGCAATGGTTCCACTGAAATTACAACGCACGAATCAGCACTTGAAAACGCCTATAAGGTCTATGCTGATGGTTCTTTCTCGGACAAAACAAACCAGTCAGCTTATGGAGGAATTATAGAGGACACGGAAGGAAATCAGGAAATTTACCAACAGTCATTTTCTGCCGGGAGTAGCAATTTGATGGAATTACTTGCCGTTACAGAAGGGCTTCAACGCCTTAAGCATGCAAATCGCATTCAGATAAATACCGATAGCCGTTTTGTCATTCGGGGACTAACACAATGGGTTCACTTTTGGAGGCACAACAACTGGCAAACAGCTTATGGAGTAGACGTTAAATTTGCAAAACACTGGCAACACATTGACCAACTTTGTGATGGAAAAATCATCGAGTTTAAATGGATAAAAGGGCATTCAGGCCATGAAGAACAAAGCTTTTGCCATGATCTGGCAAGAGAATCAACTTCAAAGATTTGATCCAATAAAAGCCTACAAACCTAAAATTTATCAATGTGCATGAATACTTAAGGTTGCATTAAATCAAAATATCAATTCTTACTCATCAAATCTATCAAGTAATGCCATAATTTAATGTTTCCCTTTTGTGATGTTCTTTGGTGTATAGAACTTAATTTCTCAACAAAAGGGAATGACTCTGTTTCAGACAGTAACTCTTTTTTGTCTATCCAATCAATAGTTGAATCAGAGTTTTCTTGTGACAATTCTGAAATCCAATTATTTATCTTTTTTATCCATTCAGCAGAAGTCTTGTTTTGAACATATCCAAACATTCCACATACTTTTAAGTGAGATGAATGATGCCCTCTCTTAAAACGTTCAATTCCTCCTCGAATTCCACAAACATATTCTTTATTGTTTGATAACTCTGATAGCCGTTTTGCTTCAAACTCGATTATTGGTATAGGCTTTCGTGCTCTTGACATTGCAAAAACTCCTATATCTGTTTCTTTATCTGATTCTGGTTGCGTTGGATTTTTACTAAATCTAAAAGGGAAGTAACCTTCTGATTCATTTTTACAAAGTTCAAAATGTTGAACCAAATTATCACTTATCCGATTCTCTTTCTTTGAGTCTTTAATTGATTGATAATAAACTGGGAAGCCAGAAATATTTTTATCAATAAAAGATAATATTAAATTGACCTCATAATTCGAATCTATGCTCAAATCATTTGGTCTTGGAGTTTGATTTATTGGTAAAGAATCTCTAAGCATTATAATAACGGGATTTAATATAGTCAGCAAAAGTTTCATCTGCATCCCTTAATGCTATAGATGGCAACCAATAACGTAATTGCTTTGGTTTCGCTAATATAATAGAGTCTTGCCCATAAGCTTTTATTATCCTTTGTATATGTACTTTTTGCTGATTATCATTTCGTGTTGGAATAACCT
This sequence comes from Prolixibacteraceae bacterium, assembly GCA_963676845.2. GTDB lineage: Bacteria > Bacteroidota > Bacteroidia > Bacteroidales > Prolixibacteraceae. The sequence continues at coordinate 41,507 of CAXXKK010000024.1, read as the reverse complement.
CTTCAATGTATTGCTCCAAATCTAATATTTTCTCTTGTTTTGGAATTAATGCTTCAGATGAATATTCAAAATGTAACGCATAATACTTACCGGCATCAATGACTTTTAATAATTGAAAAGACTTTTCTTTCAGATAAATACTATTTAAGGTTTTACAAAATATGTTTACATATTCTTTAATGTCATTCTGTAAACAGAAATTACTTAAGTCAATATTAGCTAGGTGAAATTTAACAATATCATTAATAATTATATCTTCAACTTTTGATACGGTTAAATCCTCTTGATACGGTAAGTTTAAAATATCTTTTTGCAATAATGTAGATTTAGACCTACTTACACCTGCACGAGAACTTGTTAAACTAAGATAGAAACGATAAAGGTCGTTATTTTTTATAGTGCGCTCTAATTTTTTTAAAGAATTTAAATCGTTTTCAGGTGCATGAATTCCAATAATTTCATTTTTAAATGTTATTGATTTGTTCACCCTAACAACAGGAATACTTTTTTTACCAATATTCTTTTTTATCAATAGTAAGGGTGGATTAAAAAGAGACTTATTTCGTGGCCATTGATAATATTTGTCAGTATTAATAAATGTCTCCTTTATTCCATTCTCATCAAAATTATTTGGTTCAAAACACAATTGTCCAGTTAAATATGGAGCCTCCGTATAACCTCCTTTTTTTCTCTCGAAATCCGAATCTGTTAAAGTATCGTCAGGCTTGCCTTTAATAAATCCATCCCCATATATCCATCCATTTTCTTTCCTTTTAGTCTCAAGAAACTGAGCCAAAGTTGGCATCTCAGAAAATCTTTTAATAATTTGACTTAATCTACCACCTCCTAATAAATTAGATTTCCATATGTAAGGTTCATCAATTATTGCTTCTTTAGAAACGAAATGAAAATCATAATGATCAAACTCTAGAAACAGTCTATTCGCATTTGAAAAAGTTTTATTTGCAATTAGGTGTAACACAGATTCATTATCAGGCTTTGCATTTTGAATGAATACAGCTGCCGTAGCTACATTCTTTCTACCCCAAAGCTTATCAGATAGCTTTGTAAAATCTATTATCTGTAATAAGTTGTTTTTAGAAAAAAGCTCTTGTTTAAAATTTTGGTCTTTTTCGTAAAGGATTGGGCCTGATGGTTGAATTAAGCATAAAATTGCATTTTCTTTAAGCAATTTTATAGATTGAACAAGGAAATGCAAAGCAGGGTTTTCGTCTGGAATAATTATTTCGCTCTTATAACCAATTTTATCTTTTAACTCTTTAAAATAATCTTTTCTACTTGGTTCTTTTCCATCAATTGGCGGTAAATTAAAAGGAGGATTTCCAATTACTAAATCAAAATCAGCCTCAAGTTTATTAGTAATAAAATTGAAAAAATTCTGATTTATTATATTCCGACTTAAATCAGGGAATTTTAATTTACCCCAAGTAGGTGGGTCTAAGTCCACTTCATCTAAAATAGCCAAAGCAAGGCTAAATATTGAAAGTCGAATTGCGTCCTGCTCAATATCAACACCATGAATGCTTTTTAGTAAGAGTTCCTTTAAAACAGATAAAGATGGTTTGACGAGTTTTCCTGTTTTCTTCCACTCATTATATCTCCACCATTGAACAATACGCTTGTATGTCTTTACAAGAAAAATTCCCGAACCGCAACTTACATCAATTATTTTAAAATTTTCCTTTGGTTGTTTTAATGGCATACACTCATCAACCAAAGTACTAACAATCATTTCCGGAGTATAAACAATATCCTTACTATCGGTTAAAAGTTCTTCATAAACTGAACTTATTACTTCTACAGGTAAATGTGAGAATGAATATAATCGCCACAATACATATTGATTGCTTTTGATTTTTCCATCCAGATAGTCAGCTAATTTTCTTACTTCGACATGTTGAATTGCATTTCGCTGTTCAATTTCACGTTCTCTTTCCCATTCAAAGATTTTACCGTTAAAATCTCTTGCCAATTGGTCTAGTAAATCAAGTAATTTCCCAGCCCTGATTGTGTCACAAAAGTTTGAACATTGAAAATATTTTTTAAAATATGTTCCAGCAAAATAACCACTTGCGCTTTTTTCATCCCGTTCTTCAAGATACTTTATTAGTAAACTTTGAACTAAAAGTTTAAGTGCAACATGCTTATCTAATCCAGACTCTTTTTGGAAATCAAGGTACACTTCTTTTAGACCTCTTATTAAGTCTCGTGTAGCCGATTCTTCAAAACGGAAATCTCTTTTCTCATCTTGCTCATCCCAAAATAAACCACTATCAAAATCTTTTGCTCTAAAATCTCTTATAGCTTGTCCTGAATAAGTCAGCAGTTCTTTTGCATAATCATCATTCTCCTCTTTGGGTCTTTTACGTGAGTCAAAGATACTAACTGAAGATTTTTCAATTATTATATAAGCAGGAACCTGATAGCCATTCCACATTTGAATGTGAATGCGATTTTTATCCTCTGTTGTTATGCTTTTATGCGTGAAGTCAAACAAATATAATTGGGGAACATTTCCTCTTCCATCTGAAAAATACCTAAAATAAACAGCATCAGCATTAAATTTCTTTTTTGCAGTTTCTAGTGCAAAAAGAATGTCAGGAGATGCGATACTGGAATTAATGTTTTCATAATTATCTGTCAACAATACACCACTATTTTCCTTTTTGCCTAGAAAAGAGAAATTTAAACTAATAATTTGTTGTTCAAATAATTTCATCAATGACGATTGGATTCAATATACCCCTAACCACAAAAATACACTTTTATCACTGACTCTCGAAATTTCTTCAATCTAAAATAAGTCGTGTAATAGTCATTGTGAAATTTATATTTATGTAAAAATTAACTCTTTTATATACAAATAGGCTTAGCCATTATATTGAATTATAGTCATCCTCTATGTGCAATTTTCGTATCAGTCGCCTTAATCATAAGGGAAGTCGATTTTTCCCCTTATTGCCAATATTTCATTCTAAACATTTACTTCTCATTTCTTGTTTATTACCAAAGCAATATCGCAAAACAAAAAAGCTATGAGTTATTATATTGGAAAAACATTAAATACTGATTTTAATACTGCTATTGAGAGAGTTAAAACATCCCTGCTGAATGAAGGTTTTGGAGTCTTAACAGAAATCAATATGTCGGGAACTCTTAAAAAAAAATTAGGGGTTGACTTTAGAAAGTATACCATTTTAGGAGCCTGTAATCCATCACTTGCTTACAAGGCCGTTCAAAGTGAAAGAAATATTGGCACAATGCTTCCGTGTAATGTTGTTGTTCAGGAAATTGAAGAAAAAAACATTGAAGTAGCAGCTGTTGATCCCTACGCATCCATGCAGGCCATCGACAATGATGCTCTTAAGGAAATAGCTCAAATTGTAAGGGGTAAACTTGCAACGGTTATCGAAAATCTAAAATAACCGAATTTCAATTTTATAATAATTGTTAAGCAACTAAAATTAGTTACCGGCATTAGCTAATATTGAATAGTTTTGCCTCCACTTTACAACGAAAATACTTTTAAAAGCTATGAGGCAAGGAGCCATGATTATATTCTTTTCAATTTTCATAATCCTATATGGTGCTGTAAACTGGTATGTTTATAGCCGTGGAATGAAAGCACTTGAAGGAACAAATGCAACTAAAACATTTACCTGGATTTATTGGGTCCTGACCTTTTCATTTATTATAGGACAGGTTTTGGAACGAGGAAATCCCGGAAGCTTTTCGCGCATAATTTCACTATCCGGTTCTATCTGGCTGGCATTCTTTTTCTATGCATTACTGCTTGTTCTTGCCATTGATATTATCCGACTCCTGAATCACTTTATCCATTTCATTCCGCCAAGTTTAAGCTCGGGAATCCTATCGGGGAAAATGATTTTCATTTACGGACTTACGCTTCTTTTGGGCATCACGGTGTATGGATACATTAATGCATGGAATCCAAGAATAAAAAATGTAAACATCACTCTAGACAAAAAACAGTCTGAAGCAAAAAAATTAAAAGTAGTATTTGTTTCTGATGTCCATTTAGGGGTGCTGCTCAGGAATAAAAAAGCCGATCAACTACTGAATGACATTAATGCACAGAATGCTGACATTGTTCTATTTGGTGGTGATTTGGTTGATCACAATCCTGTTCCCGTTGTTGAAAATGATATGGGAAAATACTTTCAGCAAATAAAAGCTCCTATGGGTGTATTTGCCGTTACCGGAAATCATGAATTCATGGGTCATGCAGAGATCAGTGTAAATTATTTTACGGATCATGGTGTAAAATACCTGCGTGATACGATACAAACGATTGGAAACACAATCCAGATTGTTGGACGAGATGACAGGGAAGGCTTAAGGTTCAACGGAAATGACGAACGAAAATCAATGGATGATATTCTGAAGAATGCAAATCCAAACTTACCCATTCTGCTTATCGATCATCAACCGGTTGAATATGATTTAGCGAGTAGTCATGGCGTTGATCTGATGCTATCTGGGCATACCCACAAAGGGCAACTTTGGCCATTGGGATACATCACATCCTTGGTTTATGAAAATGATTACGGATTGTATAAAAAAGAGAATTCTCAGTTTTACACATCATCCGGATATGGCACATGGGGTCCTCCGGTAAGAACCGGAAACAGACCGGAGTTGGTGGTATTTAATATTTCATTGGAATAAACTAAATTCTCAGACTTTGAGTCTTTCGATATCTGCCGAACACAAAAAATCCAATTTAAAAAAAGCTTGCCACTGTAGTCCAAATATTTAATGGAACAGAAGGCGATGTTAAAACCAAATGCAAAGTGCTTTCTTTTTGAATATTATAATCAGACAATGTTCTTCCATCTTCTAATTGCTTACCTGCAAAAATTAATCTTTGTTGATCGGGTGGAATACCTTCTTTATCCTGGATTTTAGCTTTTACATTCTCTATAGAATCAGATGCCTCAACATCAAGCGTAATTGTTTTTCCTGAAAGTGTTTGAACAAAAATCTGCATTGAAAATGCACTTGAGCTTACAACTAACAGTATTACTACAGTTAGTAATAATTTTAAATAACTCATGTATATCAGTTTAATTAATTTATTTCTTAATTCAAGAACTAAAAATAATAAAGATTAAAAAACACCCGACATAAACGTTCTAAAATTATCCTACATATAACACTTACTCAACAATTACGAACCAAACAAATCCGTTGGCGGCTGAACAAAAGCATCATTAAACAAATACACAGACAATACTATAAAACCTATGAATACCAACACTATTAAAAATTGAGGAAACGAAGTTTTCTGAATATCGTGCCTTGATTTTATATCACAAACCTCTCCCGGACAATACTGAACTTTTTCTTTGAAAAACAAAGGATAAATTTTGCATCCCAGGCATATTCCAAATGCAGATTCAAAAAACAAAAAAATCAAGCAGAAGAGACAAATAATCCCGGAAATTATACTGTACGAATTCAGTATATCAACCAGTACAAGCATTGTTAATGCAAGTCCAAATCCTATTTGCCAGGCAAACTTTTTTTGACGGGCACCTACATACTCCGGAGTTTGATTTCTCACAATTAGCCGTCCCAAAATTAATGTTGGGGCAAATTTGGGGTTAACGAACACCCGAATTGTAATATCAATCAGAAAAGTGATAATGGCATATTTCAGCAGTGTAAAATTCCCCTGCATAATCACGGTTAGAATTGAAATAAACATCATTAAAAACAACAAACCAGCTGCCGCCCTGATTTCACGTTCATTCAGTACCGGAATTTCGTAACCCTCAACGTTTTCTCCAAATTTGAAAATTTTGTTCATCGTATTTCTTTTAATTAATTGATTCATACACGATAAAAAGAAACAATGAATCGCTGTCGAGGTTTACTCCCTTTTCAATTATTAACAAAAAAGGATGTCATCTCAATTTTGATAACATCCTCCATCTCATATTTATAATGAATTTTTTATTCTTCAATTTCAAAGCCAACTGCTTTCAAATCTTCATAATAAGCCGGATAAGATTTTGTTATTACCATTGGATCTTCAATTTCAAGCTTGCCAAACATCGCAGCCGGAGCAAATGCCAGAGCCATTCGGTGATCGTGATAAGTAGCAATACATGGAACTTCATCTTTCTCCAAAGAGAATGTTCCATCCCAGCTTAACTCACCATGTTTGGTTTCAGTAATTTGAGCTCCAAATTTAGCCAACTCATTTTGCAAAGCAGCAATACGATCAGTCTCCTTAATCTTCAATGTTTCCAATCCGGTAAAATGAAATGGAACTTTTTTAAGAACACACAATACAGCCATAGTTTGAGCAACATCTGGGTTTTCAATAAAATTAAGGTTTAAATGTTTGGGGAGAACATCAGCTGATTTTTTAATGATTACACTGTCCTGAGTTGCTTTACTATCAACACCAAAATCTTTAAACCAGGCAGCAATTTCACAATCTCCCTGCAAGCTCAGCAAACGAAGATTTTTCAATTCAACTTCAGCATCGTCCGATAATGCTACTAACTGGTACCAATAGGAAGCTCCCGACCAGTCGGCCTCAACAGTAAACTGACGAGGGGTATATGGTTGCTCTTTGATATATATTTCATTTCCTTTCCAGACATATTTTATACCAAATTGCTTCATCAATTTCAAGGTAAGTTCTATGTAAGAGCGGGAAGTAATTTTATTTTTCAATCGGAGTGTTAATCCATCTTCAATGATTGGGGCAATCATCAGCAAAGCTGAAATATACTGACTACTAATACTTCCATCCAACTCCAGAATTTTTCCTTTTAAGTGCGAACCAAAAATACGAAGTGGAGGAAATCCTTCCTTTTCAACATACTCAATCTTTGCTCCAAGCTCATTCAAAGCATCAACCAAAATCCTGATTGGCCTTTGTTTCATTCTATCAGAACCGGTAATTTCCCACTCACCAACAATTTGTGCTAAAAAGGCTGTAAGAAAACGCATTGCTGTTCCTGCATGCCCAATATCAAACTGATTGGTATTGGAAGTCAACACCTTCTGCATCACCTTGGTATCATCGCTGTCCGATAAGTTCTCGATTTCATAAGGACTATAGCTCAACGCATTAATTATTAATGCACGGTTAGCAATACTTTTTGACGATGGAAGGTTTATTGTTCCTTTTACAATTTTATCAGCTTTCGAAAGAGTATATTTCATTTCAACAGTTCGAATAATTCAACTTAAAATTACAGATTCTTGTAGTATTCAAGAGCTTCAAATACGAGATCTTTTGAGCAATCCTGGTTAATTTCAACTTTCCCTATTTCAGAGATCAATGTAAAATTAATCCGGGTTCCTTCATTCTTTTTATCATGAGTCATCAGCTCATAAAGCTCTTCATAGTTTTTCTTGCTTATTTCAAATTTGCCGTATTTCTCAAGAATCCATTGCGATATATTTTTTAGCTCATCGATGCTAAAGCCACACATTTTTACAGACAAATAAAGTTCTACAATCATTCCATAAACAACTGCATACCCGTGCAATATTGGGCGGTTGTCGTACAATGCAAAACTCTCAAAAGCATGACCAACGGTATGACCAAAGTTCAATGCTTTTCTAATATTCTGCTCAGTCAAGTCATTCTGCACATGCCAGTCTTTAACCGAAACCGAACGTGCAATTATCTCCTGAAGCGCCTCATAATCGATGTCCTTAAGATCATATTCCTGTAATTCCTTCCAATGTTCCGGACTTTTTATAAATCCATGTTTAATCATTTCGGAATAGCCAGACAGGAAATTCTCCTTGTCAATAGTCTTTAAAAAATTTGTATTAATAATAACAGCATCAGGTTCTTTAAAAACACCTATTTCATTCTTCAACCCATTAAAATTGATCCCGGTTTTTCCACCGATAGAAGCATCAACCTGGGAAAGCAAAGTTGTAGGAATATTGACAAACTTCATCCCCCGCTTAAAAGTTGAAGCAGCAAAGCCACCCAGGTCTGTAAGCATTCCACCACCAATATTAATCAGCAATGATTTTCGGTCTGCTCCTTCTTTCGAAAGCACCTCCCAAACCTTTAATACAGAATCAATTGACTTATTCTTTTCTCCCCCCTCAATAGTAATCTTTCGAATGTTATATTTCTTGATAATACCATCAATAAGGGGCAAACATAACTTCTCTGGAATAATTTCCGTTAGTAAGAATACTTTCCCTGCGGAATAGGAAGCTATAATTTTATCAAGTTCAGCCTCTATTTGCTGGGAAAAGATGATATTAGAATGTATTTTTGGAGCAGTCATAATGTCTTTCTTTCGTGACGGCAAAGTTAGAATATTTTTAGAAGTCACATCAGAATTAGATAACCTGCCTGCAAATATTAAAGGATTAATCCCATACTATGGAAATTTCAAATAAAGATAGAACAGACAAGATCAAACGCTATTTTAACATCTGGATTATATTTTTAATTCTTATAACACTTGCATTTGTAATAGCCAAGGTGGATGTCGGTGCTATTATTTCCGGAGTAGCTCTATTTCTAACGATCATTGGGGTTCAATTTTTCCAGGTTAATTACATCTATTATAATTCCGAGGGGGACAAGATTCTTATTCATTTTTACCCGATAACATCTTTTTTTGGTAAAGATTACAGATCCATCGAATTTAAAAAGGATCTCCTCTATTTCTCAAAAGTCAACCGAATTTCAATCTTTTCTGATTTATACATTGCTATAAATACAGCCAAAGGAATTGCAGAATACCCGGAGATAAGTTTAATGGGACTTACAAAAGATGAAATAACAAATATTGAAGAAGATTTAGCTCAATATATAAGGCAAGGAAGGTAACACTTGTGTTTTAAACCGGATTGAATTAAGTTTATCATAAATTTAATTCATGAATAGTTCAGATACACTTAAACATCAAATTGCTTTGTCTTTGGTTCCGGGACTTGGTCCGGTTACTGCAAAAAAACTTATAGCTCATTTTGGGGCTATACGCCCAATTTTAAATGCAAATCAGAAAGAATTAACCAAAGTTCCCGGCATTGGAAGTGTTACCTCAAAAAGTATCTGCTCTCAGGATTTTATCGCCCTGGCCGAGAAAGAAATTCAGTTTATTGAAAAGTATAAAATTCAAGCACTCTTCTATCTTGATCCTAATTATCCGGTACGTCTAAAACGTTGTGTTGATGCTCCCCTTGTTTTATATTCCAAAGGGAATATTGAATTTAATGCTGAAAAAACTGTTGCCATTGTAGGAACACGAAATGCAACCGATTATGGCAAGGAATTTTGCAATAAACTCATTGAAGCAATGGCTGAGCGAGAAGGTTATTGTGTAATAAGTGGCCTGGCTTATGGCATAGATATAGCTGCCCATAAAGCATGCATTAAAAACAACATTCCAACTATTGGAATTTTGGGACACGGCCTGGATAAGATTTACCCACAGCTACATAAAAAACATGCTCAGGAAATGATAAAAGACGGAGGACTGGCAACCGATTTTATTAGCGGATCCAAGATTGACAGAAATAACTTTCTACGCCGTAACCGGATAATCGCAGGACTGACAGATGCCACTATTATTGTAGAATCTGCTGAAAAAGGAGGATCGTTAGTTACTGCCGATATCGCAAACTCATATAACCGTGATGTTTTTGCTTTGCCTGGCAGAATCTTTGACATGTATTCTAAAGGATGCAACCAGCTCATCAAACAGAACAAAGCAGCTATGATAGAGAAACTTGAAGATTTGGAATATGCCATGTCGTGGCAACCAGATATTGATAACCCTCAAAAGATACAACGGCAACTTTTTATTGAACTTTCTCCTCTGGAAGAAAAAATTACTGAAGTAATTAAGGAATCTCCCAAGTTTATCGATCAAATTTGTAACGAATTGGAAATATCTACAGGGAAAGCGTCCTCTCTTTTACTGGATCTGGAATTTAAGGGAATTGTATCAAGCTTACCCGGCAAAATGTACAAACTCAATTAATTTAACATTGTTTGATTTTATTTAACGATTCATTGTCGTGATTGATATCATAACTCATTGATTAATAATCACCAACACTGTATATTTGTTCTCAAACAATATCAATAGCCATGAAAACACATATATTAGGAATTTTATTCTTTATGCTCATTTCATTTTCAGCTAACTCTCAGATAACTCCTACCGAAAACACTTCCGTTCTAAATCAGGATACACTAAATCAGAGTATAAAAACCTTACCTGATTCTTTAAATTTTGCTTTCAGTCCCCAGTTTGGATTTAGTCAGCAACAAGATTCTAATATCATTTTAGATATAAATCCAGAAGTACTAGGATATTTAAAACAACGAGAAAACACGACAGGTATGCCCGTTCTTAATCCTCAAATGCAAAGTAATATGCCCATTCATAAACCAGATAGTACTATTAATCACACATTGAAAATAAAAGACAAATAAATTCTATCCATTCACTTTTCCTTCTCACGAAAGGCCCAACTTAAATTGAATTGGGAAATGATTCATTTTGAGTGTATCTTTGCGGGCTATGGCAACTTTCGAGGAATTAAAAGTCAATAAATCAATTTTAAAGGCACTCAAAGAAATCGGCTTTGAGCAACCCACTCCCATTCAGGAAAAAGCAATTCCTGTTATTCGCTCCGGAATGGATGTATTGGGAATTGCCCAAACGGGAACAGGAAAAACTGCCGCCTACTTATTACCTATTTTTATGAAATTGGTAAAAGCTGAAGGCGAAGATCCCCGTGTTCTTATTCTTGTTCCTACCCGAGAGCTTTCAATCCAGGTTGGAGAAGATATTGAAGAATTCACTCAATTTAGCAATATTCGACATGCTGCAATTTATGGTGGTATTGGCTGGACCAAGCACGCAGCTTTAATTGAACCGGGAATAGATATTCTTGTTGCCACTCCCGGCCGTCTATGGGACTTATATAAAGCAGGTGCAGTATCTCTGAAAAAAATAAAGACACTGGTTATCGACGAAGCAGACAGGATGCTCGACATGGGTTTTATGCCTCAAATCAGAAGGTTGCTTGAAATCATTCCTGTTAAACGTCAGAACCTGTTGTTTTCTGCAACGTTTAATGAACGAGTTGAATTAATGACACAGGAATTTCTGGATTTTCCGGAACGTGTAGAAGTTGCGCCATCAGCAACTCCTGCAGAACTGGTTCAGCAATCACACTATAAAGTTCCAAACTTCAGAACCAAGCTCAACCTTATTCGTCACCTGCTTGAAAATGAAGAAACTTTTAGCCGTGTATTGATCTTTGTTCGTACCAAAGAACACGCTGAAAGTGTTTTCAAGACTATCAAACGAAAAGCTGAAGGAGAAAAGCGTATTCTTCATTCCAACAAAGGACAGAGCACGCGCATTAATGCCATCAATGCATTTAAAGATGGAGAAGTGCGTATCATGATTTCCACAGATGTTTCAGCTCGTGGACTTGATGTTTCCATGATTAGTCATGTAATCAACTTTGACTTACCCCAACGATACGAAGATTACGTACATCGAATCGGACGGACAGCTCGCGCCAATAATCAAGGTGAAGCCATAACACTTGTAAACCCGGCTGAAGAATATCATTTACAAAAAATTGGAAAAATCATCCGCATGGAGATTCCTGAAAAGGAGATCCCCCAAGATGTCGTTATTGAGACAACACCAAAACCTGAAAGGCAACAACAACTAAGAGAAATTGACCGTCAGAAGCGAATGGAGAATCCGGATTTCAAAGGTGCTTTTCATGAAAAAAAGAAAAAAACGCCATCAAATAAGCCGACTAATCCACCCAAACATATTGCAAAACAAAAAAAGTACCGGAAAAGAAATAAAAAGCGTTAGAAATAATCATTTACAATTTACAGTGTAGAGAATCTAGATAGAGATCCAAAATCTTTCTCATCTATTCAAAAGGAAGAATAAAATAGAACAAGCTGCCTTCATTTTTTGCAGCTTTACTCCAAACACCGACTTCCCCTTCCATTTTCTCAACAATACGTTTAACGATAGATAGTCCAAGTCCTGTTCCTTCAACACGGGTAACCTCCAAACGAGAATATTTTTTAAAGAGCCTTTGCTGGTTCTCTCTACTAATACCATCGCCATTATCTTTCACCCAAAAGCGAACTTTATTCTCTTTCGAGATTACATCAAAACCTAATTCCACGATGGGCTTTTCTCCGCCATATTTAATCGCATTACTAATGTAATTCACCCAAACTTCCTCTAACCAGCCGGGGTTACTTTTAATAGTAGGCCAACTATCTGGCTTTATAATTTCAACATGATATTGTTGAATAAGTTGATTTAATCGTCTTTCAGTTTCAACAATAATTTTCCCCATATCAGTCTGAACCAGTTCAATATCTTGCTGCCTCACTGTTGCCATCGTCAAAAGCTCATTTATTACATGCAGTGATTTATCAGAAGAGTTAACCATCAGCTTTGTTGTTTCAATTGCTGAATCATATTCTTTGTTTTCAATATCAAAAGCGATTAAATTGGCAGCAGAAGCTACCCCTCCAATAGAATCGCGTAAATCATGAGCAACAGTATGAGCAAAAGCATCAAGATCTACAATTAATTTTTCTTTCTCAGCAATCTCTGCTTTCAAGCTATCATTTATCCTTTTTAGCTCTTTTTCATTTTGGATTTTATCTGTAACATCTCGCAGTACCACCAAGCGTCCGTTACATATGCCCTTATTATCAAAAAGAGGAACAACCTGCACATCCATATTCATTGGCTTTTCGGTTGTTTCTGTTAGGATTAATATATTTGAAACCGTTTCCTTACGATATAGCTCTCTAATTAGGTCAAATTTATTAGGAAAAACTTTATAAATATTTCTTCCTATAACCTCTTCCTCTTTCCGATTAAACAGATTTAGAAAAGTTTTATTCATATCCACAATCCTATGCTTATCGTCAATAATGAAGATACCATCTTCCATCAAATCAAAGATCTTATTTCTGGCATAAGGAATAAGATTAAAAGTGCTATACCTGATATTTATAACCGTCAATATTATTCCTGTAATTAAAAAACTAACAGGAGTCCAGTCAAATCCACTAATTGGATTTACTTTAAATACATATATTAAATTCCCGGTGATCGGGAAAAAAGTTGCCAAAACAATTGCCCAAACCGGGGTATTGTGATAATCAGTCGCCTTAATTGCAACCCTAAATACATTTAAAATTCCCCAACCGAATAATACATAAATAATTGAATAAGTCACCCAGAATAACTTGCCGTATTCATATATAGTCGTATTTATTTGAGTATCTATAAAAGCATCAGCCCAATGTAAATGATGATAATCATTTGTAATAACGATAAGAAAAAGAAGAACGGAGAAACTTATTAGTCCTTTAAACCAAAGTGGATTTATTTTTTTATTGGGATTGTTAAACTTAAGTGAAAAAAGGAAAAACCAAACCATTGTATTCGGTATACCGAGATATGATAATTTTGACCAGAAAAGCTTCAAATCGAGGTCTAAAGCAGAATATTCAAGGCAATAAGTAATGGACCAAATTGCAGTAGCAAAATGTAATACAGAAAGATATAATGTCCCTGGTGTCTCCTTAAATTTATATAAATAAATTCCGACAAGTAAACCTGTAATACCTGAAAGAATAAGTATAAAACTTAAAAAATCAAAGGTGTATGATGAACCTAACTCATACATATCTGTATCAAACTTTTATTCTCAAAAATATTAATTATAAAGCAAGATGTTCAATCAAAATCTTTATCCCTATTGAAATAAGAATAACCCCTCCCAAAATCTCCGCATACTTATTTATTCCCGATCCTGTTTTCTTCCCTATAAATATCCCTGTCATGGATGCAATAAATGTAACAGCTCCAACCAGAACAACTGCAACAATTATTTTTTCGACCAGTAATGAAAAACTAAACCCAACAGCTAAAGCATCAATGCTTGTAGCAAATCCGAGAACAATTGCAGTTCTTAATTTTAATGGATCTATAATTTGTCTTTCTTCATGAGAACGTAAGTTCTCAAAAATCATTTTACCACCAATCACAGCTAATAATCCAAAAGCCACCCAATGATCTACTGGCTCAATAATGCTACGAACAGAACTTTCCAAGAGCCACCCCACCAATGGCATTAAAGCTTGAAAAAAAGCAAACACTAAAGCAAGTCTTACAGCTCTAAAAAAACTTATGTGAGGAATACTTAATCCACTTGTTATAGAAACTGCAAATGAATCAAAGGATAAGCCCAATGCTATCACAAAAATTGTAAAATAATCCATTCCCAAAAATCATTGCCAAAACTAGTAATTTGAAACTAGTTTTGGCAATTATAATTCTTATAAATTTAGTCTGCTTATTAAACGTATTTACTTTTCTTCCATAAAAGAAAAGATCTTATCTGCAATATCGGTATTCTGCATAATACCTGAAAATTGCTCTGCACCAGGACCAAAAGCGAAAACAGGCACCATTGTAGCAGTATGGTCTCCCCATGTAAACAAACCAGTAACACGTCCTGTCTCCTTATCTCCATCAATAACCGAGAAACCTCCGGTTTCATGGTCTGCAGTGATAATTACAAGGGTTTCTCTATCTTTAGCTGCAAATTCAAGTACTTCTCCTATCGCTTTATCAAAATCTAACATTTCCTCTACAATATAACTAGTTGAATTCGCATGACCCCCTGAATCAATTTGTGATCCTTCGATCATTATAAAGAAACCATCATCATCCTTTTGAAGAATGTTTATAGCTGATTTTGAAGCACGAGGCAATAAATTGTGTCTCTGTGGAGCGCGTCCAGGATCAAGAGAATCTGTAAAACAAGCTAATTTGCCAGAATTGATTTTCTCTGCTTCATCCATACTACGAACAACCTGATAACCATTCTCCTTCAAATTAAGTGTCAAATCTATACTATCACTACGATCAGCAAAGTATTTATATCCTCCACCAATAAACACATCCACATCTGTATTCATAAAATCAGCTGCAATATTCTCATACGAATTCCGATCTGCTTCATGTGCGATAAATGAAGCTGGAGTAGCATGAGTGATAGCAATGGTTGCAACCAGCCCTGTTGCCATTCCCTTTTCTTCAGCAAATTCTAAGACTGTCTTTTGAGGTATTGTATCAGGATCAACACCAATGGCATGATAGTAAGTTCTTTTTCCTGTAGACAATGCAGTTCCTCCCGCACCTGAATCGGTATTAAAAGTTGAAGAGGCTTGTGTCTGTGAAAATCCAACATGTTTGAAGTTATTCAAATATAACTCTCCTCCATTGGCAACCAAGCCTGCAAATATCTGAGAGGTGCCCATTCCATCACCAATCATCAGAATAATGTTCTTGGGAATGTTTGATTTGGGATTTTCTTCATAATATTTTACTTCATGTTTTTCTCCTCCACGATATATATTAGCATCGGTAATAGTTACCATTGGACTTGCAAGTTGAATCGCTCCCTGTGCATCTCTAAAGACAGCATATTCACGCTGATAAGGCATTTGAGAATAGGAGGAAAACATACAAAACACCAAAAGTGTTAAAAGAGTAATTTTTTTCATAATAGAAAGTTGTTTGTTTTTATTGTCTTTGATTTGGAATAGAACAAATGTAAAAATTAAATGCCAAATATTTTAAAAACCCTGACCTTCCCAACTTTCCCGATTAAAGCCTTCTGATATTGAAAAAACCATTTTAGTATCTTTTGTGATTGGTTGTAATATTCCTAACACGATAAAATCAACGATAACTTTCCCTGCATTTTTATAGGAAATTTTTGCCTTTTTTGAGAATTGCGATTGACTTATATAATCATTGTCCTCCAGATAATCCAGTAAAAATTTTTCTGTTTCTGAATATCTTATAAAGACTCCCCTAGGGCTCTTTTGTTTTCGCCAAACATCAATCATTATTTTGGTGGCAAGCTTGTTCTCATCATTCTGCCTGATGTAAGCCAACCATTTCCCATTTTCATCCTTTGCAAAATGAGGTCTTTCTTTACTACTCTCAATCTGCACTTCAAGCACAGATTTCCCGTCAATAAAATATTGTCTGGTATCAAAACTAATTTCCGGCTTGCTATATATTTTTGCAGCAGATTCAATCATGTAATATTCTTCATCTGATCGCACGCCAGCAATATTACCGTTATCCTTAACCCCAATCAACAATCGCCCTCCATCAGTATTTGCAAATGCGACCAGTGATTTTGCTATTTTTTTCGAATCACTGATACAAAACTTGAAATCCTGAGTTTGATGTTCTCCTTCCTGTATGAGTTTTAACAGATGTGCACTCATAAAAAATCCTCCAAAAAATAATCAAAACTTCAACTCTAAACCTCAATCCCGAAAAAAATACGAACAAGATATCCTAGTCCAAAAGAAATTAGTCCTACAACTGTACTCATTATCACCATCTCTAAGAAACGCTTCCGGAATGGCTGATCATTAGCCACTGATATATAATAACTGTAGAAGAATACAACTAAAATTGAATCAATAACAGCGACAATCAAAGCGACAAATGGAGATGAAAAGATAAGGTAAGGCGCAACCAAAAATACAACAGCAAATATATAAGCAATCCCGGTAAATATGGCGGATTTTACAGCTCCGTCGTGTTTCCCTTCGGACTTATGGGAAAGATACTCGGATGATGACATTGACAATGCTCCCGAAATACCGGCAATTATTCCGGCCAATGCAACAAACATCGTATTTTGAAGTGCAAATGTTAATCCTGCCAATGTTCCCAATATCTCTACAAGAGCATCATTCAATCCTAAAACGATAGAACCCATATACTCCAGTTTATCTTCCTTAATCAGCTTTATTAACTGGTTTTCATGCTCATTTTCTTCCTTGCTGATAAGTGAAGCTTCAGGAATCTCTTTTGCTATTTCGTTGTAATTTAACTGTGCATTCTCCTCTCCTTTCTCCATCAACTTGATCCCAAACGTAATTCCAAATACACGAGCTATCCAGTAAAATTTCCAAACATACCATTTACTATGGTTTACATCACGTCCGGTATATTCTTTAAACGTATTGTAATGCTTCAATTCATCTTCAGCGATTTTTTGCAAAACAGCTGCATTTTCCGTCTCTTTCAGATGCTTCGCCAGACGGCTATATATTATATACTCGGTTATCTCATTCCTTTGGGCATTTATTAACTGTTTCCTGGTCTCCGGGGATAATGGCTTACGCTTCATAGTAATAAAAACTTTAAAATTCAGGATTCAAAATTGTACAAATAGCTGAAATGATATCTATAAAACACCCTTAACAACTCAAAAATAGCAAAATAGTTTTTTGTAATTGTGACTTAATTTTCACGATACAGTTAAGCACATATAAAATAAGCACTTACATTGGCAGCAAAATTGTGATAGTAGTTCCCTGTTTTTCTTCCGATTCAAGTGTTATCTTTCCATTCATCAATTCAACCAGATCTTTAACAATGGCAAGTCCTAAACCAGTACCTCCAAATTGTCGGGAAAGTTTTAAGTCAGCCTGTCTGAAACGATCAAAAATATATGGGATAACTTCTTTTTTTATTCCAATTCCTGTATCTCTCACAAAGAAAATAATTTTTCCATCAGAAATAGACTCGATTCCAAATTCGATAACTCCATTATTTGTAAACTTAATGGAGTTGCTTAGAAGATTAGACAATATCTGGGTAATTCGGGTTTTATCCGATCTAAACAAAGTAGAAGGAACATTTTTAAGTTTAAGCTCAACAGTATTTTTATCATTATCGGCCAGCTTTTTCTTATAAATAGCAAAAAGATCTTCAAGCATTTCGGCAACATCGAAAAGTCCAATATTTAATTTAAATTGACCTGTTTCAAGTTTAGATACATCCAAAATATCATTGATTAGATGCAGCAAATTTTCTGAACTCCTGTCTATAATATTTACAAATTCATCCTTTTCTTCCGTCATCAATCCATTTTCCGTAGATAACAAATGAGCAAAACCAACAATTGCATTTAAAGGAGTTCGTATTTCATGACTCATATTTGCAAGAAAAGCTGATTTTAGACGGTCACTCTCTTCTGCTTTTCGTTTTGCTTCTTTAGCCTCAATAATTTCCAACTCCAGGCTTGAATTGAGCTTCATGATTTCTTTTTCATACTTCTTCTTCTCAGACACATCAATATTAATGGCAAGAAAATTCAATATTTCTCCTTTATCATTAAAAACCGGACTGATTGTTACCGTTTCCCAGATCAATTCTCCATCTTTAGTCTTATTAATCAACTCATCAGACCAAACTCTACCTGCCCGAATAGTTTTCCAAAGCCCAACATAAATTCGTTGAGGAGTCAACCCGGAACTTATAATGCGAGGAGTATTTCCAATTACTTCATCTTTACGATATCCAAAGCGGGTATAAAATGATTTATTGGCATATTCAATATCACCCTCAACATTTGTAATGTAAACCGAATTGGGGCTTTGTTCTACGGCATGAGACAACTTACTAATTTGTTCCTGAGCTATTTCCGATTCGGTAATATCATTATAGATGATCTGGTCATTTAACTTTCCATTCCATAATATTTTTGAACGAAATACCTGAAGATGCTTTCTTGCTCCATTCTTATTAACAATGCTAATTTTATAATTTTTGACCCTGTCTTGTCCTTTTTTTCGCCTTTTTTCCCGTTCTAAATATTCACGATAACTTTCCTTTGTATACCAATTTGTTGGAGGCTGTTTGTTAAAACTAGCAAGACTTCTAAAGCCAAATGTGTTCAAAAATATAGGGTTGGCATAAATCGTATTACTCTCAGGCGACACAATACGAATTCCATAAGGTGATTCATGAATTAGCTGCTGGAAGTTTTCTTCTGAGCGTTTTAGTCTTTCTTCACTCTCTTTTCTTTCTGTAACATCTCTTACTAAAGCCAAAACATGCTTCCGATCAATCGGACTCAATCTTCCTTCAAATTGTTTTTTTATTCCATTTATTTCAAATGACACCTCATAAGAAAGAAGCTTTTTTAACCTCAAGCATTTTTTGATATTCGTCAGATGCAACGCTGTAGTCTCCTCGTTAAAAAAAAGAGCAATATTCTTTCCTCTTACATCTTCTACTTTGTAAGGAAGACCATGTGCTTCAGGCATAAATGTATTCTCCAGGTTACCTTCTTTATCTAAAACCAGCAGAAAATCAGGAACTGTTCGAACAATAGCATTTAGCTGATTATTCTGTTGTTCTATCCACTTATCTTTTTCAATAAGTTTCAGTTCTGCTTGTTTTCGAGATGTAATATCATAGTTAATCCCAACTATACGAATGGGCTTACGTTTTTCATTATAAAAAAACTGTCCGATAGTTTTAATCCATCTTATATCTCCGTTGTTAAAACACACCCTGTATTCTGCCTGGTAAGTATTGTCATTTGAAAAATTAGGATTTTTAAAGCTCGCGACTAATTCTTTGTCTTCCGGATGAACCATATTTCGCCATACATCCATCGGATTTTGTTCTTCTTCCCTTGAAATCTGATACAACTTGTACATCTCTTCCGTCCAACTCATTTTATTATTTGAGATGTCCCAATCCCAAATACCTATTCCTGCTCCACGTGTTGCTATATCAAGTCTTTCTTTTGTTTCACGAAGTTCTCCCTGATCTTTTTTCCGCTGGGTAATATCATCAACAATGGCTAAATAAAAAAGAAAATTCCCCTTATCATCATAATTGATAGTAAGGGTTAGTGATACCCATACAATTTTTCCATTCTTCGCAATGCACTTTTTTTCCGTTTTATATACACTTATTTCTTTATTTAATAGTTTAACAAATGCTTCTTCCGATTTTTGAGAATCGTCGGGATGTGTAATATCCGAAAAATACATCTTTGTGAATTCTTCCTCTGAATATCCCAACATTTTACAAAGCGAAGAATTGCATTTTGAATAGTTCCTATTTATATCAATAAGTGCCTGCCCAAGAGGACTGTTTTCAAATATCTGGTGAAACTTTATTTCATTTATTTTCTTTTCCTTTTCAATCTGCAATTTTTCTGTAATATCTATAGACAATACAAATATCCCTTCAGGAATAGGCTTTACCCGCATTTCGAACCATGCTCTATCACCGTTTTGATAAATAAATTCATTCTTAAAGTTCTCTTCAACACGATCATCCATACTTCTTTTTAAGTATGAAAATAAACTGGTGTTTTCAATGCCCGGAAAACATTCAAACATCGTATGATTGATTAACTCACTTTTCTCTTTTCTGGCATGTTTTGCAACCGAATCATTTACAAAAAGATACTTCCAATTAAAATCTATTACCTGAAATCCTTCCCATAAATTATTCAATGCCTGACCTATACGCCTTTCTCTTTCAACTATAGCCTTTTCACTTGAGAGATCACGAATTAAAGCAAGATATTTTGACACACCCTCATTTTCATCACTGATAATCTCACCTTTTACTTCAACGTTTATATAACTTCCATCCGCTTTAATAGCCTTATATTCATTTATTCCATTATTCTTTTCATTTAAAAAAGCCTGAAAGTTTTCAAAAGCTCTTTCCCGATCTTCCGGAGCAATAAAATTAAAAACTGAATGATTGACATATTGGGATTTTTCTGTATACCCAAAAACTTTTTCAGAACCAGGAGATGAGTATTCAATTATTCCAGACAAATCCGCAATAATAATTGTATCTGGCAAAGTATTTATTATTGTTTGTTGGAAGGAACTAAGACTTGCGACCTTATTATCATAATCAATCAGCGCGGTTTTCAGTGTCTGATTTTCTTTCAATAACACATCAATATCTATGTCATTGCTTGACTGATATCCCTTTTTCATTGCATCTTTCGTTAAAGTCCTGTAAATTCACAAGATACAACTTTTAAAAAAATAATTAAGTTTTACTATAGAGTTTTTTCAGCAGATCAAACAAAAAGGAAAGACTGAAACTCAGGAACAACAGAATTTAACGGGGATAGTATTTATTTTAACTCTAAGGAATAAGTTTTAGAAGAAAATTTACTTCTATCAGTAGTATCAAAATCAGGAACAGTTAGCAAATTAATTACCGGACATTTTTTTTAGGATATACTGTAGACTCACCTTATCTTCAGAAAACATAATAATCTGCATTCCAAACTTAGTAAGGTTCTCTTTTGCTTTTGGGCCAATCTCTCCTGTAATAATTTTTGTCACATTATTTTTTTTCAAGAATTCAACAAGGCGGGGAGCTATTTCTTTTTCTTCATTACTTAAAGGATTCTCAATAAATCGGGTTTCATCTCCATCAACTAAAAGAAAATAAGGGCATCTTCCAAAACGAAGATCCATACTGGCTGTTAGCTTTTTATCGGTAGCACTTATTGCAATCATTGGATTTTGTTTTCTGTTACGAAACTACCTTTCCAATTAAAGTAGCCTGCGTACATGTTTCAACTTTTACTTTAACATAGTCACCTTTCTGAAAGTTCATATTAGGGAAAACTATGACTTTATTTTGAGAACTCCGTCCGAAAAATTCTTCCGGATTTTTCTTGGAAGGACCTTCTACCAACACTTCAAATGTTTTGCCAACATCTCTCTGATTACTCTCAGCGGATAACTGGTTTTGAAGATTGATTATTTCCTGCAGACGTTTTGATTTGGTTTCCTCCGGCACATCATCGGCCAGATTCTTATGGGCATATGTTCCGGGACGTTCCGAATATTTAAACATAAAAGCCATATCAAATCCAGCCCACTCCATCAACGAAAGTGTGTCTTGATGATCTTCTTCTGTTTCTGTGCAAAAACCGGCAAAAACATCAGTTGACAAGCCGCAATCTGGAATAATTTCCTTAATCGCCCGTATACGATCCATATACCATTCCCTGTCATATTTTCGGTTCATCAATTTTAAAATACGGGAACTACCTGACTGCATCGGCAAATGGATATGTCTGCAAATATTTGGATTTTCAGCAATTACGTTCAACACCTTATCCGACATATCTTTGGGATGGGATGTCGTAAAGCGAAAGCGCACATCAGGAGCTTCCTTCGCAACCATATCCAGCAAATCCCAAAATTTAACAGGCTTTCTTTCTCCTTCCGGAAGCCACTTAAATGAATTCACATTTTGTCCGAGAAGTGTTATTTCTTTATATCCTTTCTGCTGAAGATCTCTCACCTCATTTAAAATATCCTGAGGATCACGACTACGTTCTCTACCTCTTGTATAAGGAACAATACAATAGGTACAGAAATTATTACAGCCACGGGTAATGCTGATGAAACCGGAAATCGATTTATCACCAATTCTTACAGGTGTAATTTTATCATAGGTTTCAACTTCAGACAATTCAACATTAATGGCATTTTCTTTATCATTTGCCTTGTCAATAAGATAAGGAAGATCACGATAAGCATCAGGTCCAGCGACTAAATCCACTGCCTCGTGTTCCAGGAATTTATCACCCACACGCTCAGCCATACAACCCAGCACACCTACAATCATCCCTTTGTTTCTTCGCTTAACTCCTTTCAGGTGATCAAGGCGCCCCCAAATACGTTGTTCTGCATTATCACGAACAGAACAGGTATTTAAAAATATGGCATCAGCTTCATCTGCAGAATGGCATAATTCATATTGTCGTTCCTGCAGAATGGCTGCAACAACCTCACTGTCTGCCACATTCATCTGGCAACCATATGTTTCTATAAATAATTTCTTCTCACCCATATTTTCTATCTAAAGCTTGCAAATTTATTGATTTTTACGGAAACGACAGTACTTAATCCTACCAAGTTACTAGAAAACATTTTTCATTAGTCCCCGGCCAGATTATGTACCTGTTTTTTTCAATCTTTTTTACCAAAATAAAATGCTTTGTAAATGCTTTTTATTTCTTTTGAATAAAAAATAAGACAACTGTGAAACGTCAACTAATCCTATTAGCAAGCATACTTTTCTTTTCATTCTCAGCTTTAGCTCAAAGCATTCGCCTAAGTCCCAATGCTGAGATCAGCGTTCTAACATGTGGTCCGAGTAATCTAATCCATGCCATTTATGGGCATACTGCTTTACGGGTAAATGATCCGTCAAAAAAATTTGACATTGTTTTCAACTATGGAGTATTTAGTTTCAGCGCTCCAAATTTTGTATATCGATTTGCAAAAGGTCAAACCGACTACATGCTTGCGCCTGAATATTATGATGATTTCTATGAAGATTATAAAAGAAACGGGCGCAGTATCTATGAACAGGTTTTAAATCTTTCTCAAGAGGAAAAACAGCAAATTCTGGACTTTCTGGTTGTGAATGCCGAACCCGAAAACCGGGAATACCGATATAATTTCTTTTTCGACAATTGCGCTACGCGCGTTCGTGATGTCGTTGAAGATCAGGTTAACGGGAAAGTTATTTTCCCTGACAACGGAGAAAACCGAACATTCAGAGATCATGTAGAAGAATATCAAATGGCTATTCCCTGGGTAAACTTCGGTATTAACATGGCATTAGGCTCTCCTTCCGATGATATTGCCACAGCCTACGAAGAAATGTTTCTCCCGGATTATTTAATGAACCATTTTTCAAAAGCAACAATTCAAACAGAAAATGGCAGTCGCCCTTTAGTTAAGAAAACCAATGAACTTTTTATTGCCCCTAAAGCAAGTGATTCTTTTTCAATCACAACTCCTTTTGTCATCTTATTAGTTCTTTGTCTGCTAACTATTTACATTTCGTACAATCAATACAAATCCGGCAACATAAAATACCTTGTAGACTACCTACTACTCTTCTTAACCGGACTAATAGGAGTCGCTGCACTTTGGTTTATTTTCTATTCTGAACATCCGCCCATGCACCCCAATTACAATGTTTGGTGGGCTGTTCCCTTAAACCTTCCATTTCTATTTTTATGGATGGTAAAAAAAATGGAGAAGCAAACTTCAATGGTACTGGCCTGTATTATCGGGGTGGCTCTTGCTATTTTTCTTACTCAGCGGATTTGCTCATCAGTCATTCCATATCGGGTTCTACCTGATCTCTCTGATGGTTTTTATACGTGCCTTGCTTCATAGCAAATTCTTGATTTGCAAGAATGCATCTTAACAACATGTTGAAAAGTTTATCCGAACAAAAGCCCAACATTTTTCCTTCATATCGTGAATGATTTATCTTTGTTAGTCAATCTAAAACGAGTTTAACTTTGGCGGGAAAAAAGAAATATGTCGAGACCCCTTTAATGAAGCAGTATTACGCCATAAAGGGCAAACATCCGGATGCAGTATTGCTTTTTCGAGTAGGTGATTTTTATGAAACTTTTGGCGAAGATGCCATTAGGGCTGCAGAGATTCTGGGGATAACACTTACCCGCCGGGCAAATGGTTCAGCCAGTTATGTAGAATTGGCCGGTTTCCCCCATCATGCTCTCGATACTTATCTTCCCAAATTGGTCCGAGCCGGACAGCGGGTTGCTATTTGCGAGCAACTTGAAGATCCCAAAACGACGAAAAAGATTGTAAAACGTGGAATCACCGAATTGGTAACTCCCGGTGTTTCAATCAACGATAATATTCTGGAGCATCGTGAAAATAACTTTCTTGCATCGGTTCATTTTGATCACAAAATGAGCGGTGTCGCCTTTCTGGATATTTCAACGGGAGAATTCTTAACTGCTGAAGGTAGCTTCGAATACATTGACAAACTACTGAATTCCTTCAAACCTAAAGAAGTTCTTTTTCAAAAAGGGAAAGGGAATGAATTTTTGGCTTTGTTTGGAAATAAATTTTACACCTTCAAACTTGATGATTGGGTGTATACTGAAGATGCTGCAACTGACAGGCTCTTGCGTCATTTCGAAACGAAATCCTTAAAAGGCTATGGCGTACATGAACTCAATTACGGGGTTATTGCCGCCGGAGCCATTTTGCATTATCTTGACCTGACACAGCATCATCAGCTCCAGCACATCACAACTTTATCGCGTATTGAAGAAGACAAATACGTTTGGCTCGATCGCTTTACAATCCGAAACCTGGAACTTTTTGGAATAATTAACGAAGGTGCAAAAACGCTTACACAGGTACTTGACAAAACGATTTCCCCGATGGGAGCCCGCATGCTAAAGCGATGGATTGCACTTCCCTTAAAAGAAATATCAGCTATAAATGACCGGCTTTCAGTTGTTGACTTTTTTGTCAAAAATCAGGAAGAAAAAGAAACGCTGGAAGATCATCTGAGGCAAATTGCCGACCTGGAACGTATCATTTCAAAAGTTGCTGTAGGTCGCATAAATCCACGGGAAGTCATTCAACTTAAAAATGCATTACTGGCCATTGAGCCCATCAAAAAATACGCAGAAAATGCTGACAATGATGTATTGAAAAGGTTTGCAGAACAATTAAATCCCTGCATCACGATACGAGATAGAATTGAGAAAGAAATCAATTCCGATGCGCCTTTGCTGCTCAATAAAGGGAATGTGATCAAATCCGGGGTATCGCAGGAACTGGATGAATTGCGAAAAATTGCATTTTCAGGAAAAGACTATTTATCGCAAATGCAGGAACGCGAGTCGGAACGAACTGGGATTCCTTCCCTGAAAATTGCGTTTAATAATGTTTTTGGGTATTATATTGAAGTTAGAAATACGCACAAAGACAAGGTTCCTCCCGAATGGATTCGCAAACAAACATTGGTGAGTGCTGAGCGTTACATCACAGAAGAGCTAAAAGAATACGAAAACAAAATATTGGGGGCCGAAGAAAAAATTCTTTCCCTGGAAGCCAAATTGTATAATGACCTGGTAATTGCTCTTTCTGAGTATATTCAGGCCATCCAGCTAAATGCGATTGTTATTGCAAAAATCGACTGTTTGTTGTCATTTTCAAGTTCTGCTATTGAAAACAATTACTGCATTCCAGAACTCAACGACTCCAAAGTAATAGATATTAAAGAAGGTCGACATCCTGTTATTGAGCAACAACTCCCTATTGGAGAAGAATACATCAGCAACAATGTTCTATTAGATCAGGACGATCAGCAGGTGATTATCATTACAGGACCCAATATGGCTGGTAAATCTGCCTTGTTAAGACAAACTGCTTTGATTGTTTTAATGGCTCAAATGGGTTCGTTTGTCCCAGCTCAATCTGCAAAAATTGGCTATGTTGATAAAATCTTCACACGAGTGGGAGCATCAGACAATATTTCGTTGGGCGAATCAACATTCATGGTTGAAATGAACGAAGCAGCCAGTATCCTCAACAAT
Organism: Prolixibacteraceae bacterium; assembly: GCA_963676845.2. GTDB lineage: Bacteria > Bacteroidota > Bacteroidia > Bacteroidales > Prolixibacteraceae. The sequence goes on along the minus strand of CAXXKK010000024.1, from coordinate 15,167 downwards.
ATTTCCGATCGTAGTCTCATCCTCCTTGATGAACTTGGAAGAGGAACATCAACTTATGACGGAATTTCCATTGCCTGGGCTATTGTGGAATACATCCATGAACATCCACAGGCACAAGCAAAAACATTGTTTGCGACTCACTACCACGAGTTGAATGAAATGGAAAAGTCATTCAACCGGGTAAAAAATTACAACGTAAGTGTAAAAGAAGTAAGTAATAAAGTTGTTTTCCTACGCAAACTTGTTCGTGGAGGAAGCAACCACAGCTTTGGTATTCACGTGGCAAAAATGGCAGGAATGCCACCCTCGGTGGTTAGTCGTGCAGATGAAATACTGGTTCAACTGGAAGATGCCAATCGCAAAGACGGACTCTCCAAACCGCTTGATGGAATGGCCGAAAAACGCGAAGGTTTCCAAATGAGTTTTTTCCAATTGGATGATCCTGTATTGAAGTCTGTTCGTGATGAAATAAAAAATCTGGACATAAACAACCTCACCCCCATAGAAGCCTTGAATAAACTGAATGAAATCAAAAAACTGACTGGCTTAAAATAAGGAAATTTGCTTTGTCCATTATTCATTGGATTTTTTAATATTTCCTTTTGGATAAAAGAAAAATAGCAATATATTTGCATCGCTGTTTTCGGAGCTGAAGACGGTACGTTCTACAAAAATATTGTTTTGGTTTTCTAAATAAAATGCGAGAATAGCTCAGTTGGTAGAGCATAACCTTGCCAAGGTTAGGGTCGCGAGTTCGAGTCTCGTTTCTCGCTCATTTTACAGGATGCCCGGGTGGTGGAATTGGTAGACACGTTGGACTTAAAATCCAATGACCACTTACGGTCGTGCGGGTTCAAGTCCCGCCCCGGGTACTATTATTTAAAATCAAAACTATTTGCGAGAATAGCTCAGTTGGTAGAGCATAACCTTGCCAAGGTTAGGGTCGCGAGTTCGAGTCTCGTTTCTCGCTCTACAGGAAAAGCACTTCATAAAATGAGGTGCTTTTTTTAGTTTCAAAGTTGCTCACTCGAAGCCTTTCTCGTCTCTAAACTCTCTTCCATTTTTTGTTTGAAAGCCTGAATGTTACAGACGCAGAAGCTTAGCCCTTATCTTTTACTCTTAATTTATTTCACAAATGAGTAATATCGGATTATCATTTTCATGAAGACTATTTAGAATTTCCGGGTTTGAAAGAGGCAGTTGCTCAAAGTCATCTCTCTCATTTAAGATCAAATAAGGATAAACCAAGAAAACAAGCTTGTTATCTGACACTGTTGTAAGGGGATATTTATAAAAAGAATCATCTATATACGGGATTGTCTCTATAGAAAGCTCTTTTATATTCTTATTATACAGGAGTTCATTAACTGTTACTCCATCTGACTTTTGTAGATTAAATTGGAAGTATGCCATTTGGGGGGATTCAAAGTATCCCTGAACAAAAGCAGATCCTTTTTGATTATTCAACACAGCCAAACCACTTTGCAGGTCATCTCCCGTAAAAAACTCTTTTGGGATTGCGTATTCCCCAAAATCCAGGACATAGGTAGGGGTTGCAATATTTTCATTAATCGTATACACAGTATCTTTAAAAAATTCACGGTAATAAATGTTTTTACCTTCTTTTACAAAATTATCCTCCACCACGACACTAGTAGTTTGCGTTGTATTGGGGAGCAACGAATCAATTACTTCCCCCGACCAATCTGTAACATATACCCTACTGTCATGGATCGGATAATTGTAACTGGTTGCAAAAACATATCCAGAAGTAACCTTCTCGAAAGAATATGCCCTTACATCTGTTTCAATTTTGTACAAGAATCCACCATTAATATTAAAGCCTGTAACATGAGTAGAAGTACCATTATTAGTCATAACTTCAAGAGTGTCTCCATGAGCAATCAAATCATGAATAAACAAAAACTCTTCAGGTCCTTCCCCTTGTTCCCCAACAGTATTTATATATTCACCACCCAAGGTAAAAACATGAATACCAGAAGAACTGTTTCGATTCGCTATGTAAATTTTATTATTATCTATATAAACCTTTAACTGATTTGCATCACCGACTAAAGCCTCATCCGGTGTATCTAATGGAATAAGCTCAATAGATTTAAAAGAAAAGCCTGGCTCACTACTATTAAATACATCAAGGACAACTGGTCCTTTTAAAGGTTCATTGTGTTGAGAGCATGCGGAAACAAATAGCAAAAGCAAAAAGATAATTCGTTTCATTTCTTTTTTAATTAGTTTAGGTTCGTTTTATTTAAAGTTGAATAATTTACCTCATTCGCAACCGATCAATAATCTGCACTTAGAGATCCTTTATTAACTGATTCTGTAGATATTTCCAGTATACCATAACCGGGGTTACCGCTTACTGTTTCTACACCATTAACTTCAACAACCATTCCTGTCGGTGTATCGCTTTTAAAAAACTTAACTGTTGCCATGCCGTTTGCATCAGTAATTAATTCAGGTTCCCAGAAAAGGGTAGCACGAAAATCATACGCTAAATCTTCAGTGTCGGCAACTTCATAGTTTGGGGAGTAAAACTCTCTGGGGCTATCCAATCCATTAATAACAAGCGTTTCTATCCCCTTTGGATCTCCTCGATAAGTGTCGTCGTAGGTCTCAATAAAAACAAGAGAAGGAATCGTATTTGAAAATCCTTTTAATCCACTATCGAGGTAATGATAGGACAAATCTCCTGGTGGAATTACCATGATTTTTTTGATATTCTTAACATCAAAAGTTTCCATCATGCTCAATATGCTTAAAACATTAGGATCATTTCCATCCCAATAGGCAGTACCATTCACAACATACAAGGGGATATATTCAAATGCATCTCCTTTGGAAGGTAACAAAACTGTTTTTAAATTAAACCCGTATTGTATCCGTTCTTTTGCCTCAAATTCCTTTACCAGTAAATCGTGCAGATTATCATACTTGTCAGCATCCGGATCCAATGTGTCCATATCTGCTATTAAATCAGCATTCTCCTCGTACCTCCTGAACCACTTCTTGTCTCTTACAGTAATATCTACCTCTTCCAAAACGTACGACATGGCGATGTCTTCCAGTTCATGCTCATATTCAGCTTTCTTTACCGCCTGTAACTGCCGTACAAAATCAACCCTCTGTACTGTACCTACTCTTTGGCTGACCAATATTTGGTCGATTTCTGTATTCAAGGGTTCCTTGCTTTCATCCAAATAAATGTAACCCCGAAAAGGATTCCCCCTCTTGTTCAATACCTGAAGCAAACAATTTGCATCACCATATTGAATAGGGAGTGTGAAACTAAAACTACCCGTACTGTCTGGGACGGTCTCAAAATAAGTTGATTCACCGCTCGTGTTTATCAGCATCAAGATTAGTTCACTGTAGTCCATTTTCTTACTCTTATTGTATGGCTCAATTCTTCCCGACACATAGAAATCAGGGTCAGCGATTAATTCTATGGTCTCTTCACCTATAACCTTTTCGTCAAAACTACGATATCCCTGGGTAAGCATCAAAAGATCTAAAGACTGGTAATCCATAATCTTGCCATTTTGAAAGTAATAGCCCGGCTCTTCCACATAACCGTTAAGTTCAGAGATAAGCAATTTATAGTTGCTTATATCCGTAGTTGTTCCTCCGCCCATTTGATCCATGTCCACTGCAGATAGAGACAGGTTCGTTTGAACCGGATTCCCATCCATGTCAGTGACTCTTAGCATAAGGCATACTTTTGACCGGCTATTATAGGCCGTAGAATCCGCTGTAATCTCTACCCTAAAGCGTTCCCCCTTGTCCACATAGAACAACCGTTCACATTCTGCCTGGTAATCTTCGTTTAAAAGGGTTAAGCGGGTAATGCCTTCTGGAAACTTCTCTGTTGACAATTCCGCTTCAAGTTTCCCCTCATCCAATTGTACCGATTCAATAAAACGCAACTCTCCAAAGGAAGTCGCTGCTATGTATTTTTGATTATTAGGGTTTTGATCCGTAGAACTGATGGACAGTAATGGGTCGGTTCCATTTTTATCGAAACTAAGATTGATACTACTCCCGGCATTGGTCGCTATAGGTAATGCAACCGTGTATGGTTTTTCGTTGTATTCAAAACGGGCAGTATACAGTTTGCCTTCTTCAGGGGTGAAAACAAAACTACCCATTCCCTTGTGGGTAGTATTGAAGCCGCTGACAAGCTTGTCTTCATTGTCAACAATAATACCGTTTACTTCACGACTGAAACCATCAACCCCAATGGCCTTAAAGGCTAACTTGCTTTGCTGTCCATTTATCAGAGTACCCCCTTCTGGAAAAAACTGCAACTCAATTGTTTCTTTAAGCGGTATCTTAATTTCCCTTGTAATAAGCGTATCGTTCAAATCAACGGTAAGTTCAAATACGGCAATCGAATCATTTTCTGCCATCCCGGACAAACTGGATTTAAACTGCTGCTCATTTCCACTAAATATGTTCGTACTTCCCTCAGTAATTACTTCTCCACTTACGTTTAATGAATAAGTTACGTTCCTTGTACGACCCAACAAACTGCCATCTCCGGTCATATCATACAAACGGTAATTTACCTGCAATGAATCATAGCCAGCATTATTGATAACTACAGGTTCAAAATCTATAACAAGGCTATGCTCTGGGCTGTTTACTGTCAATAAACGAGAGAACGGGACACCGTTGCCGTAATCTGTTATTAGCTGCGTGTAGCCCATCAGTACATAATCACCTGCTAAATTGTTTTCACCCAGTATGAAATCCCCTTGCGCAGTGCCGTTTTCAATCAGCAGTTTTTTACTTTGACTTTTTTCTCCATCTGGGCCATATAGATTAACATAAAGCACTTTACTAGTCGTGTCTGGCTTTTGGTCTGCCCCGTACCACAGATAGCCTTTGAACCAAATTGTGTCCCCTGCCATATAACTAGAGCGATCGGTGTGAATATATATCTTTTCTAATGGAAGTTCATTCGTCAAAACAGAAGCAGTTTGACAAAATGCGTCTATCGGAAGTAAAAGGCTGCTAACAAACAGGATTTCAAAAATTGCAAGTCGCATTATCATTTTATACATAACATCAATCAATTTATAGACAAAATACAAATTATAATCCCTCATAAACCATCGACACACAAAAACTGAAATTACTAACTATCAACACAATTAACAAATGCCAGTCATGTAATTTATTTAACATCATCAGAGATCACTACATAAGAAGGACCTGATGCACAACATAAAAACAGACAAACTATGAATTTTAGTTGTATAACTATTTTTTATAGTTTAATTTAGTTAAGAAATCAAACTCATGAAAAAGCTCACACCCAAAGAAGAAGAAATATTAACGATCTTTTGGAAGAAAGGTCCTCTTTTTATCAAGGAATTAAAAGAGTTTTACTCAGATCAAAAACTTCATTACAACACATTATCAACCCTTGTAAGAAGCATGGAAGAAAAAGGGTATATCGGGCATGAGCAGTTTGGAAGTACCTTCCGTTATTTTGCTGCAATTACAAACGAGGAATACAGTAAATTAAAAATGGGAAAACTCGTAAAAAAATACTTCAATAACTCCTACAAGAATGTTGTATCCCAATTTGTAGAAAATGAAGATTTGTCGTTGGATGAACTGAAAAAGCTTATTAACGAGATCGAAACATCTAAAAACAAGTAAGACATGAATCCATTTCTCATATATCTTATAAAATCGACAATCAGCCTTACGCTATTGTATTTCTTGTTTCGGATAACATTCAGAAATCGCAAATCTCACCTGACAAATCGCATTTTGCTGGTTGGTATCATCTTCGCTTCGACTCTTATTCCAATGATACCCACAACAACTAGTCAGCAAAACCCGGTAACACAAAAAGTTGAAGTCATTCGGGAATACTTAATGCAAACACCTGCCCCTGCTAAAACAGTTAAACAATCGGAATTAACTGTAACTCCACAAACACAGGTATCACATACAACATTTAATTTATTCGGGATTATCTATATATCTCTGATTCTGATTTTGATTTTAAGACTGATAATCTCATGTATCAGAGTTTTACGGTTAATTAACAAAGCAGAAAAAACTAACTTAAACACATTCATTCTGGCAATTATAGAAGAAAGCATTCAACCGTTTTCTTTCCTAAAATACATTGTCCTCTCAAGGGATGACCACCACAAAAACAAAGAAATACTCATTGCACACGAATGTGCACACATCAGTCAGGGGCATGCGGCAGACTTAATTTTAATAGAATTATTTACGATGCTTCATTGGTTTAACCCAATTGCATGGATGCTCAAAAAAGATTTAAAATTGACCCATGAATACCTGGCCGATCAAGCTGTTCTAGATGAAGGCATTAATATGCATAAATATCAACTACTTGTATTAGAAAAAGCAGTTGGTGAAAAGCGTTTTGCCCTGGCCGCCAACTTCCATCAAACTCCAATAAAAGATCGCATTAAAATGATGAATAAAACAAAAGAAAAGCATTGGCATTCGCTAAAAGTTATTCTATATATTCCCCTATTTTTCTTGCTATTACAGGCATTTGCAAAACCAGAGGTTATTGAAAAAGTAAATAATCTAACTTCAACAATTTTACAAGATGGATCATCAGAACAATGGATGGAACAGTGGATGAAACAATCCATGCAGGTTATTAAACATCCAAATTATTCAATGGATATTCCTTATAACAGTTCCGGCACCATTCAATCAACCCCTGTAAATCTAGGCAATGAAACTAACAGTTCTGAAAATTTCACGACTGAGGATAAAAATATAATTAACGTTCTCCAAAATAGTAGAGGACAACTTTTAATACAAGATAAACTAGTTGAAACCAATAATCTAAAAAACACATTAAAGGCTCATCTTTTATATGAGATCAAGACAAATAGCAAGGGTACATCTGCGAAAAAAATAGAAAGTCGTCAGACTGTATTTCTTTACCAATTCGATGAAAGATGCCCAAAAGAAGAAATAGAAAAAACTATGAGAATACTTGGTGAAGTATATCTGGAAGTAAGACAAGAAACATCAAAAGAACTTTTTAATAAATCATATTTTGAACTAATAGAATCCAACAACACTGCTATTAACACACTTGTCCCAATTCAATTATTTGTGGCATTCCCTAAGATTGTAGGTCAAACAGAGTTTAAAATTAACATGTCTCCCGACGGAACCATTCGGTATAACAATCAGAATTTCACTATTAATTCATTTGGCAGCCATCTAGCCAAAGAGATATCAGCCGAAAAAGCAAGAAACAATATTGAATACATTGAGGGTGATGTTACCGTAGTCATCGCCAATGACACAGAGATGAAATATGTTAACGAAATAACCCAGGTTCTACATAAAAATAATTTGAATGTGAAGTTTCATGGGGTTTAGATTTCAGGTTGGCTCAAATTGAAACGTCATACTGAACTTAGTTACAGATTACCTGTTATCAATGTCCTCCGGATTTAAATCATGGTTTTGCATGCGATACCAGGCCATCTCTTCGTATTTAGTTCCCGGCTTTCCATAGTTTGCATAGGGATCAATACTTAAGCCTCCACGGGGAAGAAATTTCCCTAAAACCTCAATGAACTTGGGTTCCATCAGTTTCACCAAATCTTTTAAAATAATATTGATACAATCTTCATGAAAAGCTCCATGATTACGGAAACTGAATAAATACAACTTAAAAGATTTACTTTCTACCAGCTTTTCATCAGGTATATAGCTAATGTAAATTGTGGCAAAATCAGGCTGTCCGGTAATCGGGCAAAGGCTGGTGAATTCAGGTGCATTGAATTTCACCCAGTAATCGTTTTCCGGATGTTTGTTATCAAACGCTTCCAGAACTTCAGGAGTGTAATCGTAGGAATAGTTTGTGTTGTTTCCCAGGTTTTTCAGTTCGCTCATTTTCTTTTTTATAAAGTTTCAAGTCAATTTAGATCTTTTCATATTAAGTAAATATGGGAAAGTGAGTATGCAAATTATTAACTACAAATATACTTTAATACCCAATCATAAAAATAAAATGTTACTCCCTCTCAAGGATGGGGCTTTGCCCCAAACCCCAGTTCCTTTTTTCCTACAGCTGAAAAAAGAAACAAAAAAAAGCCGCCGCTGAAGATAAAAAGCTAAAAATTAACTGCGTTTCGCTAAATAAAAATAACTCGTCGTTCCTCCTCTAACAGATTTTTATTTTTAACGCATCACTACATTAATTTTCTTAACGCTTTTTCTCTTAGGCGAACCACAAACAACAAGCGTTTGAAGCAATTATTTAATTATGAACCTCTCACTTGATTACAATCTTAGCTATTTTTTCGCTAAATACAATTGCAATCCGTTATTGCGCAATTTACATGCCGGGCAATTGCCACAGCCATCACCAATTATACCATTATAGCATGTTAGAGTTTCATTTCTTACCAAATCAAAAACTCCTAGTTCATCAGCTAACTGCCAAACCTGCTCCTTATCTCTCCACATTAGAGGAGTATGAATCTCATAAGAATAATCCATTGAAAGATTCAAAGTTTGGTTCAACGATTTAATAAACTCATCCCGGCAATCAGGATACCCACTGTAATCTGCCTGTCCTACTCCGGTTACCAAATGATGAATGTCTTTCGACTTGGCATAAACAGCAGCATAAGTCAAAAAAAGCATATTTCTTCCTTCAACCAAAGTATTGGGAGGTCGGTCTGCAGGCTTTTCAGCTTCAACTTCAATCTCTGAATCTGTTAGAGCATTTGATGTAATCTGCCCCAACAAGTCAATCTTAAACACATGCCAGGGAATATTTGCTTTTTGAGCAATACCTGATGCGACCTCTAATTCTAATCTATGTTTTTGTCCATAATCAAACGATATCGCCTCAACTTCATCAAATTCTTTCATTGCCCAATACAAACAGGTTGTAGAATCCTGTCCTCCTGAAAAAACAACCAATGCTTTTCTCTTATTTTCCATACGAACTAACTTCAATTTTCAATTTAAAAGGGTTATACGAGATATCCTGATCAAAAGTATCTAATCCTTCAATTTCTTTTACTTTACGAACCACCCAAATGGTAAGTGGCAAAACAATAATTTCATAGGCCGTTTTTAAAAGTGCCTGTGTCAATATCATTCCAATAACTACCGATATTGAATAAGTGCCAAAAAATGCGATACTCATGAAAATAATAGAATCTGCGCCTTCTCCAACTAAGGTAGAAGCTATTGCCCGTAATGAAAAGCCTCTTCCTTTAGAGAGCACCTTAACCTTACTCATTACCATTGCATTTAAAAACGAACCAATTAAGTATGCCGACAGACTAGCAACAACCATTCGCACAGAACTTCCTATAATTGTTTGAAATGCATCCTGCGACTCATAAAAAGGAGCTGAAGGAATAGTAATTGCCAAGGCAAAAAAGATAGCTGCCAACAAGTTTACGCCAAAACCAGCCCAAATAATAAGTCGTGTTTTTGCATATCCCCAAACCTCAACCATTACATCATTTATAATGTAAGCCAATGGAAATATCAAAACACCTGCGGGTGATGACCAGGGACCAATCATAATGATTTTGGATGCAAGTATATTGGAGATAAGTAAACAGGCTGCAAACAAAATGCCTGATAAAAGGAATAAAACGGATACCTTATTTTTCATACTTCTTGTTTTTAACGTGGTTATCAAGAACACGATGATGACTGCAAAGATATATATTTTATATCATCAACTGGAATTATTGTCATTCAAAAAGAATTGATTACTCTCGCTCTATATTGTGATTCCTTGAATATCTGTTACATTTACATCACTAAACCAAACAATATTATTACTATGAAGAAAATTACACTTTCATTTTTATTGATTTCAACCGTCCTCCTTGCCTTTGCCCAGTCAAACAATGAAAAACAAGTTAACCAACGAGACGAAGCATTAAATGTTTACATGAATGAAAGTGAATATAATAAAGTTAAAATCCCCTATGTAAACTATGTCAGAGATTTAGAAGATGCAGATGTTTATATCATTACAACAACAATTGAGACAGGCTCCGGAGGACAGGCATATACATTCTACATAACCGGGCAAAACGAATACTCAAATATGAGTGATACAGTAAGCTTCTTTACAAATCCTGATGCAACAACAGACGAAATTAGGGAAAAGACAGCAAATCATCTTCAAATGGCATTGATGAGATATGTTCAAAAAACACCTCTCGCTGATAATATTCGTATCGATTACAATGGAAATATTTCTCCAATAATTTCTACTGATAAATGGAATAACTGGGTATTTACACCTTCTTTTTCTTTTAGTTACAATGATGCTGAAGCCAACAATTCATCCCGAACATATTTCCAATTACACATTGATAAAGTAACTGAAGATTTAAAAATCAACATGACTATCAATTATCAAAAAAACAAAAATGAATATTCTAACTATACAAATACCAATGAAAGGAAACAAGGGAATTTGGTAATCGTGAAAAGCATGTCTGACCATTTTTCCTATGGCGCATTTTTGTCAGCGAAAAGTAATCCTTCCTCAAATACTAAATTTCAATATGATGTTACCACTGGAATTGAGTATGATTTATACCCTTATTCTGAATTCCTCAGACGACAGCTACGAATTGCATATTGGGTAGGATACTCATCCCGAAAATATGAAAACACAACTTTTTGGGGTGGAGATGAACGAAATGATTGGATTCACACCTTAAGTGCAGCTTACAACATTTTGCAAAAATGGGGAAGTGTAAACATTAGCGCAAACTATACCAACACTTTAGACAACTGGTCAAATAATTCGTTAGACCTCGAATCATATATGAACATTCGAGTTACAAAGGGTTTGATGTTTACTGTAAGTGGTTCTTATAGTCTATTTAAATCAGAGACATTCAGTTCCCTAATCGGTGAATATCCGGGAATCCTATTGGATAAACACCATAGCACCAGTGTTAGTTGTGGTATTGCTTACACATTTGGATCGATTTACAGAAACGTTGTAAACCCAAGATTCAGAAATTTCTATTAAAACATATCTTATCCAGTTTTTACAATCTTAGAAATCAAACTACATTGGTATAAAAAACTTATCATCTAAAAATTGCTACCTTTGGATGCTGCAGGATAAAGCAATCCACATTCAAAAATGTGTACCTCTTCCTGCAAAGTTGAAAAAGATTCAGTTACCTATATGAAGTTTGAAGAGTTTGATTTTCATGATGATATTTTAGATGCCCTGTATGATATGGGCTTTGATGAAGCAACGGAGATACAGGAAAAGACAATCCCAATTATTTTAGAAGGAGATGATCTTATTGGCTGTGCACAAACCGGAACCGGAAAAACGGCAGCCTTTATGTTACCCATAATTGAAAAGGTTGCAACACATCCTCATGGCGAAACTCATGCCCTGATTATTGTACCTACCCGTGAACTCGCCATACAGATTGAACAACAGGTACAAGGATTTTCTTACTATGCAGGAACAACATCAATCGCCCTGTATGGTGGTGGCGACGGAAAAGAATGGGAAGCTCAACGTAAAGCACTGGAAAGTGGCGTTGATATTATTGTAGCTACTCCTGGAAAATTAATTTCATTTATCGATAATGATATCGCAAAACTTGACAATGTTAAATATGTAGTTTTAGATGAAGCTGACCGCATGCTGGATATTGGGTTTCACGATGATATCATTCGAATTTTCAGCCATCTTCCCAAAAAACGGCAAACATTGATGTACAGTGCAACAATGCCACCTAAGATTAGAGCTCTGGCATCGAAAGTACTAACAAACCCCAAAGAATTTGCCACAGCTATCAGCAAACCGGCAGAAGGAGTTTTACAAGCTGCTTATATCTGCTACGATTCACAGAAAAAAACACTTATACAACAACTAATTGAAGGGAAAGATGATTGTCAAAGCATCATCATTTTTACCTCAACCAAGAAAAATGTTTCACTGATAACTCAGGCTCTCAAAAAGAAAAAGTTTAATGTCGAAGGGATTTCTTCAGACTTGGATCAAAAAGAAAGAGAAGAAGTACTAAGGCGATTCCGGGCAAGAGAAACACGAATTCTGGTTGCCACCGACGTTTTAAGCCGGGGGATCGACATCAAAGACATCAACCTGGTGATAAATTATGATGTCCCCAATGACGCAGAAGATTATGTACATCGTATTGGACGTACTGCAAGAGCTAATACTACCGGTATTGCACTGACCTTAATTAATGAGGATGATATGTACAAATTTCAACAGATTGAAAAGTTAATTGAAAATGAAGTGTACAAAGCTCCCCTACCTGCAGAACTTGGTGAAGGTCCGGAGTGGAAGGTTTTCAGCAAAAAGAAAAATGGGAATAAGAAAAAATATCGTAGTAAGAAAAACGGGAAACCTCATTACAATAAGAAGGATCACCGTAAATAGTAAGCAATGTACTGTATCAACCCCCAATCTCTTTTTTCAACTGAAAGAAAAAGGAATCAATATAATTGATATTATTAATCCTTGTCTTTCCAGACTGGATTTCGTTTTGCCTTGATGCAAAACGAAACAAAAAATCAAGAAAATTTTAAGCTTCTTCCCGCCTCTCGATTTTTTCTTTCCTGCACACAACCCCGGACACCCACAAAAAACCGATCCCTCCATCGCTAGCCCGCAAAATTTTCGGCCTACCCTGCATTTCACCTTACGGTGAAGTTGGGGGAATTAGTAATCTTACAGTTTCTGCTTCAGACCTTTACTTTTTGCATAAAAAATATTAATCCATGCTACAGTTTGGATTAGCCTTAGTAATAGCAAATGTATCTACGAGTATCGGCCTATTTTTTATCCAGCCCTGATTCGAAACAAAATCTTAGAGAAAAGGAGAAGTTCCGAGTGTGCGAAGAAATCACTCCTTTGAACTTAGGTTTTGTAAAGAAGAAGGGGGCAGATAAAAATAAGCCTTGAATTTTCTGTTTACTCTTTGTTTCAAGACAAAGAGTAAAATCTGCCTGATAAGGCAAAAGTTTAAGATATTCAGTAAAATCAAAATTGAACACAGGAATGTTTCAAACTAATCTGAAATTTCAATCTTCAAAAGTTGTCTAACTTTATCCATCAACATGAATCATGAACTTCCAAAATAAAAAATGCCGGAACAAAATTCCGGCACTTAAAACTCAAACTAAACTATCACCTATTTAAAGCATTTTTGAGCAAAGTTATATAGATCGTGTCGCCACACGTACCAACTGTGTCCACCTGGCATTTCGCTATAGTCATAATCAAATCCCAATTTGTCATATATCGTAAGCATTTGTTTGCAGTTTTCATATGCAATATCTTCCGGTCCACCTTGTGTGAAGATTAAATACTTAACTGTTTTTTTCAAAGTAGGTTCAATTTCTCTTAGACGTGCTTCTCCTTTTTCATACATCTCAGTATCTGTTGTAAACCAACCCGAACTCATTACATTAATATAAGCAAAACGATCAGGGAAAGCCATATACGAATCCATAGTTTCCAGACCTCCCATTGAAAGACCTGCTAAGGCTGTATTATTCGCACCTTTTTTCACTTTGTAGTTAGACTCTATATAAGGCATAATATCATTACCCAAATCCTGAGCAAAAACCTTTGTATCAATACCTCCGTCAGGCATTACAACGATCATCTTTTCACATTTACCATCAGCAAGAAGGTTGTCTAAAATTAAACCAGCTCTACCAACATTTGGCCAGGCAACATCACTGTCTCCACCACCGTGAATTAAATACATCACAGGAAGAGTTTCGTTACCTAAGTTATATCCGGCAGGAGTCCAAACATGCATTCTACGCATAGACTCTGTTGTGTTTGAATAATAATATATCTCAGAAACGGCTCCATGAGGAATGTCTTCGCGCATGCTGAAGAATTCATCACCATTAGGAAGCACATCAATTAAAGCTTTTGTTTCAAAAGCATTTGCTGCTTTGGGGTCATAAACATTTACGCCATCAACCACAAAATTATAACGGTAAGTACCTGGTTTAACATTTGGAAGAGTTATTGACCAAACACCACTTGGATCTTTTTTCACGTCAATATCAGCACCAAAAGAAACGATATCTCCAGCAGCACTTACTGTTTCTGCTTCAGGAGCATAAATACTTAAAACTACATCGCCATTCGCCAATACTCTTGTTGACTGTAATGTGTCTCCCGGAGTTGGAGTCCTTCCAGGAAACTGAGCAAAAACAGAATTAGATACGGTTAAAACTAAAACCGCCATCACTACAGCTTTTAATGTTTTTCTTAGATTTAGGTTATTCATTTTTTATATGTTTAAATATTAAGTTCTGGTACATAAAGATATCTATTATAAAAATATAGACCGTCAAAGTTTTTATCGATCATAAAAACAGGGGATACTCTAAACTAATATGGCTAAGTCATTAAAATCTCCTAGTTGGAATCAATAGTAATCTTTATATTTTCTTTTCCATATCTCCTGGCTACAATGCTAATGTAGAATAATTGGAAAGCATGGTATATCATTACTGGCACCAGGAATAAACTTCCATAGGTAGATCCGGCAAGAATCACACTTGCCATAACGGATCCATGAACCAGCGATTTTTTTGAACTACAAAAAAGAACAGTTATACGATCCTCCCGATTGAAATGCATTAGCCTTGCGACAACCTTTGTTCCTTCAAAAATGATAAAGAAAAGAGAAATAACACTGGCTGATAAAATCACCAATTTATACGTTTGAATACTGCTAAAAATCCCGTTTAAAAAGGAATCGCTAAAACTATTGTATACAATCGAAAGAATTACAGATTTATCAAACAGACTTAAGTAACGTTTATTTTTGTTTGCCCAATTACCCCAATATCGGTGCATGAGAAGCCCTACAATTACAGGAATAAGAATCTGTAAAACCAGATCCTGCAATACCTCTGCAAAAGCAAAAGCATCACTTTGTTGACCAAGGAAAAGCCCCATCCATAAAGGAGTTATAATAATACCAATAGCACCGGAAATACTTGCATTAAAAATGGCACTTGGAATATTTCCTTCTGCAATAGATACCATTACTACCGAGGAAGAAACCGTTGATGGAAGAGCAGCGAGAAAAAAGACAGCT
>CAXXKK010000023.1:0-205322 GCA_963676845.2 Prolixibacteraceae bacterium | reverse complement strand
CCGCCGATCTTACAGAGTATCGTCCTGTTGATCCGACCTGGCTGGATCGCATTATGGATTGTTATGAGTCCGATTATCAGTTAATAAGCAAGAATAACCCCAATTTCCCAACACCTGAATATATCCGGAGTGTTACCAAGGTTGGTAATATCGAGTTTGAAGGCGACTACCGCTTCGAGACCGAAGGCTCTGATTTTATCGTGGATTGCATCATGGATGATGATACACGTCCTTTATACATCCAACATTGGGGTGGCATAAACACCACGGTTCGTGCGCTGTACACAATTTATGAGAAGTACCACGGCACGCCGGAGTGGGAGCAGGTTCTTGCCAAAGTAACATCAAAAGTTCGTATTGGTGGAAGCGGCGAAGACAATTGCCGTGCAGAAAGCAAGATTGACGAGATGTTTCCGGGCTTGCAGGATGGTGGTTATGGCGGTGGTGGAGCCACAGGATACCCTACTTTCTTCGCAGCTAGCTACAACTCGGAGATGCGTTCTCCGGATCATCTTCAGCCTTATCTTCATGCCGACTTTATCCTGGATGCCTATAAGGAGGATCATGGGAAACTACCTGAGCAGATTTGGTTGTATGGTGAAGGTCGTGCCATTTTTGGTGAACCGCTTATCTACAACTATGGTTTGATAACTTATATGGATTGGGCAAAATCAGCCGAAATAGGCTGGGGACCGGCAAACCTTGCCAGTTATGGACGTGCTGACTTTGAACCGTACGACTGGAGTATGTGCCAATTTGGTTGCTCCTCTTTCATCGACATAGGACTGCGCCCCGATGTTACCAACAGCAGCGGCCGTTTCTTTATGGGGCCAACACCTGATGAACCCAGTGAAAGCGACCGTTTCCAGGTTGTAATGTGGGAAGAACTGGCAGCACGTGCCGACTGGGCTATCTGCGAACCACAAGACTGTAACCATGCTCCAATGGTAACAGCAGAAGACCTGGATTTTATAGCAACAGCAGGACAAACGATTTCTCTTGCTGCAAATGCAACTGATCCTGATGGAGACGAGCTTAGCCTAAAATGGTGGGTTCCTTCTTTCTCCTGCGTTTACGAAGGAGAGCAGGCTGAAGGTCTAACAGTATCTTTAGAAAGTGGCTTAAGCACCGAATTTACAATTCCAGCCGATGCAAAATCGGGCGACAAATTCGTTGTTAACTTCGAAGTACAAGACAACGCCACCCGCCCAATGACCCGTTTTGCACAATATGTAATTACGGTATCATAACTCAGAAAATAATTTAGATATACCAGATATATCATAAAAGGGTTGCCTAAACGGTAACCCTTTTTATTTCTATGTAGTCAATCCCACACTTATATACTTTGAAATTAATTCCGATACCGTTTATTGAGCTTGTTGAATTTTTTGATAACTTGTGGAGTGCAAGGAAAATACACATAATCCTATAAAACGATGAGGTGTGTGGACTTTGGGGGTATATATACATACGTTATGCCACATAGAAATATAAATTAGAACCTAAAATCATGGAAAAAGATGTTAAAACGTATCGTTTAGCCAAAATTCCTGCATTGGCTTTGTCTTTAATAGTTTTTGTTGTATCAATAATAGCTACCTTTTTGTTCGAATATGTTACAATACCAGGCGAACATTATATTGGAATAATAGGATTGATATTATTAATCCCCGTTGCTTGTTTTGTTATCTGCATGATACACCCCAAAAGCGTCAGATACACTCCCTTCATTTGCAATCCAGTAGCTTTGCTGGGGACTATTTTTCATCCGCTTGCCTGGACAACATTATCAGACTACCTACTTTTTGTTGGTAGTTTAGTACTATCAATATTGGCAGCAATTGTTGGGTCAAAAATTGGACAACGTAAAACTAAAAAAACTGAATAATTGATGTTGAGTATTTTGATAAAAAACTCGTCTAACTTCTATTTAATAATGAAATACGTGGCATAACAAAAGCTATATGTAATGAGGGATTCAGTGGGTAATTCAACCACAGTTCTTTGCATCAACAACGCCAATTCGTCTTTGACGATTTGGCTCTAAAAACTAAAATATGAATAAACGAATTGGCTCAGTGGCAGCCTGGCTGTGAAATGTTTCAAAGTCCCGTACTCCACATAGCCAAACCGTTAGGTAACATAATGACCCGTCCGTGAAGAAGATAAAAATCATTGATAGGATTAAAAGGATTTAATGAAATTAGAGAAATTATAACAATTAAATTAAAGACCATGCTAAATAAAAATTACTTTTATGACATTCATTATCATGCTTTTGATATAAGTCATGCTAACTTGTCCGCTTTTCTTAAAAGAATATTAAAAGATAAACAAAAAGGTATAGATTCATTATTGAATGAAAACCTAAAATGGTGGTTGAAATTTATTATCCCTTTGATTCCAAATAAATTAATCTCAAAAAAAATTGTTTCCAGCTTAGACAATAAAATAATAAATATCCAAAACACATTATCTGTTTATGAACAACCAATAGAAGATCATTTTCTTATAATTGAGTATTTCTTAAAAAAACGGTATAAAGACATTGCTCCTATTATTAAGGAAAATAATGTAATAATAGGTGGGAAAAGTTATGATAAACTAATTATTTGTCCTTTAATAATGGATTTTGGGCAAAAAAAGTGCTGAATATAATTTTGGTGGATTTTATAATCGAATGCCTGGAAAACCTATAGTGAAGCAGATCGTTGACCTTTTTAATGCAATCAAAAACTATTATAAATTTGAGCTTGTCATAAACGAAGAGACTAAAAAATTTGAGAAAGTTAAAGTGAAAAATCCTGAAAACAAACCTCTCAGAATTCTCCCCTTTTTTAGGTATAAATCCAGCTAATTATAAACCATTCGAACAAGAAGTCATGCCAATATTTGAACAGTATTTCGATGGTTATCAAAACGATAATAGTGAAACACGATTTAATAGAGTTGAACAAAGTATTGAAGCTTTTTTAGATTTCGATGGTAAGCTTAAAGATGATAATGATAAAAATATACCAAGAAAAAATATGTTTTTCGGAGTAAAAGTATATCCGCCATTAGGATTTAAGCCTAACGAGATAGATAGTATTAAATTATTTCAAGAATGTATAAAATACAAATTACCAGTAACTACTCATTGTTCTGATGGAGGTTTTGTTGCTGATGACAATGCTGAATTTAATACAAGTCCACTTGGAGCGTGGAATAATGTATTTTCAACAATAGTAAACGAAAGACCCGAATTAAGAAAATTAAAGTTAAACTTCGCCCATTTTGGTGTACAAAAAAATGGGGAAATAAAATGGAGAAAAGCGATTCTTAATTTAACACAGACCTTTCCAAATATCTATACAGATATTTCGTCTTTAGCAGAGGTTAAAGAATCAGGAGAAGAAAATTTCTATGAAATAACAGAAAAATGGTTAAAAGATGAAACTATTAATGTGTTTGATTTAGCTAAAGAAAGAGTGTTATTTGGTTCTGATTTTTCAATAAATCTTATGGAAACAGATTCTTACAATAGTTATTTGAATAATTTTCAAAATTGTGATCTAAGCTGGCAAAAGAATATTACAGTTGATAATCCAGAAAAGTTTTTATTCGGTGATATTGAATTATAGCCTTATAGAAGTTACCCCCTCCGCTAGCGCTGATCTGTGATCCCTTATCGAACTGAATATACCCGATGAGGTATAATTGGAATATAGTTTGTATTTTTATACCCTAAAAGGTATAATACTATGAGTGAATTAAGCCAATTTGTTAAAAAAAGGAGGAAATCTCTTGGACTAACTCAAGAAGACCTTTCTTTTAAAGCTGGTGTAGGACTGAGGTTTGTTCGTGATTTAGAGCAAGGAAAACAAAGCTTAAGGATGGATAAAGTCAATCAGGTTTTAACATTATTTGGCCATGAACTTGGTCCGGTACAATCAGAAAGAAATGAAGAAAGCTAATGTATACATGTATGATAAGTTAGCTGGAATACTAACAGAAGACGAAAATGGATACGTTCTTAAAACACAAACACCTGCAAAATGGCAAGAATAAAACTACAATCAGAAGATATTGAGAATCCGGAAATCAAGTCGGTTTTTGATGAAATAAAAGAAAAAGTGGGGAAAGTTCCTGCTGCTTACCGTGCCTTTGGAAGGTATGCTCATATTCTTCAGGCAAACTGGAACCGCACAAAAAATATACTTGGCCAGGGCAATATCCCAATTGAGGTGAAAGAAGCCATTGCAACCCGGGTTTCAACGGTAAACGGATGCCATTTTTGTCTGGCTATTCATAAACAAAACCTTGAAACCCTGGGGGTCTGTTTAGCAGATATTGAAGCCATAGAAAATGGGACAGTAAGCGATGAAAAGCTAAACTTTGTATTGCAGTTTGTAGCAACAGCCACTAAAAATCCGGCAGAAATAAGCGATGAAGATTTCCAAAAACTGAAAGACTTTGGCTACACCGAAGAAGATATCCTCGAAATGCTCACCGTGATGGAAATGTACACCGGCTACAACAAGATAATTGTTGCCCTCGGGTTGCAATTAGACGATTAGATTTTTTTCAGGACTGTTTGAACGTAGCTTATTTCGACACGTCATTGCGAGAGCTAACCCCAAAATAATTGGGCATAATGAGGTAATGACAAATTACTCTATAGTAACCAGGAGCAAGAGATATAGTTAAAAAGGTTTTCAAAATATGGATCATTGCTCTGTGGTTTGCTATTTAAGATTCGCCTAAGAGAAAAAGCGTTAAGAAAATCAATGGAGTGCAGCGTTAAAAATAAAAATCTGTTCGAGGAGGAACGACGAGTTACTTTTTATTTAGCGTAACGCAATTGATTTTTAGCTTTTTATCTTCAGCGGCGGTTTTTTTTTGATTCCTTTTTTCAACTGCAGGAAAAAAGGAATTGGGGATTGGGGTGAAACCCCATGATGTCTCAGATTGCTATACTATTAGATTTTTATGCACATAGCATTTTTAGATGCCAGAAACTAAAATCTGTCATTGGCAACGAAGTGAAGCAATCTGTTTGCTCAAAGTTCTTAAGTTCCTTAGTTCCTAAGTTTTTGCTGGGCGTGTTATTCAAATATATAACAGTATCTACCTTCGTAGGAAACTCTTTTCAACAATAACTAAAAACAGATAAAATTATTTAAAAACGTACTTCTCCCCAGAAAATATCCATCCTTTTTAATCAGTTTGTTGTTATAGTATGTATAACTGATTAATTGATTTGATATGGAAGTGTTTCATTTAAATATTCTCAACATAGCATTGGTGTTATTGGCTGCCTATTTGGGTGGTTACCTGATACGAAAAATCGGGTATCCGGCAATTCTTGGTGAATTACTGGTCGGTATTATTCTGGGGCCCGGTATGCTGGGGATTCTTGAGTATTCCGAAGCAATAAAAGTACTGGCGGAGATCGGTATCATTGTTTTAATGGTATACATTGGGATGGAGATTGAATTCAGCGATCTTAAAAAAGCGTCGTGGCCCGGATTGCTGGCTGCTTTTGGAGGCTTTTTTGTTCCCTTCCTGCTGGGGTATTTTGCAATTGTCTGGAGTGGAGGAACTCCCATCTCTGGTTTATTTGTGGCTATTGCTTTAGGCGTTACTTCCCTGGCAACAAAAAGCCGAATATTAATTGATTTAAAGCTGCTAAATACCCGAATAGCCTATGTGTTAATGGCTGGGGCTTTGATTTCAGATACCCTGGCTCTGATCATCTTTTCGGGGATCACCAACTTTGCTGAATCAACGACACTTGATGTTACTCAGTTATTCCTTATTCTGGGTAAAATAATCCTGTTCTTTGGTATTACCATTTCTGTTGGGGTTTTTGTTTTACCTCGTTTGGGAAAGGTAATTTCCAGATCAGGTTTGAAAAACAGCACGGCTTATTTTACAATGATCCTTATTGTGACATTTGGCTATTGTGAACTGGCAGAGTTAGCAGGAATGCATAGTATTTTGGGAGCTTTTATGGCGGGTTTATTCATTAAGGAAAACCTGTTCCCCAGGAATATATCTAAAGAACTGAATAAAGCCTTCTACGATGTTTCCATTGGTTTTATGGCTCCGATTTTCTTTGTTTCGGCAGGCTTCTTTGTTGATGTTTCAGTATTTCAAACCGATTTACCCTTATTGATTCTGATCACCTTTTTGGCTATGGCTGGAAAGATTGT
This sequence comes from Prolixibacteraceae bacterium, assembly GCA_963676845.2. Taxonomy (GTDB): domain Bacteria; phylum Bacteroidota; class Bacteroidia; order Bacteroidales; family Prolixibacteraceae. The sequence goes on along the minus strand of CAXXKK010000023.1, from coordinate 199,122 downwards.
GGGAACCCTGTTGTTTTATTTGCCATCACGTAACGGGTGGCGGGAAGGTCTTACCATTGGAACCGGAATGAATGGTCGGGGAGCTGTGGAAATTATTATTGCTGAAATTGGCCTTCAGATGGGAGTAATTGATAATACCATTTTTTCAATCCTTGTTTTTATGGCAATTTTTACAACCCTTTCGGTCCCTGTTTTATTAAGCTGGACTTCAAACTGGCTGCGCAAGCGGGGCGAACTGGTTTATATGGACAAGAGAAAAGGGGCGCTTATTGTTGGGGTTAATCCGTTAAGCATACTTATTGCTCAAAATCTGGCAAAGAAAATTCCTGTTACTCTTCTCGACAGTAATTCTGAAATGGTTAAAAAAGCAAAATCACTTGGTTTGAATTGCGTATATGGAAATGCGTTGGATGAAGACGTAATTTCAGAAACAGGTCCTGAGAATATAAAATCTTTTATAGGCTTAACGACTAATAGTCATGTTAACTTGCTTTCAGCTCAGCTGGCTAAGAACTCGTTTCTTATTCCTGAAATTCATGTAGCAGTTTCTCATGAATCGTCAGTTCAGGCAGATCTTCTTGAAAAGTCAAATGCGCATACTTTATTTGGTACGCCTGTGTGTCTGGATGATTGGTTTCAGAAGATATCTTACAGGCAGTTAATCGAAGATACGGAACTGGTGAACGAGAAGATATCCTGCAGTTCCTGGATTGAAAAGCATAAGATTAACACGGAAGAGGAACTGCCATTTTTAATCGAAAATAAAGAAGGTACATTACGAATTTTTCAGACTCATGAAACATTGGAAGCTGGAGATATCGTTCACCTGTTGAAATAAATTGAAAGATAAACACTTCCCATATTCTTTTTTCTGACTTTAAATTCTGATTTTGTACTTTTAAGTATAGAATGCAGAATGATAAACTATAAGAAAAACAGATTATAACTATGAATGTAAATTTAGCTGTACTAATTGATGGAGATAATATACCTTCTGCATATGTAATGGAAATGATGGAGGAAATTGCGAAATATGGTAATCCCACCATTAAAAGAATTTATGGCGATTGGACGAAACCAAATCTTTCAAAATGGAAGAATATGCTCTTGGAGCATGCCATTACACCGATTCAGCAATATGGCTATACGACAGGGAAAAATGCAACAGACTCTGCGATGATTATAGATGCTATGGATATTCTCTATTCGGAGAAGGTAAATGGATTTTGTATTGTATCCAGTGATAGTGATTTTACACGGCTGGCAACCAGGTTGAGAGAAGCAGGTATGCAAGTCATAGGAATAGGTGAAAAAAAGACTCCAAATCCATTTATTGTAGCTTGTGATAAGTTTATCTATATAGAAATTTTAAAGTCAAAATCGAAAGAAAAAGAATCGGAAGAGGAGAAGGGAACAGAAAAGGAATCATTTGAAAAGATCACGAATAAAGAAATAAAACTTATTGCAGGTTCAATTAACGACTTATCCGATGATGATGGATGGGCTTTTCTGGGGGATGTAGGCGGTTTAATCCAAAAAAAGCGACCTAATTTTGATCCAAGAAATTATGGTTTTCAAAAGTTAACTCCATTGATAAATTCAATTGGGAAATTTGATATTGAGCAACGCGAAAATCAAAAGGGCAGATATAAACTGATTTATGTGAGAAATAAAGAAAAGCGCTTAACACGGAGGTCATAAAAGCTCGCGCGATGAATAAGATAAATATTCACCTGTTAAAATAACCGCTAAAGGCTTAATTTTTCGGTACAGCAATTTTCAGCATTGCAAGGTTAATAACAAATGCTCCTATGATTACCCAGTTGCCCCAATCAAGGTCTGCGTAAGAAACCATTATTTTTCCTGATAAAGCAACCAGACCTCCAATGAGCATGGCTGGAATCGTCATCTTCTTATTGGTTTTTACTTGTGCCAGTGCCAGAATAAGAGGAACAATAAATGCTCCGGAATAAAATGCCAGTGCAAGCAGCAGGGTATTGATGATAGAAGTTACTTTTAATGCCAGAACAATACTTATGATGCCGATTATTACAACTAGAATACGAGTTGTATTTAATGACTTTTTGTTGTCGATATCCTTTTTGAAAAGCTCACTTAAAATCATAGAAGCGGTAAGTAAGGTCGTATCAGCGGATGAAAGCACTGCTGATAAAAGAGCTGCGGCCATTAATCCCACGATCCAGTCGGGCAGATAAATGTCAATTAATTCAATTAAGGAAACTGAACCTTCCAGTTGGCTTGCAGGCAGGTTCTCATGGGCAACTACTCCCAGATAAGTAAGTATAAAAGCAAAAGGAATTAATATCGATGCAACAATGACAATGCTGTTTTTGGCTGTCTTTTCATCGCGGGCACAAAATAAGCGGGAATAGATATCGGGCCCAACAACAAAGGTGCTGGAAAAAGTCAGGAACAGAATTAGTAAATCAATGGAATCAAAACCTGAGTTAAAAGGAAATGAATCTCCAAAAGCCGAAACACTAACCTCGTGTGTATTATTCAGAAATACGGCAGACGCCAGAATTCCAATCAATATAATAATGGATTGCAGGAAGTCTGTCTTCAGGATGGAAACCTGTCCGCCAATAAGTGTGTAACCCATAAACACGATTCCGGAAATGAGAACTCCATTGTCGTAGGAAAGTCCGAACAGGCTATACATGATTTTTGAGGCAGCAATAATCTGGGCAGCAACAATACCTGTCCATGCAACGGGAATAATTACAGAAGCCACCTTACGGGCAGAATCACCATAAAAACGTCCGATCATGTCAGTCAAGGTGAATTTGCCGTATTGACTCACCTTTTTCACGATAGGCAGCAACAACCAAAGTCCGGCAGAGGCACAAAGCAAATACCAGGCTGATGCCCAGCTTTGGGTAACTGCCAGGTTTACAGAACCAAGAATAGCTGAACCTCCTAAAATTGAAGCTAGTAAGCTACCTGATATCTGAAGGGTCTTATTTTTCTTTCCGGCAATAAAGTAATCTACTGGAGTTTTAATCTTTAATGCAGAGTAAATCCCAATAATCAGCAGAGCTAGTCCGTATAGTATAAGAATGGTGATTTTCATTATCCTGCAAAAATAAGAAAGTTTCTGTTGGAAATTGGATAATTGAAAGCTAAACAAACCACCCCGACTTTCACTACGTGAAAGCCACCCCTCCTTTTGAAGGAGGGGAAATGGCACAGTAGTTTGTAGTAAACATTCAAATAAACTCAATACAGTTTTGCAATGCAATTTCTCCTCTTTCCTAAGGAGCCTGCCTGACGGCAGGCAGGGAGTACCCGAGTATCACGAAGGGGAGGTGGTTTTATTGTAAAATGAGTATGCTGTGAACAAAAAAAACGGAGCCAGCTTCCTGACCCCGTTCCCTAAATATCATTGATTAATGATTAGTCATATTTATGTTTAATCTCTTCATCGTCACACTCACATTCCAACCCTTTCTCATATTGTTCTAATGCACGAAGGCTCATACCCATGGAAGAGAATCCTCCATCGTGGAATAAGTTCTGCATCGTAACCTTCTTTGTCAGGTCGGAGAACAAGGTGATGCAATAATCAGCACATTCATCACCGGTTGCGTTACCTAGCGGTGACATACGTTCTGAGAAGTCCATCAATTTGTCCATGCCTTTTACACCGCTTCCTGCAGTGGTAACTGTAGGCGACTGAGAAATCGTGTTAATACGAACATTTCTTTCGCGTCCATAGATGTATCCCATGCTGCGAGCTATTGACTCCAGTAAAGCTTTGGCATCAGCCATATCATTATAACCGTAGAATGTGCGTTGAGCAGCAACATATGATAATGCTAAGACAGATCCCCATTCATTAATCGCATCTTTTTTACGTGCGACCTGTAAAACTTTATGAAATGAAATTGCTGAAACATCAAGTGTTTTATCCAGGAAGTTGTAATCTAAGTCGCTATAGTGGCGTCCTTTCCGAACATTTGGAGACATGCCGATTGAGTGAAGCACGAAATCAATTTTGCCGCCTAAAACTTCCATTGATTTTTCAAACAGATTTTCAAGGTCGGCAACGTTTGTTGCATCTGCCTCAATAACGGTCGCATTACATTTTTCAGCCAGTTGGGCTGTATCGCCCATGCGTAGGGCAATGGTTGTATTCGACAGGGTAAAAGTTGCACCTTCTTCGTGTGCGCGTTCTGCTACTTTCCATGCAATGGAATCGGCATTTAGAGCGCCGAAAATAATACCTTTTTTACCTTTTAGTAAATTATAAGCCATAATTTAAATGTTATGAGTTCTTAAACAACTCTCGATTAAAATGGTTTTAAAAAATCTCTTAAAAACAAAAAACCGGCGTTTTGCCGGCATTATCTATATCTCTTCTAAACTATTCGTTGGTAACCATCCTTGTGTTCCATCGGAGAGCTGGATCTCCATCCAACTTCCCATGTTGTCTTTTATTTCCACTTTCAATCCTTCATGAATCAGGAATAAGTCGGTTCCTGTTTCGGAGGGTGAACTCTTAACTGTCACACTAGGCTGGGTGATGATTGCATAATTATGCGCAGTCATCAGCTTTTTTTGCCGGGCGGCAAAGTTAAAAGTTAATATGGAAATAAAAAGGATAAGGACTCCTGTCCAGAATGAAATTCTTTTAATGTTAGCAGTTTTGCTTAAAAAGAACAGTCCAGCGAGGATTAAAGTAAGGATAAATGCGATGATACTGACAGTGCTCCATGTATTTGTAGAGTAAGTGTTTCCTATACTTTTCCACCATCTTACAAAAAATACTTCAGGAATATCGGTAATTGCATCAGTTGTATATTGATTTGCTAAATCAAGGTTAAATTGAATGTCGTCATCGTTTGGAGCCAGCAATTTTGCTCTTTCGTAGTTTAGTATGGCTTGTGTAAATTCACCTGTTTTAAAGTATGCGTTACCCAGGTTATAATAAACTTCGGCTGATTCCATATTTCCATTCAGAATCTCCTGGTAAGTTTCAATAGCCTGATCATACTCTCCATCAATATAGAATTGATTGGCTTGTTCAAGCTGCGTTTGAGCAAAAGAACTCAATGATATCAATAAGAAGAATACTATATATATGCTCTTTTTCATTGTTTTTACTTTTAAGTTGCTCATCGAATTTGTTTTTCCAGTTTACCCATCAGGTTAACGGATTTTTGGTAAATTTCTTCCAGCGTTCCACCAGCTGCACTTGGCGCGTAGCGGGCAAATTCACAGGTATCAACGGTTGCAATAAATTCATCAACAACCTCCTGGCTTACCTGGCGGGTCAGCATGGAACGTGTTGCATTATCGCGGTTAAGGTCGGCAACAGGAATGCTCAGTTTGTCGCTTAAATATCCCCAGAATGCTTTAAGTACGGCTTCGTAGAACTGCTCCGCATTATTTTGCTTCATATAGTTCGAAGCTTCTTTCAGGCGTTTTAGCGCAACTTTATTCGCCTTTTTGTTTTTTACCAGTTGAATATTGGCATTCTCCTGAAGCTTTTTACGATACACAATGAAAAGCACGACAAACGCCAGCAGCGGTATGATGTACAGAAACCAGAAAGCCGTACTTCCATAAAAGACGTCATCTTTTACTTTTAGCTTATATTGGTTTTGCTTGATAAAGCGAATATCTTGTCCAATCAGTTGCACATCTTCTTTTGAGTAAGAACTAATAACCGTTGCATTTTCTGCTTCATTTCCTTTTTCAATATGTAAATTGAATTCCGAAGAACTCTGAGTATTGTATCTTCCGGTAGATGGGTTAAAGGATGAAAACTGAAATGATGGAATCGTGTAATCACCTTCAGTTCTTGGAATAATAAGGTATTCAAAAGTTACGGTTCCGCTAACACCATTTGCATTTGTGCGGATATTGTTGGTTGTTTGAGGATCGTAAACTTCAAAATCTGCCGGAAATTCAATATCCGGAGCCTGAATCAGGTTAAGGTTTCCACTTCCGGAAACTTCCACTTTCAGGGTAATGGCGTCGTTGGTTTTGGCTTCGGTCTTGTCAACCGATGCTTTGAAATTCATGTTGCCTACTCCTCCGTAGAATGAAGCAGGCTGGTTAGGTAATTCCTTTACATTTACCTTAACAGGATCACTCACCACTTGTGCAGAGACACTTCTGTAATTATCGAAGAAACTATCGAAAAAACTTTGAGAGCTACTTGTTACTCGCTGACGAATCAAACAGGTAATTTCAAACGGATCGATAGTTATTTCCCCTGTTTGTTGAGGAAACAGTATTGTTTTTTTCAGAAGTCCAACCTGGTAAATTCGATTGTTATAGGCTTCACGCGTAAAGCTTACCTGATCGGGAACATCAACTTCTTCAGTCCAAAAACCTTCGTAGGATGGGAGTTTTACATCGCCAAAATTGGTTATTGGAACATCGGGAGAAACGTAAATTTTTACCGTAGCAGTTATTTGATCACCCTTGTAAACATTTGTTTTGTCCAGTTCAATATTTACAAAAAGGTCGTCTTTGCTGATTTGTCCATTGGAAGCACTACTTGATTGCCCTGATTGTCCTGACGACGCTGAATTTTGCTGTCCGGAAGTTGATTGCCTGACAACCTGAATATCCAGCGAATTTGATGTGTAAGTTCCTCCATCTACCTCGATGGTTGCAGGGTCAATTGTAAATGTTCCTTCATTTTTCGCTCTTAACACATAGATGTATGAATAAGAAACGGTTTGTGTGGTTTGCCCGTTTATCATTTGTATGCTGGAGCTTTGGGAGGTTGAAGGCCCCATGAGCACATCAAATTCTGATAAATCCGGCAGTTGAAGGTTGCTTCCTCTTTCGTTTAACGAGAATGACAGTCGGAACTGTTCTCCCATGGAAACAACATTGGGACCGGACATAGTAAACCTTACATCAACTGCTTTTACGAAGAGAGCAGTTGTTAAGAGAAATAAGGTGAATAATATACGTTTAACCATCTTAATTTTTGATTTATTGAAATCAGTTTCAAAAATAACAAATATTCAGTTTAGGTGATCGGTTTAGAAATTATACAACCTCTGGATTTTATAGAGACTTTAGATTACCAGTCTTTATCAATCTGTCGTTGTTGGGCTTTCTCAGCCTGTTCTTTTTTGACCTGCTCCTGAATTTCTTCTTCTTTGTTTTGCAAAGCCTGCAGCAAACGTTCAGCTTGTTCTTTCGATATTTTTTGATTTTGTTGCTGCTGTTGCTGGTCCTGGTTTTGCTGTTGGTCTTGATTATCCTGATTCTGTTGTTGGTCTTGATTTTGATCCTGGTCTTGCTGTTGATCCTGATCCTGATTCTGTTGCTGATCCTGGTTTTGATCCTCATTCTGATCTTGATCCTGGTTCTGATCTTGATTTTGCTGCTGTTGTTGTTGCTGATCTTCCTGCTGTTGCTTCAGGTTCATGGCATAAACCAGGTTGTATTTACTTTCCAGATCATCCGGGTTGTTGCGAAGCGCATTTTTATAGGCTTCGATACATTCATCCAGCTGGTTGTTCATTAGCAATGAATTCCCCAGGTTGTGATAAGCCCTTGATTTCTCAATGGGGTCGGTGCTGTCTTCCGCAATAGACTCAAAAGTGGTTATTGCATCATCGAAATGCATTTGCTTGTACAAGGCATCTCCCAGGTTGAAGTTCCATTGCTGGTTATCCGGGCGTTTCTCAAGTGCCTTACGGTACTGGGTTTCTGCATTGCTAAAAGCAATCGTGTCCAGTTGGGTTGTGTCACTTAAAGCCTCTTCAAAAATATTATTTCCTTGCCTTACAAATTTTCGTTCATTTTGAGCCTGTGCCTGAAAGCCAATTAAGCCCAAAGCGAAAACAAGTATGCTGATATTTAAAATCTTATTCATTCCCAAATAATTTGATGTTTTTCAAATATTTGTTCTTTCTCTCTAAAATCAGGTAATCCACAAAAATCAATAAAAGTGCAAAGCCAATAAACCATTGGTATTGCTCTTCATATTCCGAGTAAACCTGTGATTCAACTTCGGCTTCTTCCATTTTATTTATTTCGTTGAATAGGGTATTCAACCCTACCTGTGCATTGTTTGCCCGGACATAAACACCATCTCCGGCAGCCGCAATTTCCTGCAGCATTTGCTCATCAAGCTTGGTGATAACGACCTGCCCGTCTCTGTCTCGACGATAGTCTTCCTGTCCGTTTTGGTAGATGGGAATCGGTCCGCCTTCGGGTAATCCCATTCCAATTGTATGAACGATAATTCCATCCTCAACAGCACTGCTTGCTGCTCCAACTGCATCGTCTTCATGGTTTTCACCATCTGTAATTACGATGATGGCTTTGTTGCCTTCAAACTGAGGGCTGAACGAGTTATGTGCCAGATCAACCGCAGCACCAATGGCTGTTCCCTGCGTGGGGACGATGTCCGTGCTCACGGAGTTTAAAAACAGTTTGGCCGAAGCATAGTCCGTTGTAATCGGAAGCTGTGTGTAGGCATTTCCGGCAAAAACAATCAGCCCGATTTTATCATCGGTAAGCCGGTCAACCAATTGCGAAATGGCTCGTTTGGCACGTTCCAGCCGGTTAGGCTCAATATCTTCAGCCATCATGGAATTTGAAACGTCCAGCGCAATAATCAATTCAATTCCCTGTCTTTTTATGGTTTCCAGTTTGCTGCCAAATTGTGGTCGTGCCATGGCAATAATGACCGAGGCTAAAGCAAACATCCAGATAACAAATTTGACAACCGGACGTGAATGACTTGCATTGGGCATAAGTTGCTCAACAATTTCACGGTTCCCGAATTTCTCAAGGGCTTTGCGTCGTTGAATCCTTGTGAGGATAAACAAAACAAAGAACACCGGAATAAGTGCCAGAGCATATAAATATTCTATATGTGCGAATCTAAAGATTTCCATGCTTCATCTTAATTAAGGAATGTTTCTAAAAATGGTTGTTTTCAAGAAAATTCCGGCAAGTAGGATGATTCCTGCTAACAAAGCAAAACGCTCATACTCTTCATCCTTTTTGCTGTATTCTTTTACTTCAATCTTTGATTTTTCAAGCTGGTCAATCTCGTTGTAAATCTCAACCAGTTTATCATTGTTGGTTGCCCTGAAGTAGCGGCCATCTGTAATGTCTGCAATTTTTTGCAGGGTTTCCTCGTCGATGTTTACTTCCACATCCATGAGTTGTGTACCAAAAGCAGTCTGAACAGGGTAGGGTGCTGTTCCAATGGTTCCAACACCGATTGTATAAACCCGAATTCCGTATGTTTTTGCCAGTTCCGCAGCTGTTGCCGGAGCAATCTCTCCACGGTTGTTTTCCCCGTCAGTTAAAAGAATGATGACTTTACTAATTGCATCGCTTTCTCGTAGGCGGGAAACCGCAGTTGCCAAACCATTTCCAATGGCTGTACCATCTTCGATAATTCCACTTTCCAGATCATTAAAAAGGTTGATAAGTACAGCGTGATCGGTTGTAAGCGGACATTGCGTAAAGCTTTCTCCTGCAAAAACTACCAGTCCCATTTTGTCGTTTTGCCTGCCCGAGATAAATTGAGTGGCTACGTCTTTGGCAGCTTCCAGTCGGTTCGGACTAAAATCCTGAGCCAGCATCGAGCTGGAAATATCCAGGGAAACAACAATGTCAATTCCTTCAGTAGTAACATCTTCCCAGCTGTTTGAAGACTGAGGCCTTGCCAACGCAATAGTTAGAAATGTAATTCCAATAAGTTGCAATACAAAAGGGGCATGTCTCAGGTAATGTTTCCAGCTGCGTTGAATATTGGAAAAACCCATAAGCGATGAATACCGGATGCTGGCTCCCGATTTTCGATAACGAAAAATATACCAGGCTATCATTGGTATTAGCAAGAATAGCAGGTAGAAATATTCCGGGTTTTTATATGTAACTCCTTCTAACATCACAAAATCATTTTAAAGTAACATCTTCACCTTCTCTGTCATCTTCAACTGTCTCATTGCGCTCTTCAATCTTAGTATTATTAACAAAGAAGTAAGCGTTCATAAGCGTCATGTTATGGTCATCATCCAGAGGTGTGTATTTGGCAAATTTCACCAAATCCGAAAGATTAAGAATATTTTTTAGTTCACTAAACGTTTTTTCAGGAAGCAAATCCTTTTGTTTGTTGAATGCCTGAACTGTTTCGTCTGTTGTATACTCCATTGCATTTATACTGAATCTGCGTTCAATGTATGCACGGAGTGTATCAGATATTTCACTGTAATATTTCTTAATCTCATCGTGTTGCCAGTCCTTACTTTCCTTGATGCGGTCCAGCTCACGAAGTGCAACAACATGAGGTGGCTCCAACGGAATTTCCGGCTTGCTGAAAAGTGGCTTGTTTTGCCTTTTTCGCTGAATGTAATAAAAGATGAAAAAGATGATGGCACCGATAATAATTACACCGAGAATGTATGGATAAACCTCGCTTAACGTAACCGGAGCCTCATAGGGTTTTTTAATGTCAACCGGACCTTTGGTTGTGTCAATTTCCATTCCATGTACATAGAAGTATTCGGGTACCGTTTCTATGGTATCTGTTATTCCATTAAAATTGATAACAAATTGCAAGCCCGGAATAAATTGTTCTCCTGTGTCAAAAGAAGTAACGAGTAAATCCTGTGTAATCTTGATTTGATCTTCAATATCTAAATTAATCGTGTCAAGTGGCGATTGTGAAATCACCTCAACCGTTTCGGATAGTGAATCGCCAATTACAGGAAACCCAACCTGAACATCTTGGGGTAAATCTACTTCCAAACGCAAATTGAACTGGTCGCCAATTAACACATTGGTTGAGTCAATTACCGCACTGGCTTCAATCTGTTGTGCCCAAACTGCTGTGTTTTGAAAAGCCAACAGGCACACAAGTAGGAATATGTATCTGAGTTGTTTCATTCAATTAAGCTTTTACTCCTCTTTTCTTAAACAGGGTCATCAACGATTTCACATAGTCTTCACTGGTGTCGATGTGTGCTACATCAATGCCGCTCTTTTTGAACATGACATCCAGCTTTTGATTGGTTTGATGCCACCATTTGCTATAGGAATCGCGCACTTTTTTACTGCTGCTGTCAACCCATGTATATTGACCGGTTTCGGCATCTTTAAGCTTGATCATTCCAATAGGCGGAAGTTCTGCCTCTCGCTTGTCAAAAATGCGCAAAGCCACCATGTCGTGCTTGTTGTTGGCAATGGTCATGGCTTTATCCAAGTCCGCCTCATTTTGAATGAAGTCGGAAATAATGAAGCTGGTACATCTCTTTTTAATGGCGTTCGTCATGTAACGAATAGCCTCAGTGATGTTTGTTCCTTTATCCTCCGGTTCAAAATCAATTAATTCACGGATGATTCTAAGAATATGAGATTTTCCTTTTTTAGGAGGAATGAACTTTTCAATCTTCCCTGAAAAGAAAATGACCCCGATTTTATCATTGTTTTGAATGGCTGAAAAAGCCAAAATTGCAGCGATTTCGGTTATTACATTCTTTTTGAATTTATCGGAAGAACCAAAGTCCCGGGATCCACTGACGTCGATAAGCAACATCACGGTGAGTTCGCGTTCCTCTTCAAAAATCTTGATGTATGGTTTGTTGTACCGGGCAGTTACATTCCAGTCAATATTGCGGACATCGTCTCCAAACTGGTATTCACGAACCTCGCTAAAAGCCATACCGCGACCTTTAAACGCAGAGTGATATTCACCGGCAAAAATATTTCGGCTTAACCCCCTGGTTTTAATCTCAATCTTCCTGACTTTTTTTAATAGTTCTGTATGTTCCATGCTTGTAAAATTCCAAATTCCAAAAAACAAATTTCAAATCTGCTGTCAAGTTTTCATGTTCGAGTTTTAAAAATACTTGGTTTCACAAGTTCTTGTTTTCTTAGCTCATAACTTGAAACTCGCAACTCATTATGGAACTTCAACGGTATTCAGAATTTCGGTAATTATTTCTTCCGTTGTAATGTTGTTTGCTTCTGCTTCGTAACTTAAACCGATACGGTGACGAAGAACATCCGGGCAAACAGCACGTACATCTTCAGGAATTACATAACCACGACGTTTGATGAAGGCATAAGACTTAGCTGCTTGTGCCAAACTGATACTGGCACGTGGAGAGCCCCCGTAGTTGATCATGTCAGTATATTTCTCCAGCTTGTATTCTTCAGGATTACGTGTGGCAAAAACGATATCAACAATGTATTTGCTAATTTTTTCATCCAGGTAAACATCTTTTACAACGTTTCTGGCTTTGATAATATCTTCAGGCTTCAAAATTGTTGAAGCTTTAGGGAATTGTTTCAGTAAGTTTTGGCGGATGATCAGTTTTTCTTCTTCTTTTAGAGGATAGTTAATGACAACCTTTAACATGAAACGGTCGACTTGTGCTTCAGGAAGAGGATATGTTCCTTCCTGCTCAATCGGGTTTTGAGTAGCCATTACCAGGAATGGTTCTTCCAACTTAAAAGTTTGATCTCCAATTGTGATTTGACGTTCCTGCATGGCTTCTAGAAGTGCCGACTGAACTTTTGCCGGGGCACGGTTAATCTCATCTGCCAATACGAAATTGGTGAAGATGGGCCCTTTTTTTACAACAAACTCCTCATTTTTCTGACTGTAAATTAAGGTACCTAAAAGGTCGGCAGGTAAAAGGTCGGGTGTAAATTGGATACGCGCAAAGTCAGCGTTAATCGTATTTGCCAGAGTATTTATGGCCAGGGTTTTTGCTAAACCCGGAACACCTTCCAACAAAATATGCCCACCTGAAAGCAGGCCAATTAGTAAACTTTCCACCAAATGTTTCTGACCAACAATTACCTTGTTCATCTCCATGCTGATCAGGTCTACAAAAGAACTTTCTTTCTGAATGCGTTCATTTAGTTCACGTATATCAACTGCTTGATCCATATTTTTTTGTTTTTTTGAAGTTGTCGAAATTAGTTCATACTTCTACAAAAAAGAGTATAACTTTGTTAAAAGTTGTTAAGTTCTTTTTTGCTGAAAAGAGTAGTAAAAGTAATAATTTCAGCCTTTTTTCTGGTTAATAATATGTTTTTTTGTTAATTGAAAATATGTCCGACTTTAAACAAAGATATTTTATTGAGTTAGCTTATAATGGAACACGTTTTCATGGTTGGCAAATACAGCCAAATGCTGAAAGTGTTCAGGAGAGTTTGGAGAATGCATTAAGTACGATTTGCCGTGAGGAAATTGCACTTACGGGTGCTGGCAGAACAGATACCGGAGTGCATGCAAGTTATTTTGTCGCTCATTTTGACTCTGAAAAAGTGGATTTAGATCATTCGGATTTTACGTATAAGCTAAATAGTTTTCTAAACTCGGATGTTGTCATTTTCGGGATTCATAAAGTTTTATCGTGTGCTCATGCCCGTTTCGATGCAACATCACGTACCTATCATTATTTTATTAATCAACAAAAAGACCCTTTTGTGCAGGAAACATCCTGGTATTTTACGAGGCCTCTGGATCTTGAAGCAATGAATGAAGCATGTGCGGTATTATTCGACTTTGAGGATTTTACCAGCTTTAGCAAGCTGCATACCGATGTGAAAACCAACAATTGTAAAGTATATGCAGCGGAATGGAAACACGAGGGACATCGCCTGATTTTTACGGTGAAAGCCGATCGTTTTCTGCGGAACATGGTTCGTGCAATTGTAGGAACCTGCATTCAGGTTGGCTTAGGAAAAATCACCGTTGATGAATTTCGAAAAATCATAGAGTTGAAAGACCGGGGAGCAGCAGGTGCTTCAGCTCCTTCAGAAGGATTGTTTCTGGCTGATATTGAATATCCGGAGAATGTTTTTAAACGAGATGTTAAGTGATTGGTGATCAGTAGGCAAGAATCAAGTATTTAGCAGTCTACCATCCACTAGCTAAAACATCTGCTATATGAATAGGAGTGATTGGCAATTTGTGCTTTTTTATGTATCCTTCAATATTCATCAGGCATGATGATTCTGTTGAAATGATATAATCGGCGCCAGTTTTAAGCGCGTTTTCAACTTTTTGCTCGGTCATGGCAGAAGAAATTGAATGAAACTTGGCAGAAAAAGTTCCACCAAAGCCACAGCAGGTTTCGGCATCTTCCATCTCTATTAATTCTAGTCCTTTTACTTTGGAGAGTAAGATGCGAGGTTCTTTTTTTATCCCATATTCCCGCAAAGCAGAGCATGCATCGTGGTAACAAACTTTGTGTGGAAATTCAGCCCCAAAATCAGTAATATTTAGTTTGTTCACTAAAAAATCAGTAAGCTCAAATATTCTGGATTTTAAGCGAATATTTTCATCATATTCAGGATCTTCTTCTTTGATAACTTCCGGATAGTAATTTTTAATGAACCCTGAACATGAAGCTGAAGGGCTAACAATTAAATTATCTCCTTTAAAGTCGTTAATGAATTTTTTCGCCAGGCTTTTGGTCTCATCCCAATAGCCGCTGTTAAAGGCTGGTTGCCCACAGCAGGTTTGTTCTGGATTATAAGATGCATTTACTCCGGCTTTCTTCAATATCTTAATGGTATTAAAAGCCGTATTCGGATAAAGCTGATCAATGAAGCATGGAACAAATAAATCGACTGTCATGAGATTGAAAATTTGCACAAATATATTTGTAAAAATCGCTGAAAAAAAGCAAATGGGTAATTCTCTTATGTTTTCTTTTGTTGAAACAAAAAAAGCTGCTTTTTCAAGCAGCTTTTGCACGGGAGGAGCGACTCGAACGCCCGACACCTGGTTTTGGAGACCAGTGCTCTACCAACTGAGCTACACCCGTATTTGAATGCGAGTGCAAATATAATAATAAGTTCTAAACTACCTAAAAATATTCTTAAAATAGGGAATCTTATTATATAGAAATTTGAGTTCTGTTTTTGTTAGGTAAGGGGTGAAAATAAAACATAAATCAGGGTGATCTTGTTATCGTTCTGTATTAGTAATTTATTGGCTTGCATTGGAAGTGTATGATTTTAATTAAGTTTGAGGCATGAGGAAAAATATGGATGAAATAGAGGTATTATTCAACCTGAATAAGATTGAAGAAGCAGAGAAACAGCTTGAGATCCTTATAAAAAATAATACCGATCATGATGGAGCACATTTTTTTCTGGGAAAAGTTTTATGCAAAAAACAAGAATGGGGAAAGGCCATCAATGAATTCAGAAGGGCATTAGAAATAAATCCAGAAAATAAAGAAGCTCAGTTACAATTAGATATGGTTAATTCGATTCTGGGATATTATACTCCTGACATGTTTAATCCTTGAATTTAATCCAGTACAAAACGGTAGGTTATTGTTCCTGATTGAAAGGCTGATGCTGCTTCATCTGCATTAAATTTAGCTTTTGAAGCTGCTTGTTTGGCTGCTTCCAGTAAACTTGCATTGTAAGTACTCGATCCTCTTGCTCCTGGTTCTGCGCTGGTTACATTTCCATATTTATCAACAGTAACCGCAACAACAACGATTCCTTCTTCTCTGCCCGGATAGTTGGGTAAGGGTAGGGATAATGCATTTCTTCCAGATAAACTAAAAGAAGGACCATTTCCGGAATTACCGCTTCCACTTCCACCGTCACCGTAGTCTGATGCACCGGCGGCTCCATTGGGATTTCCTTGATTTCCGCCAGGATAAGTAACTCCCTGACTGGTACTTGTTGAATTTGTGTCTCCGGCACCACCACTTCCAAAAGCATTGGCGGCACGTGAATTTATTTCAGCAATTTGTTGTTGTTCTGCTTCTTGTCTTAATCGTTCTTCTTCGAGTAATCGTTGACGCTCAAGTTCTTCTTGTCTTTGTCTTTCTGCTTCCAGTCTTTCTTCTTCTTCTCTTTGTCTTTGAGCATCCAGTTCAGCTTGTCTTTCAGCTTCAATCCTTGCTTGTTCTTCACGTACTCGTTGTGCTTCTAATTCAGCTTGTCTTTGTGCTTCCTCTTCTGCTTCTTTGCGTGCGGATTCAATTGCGGCTGTCTCTTCCATGTCCTGTGTCATCACTTCTTCTTCAGCAGCAGAAGGAATTTCGGGTGTTGAACTTGCTGGTGGTGGAGGTGTGGCTTGTTGTACAACTTCCTCTTGTTCCTGTTGTGCAGGAGGAGTTGACGTTTGCTGTCTGGAAGGTGCTGGCTCAACTTCGCCAAATCCTTGCTCTGAATCACCAAAATTTACCAATATCCCTTCTTCTCCGGGAAGAGGGAGAGGAGTGAAAAAACCAAACAACAGCAATATTACGAGTAATATGCCATGCACGATTATCGTTCCCCATAAACCTTCTCTATGTTTGGAAAAATAACTCATTAATTTTCGGGAGAGGTTGCAGCTATCATTTTATAATTGTTCCGGCGACAGATGTTCATGATTTTAACAACTTCATCCCATGGAACAGATTTATCAGCATGAAGAGAAATATATGCTTCTTCATTTTCGCCAATACTTTGTTGTAAGGCAGGTTCTATTTCGCTAAAGGCGACGCGTTGTAAGTCTCCGTCAATATTTACAAAGTATTTCAAATCAGCAGTAATTGATATTGAACTTACAGGTTTTGCTGCCGTTTGGTTATTGCTTTGTGGCAATAAAAGTTTCAGCGCGTTTGGAGCAATCAAAGTTGATGTGACCATGAAAAATATCAACAGTAAAAACACGATATCCGTCATAGATGACATGCTGAAACTTGCATCTACTTTATTTCTTTTTTTTAATGCCATTGAAATTATTTTGCTGGTTCATTCAACAGATCCAAAAACTCAGAAGTTGCGGCTTCCATTTTGAAGACAACTTTTTCAACATTTGAAACAAGAATATTGTATGCGAAATATGCAATAATACCTACGGTAAGACCTGCAACAGTTGTAACCATTGCCTGATAAATACCTGATGAAAGAAGGGTAACATCGATATTGTTCCCGGCATTGGCCATGTCATAAAAAGCCTGGATCATTCCCATAACGGTTCCTAAGAAACCAATCATTGGAGCACCTCCGGCAACACTTGCTAAAACAGGCAATCCTTTTTCAAGCTTTGAAATTTCCAGATTACCAACAAGCTCAATGGCTGAATTAACATCAGACATAGGTCTGCCAATTCTGGAGATCCCTTTTTCAATCATTCGTGAAGTAGGAGTGTCCTGTGATTGCGCTAATGCTAATGCCGAGTCAATTTTACCCTCAAGTATGTGGCTTTTTACTTTTTCCAGTAGGGAACCATCAACTTTACCGGCTTTTTTAATTGCAACGTAGCGATCAAAAAATATAAAAACAGCAATAAGTGATAAGGCAACGATAGGGATCATGATCCAGCCACCTTTTAGGGCAAGGTCAAAAAACTTAGTAACGATTCCATCTTGCTGTTGATTCGTTTGAGCCAACACATCAGTGCTGTCTGCCAGTTGTGTTGCTGCTTGTAAGAGAATGAAGTTAAACATAGGTTAATGGTTATATTTTCTGAAAATCATATAAAAAACGAGGTATAATCTGTTTTATTATACCTCGTAAAAATAAGTAATATTTAAGTTTTTTTATAATCCAAACATCACATAATACACAGCGGCTCCGGAAACGTATCCGATAGCAGCTAACCACGTGATTTTCTTCATGTACCAGATGAAGTCGATTTTCTCAAGTCCCATTGCTGCAACACCAGCTGCAGAACCAATGATTAACATACTACCACCTGTACCTGCTGTATATGCAAGAAATTCCCAAAATGCACCGTCTTGAACAAAGTTTGCCATATAACCGGTAGTACCAGGATCTGCAATTGGATACATACCCATAGCACCTGCAACAAGAGGAACATTGTCAACAATTGAGGAAAGAACTCCAATTGCCATGTCTATCAGGTAAATGTTACCTAAGTTTTCATCAAGGAACTTAGCTAAAAGGTTAAGCTGACCTGCTGATTGCAATGCTGCAACTGCAGATAATATACCCAGGAAGAACAATACTGTTGGTGTATCAATTTTACGAAGTACAGCTGTAACTCTTAGTTTATCTTTTATTTCTGCTGGTTTGTTTTTGTGTATTAGCTCAGAAATAGCCCAAAGAATACCTAATGATAATAACATACCCATATATGGAGGAAGGTGTGTTGTTGTTTTAAATATAGGTACGAATAACAGACCTGCGACACCTAAAATAAGGAATAACATTTGTTCTTTAGGAGTGGTTACCTCTGCTTCTTCGTTGCTTAAATCAGGACGAGTAACATTACCTTTCATTGTGAAACTCAAAATACCCAAAGGAACTACCATACAAACCAAACTTGGTAAAATTACCCCTTCAATAATTCTTAATGTAGTTACTTGGCCACCAATCCAAAGCATGATTGTTGTAACGTCACCGATAGGAGACCATGCACCTCCGGCATTTGCTGCTAAAACAACCATACTGGCAAATAACCAGCGTGTTTGTTTGTCATCGATTAATTTACGAAGTAAAGCAACCATTACAATTGTTGTAGTTAGGTTGTCAAGAAGAGCTGACATGAAGAAAGTCAGGATACTCAATACCCATAATAGTTTGACTTTGTTTGTAGTCTTAATTTTATCTGTAATAACCTTGAATCCGGAGTGTTGGTCAACTACTTCTACAATTGTCATTGCACCTAATAAGAAGAAAAGAATTTCGCCAATATCACCCAAATGATAAATGATTTGATCTTCAACGATGAACTCGTGTATCATTTCATGGATGTCCCCGATACTGTGGTGCAGGTTTTTAAAACTTTCCCAAGCGGTGCTGAATCCCATTTCCAGAATTTGATCCCCGCCAAGAATATATACAACCCAGGTTAAGGTTCCAATAATTAGTGCTGAAGCAGCTTTGTCAACTTTAAGAGGGTGTTCGAGTGCTATAGCAACATATCCCAGCACGAACACAACTACCATTAATATAAACATAGATTTAGATTTAAATTAGATTTTATTTGCCGACCAAAGATAAAATAAGAAACGAATTTCGTATATGTTGGACAGATGATTTTGGATGGAGGAAATAATTTCTTAAAGTTATTTTCCCTTTTTAAATACACGTTTGAACTTTTCCCAAAGCTCGTTGAATGAGTCGTAATTTTCCCTGTAACTTAGTCCAATTCCTTGAGTGTAAGGGGAGGTTTCGTAGATAATGTTGTTGTTGGAATGATTATAGGCTTTAAATTGTAATTTACCATTGTTGGTAAGTTTTACTTTAAGATCAAAGTCTCCTACAATGTCATTACTATTTGCAGTTCTTCCCTGTGTGGCATTGTTGCCAATATTTCCATTAAGGGTGACGCGGTCGTTAAAAATTTGTGTGCTTAGAGCAACTTCAATTTCATCGTCACTAATTTGTGTGCCAGGACGATAGTTGACACCAAAATCAATTGAACTGCTTAATTGAGACAACCAGTTGCTTAATTGATTGGATAAAAGTTCACTTGCTGTATTTCCTACCAGGTTAGGGTTTGAGGCTTCATAAGATCCTCTCAAATATTCCGGAGTGTAAAATTGTCCAAGAACCAAAAGCGATAAAATTTGCTTATTCATGTCTTCTTCCGTTGTGAAGAATTGGCTTACCTCATCTTTTATTCGCTCTTCAGTAGATGGAAATTCGATATCAAAATCAATGTTTGGATTGTTTAGGTTCTCTGTAAGTTCGATGATGCAATTTACAGGTATGCGTTGACTGTAGTCGACATTTGAGGTGTTTGAGTTGGCATACAGTTCACTTAAAGATGCTCTTAGTTCGTAAATTGCATTGATGTTAATGGTGGCATCGTATGGGTTGCCATTCCAGTTGATTGTTCCCCCTTCTTCAATCTCAAATCGTTTGTTGATAACATTCTGAAGGGTAAATAAATATTCTCCGTTGGCAATACGGTAATCTCCATACATGATGATATTGAAGTCAGGATCAATTTCAATTCGGAGGTTTCCCGTGCCTTCTGCTTTTATGACATCACCAACTTGTGAGTTGTATATAAGTTGAAATTCTGCATCGGTAGTAGCTTCAATATCAAAAATCATATTTACACGAGATTTCGATAGAGTCTCCTTTTTTATGCTTGTTTTTTCTTCCTCAACTTCTTCTGTATTTATAAACCGAAGGAAGTCGTAGGTTTGGGCTTCTTCTTCATAGTCAAGAGAGATGTTTAAAGCCGTACCGCTCATGGATGTTGCCCGAACCTTCAATGGTGATATCCCTGGAGTGTCCGGTAATTTGAACAGTCGCATTTGTATATGCTTTCCCGAAAAATTTAGGATTGTTGCGTGCGGTTGTGTTAATTGCCAGAATTCTTGGTGATGAAAGAGACATGTCATAATCCATATTGGTAAAATTGTCATGTCTTATTGAGCCATCAAAAATACCTGAATTCCCATCAGGATCATATATTGTAATGTTATCAAAAATGATTGAGTCGCTTCTGAATTTTACGGTGTCATTGAAAGTGTAAGGTACTTGTAGATAAGTCATGGTTAATCCTGCATCTTCACCATAAATATCCCCATCCATTAGTATTTTTTGAGAACTTCCGGAGAATTTTACATTCCCAGTTCCTAAACCATGGATGCCTTGGAAACTATCCTCATTCAGTACAGTTTGTAAGAGTGAAAGTGGTAGATGATCTGTATTTAGATTAAAGTTTAAACTGTCTTTCCCAGGAGAATATATACCATAGCCATAAATTGTTTGTAAGCTATCATTGTTGATTATTAGTTCTGATTGTAGCGCTTCAGATGGGGCGTCCCATTGAGTAATAAGGCTAATGTCCCCAATGAGTTGTTCTTTATATGTGGTGTTATTTATATCTATGTCAGATAAAAAATATGGCTGTCCATATAAGTCATAAATATCAACAAAACCTCCTGCTTGTCCACTAATATTGATGTTTTTTGTAGTTAAGAGATCAATATTTTCCAGGCTGATATTTTGTATGGATATATCAAGCTTGTCTGCATTGTTGTGTGATATAACACCAGATGCGTGAATAGATTGTTGCTTGTTTGAAATGGAGAGGTCGTCAATTTCAATTCGGGTAGAGTCAATTTTTATTTGGGATGGTGATATTGTCCAAACGGTATCGGCCAATAGAAAGTTGGAAGGTAAAATATCAATTGTTAAGCTTGGTTTTTTGTTTTGTGGAGGAAGAAAATTAGTTTCTATGTTTATTTCTCCCTGGTATGTTCTTTCTTCATAGTTATCCCAGAATATTAATGTGTTAATTTGATTGTTTATTGCATCAGAGTTAATTTGAATATTGCTTAAAGCATAGTTGTTCCCAAAGGAAAGCTCATCTGCCCGGCTGTTTATCTCAAGTTTTTCGTTTGAATGAATAGCAGCTGAGTAATTTTTTAAATAGACCTTCCCATAACTAATTTCCGGAATGTCAGTATAGATATCCAGGTTGTTTGAGATTTCTGTATATGAGCCAATCAATTGGGTTGGACTAATTCTTAGATTCGGATAAAAAGTTTTTGTAAGAGTTTCAGTATCCTTAAGTTCAATGGTAAAGTTAAATGAGTCTTCTCCACTTGTTTCAACCCGTTGTATTCCAGACGAAGGAAGATAACGATAAAGCAGGTTTCTGAGATTGCGCTCTTATGGAGTTAAAAGTATAATTACCACTAATGTTTATATCAATAAAATCAGAATAGATTTGTAAGTGTCTTAAACTATCCTCAAAAGTTGACAGATTCAGACTGTTGAGTTGAAATGAGTTGTTTTCGTTGGAATAGTTGCCCTCTTCAATCCAAATATTTCCGTTGATATCGTCAATGTCTTTTCCTGTAAAATTGGCTTTCAGGTCAATAGCCAGAGTTGACTTCTGGTGAACCTTATCCAGGTTTAGAGCATTAAGATTGGCTCTGTTTAAGAATAATTCAAAATCGAAAACAGGAGTTATTTCATTGAAATCAACCTTTCCTGTGAAATTTCCGGCTAGGTTTTGGTCGTCGATACTTAAAGTCCCTTCAAATCTTTGGTCATCAAATATACCATCCAAAATAATATTCTTGTAGAGATATTCCCGGTATAAGATACTGTCTACCAATCCGTCTATGTCTGCTGTTAATAAATTGTTCTGATTGTTATAGCTTCCATTTACCTGCCCATTAAACGAAATTTTATCCAGATCGTTTATTTGTGTGAATCTTCCTATTTCAAAATCAACAGTTTTTAAATGCCCATCCAGATTAATAATATTATTAGCTCCCGGACTAAAAACAAGGTCGGTGTTTACATAACCAAAATTGGACTCTAAAGTACCGAAAGAAACGAAGTCACTTAAGAATCCGGAGAAATTACCTGTGTAGCTAATTAACCCTGCATCGTACAGGATATCCGGAAAGTCAAGATATGCTTTATCTGAAGATGAAGGGAGTTTTATTTTTGCAATATCTGTAAATTGTGTGTTTGAACTTTTTAATTCCAGATCGATGAATGCATTATTAAGATCAGGTAGACCATTTATATAAAAGTCACATGAGAGATTGGTGTAGTCGCCAAAATTAAGTACGATATCCCTCCCTTTCAAATCTGCCAGTGTTCCCAAAACGTGCCCCGATATATCGATCTGTAAATCCATGCCCCGAAGTGCGGGAACGAGCTGGGCAACATCCCTGAAATCCACTGTTGAGTTTTGCAAATCAATATCAATTTCAGATGCAGTGAAATCATCATCTTCACCAACTGATGATTGATCGATCATGAAATTTGCTTTCTCAATTGTTGAATAAGGAGTTGAAACTTTAAGGTCATTCAGCTTAAGAACATGATCATAAGAGGTAATCTGTCCGCTAAGTTCATTTAAATTGAATGATTTATTATCGTCGAAATTAAGGTTGTTGATATTTAATGAAATGGAATCTCTATTCAAAATAAAGTCTGAAATATCGAGATTGATATTTTGAAGGTTGATAACAATTCACATTTTCCTGTTGATAGTAGGTGTAGCCTAAACGAGTGTCGTTGAAGATAAAATTCTGACAAGAAATATTCCAGGGTAGACTTTCCGGTTGTTCGTCATTTCTAAAAGCATCAAGTAGAAATTTATAGTTAGGAAAGCGGTTTTCATCTAAAGAAAGAAAAGCTTTACTTCGATCCATCTTAATAGATGAAATATCAACTTTTCGCTCCTTGAACTTTATTAAATCGATATTGGCAGTAAGCTCTTCAATAAAAAATAAAGTGTCTGCATTTTGATCTTCGATCAACAAATCATTTAAAATAACTTTGTCAAAAAAAGCAATATCAACTTTTGTACATGGATGTTTGCACCCAGTTTTTCGGACATATTTCTGCTGATAGTCTGAACCAACCAAGTTTGTACAGGACTTATTCTAAGTAATAAGTACCCGGCTGTAAGGAGCAGTATTATTACAGCAAAGAACCAAAGTGTTATTTTGAATGTTTTTTAATAATTTTGTGCCTTCTTTATTTAAGCAAAATAAGCGAAAATCAGCGGATTTCATTGAGATTTGCCATCATTTTTTGAAACGATTTTTCTCAAATTAAGTTGAATGGAGCAAACAAAAAATATAACAATTTTAGGTATTGAGTCATCATGTGATGATACTTCACAGCGCTGTTATTCAAACGGCTACTTATTGTCGAATATTATTGCCAGTCAGAAAGTACATGAAGCATATGGGGGAGTTGTTCCCGAGCTTGCTTCACGTGCCCATCAGCAAAATATTGTACCTGTTGTTGATCAGGCAATTAAGCAAGCTGGAATTAAGAGAGAGGAAATTTGATGCTGTTGCCTTTACGCGTGGCCCTGGTTTGTTGGGCTCTCTTTTAGTTGGAACTTCCTTTGCCAAAGGTTTTGCTTTGTCATTGGGAGTCCCCATGATTGATATTAACCATTTGCAGGGGACATGTCTTGGCCCATTTCATCAAGGAAAAAGAAGTTGAATTTGACGCTCCCAAATTTCCACACTTATGTTTGTTGGTAAGTGGTGGAAATTCTCAGATAATTTTGGTGAAAAATCATCTGGAAATGGAAGTGATCGGACAAACCATTGATGATGCCGCCGGAGAAGCTTTGATAAATGTGCCAAAGTGATGGATATGCCTTATCCGGGAGGACCTTTAATTGATAAGTTGGCAAAGAAGGAAATGCCGAAGCTTTTACATTTGCAAAGCCAAGAATTAAAGAACTGGATTATAGTTTTAGTGGATTAAAAACAGTTTTCTGTATTTCTTGCGAGACAACATAAAAGAAAACGAAAATTTTATTGAAGAGAATAAGGCTGATTTATGTGCATCGCTTCAAAAAACAATCATCGATATTTTGATGAATAAAGTTATAAAAGCAGCAAAACAAACTGGAATAAGGGAAATTACTGTTGCAGGAGGGGTTTCTGCAAATTCTGGCTTGCAAAATGCACTTCGTAATGAAGCTAAAAAGCGTAAATGGAAAATGCATATTCCAAGTTCGCATTTACCATGGACAATGCCGCAATGATTGCCATTACGGATATTATAAATATCAAAAAGGAGAATTCATTGGGCAGGATGCAGTTCCTTTTGCACGGATGAATATAAATGAGTAGAACCAAGAGCCTGTGATCAAGACAGGATTTCATAAAAAATGGGTGAAAATAAAAAATACCAGTTGTTATTATTACCGGGTTTTTAGGAGCTGGGAAAACAACTTTCATTAATGAAATCATAAAAACTCACCCTCATATTAAAATTAGCGTTGGTTGAAAATGAGTTTGGCGCAACTTCCATAGATCCGGATTTGATCGTTGGAATGCGTAGCGAGAATATTTTTGATTTAAGTAATGGCTGTATTTGCTGCAGTATTTCTAATGAGTTTTCACTGACATTACTAGACCTTGCAGAAAAAGCGGGGAATATTGATTACTTGTTGATTGAAACAACAGGTATTGCTAACCTTTCCAATATTATTCGTCCGTTTTATTCAGATGAGGAATTGAAGGAACGTTTTTCCTTCAGGGAAGTATTTGTCTGGTTGATGCTGTAAATTCCGAAGAACAATTGAAAGGAACTGATCAGCAAATGCAAGTTGTGCTGAGTGATTTGCTAATCATTAATAAATCTTCTGAGCTTGAACCGGAAAAATTGAAATTGATAGAACGTCAATTAAAATCATATAATTCGTCGGCAATTATTTATCAAACGAACTACTCAAAACTCGAAGCTTTTCAACTGGAATCATTTGTTGATCAGATTCAGGGGAAATTGGAACAGAAAATGAACGAGCCTGTTTTTTATCGAATTATTGAGAGTGAAAAATTTACAACATTCACCCATCAATTTAGGGGAAGTGTTAATTTGAAGAAGTTTCAATATTGGTTTAATTATTTTGTAGCAATTAACCAATTACAGATTTATCGCATAAAAGGTGTTTTATATCCCGATGATCAAGCTGAAAAAGTTATTGTGCAATCGGTTGGAGGAACAGCTAGCTATGAAAATGGTTCCTTTATTGGTTTTTCTGAAGAAAAAGTAAATACTCTTGTTTTTATAGGAAAAGATATTGATAATGACAGAATTGCTTACGAGTTGGATCGATATTTAAATTAATAACAGGTTAATACCAACCTGCTAATTGCATGATTGTTACAACCAGTACGGTTGTGAGTCCTGCAACTCCAATAGCAAGGCTACTCATTGCCGCTTCGGTTTCTCCCATCTCAACAGCTTTTGTTGTCCCTAGTGCATGCGATGATGTACCAATGCTTATTCCCTTTGCTACCGGGTGAGTAACTCTTAGAAGTTTTAATAGAAAAGGTGAAATAGATGCACCAACAATTCCTGTAATAATGATGGAGAGAATTGTAATTCCTTCGGTGGCAGTAAGCATATTGCTAACACTAATTCCAATTGGTGTTGTTACCGAATGGGGCAAAATTGATCGTTCAAGCATTTCGTTTAAATTGAATAACCTACTTAAAACGATGACAGAAAGAATTGCTGAAATAACACCCGATAAAATTCCTCCAAGAATAGAATATTTGTATTTGACTAAAAGCTTCCGCTGTCGATAGAGAGGGAGAGCCAAAACAACCGTTACCGGTCCCAAAAAAGCATGAATCACACTTCCGCCTTTTGTATAATGATCGTAGGGTATATCGATCAATAGTAAAATGCAGATAATGATGAAAATGGACAGTAGCAGGGGATTAAGCCAACTTATTCGTGTGCGGTATTTTATATAGCTGATTCCATAAAAGCAGCCAATGGTTAGCAATATTCCGAATAAATGTGTGTTAGTCAGATTCTCCATTTTTCTTTTCCCGAATATTAATAAGAGCTTGGGTTGATAAAGCCGTGATGGATAAAACCAACAGGGTAGAAAGCACAATTGCCAAAATTGTTTGGAGATAATATCCTTCGAGGGCATAATACGAAACCATAATGCTTACCCCTGCAGGAATAAAAAAGAACCCCATGTTTTGAAGGAAAAAGTCAGCAGTTTCTTTAATGTGCTCTTCTTTCACAACTCCTGTTGAAAGCATAATGAGAAGAAGGAGCATTCCGGTAATACTGCCGGGCAGGGGAAGATTTAAAAAGCTACTTAGGAATTCCCCCAGAAAATTAATCCCTAAAATAATGAGTAGTTGTTTAAAAATCTTCATTGTGTTTTATTTTATGCGGGTTGAAAAGGGCGTACATCAATCAGGTACATACCTGCTTTTTTCGCAGCCTGCATTCCTAAAACACCATCTTCCAGTACCTGGCATTTTTCAGGAGCAACACCCATTAATTCTGCACATCTAAGAAATGTTTCTGGTTCGGGCTTGTGTTTTGTAACCTCATTAGCCGAAACAATAATATCGAAATATTTGCGAAGTCCCAATGCTTTAAGTTGGGTTTCAGCACTCGTTCGACTGGCTCCTGTTCCTATTGACATGGGAATTTTTCCATGGTATTTATGAATTAAGTCAACAACAGGCTTGATTGGACGAAGCAAATCTGCCCGATCCCAAAACGACTGTTGCTTCATGTTAACAAGCTCTTGAGGAGTAACTTCTTGCAGTTTGTTGTCGGCAATAACACGCTCGGCAAACCGTATGGTTGGCATTCCTGTAATTTCTGTAATGATGTTATCATCAAAATCACACTTGTATTTTTCGCAAACCAGTTTCCATGTATGCAAATGAAGCGGAAGGGAATCGGAGATAGTTCCATCCAAATCAAAAATCAGTGCTTCAGCGTCCGGGTGTTTTTCGATTATCATCTTATATTAATCTTAAGCTGCAAAAATAGGAACATTCAATGAAGCTTCAAATGTTTGGTTTTATACTGAGGGAATGATAGAGTAATGTTAAAGTAGATAAAAATGCAGATGATTGGAGAGATTATGCCCATCCCCAACTATTAACATATTGCCTTAATTCAACTGGGTTCATACGGCAAACTTTTAAAAATTCCTGTCGTGAACGAATTTCATTTCCTTTATCAGCAAACCAACTGGTTTTTCCCCGGGGATGGTCAAGGTGGAACATAGGACCGTCTACTCGTGAAACCCGATAACCCAATATTTCCCAGCGTCTGTATCGTTCTTCATCTTCAGGTGCCCAGCCATAAAAGTTCTCATTTTCCATACCTGCCTTACAAAATGCATTTTTGTTTGCCAAAAAGGCTCCACCTACAAAATTATATCCATGGTACAGACGAAACTTCCCAATATTTTCTTCAAAAGCCCTAATGTCATTTCCGGCTTCTTTATATACATTTTTAAAAAGTCTATGAGTAGCATAATACCTACCGTCGTAAGGATATACCATATCAGCCTGATTTTTTCGAAGCAGCTCAGCAGCCTTAAGAATCTGATTTGAGTTGCATAACGCATCCGTATCCCATACAGCTATAAAATCTGTTTTTGCATTTTTTACCATCTGATTGCGGTATTTCGTATGATGAAATACCGGATTGTCATCCAGTACAAAGATTTTTTCTACTCCATTAGAAGGGAAAAACTTTTCTTTTTTACCTGCTTCTAAAATCAGGATATTTGTTGAATAATGTTTTTGCAAAAAAGAAACTAGGATTTCAATATTTTCTGTTCTTGCAGGGGATTCAATCCTTAAAGGGATGATAAAAGTAAGATCGATTAGGTTTGCTTTTTCCATAAGACTATTTTTTAGAAGCTTTCGGCTGCTGCTGTTTTAATATTTCCAATAAACCGGTTTATAACACGTTTCTCGCTGGTAATAATATCTGCCGTTCCATCCATTTCCTGGATGAACTTCAATTGTTCACTGTAATTGGTTTTCATTCCTTCCGGAAGTTCAATCTCTGCAGAATAACCTTCTTCTCCCGGAACTCTGGAAATGGAGCTTATTTTTCCGGTTAGCATCCCAAAATTCATATAGGGAAAGCCGGTTAGCTTGATATTTACTTTTTGTCCAATTTCTACTTTGCCAATCCCGGAACTTGGGATGACTGTCTTTCCAATGACTTGGGTTTCTTCTTTCGGAATAACAGTTACAAAAATGTCGCCTGCAGTAACAACCTGGTTTTCGCTCCAGTATTTTGAAAAAGTAAGAGAACCTTCAATGGGGGAGGTTATCAGGTAATTTTCTTCCCAGTTACGAATACTGTTCTCAAGGATTTGAACGGACTCATTTAGGGTGAGCATATAATCTGAAAGCTCATTTTTATACTGAACTTCAAGATCCATAATATTCTCCTTGATAGATATAATTGAAGATTCAGAATTCTTTAAGTTTGCCTCTGAGCTTTTTACCGAAGATTTTTTTTGGATTAATTGTTGGTTGGCTTCCTGCATTTCTTTTTCGCTAAAACCACCTTTAAGGTATAGAGACGAATCCCTTTTCATGACTTCTCTGGTAATATCCAGATCGGCAAGCTGTAGCTCATATTGGTCTAATTGTAACTGGTAATATTCCTCCTGTCTTTGGATACTTTCCTTGAGGATTTCTATTTTTTTATGGATATACCCTTGCTGTAGATAATTGCGGAAGCTATTCCAGTTTCGCTTAAATTGCTCAAAACTGTTTTGCATATCCCCAATTGATAAATCCATAGTGTTTTCTTCTGCTAAAATGATTTCCTCCCAATTGTCAACCAGCTTGATTTTTTCCAATTCATTTTTTAGGATGAGGTAATCCGTAAGATCTGCTGTATTTTGAATAACTGCAATCATTTCCCCTTCTTGTATCTGGTCGCCATCATGAACGAAAAGTTTATCAATTTTTCCTGATGACTTACAGATTAGTGATGCCGGAGGGTTTATCCTTGTAATTACCACAGGGACTGTTATTGTTTCCGGGTAAGTAAAAAAGTAACTACCTACTACGATCATTCCAAAAATTCCAAAAATAACGGTCAATCCCCAACGAACAATCCAACTGGGTATCTGCTCCATGATCTCACGGACAGACTCATTGTGTATTTCTAAGTTTTGTCTTGGCATGGCAGACAATGTTTTTTTATTTAATGTTTAGACGCAGATTTTTATGATGAAATATGACTTTTATGATTCTTTCATTTGGACGCTGATCCGTAAGATGAACTATTATTTGCATAACTAAATCATGTAAATCAGCGTCCATTCTTATCATCCTCCTAGCTCCAACTGATCTTTCACCAAATTAAAATACACCCCTTTCTTTTCCACCAATTCTTTATGGTTCCCTGTCTCAACAATTTTACCTTTCTCCAGCACTACTATCTGATCTGCATTTTTCACGGTGCTTAAACGATGGGCGACAATAACAACTGTACGTCCTTTGAAAAACTTATTCAGGTTTTCCATAATTTTCCGTTCATTTTTTGCATCCAGAGCATTGGTTGCTTCATCAAAAAAGAGATAGTCCGGATCTTTATACACGGAACGAGCAATCAATAATCGTTGCTTCTGTCCGGTGCTAAGACCATGACCATCATTCCCGATTTTAGTATTGTACTTAAGCGGTAGTTTTTGAATAAATCCCTTAATATTAGCGGTATTTACAGCATGTTCAACTTTATCCATATCAGGGATGTCATCCATTATCCCAATATTATTGGCGATGCTATCTGAGAATACAAATCCCTCCTGCATTACCACACCACATTTCTTACGCCATTTAGATTCGCTATAGTTGCTAAGTGCTGTATTATCTAGCAATATTTCTCCTTTTGCCGGGGGATAAAACCCAAGCATAAGTTTGAGCAGGGTCGTTTTGCCGCTACCACTGGTGCCAACAATAGCCGTTATCTTATTGGCAGGGATGGTCATATTTATTTTTTTTAATACTTTTTCCGAATGTGGTCCTTCATATTGGAAAGTCAGGTTTTTAATTTGAATATCCTTGTTTTTAGGAATTTCCTGAATTTTATTGTCTTCGGGTTTTTCTTCATCTTCCCGGTTGTGGATTTCATTCAGGCGTTCCAAGCTTATTTTTGCATCCTGGGCATTTTGAGTAAATCCAATAAATTGCTGGATTGGAGCATTTAATTGGCCAATGATATATTGAACTGCAACCATCATACCCAGTGTCATATTTCCGGTAATTACAGCTTGGGCAGAGAGAAAGGAAATAAACAGGTCTTTTGCCTGGTTTATAAAAGTAGCTCCAACCTGCTGGCTTTGGTTCAGGGCAAGGCTTTTAATACTTACCCTGTATAATTTAGCTTGTATACTTTCCCATTCCCATCGTTTTTGTTTTTCACAGGCATTTAGCTTGATTTCCTGCATGCCAGTAACCAATTGTACCACATTGCTCTGGTTGGCCGAAGATTGTTGGAAACGCTTATAATCCAGTTCTCTTCTCTTTTTGAGAAAAAGCAAAACCCAGGAGATGTATAGAATACTTCCTAATAGGAAGATACCCAATATTCCAACATGGTAAGTTGCCATTACAAATATGTAGATGATTAGGGTAATGGCTGCAAAAATAATACTGATTAGCGATTCTGTTAAGAAGTTTTGTATCCGGTTATGATCCTGGATGCGCTGCATAATATCACCAATCATTTTGATGTCGAAAAATGAAATGGGTAGTTTCATTAATTTAATCAGAAAATCAGAAATCAGGGATATACTGACTCGGGTAGTTACATGAAGCATGATCCAGCTACGGATAAATTCATTGGCTGTTTGCCCTACAGTAAGTGCCATTTGAGCAATAAGCACCATAACAATAAAACCGATATCCGAATTGCTGATACCATAATCTACTACAGATTGGGTAAGAAATGGAAGGATTAAGCTAATAATACTGCCTGTTAGAATGCCTAATCCCAGTTGCAGGATGTATTTGGTATACGGGCGAAGATACCCTAACAAATACATAAATCGGAGCTTGTCTTTTTGCTCATCTTCCTGTGAATAGAAATCCGGTGTGGTTTCTAGTAATAAAGCTGTACCCTCCTGTGTGTTATTGTTATTGGCACTATACCAGCATTTTAAAAATTCTTCTTTTGTATAAGTTAAGAGCCCTTTGGCTGGATCCGAAATATGGATTATTTCATTTTCTTTTTTATTAAAAGGAAATAGCGACTTCGTCTTCTTTTCTATTTTGTATACGACAACGAAGTGTTGCTGATTCCAGTGCACTATGCATGGAAGTGGTACTTCATTTCTTAACTGTTCCCAGGTAAGTCTATAACCCTTAGTGCGAAAACCAATATTTTCTGCAGCCTCACTAATCCCCAACATGGAAACTCCTTCACGGGTAATATAGGACTTACTCCTTAAATATTGTAAACTATAAGTTTTACCATAAAATTTGGCCACCATACGCAGGCAGGTAGGACCACAATCCATGGCATCAAGTTGTTTGTAATGGGGAAATTTGGGCATATTAAGTATCTATTTCTGTTTTTTTAGATCATGTAATTGTTATTCGGTTAAATTTGTTATCTGTTTTCATTTTCCTAAACACGACTTCTAGCTCAATGTGATGTTTATCGTGGATGTATTTCCTTTTGGAGCTTAAAAGTTTTTTCTTTGTAATTTTTCGTAATCTGTTCAGGTGCCAGCTTAATTTGATCTTCCTGTTCGTTTTTATATCACATTTTCTTAAGGGGCAATTTAGATAGTTTTATACTTGATGAATACTTTCTTATTATTCAGAGCCTAAATCTATTTTTCTGTTATCTTTATTGTAGTTCTTATCACAGTAGTCTTTAAAGCTGTTGATTGGATATTTTTAGCAAGTTTGTTCTGTTTTGTATCTAAGATTTTATATCAGAATCTCAAAAAATGAATTGGTGTTTATATAATTGTAAAAAACAATATTAGAAACTAGTTATACATGTGATTGAGATATTTTGCATTACTTTCAAGATGTTCCATTTTTATTTGTTTTATATCATTTAAAATGATTTCCTTTTCAAGAATAAACTGATAATCTAAAATCTCTTTAGTATCTTCCTTTTTGTAGAATTTATATTTTTCATCCCTATTTATATTGCTTAGGTATCCATAATGTTTTATTAGCATCGTAGAAAAAATTGGATTATCAACATAAGGAGTAGTATTAAAATGTAACTTTTGATTGGAAAATAGTTGCATGTTCCCATTGTTTCTAAACATTCTCCATCTGTAAAATACTCCAGGTAAATTGGTTCTAGTGGCTTCCCACATATTGGTACGATAATATCTTTCTGTATTCCACAAATTAACATATTGGAAGGCTATTGTGTTGACATTTTTTTTGTTTGTAAAATCTTTTATTAGTCCAAAACGACTATCAAATTTTTCATCAACATCAATAAAAAATAGCCATTCTGATTTAAATAATGAAGATAACCTTAGTAGTATGTTCCTATTCTCAAGATCATTAAATTCATTTCTACTTTTACTAACTCTTAGTTTTACAATAGGATCATCAGCTAGCTCATATGTATTATCACTACTATCGTCATCAAGTAAAATTATTCCATCACAATAGCTTTTAATATGATTTAAAAAATCGGGTAAACGTTTAGATTCATTGTAAGCAGGTACAAGTCCTAAAATCTTATGTTTTCTTGATAGTTCATCATATTTTATGTCATGTTTTTTAAAATATTTCAAATACTCAAAACACTTATATTTTTTGAAACTTATTCTGTTTGTCGAAAAAACTTGTTTTAAATATCTATTTTTGGAATAGATTGGCTTTTTTATTCTTCTAGGATAGTATATTTCAGATAAATCTGATACCCCAATATTATCAATTGGAGTGGGGCTTATCTGAATATTGTCATAAATAATATTTATTAATGTAATATATCCCAATATATGCAATTGATGTTCAAAGTATAATAAATTTGCTGTGAATATATTAGTTTGTAGAGAATAATTACTGACTTTCGAACATGCACTTACTTGAACCAATAATGCCCAGTTTGTATTCATGATTTTATCAGTATCGATAATTTCTCGATATTCATTTATTGAATACTGTTCTTGAGATAAAACTTTAATAATAGATGTTTCATGTTCTTTAGCTAATATTACGGAACTAATCAATGTATCAATAGATGGAAGGAATTGGCATAGAAAAACAAATTTTTTTCTAGTTAATTTTTGCATGTATGTTAATAACTCGGGAAAATATATTGTCTTATTAAATGGACAGCAGAGTATCTTGACATCTATAAAAAGGTTTTTTTTGATAATTTCTATGATCTTTTTCTTTAAAAGGGGTGAGTCAAGAATAAATATAATTTCGAGGCAATTAACTTGATTGTATTTTTTTAATTTATTTGAATAATCTATTATCTGAGAGTCAGAACTTACAATACAAACAATTGTTGTGTTGATATATTCGATGGTCTGTTTAGTTATCATATTGATGCGATTGTGTTACTATCTGTTTATCAGATAAGTCAATTATCCTTTTTTTAAATAAATCTTTTATGAATTCGATTAAGCCATTTAAGTTGATCTCATATTCTTTTGCAATCTCATTTAATCTTTTTTCTCCATTGAAAGTTAATAATAGATCAAATACATCTTTATCTAAAATACCTAGGTTTGTATTAAACGTGATAGTTTTTAATATCACATTATCATTATCATAGGATACAATTATATACTTACTTAAGATAGGATATAACCGAAGCAAATGCTTACTATCATTCAACGAATTGTTTATATGAATCCGATTCTCAATGAATTCATTAATATTATCGATTGCATTTTTGTAATATTTTCTAATGGTTTTATCAAGATCATTTCCTTCTTTATTCCAATTTATGTCTAATAAACTTATTAGATCTTGGAAAAAAACTCGTTGAAGAATGGGTTCTCCATGATAAGCACCGAGTCTTCCATCAAAATTTGCAGACATAAGATAGTCAAAATTTTTTGAATCGAGAATACCTCCGTACCCTCTACTTCCTACTACAAATATGGGTTTTTCAGAGAACATCGCATCTATTGTATCGATCCCAGATGTAATAATTATATCATAATCATTAAAGGCTATTGGGGAACTTTGATGAACAAGTTTTACATTACTATTTGCTAAATACTTAAGGTCTTCAATGTTTGATAAGTTACTAACTGTAGCTTCAAAAATCATATGTTTATTAAAGAATGCGATTAATTGAAAAACTGCATCATAATATGTATTATTGGCAATTATGAGGATTTTGGGAGAAGTATCTTTTATTCTTATTTTATCATATTTAATACTTAGCTTTTGTTTAATGATCGATGGTAAGCTTTCAGTATAATATAAGTGTCGACAAAATGATTCACATATTCCGAATTTACTCAAATCTGCAGTGCAATTTAAAAATATTACACCCATGAATTTTTTTTTATATAGGATAGATGTATTGATTTTATGGCTAGTACTAACAAAAATAAATGGAATTTCATCAAATATTTCATGAAAATCCTTGAGAAGTTTAACACTATCAATTATTAACAATGAAGTTTTTCTTTCTTTAATGTTTTTTGTGTTAAAATTCTCAATATCAATAATTTCGCAAGTATTTATGACGTTTTGAAAAAAACTTTTTAGGTTTTTTTGTTTGATTATTGCGACAATACGTTTATTATTAATTCTTTCCATTTTGATAGTAATCTTTTTTTATTATTGAATTATAAAAACGCAATAAAAAACTATATATAATAAATTCGATTTTCCGTGGTTCTAATTCAAATAATCGATTGCAATGCATATGGATAATACCTGCTGCTGGAATGTACTTCTTAACATCTAGTTTCGAACAATAGTCTTTAGTTTCTTTTATATGTAGACTTAAATAGTTATCTACATATTTTTGCTGTTGTATTATGTTGATTGATTCAAAAAGATTCTCTATTTCTGTACGATATTTTCTGTATTTATCATTTACAATATATTGTTGGTTATTATGAAAGGAAAATTCTTGCTCAAAAGACTCAATAATTTTTTTTGTTATGTTGATTTTGTCAAGTATTGAGTATCCAAAAGTAGTTAGAGTAGTATCCATATATTTTAATGTGTATTTCCAAAATAGTTCATCTTTTAGTGGATTACTGTTATGTTTTTCTAATAATTCTAATACAAAAACACTGTTTTGATGGAACAATATTTCTGCATTATTTATACTATTAAACCCATATCTTTCTAGTTCTCGTTTGTAACTATTTATTTGTATTTCCCATATTAAATCATTTTTGAGATATTTCT
Organism: Prolixibacteraceae bacterium; assembly: GCA_963676845.2. GTDB lineage: Bacteria > Bacteroidota > Bacteroidia > Bacteroidales > Prolixibacteraceae. The sequence goes on along the minus strand of CAXXKK010000023.1, from coordinate 163,528 downwards.
GTAATTGATTAGTAACAATTTGGAGGGCTTTAAAAAAATATGTTTTATCAAAAAGTTTTAATCTTAATCGTAAATGGAATTTTGGGTCATTATAGCGAATAAAAAACCAAATTTCTAATAAATTGTTGTTATTCAATTCAGTAACTATATTGGATAAATCATTTGAAATAAAATGATTACACATCAATTCCCCCATGTATAATTTAAAACAAACCCATTCTTCGCCAGGAATAAAATTTCTTTTTACCTTATCTTTCATTGTTTTTTGCAGTTACTATAAATTCATTCGTATAGCTAAAGTTGTGAACCATTGTGTTGCTTTCAGCAAGCATTGTTTCTTTTAATATAACCATTTGTTGATTTTTAATTAATTTTTTTAAGAGATTCAATGAGTTTATTGAAGATAAATCAAGTAATAAATCACTCTCATTCTCGTGATAAAATACAAGGCTAGGTAAGTTTTGTTTCTTTCTAAATATGTTAATTAATACTTTAGCTTTATTATCTGCTAATATTGATTTTAGCTCTTCAAGATGCGAGCCACTAAATTTCCATATTGCGGGTGAAAAAATAATATTTTTATAAGTAATACGTGGTAAAAATGGAAATGACTCAAAGATATTTCCCCAACTGAATTGCAGCCCAGTTAAATTGTCTTTTCCTAATTGCAAATCACATAGGAATCTAAATAATGGAAATTCTGTCATCATATAATTATATGATGATGAAAAGTACGGTAAAACTCGTTTATTGTACTTTTGAGATGTAAGAATTAATTCATAATTGCTGTCAACATGCAAATATAAATCATCAATACTTATAATGTTTTTAGTATTATTTGATTGAAATGAATGAAATGGAATTTCATTTTCCCTTGATATTGAACGTAAGGTAAGGTTCCCAATTTCTTGTGTTGGTTGATGAATAATTTCAGCAACCAGACAATCTGAATGTATTTGTTTCTCATAGTCAAAGATCTCTTGCAATAAATTTTCTATACCTTTATCCAGGTGCGAAAATCTTGAGATATGACCAGCGGCCGTTATGCTACTTATAGTATTAATAAATATGCTCTCTTTTTCGTCGTCTAGTACATTAAAGAAAACGGAAAATGTCTCAGGGATGAGGTCGGAATTTAAATCAAGTGATTCCAGATCGTGATCAGATAATTGTAGTTCAATACTGTCTGTAGGATTAAAATCTCTTATCTTATGAAGAAAAAAAATATCCTTTTTGCTAATCTTATTGTTATGTATGTTTTCAAAATCAAAATTATCTAATAATGGACAAGTATTATTTAGATTTCTATTTTCATTATAACCAATTCCGAAAATTGGATCTAGTGCATCAACTAGTTTAATTTTTTTATGTCCATATCTTTTTATTATTTCTTCTTTAAAAGATGCTATTGGAATCGTATCTATATCTACTAATCTTGATAGTACTTCCACACCAGTTTTTACTCCGTTCTCAATAATTCTATTATTAAGGCTAATTTTTTTAGATTTAATACTTAGATCACAATGAAACAACTTCTCATTTAATGGAATATGCAATTTTTTCAATTCGAGTTCTATCTTGTGTAAGTTTAGTAATGATACATCACAAGAAAGATTGTTTCTGATTTTGTTTATGAGTTTAAAAATATTATTGTTATTGCATTTTTTTTCTAATTCAAATTTTTTAATCTTTTCATAAAGATCCTCAAGATTATTATGTGTAACAATTTGAGGTGTTAGTTCACTAATAAGTATCTGGTCATTTAGCAAGTTTTTTAAAAATTCGATTGTATCACTTTTTTCAATCCCATATTCTTTATTGAAAACTTTACAAAATCTTGAAGACGTAACTCCTGTTTTAGCAAGCATGATTGCTTTATCAATAAATTCTGAGTACTGAAGATTTATAATTTCAGAATACTTTTTATTATTACTATATGATATTTTAATGTATCTATAATTACCCAAAGGCAATTTATATAGTGTATTGTTTATATATAAAGGAATATCATTTGGATATTCAATTGATTCGATAACATATTGTGTAAGAATTTCGATAGTCTGAATTGATAGTCTTGTGTATTTTATGTGCTCTTTATCTTGGTCAATTATATATTTGGTTTTATTGTTTATGACATTACTAAAACAAGTTCCCGCAAAAGATCCAAAAGGAGTTGGACGTGTTGATAACCTTATGAGATATTTGAAGAATGAGGATACTAATTTTTCTCTTTTTTTGTCGCTAACTTTATTTTCTGTAAGCTGTATAAGTTGAGAATATAATAGAGGTGAAGCTAGGAAAATAGCTTCTCGAATATTAATATCGTTAAATAGATCTAATAATTCATCTTCAGTCATTGTTTGAATAGACTGAAAAAATGAGAATGGGTATGCTGGAATGCGAAGAATATATCCATTAAATATCGAAAAATCCATATATTAATATTAGTATGTTGTTTGGAAATTCTTAATTAATGCTGTATCATTAATATGATTGAAAGAGAACTATTATTAGCTTAGCTTTTGGCCTTTTGAAGGGATGAAGAATTTTGATTTACAATACTATGGTCAGGTTCTTTAAATAGCTTAGATAGATTTAATTGATCTATTTTGTTTTTATCATTTTCCCGCATTAGATCAGAGTATATAGCCATTACTTCAAAATATTTGCATGATTCTTGTACTTCACAATATTGACAGTCGAAGCAGTTAGGTGTTGGAAAATACTGGAATATTTCCTCTGGATTAGAGAAATCCTTAATTACCTCAAATGCTTCATCTCCATGAAAAAAACTCAACTCTTCGTCTATCATTTCTTGAGAATATCCATCTAATAGCATCTTTAGATATGATCTACAGGTAAAATAGTAGCTATAATCTTTCCTTTCATTATCTGGGATTGAATTTGTAAATTTCAAGCATAGAATCATAAGACTTTTTTACATCGCCATTTTTGTAGTAGATCATTACTTTAAATATATCTGGTAATAGTCCTTCTAGTTCTTCGCTCAAATTATATAAGAAATAATTATTAGGTATAAATTCAGAAATCAGTTCTGATTCTTCAAGCCTTTCGATAGTATTTATTAAATCCCTAATTTCATTATTTTTTAATCTTTTTATCTTAAGTATATGTTCAATACCGTTATGTATCTGTAATGATTCTATCTTTTCTTTAGTATTTGACCAGAAATAATTTAACTCACTCATCTTTGGTATATACACTTGAAATGTAGGAAAATCAAGAAATGAATTATCACGAATAAATATCTGAAATCCTTTTTTTACAATGAAATTTGTTAATTGTAAAAAATCTTCAGAACTAGTTAGTGCATTTGTTACATAATATCCATTGAAATGATAGTTCACTTTATGATTAAATATGCTCTGTGGGTAATATCCTGTCCCATCTTTTATCGTTTTATAGTAATTTTTTATTTTTTCTTTAGTATTTTTAAAAGGGTTATGTGTTATTGAAAAATTGCAATAAGTTGGATTGCTAGATATTCCTTGATAGATTTCAGTTATACATCGTTCCAATGCAACAGAGGGATTGGTATCTGCACCTAACTTAAAACGATAAGTCAAATTTTCTTCATTTATCAATAAAACTCCAATAACTGGCCAACCTTCTCCTAACGAACAATCTTTAATAATTATTCGGTAAGAGAAGTCTTTTTCTAATTGCTTTATCTTTTCATAGATTGTTGTTCCTGAAAAGTATTCAATAGGAATGTTTGGAGGAGAAATATTTTTTAAGTAAATCTGTTTTATTACATACCTTTCTATTATTTCACAAATGCCTTGTATTAATGCCTCTTCGTATGTATTGCCAGCACACATCCCATTTGTTGAACAAAAGTGAGATATTAAGGACATGGGTAAGTTTCTTGTTTGATTAGTATTTAGATGATAGAAAGGAACAGTTATAATCTTTGAATTATAAAACTTTGAGTTAAGTAATTTAATCAGTTCCTCTTTATTATTTGTATTGAAAAGTTCTAGAAGAACAAATGGGATGTTATCAAACAATTCATAAATTGTATGATATTCTTCATCAGGGACATAATCAAACCCAAATGAATCAATTGGAAAATTTGTATCAGTTCTTTCTACTAAGTAATGTGTATTAGTAATTAATGCCTTGTTCTGTAATCTCTCTAAGAATTCACCATAAGCACTTGCTAATGCTAATTCTGGTGAAACACCTTTCCCATTTGTCCCGATATCCAAACTACTAAGTCCATTATTTCCCAATCTTACCCTTGCAGAACAAAACAATCCACCTTCGGAAAACTGATGTGATTCAATAGTAAAGATATTGACTGTTTCCAGAATCTTTCTTATTCTGTTAATCGTATGTAATGGATCTGCATCTTTATACGGCTTTTTGTTTTTCATAGTAAATGTTAATTTAGTAATGCTCCGAGTGTGTTTATATCTAATGTAAAATTATGGCTGTACTGAGAATTTAGACGTAAAAGCTAAACTTTATTAATGTGTCAAGTAAATAATATGTTGCATATGTGCTGTTTTGCAGCCACTATGTTTATAGCTGTGAAAAGTAGTTTTTTAATTAAAAGAATAGACCGTAACTTTGTTATCTGTATTTCATTCAAATTTCTTTTCTGTGAAATCTAAATATATTGAGCTTCAAGTACTTTCCCTTTTATCTTGCTGTTTATCCCAGTTACTTTAAACAGAAAACATCTTTCATGAAGATTGCATTTCGAACAATTATAACATTGGGGGATTTGTAGTAAATTGTTTAAATAAATTTTGTCGTTAATTAATAATTTTAATTGCTCTATATCTTTTGTTGAATAATACTTTGAAAGTATGTTATATGATTCATCAGTATCTTTAACTAATTGCATCAAATGAGCATGATCAAGCATGAGAAATAAATTAGGTAATTTTTTATTATTATAGTCATTTTTATTGTTATTCAACAACGCATGTCTTTTTAAAAAAGCTTCAGCATGTACATAATGGTGATTCAATAAATTTATCAATCCTTTTAGAAGATACTCATCTAATTGTAAAAATAAACTGTTGATTATATACAGATAATTAATTCTGAAATCGTCATTATAAAGGGTATTGTTGTCTTTTTCTGGATTAATAAATTGCATTTTATCCAACCCTTTTAAGATAATATTCTCTGAGGAATTGAGCATCTTCTGAGTTTTAAAATAATCATCTGTATTTGTTCGAAAAACTATTTCACTTAGAGAAGGAATATTTATGTATAGTGCCGGGATTCCCAATAAAGTGTTATCCCTAATGTAAATATCATAATTAGGAGTTAAAGTTTTAAGTAAGGCATCAAGGTCATTGATATGATCATTTGAATCTGGATATAACCAATGACTAATTTTCTCATGATTTTTTTGAAAAATATGAGAGGGCCATATGCCAGAACCATCTGTTATTGATTTAAAAAATTCCTTTTTTAGGTTTAAGGTATTAGTCTTTAACAGATCATTAAACTTATTGCCTCTATCTATTTTAAATATTTTAACGAGTCCACGTGTTATTACTTTTTCTAGGTTAGGGTGACAACTTACTGTAAATGCATATTTATTTATTGATTTATTAATTACTAATATCCCAATAACAGGTAAAGTTGTATCAAATGAACAATCAAAAAATCGGATCGAATAGTTCCTATTTTCAAGATATTCTATCTTTTTATAAATCTCTAGATTTTTGTATAAGCTTATAGATATTTGAGGGAAATTTTCTACTTGCATATAAACCTTCCATGTATAATGCTTCTCAATTATTTCACATATACCACGTAAGATAGCTTCTTTTTTATTTATGCCAGAACACATTCCATTTACTGATGAAAAATTTTGCATTATTAGGGACGGTAGTTTAACATGGCTCATATTATTATATTTCAAAAAACTCTGAACCTTCATAACATTACTCTTGAATGTCTTCTTAATAACTAGTTCCAATTCTGTTAAATTGTCTATATTAAATAAATTAGAAAGGATTTTTTTTGCATCATTAGATAATTCAGCAAACGGAATGCGTTCCATTTCTTCGTTAAATGCAGTTAAGTTTATTTTAGAATCTTGTAACCGTCGAAAAAAAACTTCATCATGCTTTTTGCTAAAATTAGTGAGATATTCGAAAATATGTTCACCTCTAAAAAATGCATTATTCATAATTCTTTCCCATAACTCACCATATGCACTTAATAATGCTTCTATATAACTATTCCCATTACCAATGCAAGCCAAATCAACATCCTGTAAGTTGTGATTTCCTATTTTAATTTTCACAGAGTAAAACGGAATTCCTTTAGGTGTTATGTCATGCTCTATTAGATGCAATCCTGCAATATTTAAAAACCTTTTTTAATCTGTTTAGTTCTACTATTTTTGATTGATCCATTTTTTATCTATTTCTTATAAACACATCTATTGTTTATGTATATCTGGGTAAGGTTGTTTGGTGCATTGTTTTTCATGAGATGTTACATTACCTGTTGGAATAGGAAGAGAGACAGTTTGCGTATAAATTAAGAAAATATTGTCTTAGTTTGTTTATAAGTTATGAAATTTTAATGCATTGTCTTAATATGACTATAGTGTAAAATAATTCATTCTATTCTGTAACTATACCTCTTATTATAATTAGTGTCAATACATTATGTCGATAAGACATTTTTTAATAAAATTGGGAGAATTTATTGTAAAACTGTCTATTTAGGTTTTAAAAAAATTAAAAACCTAAACATGAACAATATTAGGTTGCAGGGACACAATATGAATGTATCTTTATTACAGATGTTGTATTATAACAACTTCCTCCTTTTATGGTTTCTTTTTCTAATTTTGATAATGTATCAGCAGTGATAACTAATTTTTTTTTCAAATTTTTATTTTTCATAACATTAATTTTAAAAAGATTTAATAAATTTATTAGTATAAATATAATTACAGTTTTAGGTTTAATAAAAATCTCCCAATTTTTTATTATATGATTATTTAAGTGTATGTATATTATTTAGTAGAGTTTAGCATAATACATTCATCCCAATCTGAACAATTTTCATTTAATAATGAAAGAATTATCAAACCAGAACCTGCAATACCATTAAGTATTCCATAAGATTTTTGCCATCCATATTTCCCAAAATGGAAAGAAAATCCAGCTGTTTCATTTTTATTTTGGGAAAGTTCGATTGATTTATTGAGCCAATAAAAAAATGCATTTCTATAATGAGGTGATTTTTCTATTTGATATGCTTTATGAAAAATATAAGTCAAACCTAAGGTGCCATGACATATACTGCAATCTATGATTTTTTCAGAATCAAGATCTGTTCTCTGTGATGAGTTAATTAAAAGTAAATTACCTATTTCTTTTAATTTGGGATTATCTAAGTGAGTTCCTGTTTGTAAAAAGCTGATTCCAGCACCTACATCACCATGACACCATGCCAATCTACTTTTACTTCGCAAAGTATTCTCATGAACAGTATTTACCCAATTGGGTAAAAGCGAAATAGTGGATATTTTATTTTCAATAGAATTGACATAAAAATTATATAGCTTGTTTAAGTCGTCATGATATATGCTATCTTCTAAATTACTTGCTTTAAGTGACGATATTAACTTGATAATACCAGCCATCCCATGAGCTAATCCAAAACAATAAACTTTCTCATTAGTGTTATAATCTATTGATATCCATTTATTTGTAGTTGTTGTTGTGTCTCTTTTTTTTCGAAGTAAAGAATAAAAAGTATTTAGATCTTCTTGGGCATTTGCTTTAATAAATGGCATAATATAACCTATTGTACCTGATATTAATTCATAGTTATTATTTTTTATTGAACTGTGTATGCATTCTATCAATAATGCTTTGATCTGACCTAATAGAGAGTTATTTCGGTCTAATATATCATTGCTGATCAAGAATTCAACTAACCATGCAATGCCAGCTAACCCATTATAATAGAATAGCTCTATTTTCGTTTTACCTAGGTTGTTTATGATATCGTACAATAACTCTATACAAATATTATAATATTTCTCATCATGCGTATATACATATAATTCGTAATAAAATAATACAATCCCAGATTTTCCATCTAAGAGACCACTACTGGAAACAGTGTGTATGTTTTGGTTAATTGATCTTTCTATTTTAAATAGTTTATTTTCTAGTTCTATGTAAGTGCTTTTATGAGTTTCAAACATCTGAATCTATGTTGTTTTTATTTGAGTTCTTGTCAAGATGCTATTAATATCATCTTGTTCCTTGGAATTTCCGAAAAACTTTAAAAAGATAAATATCACAACCAACGTTGATTTAAAGAGCTTCTATAGTTAAAGTTTTAATTAGGGTGGTTGTATGGTTCATCTATTTATAGATTTCATGTTATGGGATATCTTGTTTGTCCGTCAATATGAGCATGTTGTTTGTCTTTGATTTTATCTTTTCAGGAAACAACAGGTAATAAACTATTAAACTACGACTCAGTCTAATTAATAATATTTACAAAGAAATACGAACTAGAATACAACTATAAAACATTTTTATAGAGGAATTTCTTTGAATTGTAAACATCCACATTTTCGTGTTGAATCTTTAATTATACAATCACTGCATTTTTTGAAAATATTTGAATTATATTTCTTTCTGTCAAGTTCGCTAACGAATAATCGATAAAGCTGACTAAAGTTCTTCAGCTCTTTGATATCAATATATTCCTCAATAATTTTGCAACGATAAGCTTTTAAGTCTGGTGAGATGATAATTGATGGCTCACAAACAAAATTACAAAGGTTACTATAATAAGCCCCAGAGCTATACGCGAATAACTTAATTTCTTCATGATTTAACATACAAATTGGAATATTTCCACATTTATTGAAGGTGGAAATATTATAATGTAAACCATGCTCGATTAATTGTATTGCTTTTTCTTTTACAAGGGTATAAAATTCTACAATATTACTTTCTCTCAAATGAGTATTGTTAATGAAAAAATTAGGTTCCCAAGATATCTTTTTTAGGCCTGAATCTTTAATAAAATCGATTAACTTATCTATTCGCGTATTATGATCGATTACGATTCTGCCCTCAACCTTTTTATTTTGGTCTTGTAGATATTTTATATTTGTTTTTAATGTTTTTAAAGTATTATTATGAAATTCATCGATAATGTTTAATATACATATATATGAGCTTGCTCCTAGTTTTTTTACTATTGATGATAATGTCTTCTGATTATATAGTAAATGTGATTCAAAAGAATAATGAACATCATTTCTAGACATGGCAATTGACAATATTTTATCTATTTGAGGATGAAGGATAGGATCGCTTCCTCCAAGAATAATATGTTTATTATCGTGAAGGAAATTAATTATGTATTCAAAATCTTCTATGGAAATATATTGAAAATTTTTGGGGTCTGATTCTGAGTATATATAATTACTTTGCAGATTATTAAAATTATTAAGCAATACTCTTGTTGTCATGTTATATGGTTTTAGCACTTTTGAATTTTAGACAAGAACAACTTTTTTCTCTATAATGAAATGATTCACAATTGCTGCATTCATCAAATAATGGTATGTTTTTTGAACTTATTATCGATTGATTTTTCAAAGTAGCTTATAAGATCAGCTAAATTCGAGAAGTCTGTAAGGTTTACCTCGTAATCACTAAATACGAAGCAACGAATAACTCTTAAATCTGGTAAAACATCAATAACTGGTGGACATACTGATACTCTGAGATTTGTTTCAGAGGAACATGCAAATATTCTCAACTCTTTCTCATTTAATATACATAGTGGAAAATTATTACAATCGACATGAGGTGTGATTTCATTTTCTAAACACTTTTCCAAAAAATCAATGATAGTATTTTTATGGTTAATAAAGTATTTTTTCACGTCAACATTAGACTTTAGTTCATTGTTGGGAACAACTAGTGACCAGCGAATGTTCTTCAGACCATATTTTTTACTTGTGTCAATTATATAATCAAAATCTTGACTTTGTTTATAAAAATTAATTCCAAGTGTTATTTGGGCGACATCTTTCAGTGCTTCAATATTACTATCTATTATTTCTGTTAATTTACTATTTAAATGATTGTAATTTATTAATATCCTGAGATTCATTACTTCTGAAAATGATAATAATTTATTTAGAATGTTTTTGTTAAATAGCCCATTCGTAAAAAGCAATAATTGTTCAAAATATTCTTCCTGTAATATTTTGTCAATTATTTTAATAAACTCTGGATGCAATGTCGGTTCTCCACCAATAAGATTTATGCTTCTTACATCTGAATTTTTTGAAAATTCAATAACTTTCGCAATATCTTCTAAAGACATATTTAGTCTGTCTTGCTCAAGAACATGATTAGCGAAGCAATAACTACAATTAAGATTGCAATAATTATTTAATAATATGTTCATGGGGTCTTTTTAGTGTATATTCAAATATGTTGCTAATATTCTTTTGATCTATATATGAATCTCTCATTGTATTATAAACCGTTTTTGATATATCCCTAATATTGATTAGATTACAATCTGGTTTTGCAATACATTCGCCACAATTGGGGCAGGATGGTAATTTAAAATATTTAAATACTGTTTGTGGTGTTCCCATATCTATCAGTACTTCTTCAATAACTTCAGGAGAATATACCAATAAGAGTAATTCTGTTATGTTGGTATTATTTTGACTTTTTAATGAAACATAGTCACGAACACACAAATAATATGGATTCATGTCACCTATTGACAACCCTGTAGAGTTAATATATTTATTAATGTAAAAAGAAGCTTTTTCGAAATTTTCTATCTTATAAAACAACAAAAAAAGGAAAAGGTCATTATTTAGGTCAACTCCAAGCTCTTCATTAATGTTTTTATAAAATGAAGAAATGTTAAAAGATATGAATGGTTCTGGATTAGATACGAGTTTATCAAGGATATATGCTAAATCATTTAATTTGTTGATATTACTTCCATTAATATTTTTCAAAACAGGAATATTACGAATGAAGTCATTTAAATTATTAACATACTTTTGTGGATTAGTTAATACATAATCGCTCATACCAGGGATATAAATGTTAAATGTTGGAAATCCTAAAAAAGACACATCTCGTATAAATAATTGTCTCTTATTCTGTTTTAATATGCCTAAAAGATATTCGAGGTCTTTTTCATCTGACTCAGATGCTGTATGATCAAATCCTGAAAATTCTGTATTCCCGGGATAAAAGATACTATTAGGCCATTTCCCTTTAGCAAATTCATTTGTATAAACAAAATGGAGTGCCTTATAAGTAGGCCTATCATAAAATTCGGGAGGATCAAAAGGATCAATACCTAAATGCGTAAAATTTGCAAATTCCCTACCGTCTTGAAATATCTCAGTAAAACATCTCTCAAGTGCCGTTACGGGGGATGGATCAGATCCTAATTGAAATGAATATTTGTTAAGATCTTTATTTATTAGTATTGCACCTATCACAGGTAACTTTTCTCCCAACGAACAATCTTTAATTATTATCTTAATATTTAATTCTTTTTCAAATGATATAATCCTTTCATAAATATCAAACCCTTTAAAATAATCTAAAGGTATATCAGGTAAATTATACTCATTTTTGTATATTTCTCGTGCAGCATATCGTTCCATTATTTCACACAATCCGTGTATGATCGCTTCTATGTTAGTATTCCCTGCGCAATTGCCATTAAACAGATTAATAAAATTTTCAATTATGCCAATTGGTAAATAGTGTATTTTATCTTCAAAAAAATTATAATATGGTAATGCAACAATTTCATTACCGATGTTTTCACTCAAGTATTTAGTTAGGTTAGATTTATCGACGATACCAAAAATTGATGATAATATATTGTAGTTAGACTCAATAACATCTTTTAACTGGAAAAACTTTTCATCATTTGCAAATTTAAAGCTTCTATTTTGCGGCATGGGAATAAGTAAATTGTTTTGTAATCGTTCCAAAAATTCTCCATATCCACTAGCTAATGCATAATCTTTAGTGCAACCTTTCCCTCCAGTTGAGTAATTTGGAGCATTCTCTAATTTAATTCGACAATTCCAAAAGCTTTCTTTTCCATTTATAGCAGTTGGAAAAACATCTTCAGATGTTGTTATTCCATAGTCTGATAGAATTTTTTTACACAATGCTACAGTTTTTTGAGGAGGCATTGCTTTATATGGTTTAGTTCTTACAATTTTGTTTATGTTCATACGACAATTTTAAAATTTTACTGATGAATCCTCTGTGAGGATGAAGCTGTATCACACTTTTTCTAAATCTGACGTACAAATGTCAACATATGCAGTATGATTAATCTCTTTCAGTTGTATGCCAAATCGAGTTTTTCCATTTCGTTCACACAATATTCCTTCTTGACCAGCTAAAGGGCCAGATGTGATTTTGACTTTTTCTCCTTTTTCATAAATTGTTTCAATTGAAATTTTCTGATCTAAATTCAACATCTTTTTAATTCCTTCAATATCTTTAGAAGGAATAGTTGAAGGTTTACCAGAACAATGGATATAAGTAACGACTCTGGGACAACATTTTATATTATACAAATCAGAGGGGAATGCTTTGACAAATATGTATCCAGAGAAAAGAGGTACTTCTAGATTCTTCTTTTGACGATTTTTCCATATTCTTACGGTTTGTATAACCGGGAGAAATACCTCATATTTTTTTTTAAAAAGATCTTCATAAACAATCTTTTCTGAACGTGGATGAAGATAAAAGACATACCATTTTTTTTCTATTGTTGGTGTGTTTAAGCATTTCACTTTTGAAATATTCATACTCTTTTTGTTTGTGCTATTAAGGATGATTAGTTCAGAGAATTAATAAATACAGTAGTATGCTGTTAGGCGCATATGCTTATAATCCTTTGGTTGAGGCATTTTTTGTTTTTCAGTATCTTTTTTAGACAATTCCTTCAGAAAGTAACATTAAGATATTTATTAATGCATTTTGATGCAGTAAATATTAAATCTAACAAATCGTCATAATGCGGATTGTACTTGAAAGCATACCAAAGGGTGGTCAGTTAGCAAATGCTTTGACAAAAATGAGATGTAATTTTGATAATACTTCTCGATAGATACAAATATAATTTAAAATATGAATAAAAGAATATTTTTTGATATAAATTTTGGCTCATATTATGATCCATGTTATAAATAGTGTTTTAAAAACGCATAACACTGTAATTATTGCACCTGTCTTTGAATGACAATATGATCAGCTTGTTAGAAGAGCTCCTGTTAGACCTTCGAGTATTCCGTAATTGGTATTGTCTTTTGATATGAGAATTTTATCTGTAAAAGAAGAATCATATTTGAGCATATCCCACTGTTCTACGTACTCTGGAATTTTTTTTGTGATTAAAGTAATTCCTGATTTGCCATAACGAATTGAATTGTTAGTATGAATTTCTAGATATATTGCATTTAGATTAACTGACTCAAATAACTTAGTTGATAAATTATTAATTATTGGTAAATGATAGAATTCATAAACTTTTGATAAAGCATATGCAAGAAATAAATGGTTGCTAAATAGTTTGGGAAAATCATTTATCTCTTGCGATTGGACTATTAGTTTATTGATAATTATTTCAACTTTATGATTGTAAATATTTAATGAATGAAGATTTGCCAAGAACAATAGTAAAACTGGATAATCCCATGTAATATCAAAGGCTTTCGGTTCTTTTAATATATTTGAGTTATCAGTTAGCATCCTTTCAGTTGAATCAATTAATAAAATGAGGTAATGCTTTAAGTTTCTTTTAGGTGTCTTATTGTCTGATGAATTTGAGTTTTTAAAACGCATTAAAAAATAAGTACCTAAGCCAATCATCCCTGTTAACAGGCTGATATCATTCACTTGTGAATTTAATGACTTTTTATACAACATCTCATCAAGCTCAGCCAATATGTCATCTGTATCTGCGTCAATAAATTTATTTTGCACTAAGTATTCAATTCCCCAACCGATACCTGCTAATCCATTTTCAAAATCTAGAGGAGTATTTGTGTTTATTTCTTCATAAATTTCATCAATCAGTTCTCCGGCGTAATTTTCGTATGTTTTATTTCTCGTTTTATGGGCTAAATGATAGAAATAGATGCAAATGCCCATTTTACCATGCATAAGGCCGATGTTGTCAATAAAGCTGGTGTTAAGGATGAGTGTATTGTTAATATATTCTATGTTAGGAGTTATTTTAGTTTTCATTGTGTAGCTTTATTGAGGTTTAGTCGAGTGTAAAATATGGTAAATAATTAGAACAATGAATATGTTGAAAAATACTTTAGGAGGATATGTGGTCTATGTGTTTGATTATTATATGTAGTCTGATTGTTTTTTTACATACATGTTGTATAACAATCAAGGTGGTGGGTTACCTTTTGGTTTAAATGTAAACAATATAATATATATTTATATTGTTTTTAAATGTTTGAAAATAAATAATGATACGTGAATTTGAATGTGATAGTAGTCGGCAAAGATCTTTTGCTTACTTATGTGATGTAGTATTTCTTTCATATGCAAAATCTGAAGAATACCGGAATATGACTCAATTTGCAGTTAATAGTATTTTGCGTTCGGAGGATGAGGGTGCTTTTAATATAATTGTTGAGGAACAAGCAGATGTAATGTATGAAGGTGCAAAAACAATATATCGTACAGATGAGTTTAACTTCAACGAGTTTGCAAATCATGGTGCTACTTTGGGATCGGCACCATGGATTTGTATTGCCAATAATGATCTTGTATTTAAGCCGGGGTGGTTTACTGAGTTGATGAAAAATCAACATTTAAGTGACGTATTGTCACCTGCCAGTCCTAAAAATCCATTATTAAAAGGTTTTATAACCCCACAATTTGGTTATAATATCCATATGCATTTTTCAGGCTGGTGTTTTGTAATGAAAAGAGAACTATGGGAGAAGATTGGTGGTTTTGATGAAGATTTTCCTTTTTGGTGTGCAGACAATGCAGTTGTTGAGCAATTAAAAACAGCGAGTATTACTCCTGTTGTAATACCAACCTCAATTGTAAAGCACTTGGGTGGAACAACTTTGAATAGTCTAGAACAAGGAGAATATAATGAAAAAACAATAGAACAGGTTAGTAAATTTAATAAGAAATATAACCAGAATTTGTTTAATATAGGTAACTAAACTTAGTGTTAAATCAATAATTAGTGCTTCAGAGTTTGGGGAGGCTTTTCTAATCTTGAAATGCAAAAACAAAAAATAGGAACATTTGAATGAAGCTTCAAGTGTGTAGATGATATAGTAATGCTAAGTAAAAGTTTTTTTATGTCTATGTTCAATAGGCGTAATTCGTTGTTGTATTATAAAATTTCTTATTAATTGTCTTCATTCTGTTTTTAATTTTCCAATAAATAAAATGTCGTTATCGTTTTCATGGAGTTGGTTTAGAATGTTTTCAAGCTTTTGCTTCATTGGTTTATCTATCTTACTTTCCTGTAGAATTTGCTTTATCTCATCAATCAATTCGAATGCTGATTTTGAATCTATAAATACACCTTGGTTGCTAGTGTATAAATCACATGTTAGTCTTCCGAAAAAGTCATTTACTAGTTCGTAGGTACTTGTCTTTAGGGATTCTTTGTTGACAATTACAGATAGTTTTTCAGTTTCATATTGGTTCTTTTCTATATATGCAGTTCCGAAAAAGTAAAGAGGTAATTCTCTTATCGTAGATCCAATTCGTTCGCCAGAATAATTGAAGACAATCTTAGGTTTTAAGATATTTTGTCTGGTGTTGTAATGAAATAATGTATCTTTTGCTACTATTTGGAAGTCATTTGATGGACTATGCGAACTAAATACTTCACCACTAAAGTCAGCTTTTGAAATCAATTCTTTAATCAACGGTAATTTTTGGATTAGTTTACCGCTTACTGTTTGTTGGTAAGCAACAGGGATTTCTTTGTCAAAAGGCATTGAAAAGACAGTCACAGTATCTCCTGAAATATTTACTTTGCATTTGGTCTGAGGGCTAAAAACCAGTGGAATATCTTCTTTATGATTGCCTTGTAAATCATAAACCAGTATCTTTTCAGCATTGAAAAGGGGAGTAAGGTAAATTCTATTTAATTCTTCAGCAATTTGTATCCCATTCAAATTAGAATATTCTCCTGGCCCCCTGCCAATTCGTCCTATATCGAATAAATAACTACCATCTTTTTTAAAGAGTTTAGCAGGGGAGTTAATACTAACAATGCCAATATAATTTTCACTAACTGTTGCTTGTCTAACATTGGGATATAAAGATTGCTCTGTTGTTTCGGGAAATATTACTTCACAATCTTCGACTAAGCTACTGAGAGGGACTCTTATTTTTTCGATGCATTTTCCCAACATCACAAACAATAACTTCATGATTATTTACTTTTTCTATAGTTGCATAATAAGCGTTTGGATCTCGTTTCTCATTATTTTTACATGAGGATGTTGCCAATAGTGTGATAATTAAAGCAAGTTTAAGGCTTTGTGAAAGTTGTAATTTTCTTAATCCGTTCATGGGTGATCTTTATATGAATTTTTTTGAACTATAAACATAGTTGTTTTTCGTGGTTTTATCAAAAACATATTAGATAATATAATAATTTGTGTTGAATAGCTGATAAATCCTTGAATCTGCATTCAATATTAATTGAGGATTTTTTTGAATAGTAGGATCACCGTTGTGCATGTGTATTTGAGAATAACAATGTGAAGATTGAAAATGTCACAACTTCTTTTAAAATAAGGACTTTAACCTTTTGCATAAAAGCAAATAATTCCTATTTTTGCGCGTCCTATTTGTAGGGACTAAAATTTTAATGTTTAATAAATTAGATGTTTTATGAAAAACCAGTATGAAACCGTTTTCATTGCAACTCCCGTTTTGTCTGAAGGTCAGATGAAGGAAGCGGTAAGTAAGTTCAGAGACATCATCACCGAAGCAGGTGGCGAAATTGTCAATGAAGAGAACTGGGGATTGCGTAAATTAGCTTATCCCATTCAGAAAAAAAGTACAGGATTTTACAACTTGTTTGAGTTCAAAGCTGAACCAGAATTCATTAGCGCGTTGGAACTTCAGTACCGGTCGTGACGAACGCATTATTCGTTTCTTAACTTTTAAGATGGACAAATATGCGATCGAGTACAGTGAAAAAAAGAAGAAATAATTTAAAAGCAAAAGCTGAAAAGGAGGACTAATTTATGGCTAACAATCAAGGAGAAATCAGATATTTAACTCCACCATCAGTTGAGATCAAAAAGAAAAAATACTGTCGTTTCAAAAAGAACAAAATCAAGTATGTGGATTATAAAGATCCAGAATTCTTGAAAAAATTCTTGAACGAGCAAGGCCGTATTTTACCACGTCGTATTACAGGTACTTCATTGAAATACCAACGTAAAGTGGCTAAGGCAGTAAAAAGAGCTCGTCATTTGGCATTGTTGCCCTTCGTTACAGATATGATGAAATAATAAAAAGTAAAGAAAGATGGAAGTTATTTTATTACAAGATATTCAAAACCTGGGGAGCAAAGACGAAATCATAAGTGTAAAAGATGGTTACGGACGTAACTACCTTATTCCCCAAAAAATGGCAATCGTTGCAAATGAGTCAGCTAAAAAAATATTGGCTGAGAATACAAAGCAACGTGCGCATAAAGAAGCAAAACTTGTTGAAGAAGCTCAGGCTTTGGCTGCTAAAATGGAAGGTATGTCAGTTACTATTGGCGCTAAAACAAGTTCTTCTGGTAAGATTTTTGGTTCAGTAAATTCAATCCAATTAGCAGAAGCTATTGCAAAATTAGGATTCGAAATTGAACGTAAACAAATCAATATTAAAGAAGACAGCATTAAAGAAATCGGTAAGTACACTGCAAAAATTAAATTGCACAAAGAAGTGTATGTTGATTTCGATTTCGAAGTTGTTTCTGAATAATTATTAGTATTCACACACCGAATCAAACGTTTTTTTCAAACACAATAAAGCCGACTGCTTCACACACAGTCGGCTTTTCCTTTTTATTGACTTTTATTAATTCGAGAGATTAGTTTTCTTCTTCTTCTGCTAAAAAGTGTTTGTTTTTCATCACATTCACAATTGCATCAACAATGTAGTCATCGTTCATTGTTGAATAATTGAATATGATGTCATAATCGTTAGCGTTTGTTTTTCTGCCTGCTACGTGTTCTATGAACAGGTCACGTTGACGGTCAATCTCCAATACATAAGCCTGGGCATCATCATAAGACATATTGCTTATTTGCATAATTCTGTGTATGCGCCAATCCAAAGGTGCTTGTAGCTTAATACTTATTTTCCTTGATACGTCTTGAGCTATCATGCCTGCTGCTCGTCCTACAATAATGTAATTTCCTGTTCAGCTATTTTATGAATAATCTTTCTGACGGTATCAATTACTTTTTGGTCATCGGCATCATATACTTTATCTGTCGAGAATGCAGTTGTAACATCGTGAATATTTATTTTAGCCTCTGAAAGAAAAAACATCTTTTACTTTGTGCGGATCCATTTCCAGCTCTATGGCTGCAGCTTCAATGATTTCTTTACTTACCCATTTCCACTCGTGGTCTGTTTTTGTATCTGAATGATAACTGTAACCAGTTAGAATTTTAGACAGCTTAGTTGCAATTCGTTTTGCAGAACAACCACATTCCCTTGAAATCATAATAACAGGTCCTGGGTATTTGTTCGGAAATTGTTTGTTTTCTTCTGTTTTAATGTAGTGGGTCAAGAATTCTTTCATAAGATCAATAATTATGTGATAATCGCTTATAAACAAATCTACAAATCACATTATAATCATACCTACTAAAATGTTCTAGAATACTTGATTTTATTGATGTTAAAAAACAATCCTTTATAACATGTTTAAGCAAAATGATTGTTTTTTTGAACAGAATAATAATTGAAAATCTGTTGAGAATCGAGTATCTATTGCAAGCCTTTTTTAAAATTGAAAATTGAAGACGGTTGTGCCTGTTGGTTCTTTTTGTATTGAATGATGAGTTGCTTAAAGCTGTTTTTTGTTGGATTGGTGTGTTTTAGATCGATCATAAATTTACGAAAGCCTGCTTTTATAAGTTGTTCTTTATAATGAAAAAGATTGACAGGCCTGTCCGGGGTGATGATGGTCATGCCATCTTTTACGGTATGTGTGTAGCTTTTGTTGAAATCATCTTTAAACTGATTTTTTTCATCTTCAACTTTTACAGGCATTCTCGAATAAAAGAGTTCCGGAACAGAGTGAAGAATAACAATTCCCTGCTTGTTCTGCATGGATTGAAGGTTCTTTAGGTCATTTTCTATCGGGTAGCAAAAGTTTTTTAGCTTTTGTTGGTTGATGAAAAAAGCTGAGGCGTCGTTGAACACATAAACTTGCTCATTGCTGCTAAGCTGAACATTGGATTTAAAAAATAACTTCTGTGATAAATGACTGATAAAGAAGTTTCGTATTCCAGACTTTTCAATGTTTGCTATTAAATCTGACCACTCCTGAATTTGTCCTTCAGCTATAAACTTAGGTAGTTCAATATGTATTTTATACTTGTTTTGCTGAATAGAAGGATGATTAAAGTTGAAGTTCTTTAATTCATTCTTGGAGAGAGAAATAATTAACCCATCAATTTCATTTAGCGAAATGGTTTTTAACCAATCAGCAGAATCAATGCGAATGAATAATTCTTGTCGGTTTTTTTGGGACGGGATTGTTAACTGCTGGAGAATGTTTTTTCTTTTCTTTTACCGGGACAAATATTTTTGGGGCTGGTACATTAAGAAGTCGGGAAGGAAAAGATTCTGTTTTTCTACTAATCCAGAAAACCTCATCTCCGGGGAAAAAGTTTTTCTTTTCCTTCGTAAATGAAAGAGTAACTTCCTCCTTCATCCCAAATATTTTCCAGTTTTATAGAAATTGTTTTGTCACTTCTCGAGTTTTTAATTCTTACCCGATCCCCATTTTTCATTTCTGTGGAGGAGGAAAAAACAATTTCATTCTGTTTTGAACGGATAATGTTCCCAATTAAAAGCCCCGTGTTTGAGCTTTCGGCAATGGCATCTTTTATATCTTTGCCTGCAAAGTAGCCTGTCTTTTCTCTGCCGAAATCCATTTCCAAAAGATTAATTGCTTCATCTTTTCGGGATGGCTCATCCAGTGCTAAACGATAGGCTTGGGAAACCCTGTAAACGTATTCGGCAGATTTCATTCTTCCTTCAACTTTCAAGGAATGAATTCCAGATTTTGAGAGTTCGTTTAGGTTATTGACTTGTTGGTTGTCTTTTAGGTTGAAGATATATTTATTTTGACTGGCGTCTTTGTAAACCATGCGACAAGACTGACTGCAAAGTCCGCGATTTGCTCCACGTCCTCCGATGTAACTGCTAAAATAACATTGTCCGGACATGGAGTAGCAAAGTGCTCCATGGATAAAAACTTCAAGTTCGCAGGCTGAATGATGACCTATTTTTTTCAACTCAGGCAAAGTAAGTTCCCTCGCAAGTACAACTCTTTTTATTCCCAGTTTTGACGAAAAATCAACTCCCTGAGAATTGTGGTTGCTCATTTGAGTGCTGGCATGGATCGTCAGATTCGGGAAATACTTTCTGGTCAGGTAATATACGCCCCAGTCCTGAATGATTATGGCATCAACTTTTACTTTGTTGAGGTAGGCCAGGAAGTCAAGAAGTTTTTCAAGTTCTGTATTCTTGATAACAGTATTGAGAGTTACATAGATTTTTACTCCATGATTTTTGGCTTCTTTTAGTAAGGCTGGTAGTTGATTGTCAAAAAAATTATTGGCCCGGATACGGGCGTTAAACTGCTTTAAGCCCAGGTAAATGGCATCTGCACCACCACGTATGGCCGCGCGGAAAGATTCTGCATTTCCAGCAGGTAATAATAATTCTGGTTTCCTCTCAGGCATTCCCAATTTGTTTGCAGCAAAAGTAATATTTAATTGCAGTTTTTTATATGGATATGTACGTCTAATGTATTGAATGAACTATTGTTTGCATCAGAAGAATTGCTGAAAATATTTTGGTGAGTAGTATAATTTTATTTTTCATCTTAAAAGTGAGCTTATTACTTGTGTGTAAGACTTATTATCCCTTAATTTTTGTAAATTGCGCGTCTTAAATTTTGAACATTATGGGTCTTTTCGGATCATTTTCCAAAGCAAAAAAGAAGAGTTTAGATCAGGGGCTTTCAAAAACAAAAGAAAGTGTATTTAAAAAGCTGAGTCGGGCAGTTGTTGGTAAATCAAAAGTTGATGATGAAGTACTTGACAATTTGGAGGAGGTTTTAATTACATCTGATGTTGGCGTGGATACCACGGTGAAGATCATCGAACGTATTGAAGAACGAGTAGAGCAGGATAAATACATGGGCGTGGATGAGTTGAACCAGATACTAAAAGAGGAAATTGCCGCTTTGCTTGAAGAGAATAATACGCAGGATGTTTTCTGATTTTGAGTTACCTGAACGTGAAGATCCGTTTGTGATTATGGTTGTGGGTGTTAATGGCGTTGGTAAAACAACTACTATAGGTAAGTTGGCCCATAATTTCAAGAAATCAGGGAAAAAGGTAATTCTTGGTGCTGCAGATACATTTAGGGCAGCGGCAATTGATCAGCTTCAGATTTGGGCTGATCGTGTTGATGTCCCTATCGTTAAACAACAAATGGGATCCGATCCGGCATCGGTTGCTTATGATACAATTGCATCGGCCAAAAAAATGGGAGCCGATGTCGCTATTATTGATACTGCAGGTCGTTTGCATAACAAGATAAACCTGATGAACGAGCTTTCGAAAATCAAAAAGGTGATGCAGAAAATTGTTCCTGATGCTCCTAATGAAGTTTTGTTGATCCTTGATGGTTCCACAGGCCAGAATGCTTTTGAACAAGCCAAGCAGTTTACCAAAGCAACAGAAGTTACAGCATTGGCGCTTACTAAATTAGATGGTACGGCTAAAGGTGGTGTTGTGATTGGTATTAGCGATCAATTTAAAATACCTGTGAAATACATTGGTATTGGCGAAAAAATGGAAGACCTTCAGATTTTCCGCCGAAAAGAATTTGTAAGCTCATTATTTGAGTAGTTAGTCGCACCCAATTATTCCTTCTATATAAATTATTGAAGTTTTTTTTAAGCTTCATAAACCTGAATGACTTTCTGTTACTAAAAATCAGATTTATTGGATGAAGAAGAAAGGCAAAATTAATCTTATTACCCTGGGATGTTCTAAAAACCTGGTCGATTCAGAGATGCTGCTCAATCAGCTTGATTTGAATGGCTACGAGGTGGTGCACGATGATGCCAATGATGATTCGAATATTGTTATTCTAAATACCTGTGGTTTTATAGCTGATGCCAAGGAAGAATCGATTAATACAATCCTGAATTTTGTAGAAGCACGTGGCGAAGGGAAACTGGATAAGCTATTAGTAATGGGGTGTTTGTCTGCACGTTATAAAGAAGAGCTGACAAAAGAAATACCTGAGGTTGATAAATTTTACGGAAAGTTTGATTTTCAGGAAATTGTTGCTGATCTGAAAGCGGATTTCTATGAGAACAAAATGTATCACCGTATTCAGACTACGCCTTCTCATTTTTCTTATTTGAAGATAAGCGAAGGTTGCAACAGGCATTGTTCTTTTTGTGCTATTCCTCAGTTTACAGGAAACCATAAGTCAAGAAGTATAGAAAGTCTTGTGGAAGAGGCTCAATTACTGGCCCAAAGTGGAGTGAAAGAACTTTTGGTTATTGCACAGGATTTGTCTTATTACGGCATCGACTTATATGGGAAACCAATGTTGGCAGAATTAATCAATAAATTAGCTGATATTGAAGAGTTGGAATGGATCAGGCTTCATTATACTTATCCTTCTAAGTTCCCAATGGATGTCTTGAAGGTAATGCGTGAGCGTGAAAATGTTTGTAAGTATCTGGATATTCCACTTCAGCATATTACCGACAAAATGTTGGGAATGATGAGGCGGAGGATTGGTAAGGAAGAAACAATAAGTCTCATTAAAAAGATTCGTGAAGAAGTTCCCGGAATAGCTTTACGTACTACATTTCTGGTAGGTCATCCTGGTGAAACGGATGAAGATTTTGAGGAATTAAAAAACTTTGTCAGGGAATATCCATTTGAACGTATGGGAGTCTTTGCTTACTCAAATGAAGACGATACTTATGCTTTTAAGATGTATGAAGATGATATTCCTCAGGAAGTAAAGGATGAACGTGCTGCTGAATTAATGGAGATGCAACAGGGTATTTCTGCAGAATTAAACCAGCATTGGGTTGGTAAAAACCTGAAGGTTTTGATTGACAGGAAAGAGGATGAATTTTTTGTGGGACGTACAGAATATGATTCTCCAGAGGTTGATGGTGAAGTTTTGGTAAGTAAGAATACAAGTGTTGAAGTTGGAAAGTTCTATCAAGTCAAAATAGTTGAAGCAACTGAATTTGACTTGATGGGAAAACTTATCTGAGACTTATTCTTTAGGATTTTAATATTCTATCCATGTGACTTGTAAAACGAATTACTTCTGCTTTATATTCGTCAAAGTATTGATTAATTATCTCAATTTTATCTTTAATGAAAGATTCAAGTTGTTGGTTATCTTTTATTTCAACGAGCTCTTCCAGAAAATCCCATCTCTTTTTTTCAAACCAATTTTCATCTTTTAATAACCTACGATCACCATACTTTTTATAGTAATAGTAAAATACATCCTGAGAATTATCAACTGTTGGTTTTTCTAATATGCGACTTATACCTCCAGAATAAGCCCTTAAAACATACCAATGAGTGTTGAGGATGTCGGAATACTCGATAAAGTGTTTAAACCTGCTTAACTTCAAGTAGAAATCCGATATGTTTCTCAAGTTAATATCCGTTTGCATATCTGATAATATGCTGGGTAAGGCATTCAGGAATGTTGTGAACAAACCTTCTCCTTCTTCTGCATATTGAATACCGAAGGTCTTAATGAAAGACCTTCGATAGTTCAAAATAAAATTCTCTTCCGAATTCATTTGTTGTTATTTAAGCGCACATCTATTTAAACGTTTTAGGTTGAAATAGTTGGAAAAAAAAACGGAAGTTTTATCAAATATGTTAATTGAGCAATCTAGAATGGATAATTGGATATCAAAAAACGATGAAGAAACTGTTAATAAAATATTACATTGTTAATTAGTGGTTGGTTCCCAGCACTTTAGTGTTGATTTTGTAGATGGATGTTCTGGCAGTAATAAATAAAATATTTTTGTCTTTTCCCCCAAAACATATATTTGCAGGAATTTCAGGAATTTCGATAGTGCCAATTTTCTCCCCATTTGGAGAATAAATAGAGACAGCCGAATTTGTTAGGTAAATATTTCCCTTGTTATCTATAGTCATTCCATCAGATCCTTCGGGTGCAAGGAATGTCTTTCCTGAAAGTGTACCATCTTCATTAATGGTGTATTTCCAGGTTTTTTCATCGTCAATATCTGCTACATAAAGAATTTTTCCATCCGGACTACCAATAATTCCATTGGGCATAATGAAGTCATCGATGAGACGAATGAGTTCTCCATTCGTTTTTAAGCAGTATACACCCCGGCAGTCCTGAATTTGTTTTTGTCCTTCCGGCCACCAGTCTCTCTCGTAATAACTATCTGTAAAGTATATATTCCCATTGGGGTGTACCCAAACATCATTAGGCCCATTTAAGTGTTTTTTGTCATATTCATCAACAAGAACTGTTTTTGTGCCATCCATACTTATTTTAATAAGTTTATTTCGGTAGTCGGCACAAGCTATTAAATCACCGTTATTGTCAAAATACAGGCCATTAGATCGTTCTCCATCAACATTA
This sequence comes from Prolixibacteraceae bacterium, assembly GCA_963676845.2. Taxonomy (GTDB): domain Bacteria; phylum Bacteroidota; class Bacteroidia; order Bacteroidales; family Prolixibacteraceae. The sequence goes on along the minus strand of CAXXKK010000023.1, from coordinate 138,527 downwards.
AAGGTTCTTATTCCGGTTTCTTCGTTCCAGATATGAATTTTATTGTTGGGCTGGTCTGTAAAGTAAATCTCTCCTTTATCGTTTGCAATTGGCCCTTCGGTAAATGAAAAACCTGTTTTAATCATTTCAAGTTTACTTCCATCTTGAATAATGGAATTGATATTTTGAGCTTTTAATACTGTAATAGATAAGAATAGTAGAATGAGTTGAATAGGGATAATCTTCATTTTTTTAGTTTTTGATTTTTTTAGGCTTGCACAAATTGTCTTCTTTTTTAGCCTTGTTCCCACACTTTTTGCAGATGTATTTAGGTGCTTCAGGTTCTTTATAGTCGTTTTTTTTACATGCTTTCTTGCTCATAATAATTAAAAATCTTGTTCTCTGTGAGAAAGAACAACCTGTATCGGAAAAATGTTTTTTAGGTGTTCTGTTAATTTTTCAGCACAGTAAACAGATCGATGTTGCCCACCAGTACATCCAAAGCTAACACTCAGGTTTTTAAAGCCTCTGGATAAATATACTTTGACAGATTGATCAACTAAGCCATAAACATGAGACAAGAAATCCGCAACTTCAGATTTTGTTTCCAGAAATTCGATTACTCCAGAATCTCTTCCTGTAAGTTGTTTGTAAGGTTCATATCTGCCAGGATTATGAATAGCACGGCAATCAAAAATGTAACCGCCTCCATTTCCTGTCAAGTCCGTAGGTAAGCCTTTTCTATAGGAAAAACTACAAATCCGTACAGTAAGAATTTCAGAAGGCTCAGATATCTCTTTTAAAACTGGTGATTTAGATAAATCATTCAGAACCCGGAATAGCTCAGGAAGCTTTATTGGAATCGTATTGTTTTCCAGTAAATAGCTTAGGTTTTTTAGAGCAAAAGGAATACTTTTTAAAAAGTGTTCTTTCTTTTCATAAAACCCTCGGAATCCGTATGCTCCCATGGCTTGCATAATGCGAATTAATGTGTATCCTGTGAAATAAGATTTAAATTCATCTTTATTTACAGGAATATAATTTTCCAGTTCATTCAGATAGAACTCCAGCAACTCATTTCTAATTTCTTGTGGAATATCTGCTTTTGCATCGTATAGTAAAGATGCCAAATCATATTGTAAGGCACCTTTTCTGCCTCCCTGGTAATCAATAAAAGAAATGGAATCATTCTTAAGCATGATGTTTCTGGACTGGAAATCACGGTATAAAAAATAATTCGTTTCTGTTGATAGTAGATAGTTACAAAAACTCTGAAAATCATCTTCCAAAGCTTGCTCATCAAAAGGAATCTTGGCAAGCTTCAAAAAATAATACTTGAAATAATTCAAGTCCCACATCATCGATTGCTTGTCAAAAGCAGAACGAGGATAGCAATAGTTGAAATCAATATCTTTTCCGGCAGAGATTTGAATTCGTGGTAGTTCCTGAAGAACTTTCTTATAAATTGAAATTATTTTATCGGAAAAACCTTCCTGCTCCCGGATTTGTGAAAGAAAGTCAAAAAGCGTAATACTGCCCAGATCTTCCAGAATATAGCAGGTAGTGTCACTGTTTATACAAAATATTTCAGGGACTGAAATTCCCTGATCAAAGAAATGTTTTGAAAATTTAAGAAAAGCCTTGTTTTCTTTAATGTCAGCATTGTAAGCGCCAATTGCCTGATTCTTTTTGCTTTTTATGCGGTGATAAACACGATACGATCCGGATTGTGGTAATCGTTCAAAAGAAATTACTTTTTCCTTAAAGTGATTCTCGTATAGCTGGATCAGTTCTTCTTTTATGGGTAATTCCAAAACACTTCTTTTTTTAATGTGAAAACAAATATAGCAGAAATATAGCCTTGAGTTTTAGATTTTGGAATTTGTAAGAGGACATTTATTATTATAATTCGGGTTTAGTGCATTTTGTTGAAGAAGTAATACTTTGGAATGATTTTCGTTTCTTTGCTGTAAACCCAATTTGTTTAGCTATGAAAAAAATCATTTTTATCCTTTTCGTATTTATATCAACAACTTTGTTGGTAAATGCTCAGTCTCCGGTTAATTTGGGAATTAAGGCAGGGTATAGTAGTTCCAAAATAACAACAGATTTTAGTGAAATTAAAGAAGGAAGTGTAGATAATTACCTTGCTGGAGCATTTGTGAGGTTAAATCTGGGGAAAATTTACATTCAACCTGAAGCTTATTTTAACTCCAAAGGAGGGAAGCTTTCTTCTGAGACAATTAATACTTTTGATTTAAAGGCAATTGATATCCCCGTACTTGTTGGTTATAAACTTATTGATAAACGGATGTTTAATGTTCGCGTGAATGCAGGGCCACTAATGTCTTTTATGTTAGAAAAAAATTCAAGTAATGGAGACCAATTTAGTGCCGAAGGATTAAAAGATAATTTCTTTGGATGGCAGTATGGTGCAGGTGTTGATTTCTTATTTCTTTCTTTGGATATGAGAATGGAAAATTCTTTTGGTGATATTTATGCCGGAAGTAGTAGTGAGAAAAGTAAAGCCTTTTTAATTTCTTTGGGTATAAAACTCATGTAGAATGAAATAAAATATATGCCGGCGATTACAAAAATTGAATGATCATCGCCGGCATCCCGCACTTTTAGATTTACTCAGCTTCTAAATCTTTTAATCTTTTTTCAATTTTTTCTTGTGCTTGTTTTAGTGAGTTAGCTTGCGCTTTTAGGTTTGTGATCTCGTCATTTCTGTTGAAGTCGTAAAATGATGATCCAAAACCAAGCATGCGGCGAAAACCACGACCTAAACCGCGTCCCGTTCTTCCAGAGAAGCCACGTCCGGATCCCATTCCACTTCCAAATCCTTTATCAAAACCAGGGCTGTCGTAGCCAGCGCAAAATCCTAATTTTCTTCCGGTCATAGAACCTTGTCCCATTGGACCACTTTTATCTCCTCTTGCCATGATATAATTGTTTAAAGTTTACTATCTATACAAATATACGATTTATATGAACATATGTTCATTAAAATGAAAGTTAATTTTTGAAATATGACATAAATCATGTTTTAATTTTTTTTGAGATGATTAATGGAATAAATAGTTAAAAAACTTTTAAAAGAACATATGTTCATATAAATTTGTTCAAAATGTGATTTAAAATGATACACCATATTGCGTTAACAGTTAACGATTTTTCAGATATCAATAACTTTTATGAGGATGTTTTGAATTTGTCAAAACTTTATCAATTCATACTTTCAGATGAACTTTCTCAAAAGATATTTAGCAAAGAGAAAGGAGCAGAGGTTTATGTCATGAAAAAGAATGACATTCAATTTGAAATATTTGTAAGTAAACAAAAGGAAGGAAAAGTGTTTTCTCATACATGTCTGACTTATGAGAATTCAGAAGAGATTTTACAAAAAGCAAAAACTAATGGTTATAAGGTAGTCGTAAAACCAAATCACGGAAAGAAGGATACCTATTTCATATGGGATAGAAGTGGAAATCTTTTTGAAATAAAGGAGGATGAATAATGAGGGGAAGAGGAATAAACAGATACTTTAGAGGTATACAATCTAAAAAACAGTCAGTTAATAATAGGCTGTGTGTTTGCCCCAAATGTGGCTATTCAATTCAGCATATACCCGGAAACCCTTGTAGGAATAACATTTGTTCAAAATGTGGATCAATAATGGTTCCCGAAATATTGGATGATACCAGAGAAAAAATTACCTCTAATAAGAAGCAGGAACGACAACATTCAAATTCAGTTAGTGAAAGTGGAAGTGTGGTACAGACTGCTAAAAATGATTACCCGATAATTGATGCTGAAAAGTGTACAGGTTGTGGAACTTGTGTAGATGTTTGCAGACGACAAGCAATCAGGATGATTGATGGTGTCGCTGAGATAATAACTGAAGAATGTGTAAACTGTCGGTTGTGTGTTCGCAATTGTCCGGTTGGAGCCATTTCGTAAACAATAAATTATTTAGAAATGAAAAACAGGTTTATGAGTAAGTCGGTAATAAATCTAATGATTGATGGATTACTTTTTTTGTTGCTATTTGCAATGGCTGGGCTTGGTTTACTTATTAAGTATGTATTGCTTTCCGGATATCAGACAAATGAAATATATGGCGGAAATGTTGAATTATTGTTTTGGGGGCTTGATCGCCATCAGTGGGGGACAATTCATTTATGGGTTAGCCTGGTTTTCGTCTTCTTTATTTTTCTGCATGTCATTCTTCACTGGACGATGATTGTGTGTATTGCAAAAAAGATAATTGCGGGTTCTGGAACCCGACTGGTAGTTTCTTTTTCTTTGGCATTTTTAGCTATAATTTTAGGAATTGGCCCTTTGTTTATTGAGCCGGAAGTAGGATCATTTGAAGTTCGTCATTTAAATAGGAGGGATGTTGTTGTGAATAATTCAGAATCTCAAATTGATGAAATTTCTGGAGTGTTCTCCGCAGAGACTAATGAACTTAAAGATGATCAACAGGAAGAACAGACCCATGATGATTTGTTTGATAGCCTTGAAATTTCAGGCTCAATGACTTTGTCTGGCGTGGCTGAACAATATCAGGTTTCGGTAAATGAATTAGCAGATGCTTTAAATGTGTCAAGATCAGAATCGAATGAAACACTTGGCAGGTTAAGAAAAAAATACGGGTTCCGGATTTCGCGGGTTAAAGAGGAAGTTATAAAGTTGCAATAGAATTAATTTAAAGAACCCAGGAATCATGAAAAAGCCTGGTAAATTTTTACCAGGCTTTCATATATAAGATTAAAATCTATTTTCCTTAATCTTCAGCAGGTTCTACACCAACTTCAACTTCCATAATGTTGTCGTCAACCAAAATACGTCCGCAATATTCACAAACAATAATTTTTTTACGATTGGCAATATCTAATTGTCGTTGAGGTGGAATTTTATTGAAACAACCGCCACATGCATCACGCTGAACAGTAACTACTGCCAGGCCATTACGTGCATTTTTGCGGATTCTTTTAAATGCGGTAAGAAGACGTGGCTCAATCATCTCTTCGATTTTTTCACCTTTGTTGTTCAGTTTCTCTTCTTCGATTTTTGTTTCTGCTGTAATTTCTTCGAGCTCTTTTTGCTTGCGGCTTAAATCTTCTTCACGCTCTTCCAGTTGTTTTCTGGAACCTTCAATAGCTTCTTTTTTTGTTTTCAGATCAGCAGTAAACTCACGGATACGTTTTTCAGAAAGTTCGATTTCCAATTTCTGGAACTCAATTTCTTTACTTAAAGAATCATACTCCCTGTTGTTCCTTACGTTATTTTGTTGTTCTGTATATTTTGCGATCAAAGCTTCAGATTCTTTGATTGCAGTTTTACGGTTTGAAATAGATGTTTCCAGTGTATCAATATCATCTTCATAATTACTGATCCTGGTAGCCAAACCTGTAATGTCATCTTCAAGGTCTTGAACTTCAAGAGGAAGCTCACCACGGAGTGTTTTAATTTTATCAATTTCTGAAGCTACTACCTGCAATTCAAATAATGCTTTTAGCTTCTCTCTTACAGGAACTGATTTGTCTTCTTCGCGATACTGTGTATTCATACGTGAATGCTGTTATTTCTTTATCAAATAAAGTAGTTAATCGGGTTGGTATTTATAGCCGATAAACGGACTGCAAATTTAGGGAAATTTTTTGTAAGTAATTCATAAAAAACTTCTTTAGTGTATTGTTCACTTTCAAAGTGTCCAATATCTGCAATTACAATCTTGTTTTCGGCATCAAAAAACTGGTTGTATTTTAGATCTCCGGTGATAAAAATATCAGCACCAGAACCAATCGCCTGATTGATTAAGAAGCTTCCGGCACCACCGCATACAGCTACTTTTTTAATTTTTCTATTGAGTAACTGGCTGTGCCTGATAACGCCTGACTTAAAAATTTCTTTTGTGCTGCTCAGGAATTCCTTTTCATCCATAGCTCCCGGAAGTTCACCCACCATTCCTGCTCCGGTATTTGGCATTTCGTTTTCGAGAGGGTAGATGTCGTATGCTACTTCCTCGTATGGATGGGCATCAATTAATGCACGAATAACTTTTCTTTGGATATGAGCAGGAAAAATGGTTTCAAAACGAGTTTCATTTTCAAAATGAAGTTTCCCTTTTTCGCCTACAAACGGATTGGTATTTTCATTACCTCTAAAACTGCCCTTGCCTTCCAGTGAATAACCACACGAATCGTAATTGCCAATATGACCGGCACCGGCACTGAATACAGCTTCCTGAACGTTCTCTAAATGATCAGATGGAATGAAGGTAACTAGCTTTTTGAGTTGTCCTTTCATGGGAGAAAGAATCTGACAGTTGATTAAACCTAGCTTTTGGCAAATCTTACTGTTTACTCCTCCGGGAACACTATCCAGATTGGTATGTGCTGCATAAATGGCAATATCATTCTTAATGGCTTTAAGGATGCTGCGTTCCACATCATTTTTACCATTTATCTTTTTTAATGCATGAAAAATAAGCGGATGGTGAGCAATGATAAGTTGAAATCCCCCGGCAACGGCTTCGTCAACAACGGCTTCTGTAACATCCAGGGTGATTAAAGCTTTCTCAACTTCATCTGCCTGACTTCCAATAATCAAGCCTGCATTATCGTAAGATTCCTGGTAGGCTAGTGGAGCTATTGATTCCAGGTAATTGGTTATTTCACTAATCTTCATTTTATCCCCGTTATTGTTCATCCAGTTCATTTTTAATATCTACCAGCATCTGGCGTATCGATTTTAAACGATCAACCAGTTCATGGTTGTCGATGGTGTCGTCCGAATTATCTTTTAGTTTTTGCTTGGCACCTTTCAGAGTCATGCCTCGTTCTTTCACCAAATGGTAGATCAGCTTAATTTGTTCAATATCCTCTTTGGTGAAAAAGCGATTTCCCTTTTTGTTTTTATGGGGGTTTAATATGTCGAATTCTTTCTCCCAAAACCGAATATGCGAAGTATTCACCTGAAACATTTCTGCAACTTCACCAATGGTGTAGTAAATCTTTTCTATCTGAGGTTTTTTATAAGGCACGGAATTTTAACTGATTAGTCGAAAGTCTGACCCATATTTGAAGAAATACTAACCATATTTTCGTATTCTTCAGCCGTAAGATCGTTGAAGTAAAAATTTTGAGGATTAACAGCTTGCCCACTTTTATGAACCTCATAATGGAGGTGAGGTGCTGTAGATGTACCTGTATTGCCAACATAGCCAATTACCGTTCCACGGTTCACTTTGTCGCCAACTTTAACATTAAACTCACTCATGTGGCCATATAGTGTTTCATATCCAAATCCGTGGTCAATGGTTACATGCTTGCCATATCCGGTATTCGATGATACCACCTGAGTTACAACACCATTTCCGGTAGAATAAATTTCTGTTCCTGTAGGTGCCGAGAAGTCCTGTCCGTAATGAAACTTTTTGGTTTTGTAAATTGGATGTATGCGGTAACCCCACCCCGAGGCCGTTCTTTTTAAGTCTCTGTTTGATATGGGCATAATGGCTGGCAGACAGCTCATCATCTCTTCCTTGTTTAGGGCAAGGTCTAAAACTTCATCATAGGATTTAGATTGAATGTAAGCTTCTTTTAATACAATATCCAGTTTTTGAGCGGTACTAATTACAAGCTCAGAGTTGTCAATGCTTTCCAGTTGGGCATAGCGGTTTACACCTCCAAAACCAGATTCTCTTATTGAGCTGGGAATCGGATCGGCTTCAAAAACGACGCGGTACAGGTTATCATCACGTTGCTGTAAATCAGCCAAAACCTGATCAATCTTATCTAAGTCTTTCGACATGAGTTCATATTGAGTTAACAATCGCTGATTCTCACGCTTTAAATTTTTAGTTTTTGGTGTTTCGTAAAATTGCAGAAAAATAATTACCATGATGATACTCATGGTAAGACTTGCAGAGAAAAGGAGCAACAAGCGGCGTATTTTTGATTTTAAGTTATGCTCAACCTTATCGTAGCTTAATGTTTCCGGGTTGAATTTATACTTTGCTTTTGCCATAAAAAACCAATTTCTTTTTTGTAGATGTAACAAATTTAAGGATTTAATCTAACTTTGCAAGACTTTAAAATCAGGCACGTTAGCGATGCTACAAATGTAGATTTTTATTTGAACATTGCATCTGATTAAAATTCAATAACAGTACGTTTTAACAAACTTTAAAACTTTTTTAAGAACGATGGAGATGAATTCTCAAGCAATACGAAAAGCCTTCCTTGATTTTTTTACGTCGAAGCAACATACTATAGTCGATTCTGCCCCCATGGTAGTGAAGAATGACCCTACACTGATGTTTACCAATGCGGGAATGAACCAGTTTAAAGATATTTTTCTGGGAAACCAGCCAGCCAAAGCGAATCGTGTAGCCGATACGCAAAAGTGTTTGCGTGTATCCGGAAAACATAACGACCTGGAAGAGGTTGGACATGATACTTACCATCATACTATGTTTGAGATGTTGGGTAACTGGTCTTTTGGAGATTACTTTAAAACAGAAGCTATTGACTGGGCATGGGAATTTCTTCATGAAAAAATGGGTATTCCTGCTGATCGTATGTATGCAACCGTTTTTGAAGGGAGTGAAGACGATAAGCTGGACCTTGATTCTGAAGCAAAGGATTTGTGGTTAAAGCACCTTCCTGCCGAGCGTGTTCTTCATGGAAATAAAAAAGATAACTTCTGGGAAATGGGAGATACTGGTCCTTGTGGCCCTTGTTCGGAGATTCACGTTGATTTGCGTGATGATGCCGAGCGTGCCAAAATTCCCGGAGCTGAACTGGTAAATCAGGATGATCCTTTAGTCATTGAAATCTGGAATCTTGTATTTATTCAATATAACCGAAAAGCAAATGGCAACCTGGAAGAGCTTCCTGCAAAACACGTGGATACAGGAATGGGATTCGAGCGTTTGTGTATGGTTCTTCAGAATAAAAAATCAAATTACGACACTGATGTTTTTCAAACTATCATTTCTGAAATTGGCAAACTAAGCAGTAAGAAGTATGGCGAAAATGAAAAAGATGATATCGCCATGCGTGTTATTGCCGACCACTTGCGTGCTATTTCTTTTGCTATAGCTGACGGTCAGTTGCCGTCGAATAATAAAGCAGGATATGTAATTCGTCGTATTTTGCGTCGTGCTGTGCGTTATGGATACACTTTCCTGGGTTTCCGCGAAGCATTTATCTGCAAGCTTGTTGAGGTTTTAAAAGAAAATATGGGTGATGCTTTCCCTGAGTTGAAAGCACAGCAAACCTTAATTGAAAAGGTAATTAAAGAAGAAGAAGAAAGCTTCCTGCGTACGTTGGAAACAGGTATTAAATTGCTCGATGAGGAAATGAAATCGGCGAAAAAAGCAGGCAAATCTGAAGTGCATGGGAAAAACGCTTTTGTCCTTTATGATACTTATGGTTTTCCGCTGGATTTAACAGAACTGATTCTTCGAGAGAACGGATTAACCGTTAACCGCAAGGAGTTTGATGCAGAAATGGAGAAGCAAAAAAAACGTTCTCGTAATGCAGCTGCTCAGGAGACTTCAGATTGGGAAGAGCTTAAAAAAGTTGACGAAGTTAAATTTTTAGGATATACTACTCTTGAAGCTGATGTGCATATTGCACGTTACCGTAAAGTGAAGCAAAAAAACAAAGAATTTTATCACCTGGTTTTTGACCAGACTCCTTTCTATGGTGAGTCCGGAGGTCAGGTTGGTGATACTGGTTATATTGAAGCTAATGGTGAGAAAATAAGCATTATTGATACACAGAAAGAAAATAACCTGACTGTTCATATTGCCAAGGAATTGCCAGCTGATCCTTCTGCTACATTTAAAGCTGTTGTAAGTAACCAAAAACGTAAGCTAACAGCAAACAATCATACAGCAACTCACTTGCTGGATCAGGCTTTGCGCGAGATCTTAGGAACTCATGTTGAGCAAAAAGGGTCATTGGTAAATGCAGATCACCTGCGTTTCGACTTTTCTCATTTTCAGAAAGTAACGAAAGAGGAATTGGATAAAATCCAAAACAGGGTAAACGAGCTAATCCGTCAAAACTTTAGTCAGGACGCAAAAGAAGATATTCCATTTGCAGAGGCTCAGGAGATGGGAGCGATTGCTTTATTTGGTGAAAAATATGGAGACACTGTTCGTGTTATCAAATTTGGCGATTCTGTAGAGCTTTGTGGTGGAACACACGTTCCTGCAACCGGACAAATCGGTCATTTTGTGATTACTTCGGAAAGTGCTATTTCTGCGGGTGTTCGTCGTATTGAAGCAATTACCGCCGATAAAGCAGAACAGTATATCAATAAAAATATTGAAGAGTTATATGAAGTAAAAGCAGTTTTGAACAATACACAAGACCTTAAGAAATCAGTAGAAGACTTGCTCGCTGAGAACAGTAAGCTGAAAAAGCAACTGGAAGCTTTTGAAAAACAGGCTGCAGCAGGTGTTAAGGATGAGTTGAAAAAACAAATCGAGGAAGTTGATGGCGTGAATGTTATTGCTGCCAAAATTGATTTGGATTCACCTCAGGCTATTAAAGATTTGGCCTTCCAGTTAAAAGGAGAGGTTGAAAATTTATTTCTTGTGCTGGGTGCCGAGATTAAAGGAAAACCAAGTTTGAGCATCATGGTTTCTGACAGCCTTGTAAAAGAAAAAGGTTTGCATGCCGGAAATATTATTCGCGAAGCTGCCAAAGAAATGAAAGGTGGAGGTGGTGGCCAGCCATTCTATGCAACTGCCGGTGGAAAAGATGTTGCCGGAATTCCTGCAGCTATCGAAAAGGCAAAATCATTTTTGAATTAGGAAAGAATATATATTCAAATATTTTAAGCTCTGTCATGAAAGTGATGGAGCTTTTTTTATGAGTTCCTGGGGTTTTAGTATGAAGCTTCATTGTGAACGTAGAAATGCAATAATGTAACTAGGAAGAGAAATAAACATAGAATAGTGCGGTTTTCTTAAAATTTTGAATCAAATCTGTCACTCATCTAACCGATTTCTTTTTATCTGACTTTAATATAATCAGTCCTTACTTTTGATAATTCCAATCCAAAATCTGTATAAAGCAACGTATAGATTTTGCATAACTTATGCACTCGGAAATAATATCTATATCGTTTATTAATCTTTCTAGTATCTTTGATAACTTATAGAATAATTTATCCTAAAAATTGCAAATACATGCTCCAAACGATGTAGAATCACACTATTAGTGCAGATATCATTCACATTAAAAGAAGTGTAGTAAAATGAAACCTAAAGAATTAATTGAAAAATGGGTAAAAGCATTTAATGACGGAGATGCTGAAAGGATTTCCAGCTTCTATCATTCTGATGCAATTAATCATCAAGTAGCCAATGAACCAATAGTTGGAAAAATTGCGATTAAAGAAATGTTTGAAAATGAATTTAATCAAGCAGAAATGACTTGTATAGTTGAAAACATCTTTGAAGACAACGATTGGGGAATCTTAGAATGGAAAGACCCTTTAGGGTTAAGAGGTTGTGGTTTCTTTCAAATAACAGATGGGAAAATAAAATTTCAAAGAGGGTATTGGGATAAACTGTCGTTTCTAAGACAGCATAATTTGCCTATACCAACTAAATAGAGAATGGAAATAAGAAAGTTAGCATCAAAAGACATTGATCCAGTTGTTGAACTTTGGTATAAAACCTCAGTAATTGCGCATAGTTTTATATCCGATGATTATTGGAGGAAAAATAAGGAAGCTATGGCTTCTGAATATTTGCCAAATTCTGAAACTTACCTAGCTCTTGAAAGTGGGAAAATCGTTGGTTTTGTATCAATGGCCGAAAATTTTTTAGCTGCAATATTCGTGGATAATGAGACTCAAGGTAAAGGAGTTGGATCGTCATTACTAAATTTTGTAAAAAATAAAAGGACCGCGATTCAGCTAAATGTTTATGAGAAAAATAAAAAGTCTGTTGATTTTTACAAAAATCAGGGATTTGCAATAAAGTCTGTAAGCAAAGAAGAAGTAACAAACGAGAATGAATTTTTAATGGAGTGGACAAGAGATTCCGAATGCTAATTATTGTATAAATAATTGTAGGCAATGCTGTAAATGTTGAGGTTTAGTCAGTTTAAACTACAAAACAGTCTGGTAGGAAATTGTCATGTAATTTACTGTTAAGTGAATGTTGTATATGGATGGATTTACAAAAAATATTGATAATCAAATAGAGTTTAATCAAGGCAAAAATATTTTTCTTGATAATCTGGATTTTTTCCAATTTGCAAAAGAAACAGTTAAGGCTATTTCAAATATTGATAGGTTAAATCCTGAGTCTAAACAATCCTTAGTTGATTATGCCACGGATAAGGCGATAGAAGAGTTTTGTAGAGTAAATCAATACTACTCTTTTAACTTGAAAGCTAAAAATGGGTTAAGAAAAATTTACTCCGATTTATTTGACAATTTTCAACTTAAAACAAACTCAATTGAAGATATTTCAAAAAATCATTACAATAAACTTAAAAATTGGCTAAAAGAAAATAATCCCTTCGCCGAAAAAATTTATAAAAATGATAATGAAAAACTAGAACCAGTTGCCTGTTCTGAATATTCTCCGAGATTGCAAATTGATATTTTACAGATTGATATTGACCATTTAATGCAACCTGTTTTAGATATCGGCTGTGGACACAATGGATATTTAGTTAATCATCTTAAAACGCAAGGGATTGAAGTTTATGGAATTGACCGATTTAAGTTTGAAAACTCAAATTTGAAAACTTCAGATTGGTTAGATTACGATTATGGGAAAGAAAAATGGGGGACAGTTGTCAGTAACTTAGGATTTTCAAATCATTTTAATCACCATAATTTGAGAGAAGACGGAAACTATATTGAATATGCCCAGACTTATATGTGTATTTTGAATTCTTTGAAAATAGGAGGGTGTTTTCATTATGCACCAGATTTACCATTTATTGAAAAATATCTTGACAATAATCAGTATGAATTGAGAAAATACGAGATCAATGAATACGATTTTAAAACAGCGATAATAAAAAAAATAAATAAAGAATGATAGTAAAACTGTATATTGTCAATGGCTGGAAACAATAATAATTGGGCTTTTCATGTAACCAATGGAAGTATAATTACTTTTTCAAGAACTCATTAATCAACTCCATCGCTTTTTCTGCATTTTCTGAAAGCACAAAAATGTCGATAGGATCAATTCCACCGGGAGAGGCATGCCATGGAGCAATCGTTCCTATATGCTCATTTCTGACAAGTGTCTCAATATCGTTATCCTGCAGTATTTGATTGACGATATCAGCATCAATAGGATTACCGGTAAATACAAGTTTAAGATCATCAGAATGTTTCATGTTGAATGTGAATTAGGTTGAGGAATACAAGTTAGAAAAAATATTTAATTGTTGTTATTATTTACAGTTTACCATATCCACCTCCGCCTGGAGTTTCAATGACAAATTGGTCACCTGCATCCAGATCAATGTTTTGAATGGAAGAGAGAGTAATTTCGTCTCCATTTTTACGAATGACTTTTTGATTTCCCGGAAGTCCGTCTTTCCCTCCTTTTAGTCCATAAGGGCCTGATGCCCGACGCTGAGTTAGAACAGACAGGTTCACAGCTTCAAGAAATGTCAATCTTCTGGTGATTCCATCTCCACCATTCCATTTGCCTTCCCCGCCAGAGTTATTGCGTATGCTGAATTCATTTAGTCTTACAGGATAGCGATGTTCCAATATCTCAGGATCGGTAATGCGGGTGTTTGTCATATGGTGATGAACGGCACTTGCTCCATGAAAATCTTCACCCGCACCACAACCGCCACAAATGGTTTCGTAATAGCCAAAATTGCTATTTCCAAACAAAGTATTATTCATGGTTCCCTGGCTTGCAGCGATCACACCAAAAGCTTTTAAAATGGTATCAGTAAGTCGCATGCTGATTTCAACATTCCCGCCAACGACAGCCGGGCATTTTTCAGGATCATCATCAAAATTAGGGTTAAGCATTCCTGTGGGTAATGTTATTGTAACGGGATCAAATAGCCCGTCATTTAAAGGAATGCCTTCCTGAAGGAGCAATCTTAAAACGTAAATGGTAACACTGTGAACGATTGCTTTTGTGGCATTCATATTTCCGGGATGTACATCTGCACTACCAGAGAAGTCGATAGTGCATTTCCCATCTTTTAAATGGATGGATACCTGAATTTTTGAGCCATCATCCAGGAATTCTGTTGCATTGTAATTCCCTTCTGTAAATTGCTCTAGTGTTTCTTTCATCTTTAAAGCTGCATGCTTTTTTAGAAGATCGAAATAATTGCAAACTGTTTCAATCCCATGTTGGTTGACTAAAGTAAGCAATGCATCTTGTCCATTTTTATTAGCAGCAACGGCTGCATTTAGATCTGCCAGGTTTTCTTCAATAGATCGACTTGGATATGGAGCATTTTCAAGGATTTTGCGTATTCCGTCCCAGTTAACTTTGCCTTTTTTTATCAGGTAAAAAGGTGAAATGACAACACCTTCTTCACTTAGATTCTTTGCGTTTGGAGGCATTGATCCTGGGCTAATTCCACCAATTTCGCTATGGTGAGCACGATTTACTACAAAAGCAATGCGTTTCCCTTCATAAAAGACAGGAGTTACCAAGGTAACGTCGGGGAGGTGAGAGCCCCCGTATTTAGGGTGGTTGGTAACGATTGTATCTTCTTCTTCAAATTGAAGATGTTGCAGCAGGGTTTGAACACACACACCTAATCCTCCTAAATGAACCGGGATGTGTGGTGCGTTTGCTACCAAACCACCATTAGCATCCAGCAATGCGCATGAAAAATCCAGACGCTCTTTAATGTTTACAGAAAGAGCAGTGCGTTGCAAGAGTGCTCCCATGTTTTCTGCTATGGCCATAAAACGATTGGCAAATAACTCCAGTTCTGTCTCTTGTGTTTGACTTTTTATTTTCTCTTTTGTCTCTTTTAATTGAGAAAGCAAAGCTGTTCCGTTTTCATCCAATTTAAGTTTCCAGCTTTCTTTTAAGAAGGTTGTTGAATAATTGTCGAGGAATAAAGCTTTCCCGTTAATGCTAGCTCCTGGTTTTAAATTTTCCCGGACAAATACAGGAATCGTTTCTGATTTTATGAAGTATTTTGGTTCGGGTGTATATATTGAAATATGACTGTGCTTTTTAGTCGTAGATGAGGATTTTACAGATGCAATTACACGAATTGCTTCAATTTCGATAGGCCGATTGGAAACACGATGCCCGTAAAGTTTTTCATATTGATTGTGGAAAACCTCTTCTATTTTCGTTTTCTCATCAACCGAAATTTCAAGGCTGCTGTCCTGTCCTTTAACCCGAAGAAATAATAAACGTTGACGAATTTCTATTTTTTCTTTTTTGAATCCTTCAAGATGAAGTTCATCACAGGCTTTTTCTTCAATTTCGGTAAAGAAACCGGGTAGGTCTTGTTTCAAATCTTTAAGGTTTTGCAGTACTTGTTTTTCTGCAAAACGCTCAATGTGGGCGTTGCCAATTCCAAAGGCACTGAGCAAGCCAGCATCCTGAGGTAGAAGCACGGTTTTTATTCCCAAAATTTCAGCAATATCGCAGGCATGTAAACCACCGGCACCACCAAAAGCAACTAATACAAAGTCTTTGGGATCGTATCCTTTTGAGATAGAAATTTTACGTATAGCACCGGCCATAATTTCATTGGCAATATCAATAAACCCATTGAGCAGGGCTTCCGGATTTTGCTTTTTACCTGTTTTCTTTTCTATCTGTAGAATAAGTTCGTTCAATCGTTCTTTGGAGGCCTGTGGAAAAACAGGAATTCCAAAACGTCCGGCATCCAATCTTCCCAATAATAAATTGACATCCGTAATTGTAAGTGGTCCTCCAGCTCCATAACAGGCAGGCCCAGGAAAAGCACTGGCACTTTCGGGACCAACGAAAAGTTTGTAGCCATCGTAACCACAGATGGAACCACCTCCGGCAGCAACTGTCTCAATGGCAATGGCAGAACTGTTAATCACAGAGTCTCCAACTTCCAGTTCATAGCGATAATCGAAATTGCCGTTTATGCGCGAAACATCGGTGCTGGTTCCTCCCATGTCGAAAGTTATCAGGTTTTGAAATTCGGCTTGTTTCCCGATAATAGATGCACCAACAACACCTCCGGCCGGGCCACTTAGCAGGCTGTCTTTGGGATGAAAATTATGAGCCGAAACCAGACTTCCGGCACTGGTCATTATCTGAAAGGAATTTCCTCCAATTTTTCCCGAAATATTATTCACGTAGTTGTGGATGATAGGGGATAAATATGCATTGACCACTGTTGTTTCTGATCTCGGAACCAACTTGATTAGCGGTGTTAATTCGGCAGAAGCAGAAATGGATTTAAATCCAAGTATTTCAACTAATTGCTTAATCTGGGATTCATGTGTAGGATTGATGTAAGCGTTCATAAGAGAAATAGCTACCGATTCTATTTCTGCCTTTTTGATTTTTAGCAACTGAATTTTCAGATCATCTAAATCAAGAGGTGATAGGATATTTCCTTTTGAGTCAATTCGTTCTTTTGCTTCAATGACCAGACTGGTTAGCTGTTTTCGTTTTTGCACATTCATGGCAAAAATATCCGGACGTGCCTGATTGCCAATCTGCAGTAAATCTTTAAATCCTTGGGTGATGATAAGTAAGGTCTTTGCTCCTTTTCGTTCCAACAGTGCATTTGTCCCTTTTGTTGATCCCAGTTTTATAAATAGATCAGGGAATGTTTCATCTAGTCCGGTTTGTGTTATTAACCGTGTTCCTAGAACTGGTGCTTCTTCGTGAGAAGTAATTTCAAAATTTTCTCCGTCAATATTGGTTTTTGATACAATTGGCTGGTTTAACGTCAGTACCTTGCTTTTGAAATCGTAGGATTGAATTTTTAGTTCGTTATAAGAATTGCCGAGGATACGAAAAGAAAATCCTTGAATAATGTCTTTTTGTAGTTTCCAGCTTTCACTTATTTGGATAGACGTTGGCGAGATGACTTTTTCAATTTTTCCGCGCAGGCTACTATTGCTTAAAACCTTACGTCGGTGTTGCTCTCCATCCTGATCAATCCCAATACAATCAGTAAAGGTACCACCTGTGTCTGCGAATAATTGAAAGAACCTTTTCCCCATTTTTCTATCGTTTAGCATTCAATTTTGATGCACGAATTTACGATAAATGAGGAATACTAAGACTTACACTCCACGTTTATTCCCATAAATCAAAATATGAAGCCTATCGGTGTAGTTGAACCCATATTGCTTGCAAAGTTCAATTAGCCATTGCTGTTTTTCGTTTAGGGTTTCAGAAGTTCTTCCTTGTGGCATTAAGAAAATTCGTTTATGAGAAATTTTATAATCTTTGGATAGCTTAATTACTTCATTTATATCTTTTTCCTTATCGATAACAAATTTGAAGTTTGCTTTGGAGGATTTTGCAAAAAATTCAATAGCGTCTTCTTTTATTCTGTCACTTTCTTTAACTCCGGAATTGGATAGCTTAATGGATACATTGTATTGATCAGTAAGAATATTCAATACTTTTGAGGGGATGAGTGTTCCGTTGGTTTCAAATTCAATGTGATAGGAATTGGATTTTTCTGTAAGTACATCTAAAAAGTGCACTAATTCTTTTTGCTGAAGAAGTGGTTCCCCTCCTGTAATTACAATGTTTTTACATTTGAAACTTTCAATTTTTTCAATGATTTTATCAGTGGGGTATTCAATCAGGTAGTTTTCTTTCGGGAATTTAGTATAGCCCGGTTTAAAATCATTGATGTGTGAATAGGGAGTCCCTTTCCAGTTCCAGGTATAATCAGTGTCGCACCAATGACAATAAAGATTGCATAGAGCCAAACGGATGAAAATAGAAGGCTGCCCAATATTTTTGCCTTCACCTTGAATGGAATAAAATACCTCAGGTTTTCCAGATAATTTTGCCAGTTTAAGCATCAGTAACTTCTAACAGATAATATTGTTGGTGCGAATTTAAACAATAATCCAGAATTTGAGTAAAGCATCTTTTGCTGTATTTTTTAAGTTCAGCCAATCTTTAGATGCTGTTAATTTACCATCAATAAATTATTTAAAGAGATGAAGCCAATGGAAATAAGTCTATCTTTGCGCCTTCAATTTTGGAAAACATATGCAAAAGATTAGAAACATTGCGATCATTGCTCACGTTGACCATGGGAAAACTACCCTGGTTGATAAAATGATCTATTACTGTAACATTTTAAAAGATCACGAAAAAAGACAGGATCTTATTCTGGATAATAATGATTTAGAGAGAGAAAGAGGGATTACCATTCTTGCTAAAAATGTTTCGGTAACTTACAAAGACGTAAAGATTAATATCATCGATACCCCGGGTCACTCCGATTTTGGTGGAGAAGTTGAAAGGGTTCTGAACATGGCCGATGGCGTGTTGCTGTTGGTTGATGCTTTTGAGGGGACTATGCCTCAAACCCGGTTTGTGCTTTCAAAAGCATTAGCACTTGGATTGAAACCAATTGTAGTAATAAATAAGGTTGATAAGCCAAATTGCCGTCCGGATGAAGTACATGAGCAGGTTTTTGACCTCATGTTTAGTTTAGATGCAACTGAAGAGCAGTTGGATTTTCCTGCTGTTTATGGTTCTTCAAAAGAAGGTTGGATGACCCATGACCTGAATGTGAAAACAGATAATATTGCAGCATTGCTTGATGCAATTGTAGAACATATTCCTGAGCCGGAGCCAAATCCGGGAACTCCACAGATGTTAATCACTTCGTTGGATTATTCATCTTATGTAGGCCGTATTGCTATTGGTCGTATACATAGAGGAGAGCTAAAAGAAGGAATGCCAATTTCTTTGGTGAAAAGAGATGGTTCTGTCAAAAAAAGCAAGATTAAAGAGCTGCATACTTTTACCGGACTGGGACGCCAAAAGGTAGAGAGTATGCAAAATGGCGACATTTGTGCGTTGGTCGGTATTGAAGGATTCGATATTGGTGATTCTATTTGTGATATTGAAAATCCGGAGCCTTTGGATCCTATCGCTGTTGACGAGCCTACAATGAGCATGGTATTTACAATCAACGACTCGCCGTTCTTTGGTAAAGAGGGAAAATTTGTAACCTCACGTCACCTTAAAGATCGTTTGGACAAAGAGCTTGAGAAAAACCTTGCACTTAGAGTTGTTCAGGGTGAGACAGCCGATACATTTACAGTTTATGGTCGTGGAGTTCTTCACTTATCTGTTCTTATTGAAACCATGCGTCGTGAGGGATATGAACTTCAGGTTGGACAGCCAAAAGTGTTGTTTAAAGAGATTGGTGGAGTTAAGTGCGAGCCTATTGAAGAAATGCACGTGGATGTTCCCGAAGAATTTTCCGGTAGAGTAGTTGATATGGTTACTATCCGTAAAGGCGAAATGCAGAGTATGGAACGTAAAGGAGACCGGATTCATATTGAATTTTTAATTCCATCACGAGGAATTATTGGTTTGCGTACTAATATGCTTACAGCTACTGCCGGTGAAGCTGTAATGACCCATCGGTTTGTTGAATACCAGCCTTTAAAAGGTGAAATTGAAGGAAGAACTTCAGGTTCCCTTATTGCAAAAGAGCCGGGAACAGCTTTTGCTTATGCATTAAATAAATTGCAGGACAGAGGGCGTTTCTTTATTGCTCCGGGAGAAGAAGTTTATGAAGGTATGGTCGTTGGAGAGAATACTCGTTCAGATGATATAACCATGAATGTTACGCAATCTAAAAAGCTATCAAACATGCGTGCTTCGGGATCTGATGATAAAGTTAGACTTGCTCCTCCTATTAAAATGAGTCTTGAAGAAGCATTGGAGTACATCGGTGGTGATGAATACCTGGAGGTAACACCTAAGTCATTCCGTATGCGTAAAATCCTTCTTCGCGAAGCAGAAAGAAAAAGAGGAAGCAAAATCAACTATTAATAAACAGATTTTATATAGATCTTTTCAATTTTTGAAGAGATTATTCAATGGGAAACAGTTCACGGTGATTGTTTCCCATTGTTATTTTATAATGTGTAATAAGTGAAATTTTAGAGAATAATTATTCTTTTTTTCTTCTTTTTGAGAGATAATGTCAACATATTCTTCAACATAATTCTCTATTTCAGGTTGTTAAGTATTTTTTTTGATCCCTTTTCTTCGTAACTTTTTTCATAAGCTTTTAAAAACTTAAAATTGGAGAATATGGATAAAGTAAAAATTTGTTCTATCGCGAATGCTACGATAAGGGCTTGTCAAAAGATTGTTCAGTCTTTTAACGAGAACATTTTTGAATTGACCCATATACGTACAGATTGGACCCCTGATTATGCAAGGGATTTAAAATCAAGGATTGAAACTGCAAATGCAACTTATTTAGCTCCGGAAACCTATTGTATCCATGCAGATGAACAGTCTCATGTGCATAATTTAATGATCTCATCATTGAAAGACATTACTCTTTTTAGAGCTTTAATGAAGGTTGAATTTAAAAATGATGTGAAATTCCAGAAGTTGGTTTTTGAGGAACTGGGATTTAATGATTTGTTTAGCGATGCAAAAGGCGGTGACTATAATAGTTTGTATATGTTGGCCGAGCGTTTTGCTGCTAACTTAACTCCTGCAATTCGGGAAAAATTGATAAGCAAGACAATACCAATTTCTATGGTTGATAAGATTGCAGGCTATTACAGTGAAATGGAAAATTTCAAAACATGCTTTGATCTGATTAATGAATCAAAACACTTAAATGAAGAAGGAAAGCAGGTGATAAGTGAAATTTTCTCAGAGATAAAAGACATTTGCCGAATAGCCAGTGCTTATTACCTGTTTGATCCTGTGAAAAGAGATATGTTTAGCTTCTTTAGGGTAATGCACAACTTAAGCCGGGATGTTCCGGAAACAGTTTATGAAGACAATATTTAGCTGAAACTATCAACCCATTAAGTAATATAGATTTCAAATAAATGAAAGAACCCTGCTCTGAGCTAATCGGGCAGGGTTATCTTTTGGTATCGATAAGACTGATAAGACTATACTTTGTCGACAAAAAGTTGAGCTGCTTCATCTTTTATAACGACTATTTTTTCTCCTTTCTCAATCATTGAAGTTTCAGCCAGAGCATCATATATTTTCCCATCAATCATAACTCTTCCTGATGGACGAAGTACAGTATGTGCAACGCCGGTTTTGCCAACCAGGCTTTTAATGCTCGTATCAACCCCAACGAAACCTTCCTCTTTATTTTGAACAGAATGCAATGAAAGGTTTCTGAATGCTCCGCTATCAGCAGAAAATAGTTTTTTGCTTAGGAAGATACTTCCAATAAATCCAAGAAAGAGTGAAACAACAACTGTTGTCAGAGCTGTCATTATGTTGTCTGTTCGAACTCCTTCGAAGTTGAAATTTACATTATTGAGTAAGCTTAAAACTAAACCAGTAAAGCTAAATGTGATTCCCAGAATTCCGGCAATACCAAAACCGGGTATGACAAATATTTCTACGGCGATTAAAATTAGACCTACAATAAAAAGAATGATTTCCCAGTTTGCAGCAAGCCCTTCGAGATACAAAGGGGCAAAATACCCAAAAGCGGCAATAAGCGCTATTATCAGAGGGAAACCTATTCCCGGACTTTGCAGCTCAAAATAAATACCTCCCAAAATGGCCATTATTAAAATGCCGGAAATAATAGGATTAATCAGGAATCCTATAATTTTATCCAAAGCAGTTGGTTCGTATTCTACAATCTCATAATTCTGAACACCAATCTTATCAATAACTTCGCGAACGTCATCTGCAATGCCTTCGCAATAACCATATTTAATTGCTTCTGTAGGAGTGAATGTTAATACTTTCCCCGTATCTATTAGAGCTTCAATAAAAACACTTTCATCAACCATAGCCTCAGCGATTCGAGGATCACGGAACCAATTAACGATGGTGTCTTGCCCTGAAAAGATAGTGTCATTCCCGTGAGATTCGGCCGTTGCACGCATGATGGATCTCATGTACGATTGATATTTGTCGGGCATGGCTGCTCCGGTTTGGTCAACAACCGTGGCTGCTCCAATTGAAGATCCCGGGCGCATATAAATGCTGTCGCAGGCAATGGAGATTAAGGCTCCGGCACTTGCTGCATTATTGTCGATAAATACATATACAGGGATGTTGCTGTTCAGAATTTTTGTGCGAATGGAATCCGCATCTAAAACCGTCCCTCCATAGGTATTCATGTGGATTAAAATCAAATCCGCATTGAGGGTATCTGCAGCTTCAAAAGCATGTTGGGTTTGTCTCCATACCGTGGGGGCAATATCCTCCATGATATTAAATTTATAAACCAACTTCTTTTCTTCAGAATCATTACTGTTTTGTGCTATAACAGGTAGAAATTCTGATAATACGATTAGCAGAGTAAGTAATATGCGAATATTCATAATTCCAGTATTGTGTTTCTCAAAGTTACGGAATTTTGTTCTTGGAATGTATGAAAATGTAGAAAGAGAAGTTTTAGATTGAAAGGGGTGTAATCATGAGAGGTAAACGATTTAGAAATCGTAAACCTCCGTGATCATTATTTACTCCTAATAAAGAACCTACTATACCTCAAAAGGTTCTTTTTTTAATGAGCATCTAAATATGCATTTATTCTGGTCGCAACATTTGCTTCCAGGTTTCTGTACCAAAAAGCATAATCGTAACGGTGATAAACTCCAGGAGAGTAAGGACCTATTTCTAAATCATCATCAGGAATTGATGTTGTTACAGCTGCGGAATCAAGGTTTATTTGAGCATCGCAATAGTTCGAAACTTCTTCAAGGAATTCACCTGTCTGGTCATTGAAAAATACAGCACCCATATTTTCACTGTTGTCTGCATAAGTATTATCTGTTTCCCAGTTTAGAGGATTAATACATATGGCTCCGTTCATTAGCATTGGTCCTCTTGATGCAGTTGTTGATAATGTATTGTAGGAAACAACAACTCCGGTGTCATCAGCTCTTTGTGCAGCAGATAGCTTTGATGAAGCTAAATCATTTTCGGTCACAGTATATCCAATAAGGTAGGCTGCGACGAGTTTTTCTCGTAATGCGGCATCATTACCAAACCGATTTTTTATCAATTCGATTAAGCCCATTGTTCCCTGGCTATGACCAGCAATAATGAAGGGGCGTCCTTCATTAAAATTATTGATGTAATAGTTGAATGCATCCTGGATATCAATAGCTCCTTGCTTAAATTCTTTGGTGTCTGTTGCAAGTTCGACACCATCCATGTTTACGTTGGTAGACATTTGTCGGTAGTAGGGCGCAAAAACATTAGCACTTGATTCAAAAACACTTGCTTGTGCTGCGAAAATTCCCAGAGCTAAGTTACGCTCGTTCGAATCTTCAATGTCCATTGATCCAGTGGAATTATTGCTTACTGTTGGGTAGACATAAAAAACGTCAACCTCTTGGGTAATAACTGGAGTTGAAATCCAGTTTGCACATTTACTGTAGTCGATTACAGTAACAGCATCATTGATGCCATTTTCTTCATCGCAACTAAAACTCACGATTACACATAGTGCAATTATAACTAAGTTAGAAGTGTTGCGTTTGATTTTTACTCTTCCAGTTTTAGGATTCATTTTCATTTTCTCTTATCATTTTAATTGAATAGTAGATATTCTTCGTTATGATCTATTGCTCAGCGCTTAATTAATTGTTTTGTTAAGATCTGAAGAGTTTGAGTTATATTCAATTTTAACGTGTCTCACTTTGTGGTTTTCTTGTCTCAATAAGTCTTTTACTGTGTAAGTGTCTGTTGTGTATTTTTAGTTGGAGTTTTGTGTCGGGTGAGCCTGAATTTGATAAATGAAATATTATGAATTTAGTTGGGTGA
This sequence comes from Prolixibacteraceae bacterium, assembly GCA_963676845.2. GTDB lineage: Bacteria > Bacteroidota > Bacteroidia > Bacteroidales > Prolixibacteraceae. The sequence goes on along the minus strand of CAXXKK010000023.1, from coordinate 114,559 downwards.
TAATATGGATAATTGAACTTATTGTAGCAAATTCGCATAATAACTTTAAAGATCAATGAATTCAGAAGCTGCTTTATTCTTTTTAATATTATTAATTATCTCTGTAACATTTGGGGGACTTCTGTTTATTTTAAGTCACATTTTTAATCGCAGGGAGCTTCTTTATATGTGTTGGTCATTTGTATTGAAGGGCGTTTTGTCTATCGGACCAGCTTTGCTCATGTTTCATGTTGATAATTCCTGGACTGCATACCTAACAGGTTCGGTAAAAGTAACTTTAATCCCTTTCGCATATTTATACTTTAAAAAACTTTCCAGTAAGAATAAGTCGTTGGTATCTCATGATTTGTGGCATTTTGTTCCATTCTTTTTCAGCCTAATTCTTACGTTTATTTTTGTTCCCGGTCATGAACATGAAATAGTAGGGCAGCGTGAAGAGTCTTTAGTTTCAACAATGAAAATGATTTGGGACGATAGTTTTCAGCATAATGTTTTAGCCATTACCAGTCGTGTAATTTCATTTTCACAAGCTTTGGTTTATTCCTTTCTAGTTTTTAAACTATTTAAAAGATATCTTTTACTGGTTAAGGATAATGATTCATTGATAACACATTACAATACTTTATGGATTAAATGGGTTGTAATCATTATGCTACTTCAAGGTTTTTTCGAAGGATTTTCTTTGATAGGGATTTACAATTTTCAGATCATGTTTGTGCTTGGGTTTGTTTTTCAGATCTTCTATGTTTTCTTTTTCGTTATCCATGCAATTGTTCAGAAAGATTTGGCACCCTTTATTCCTATTGAGGAACCGATAGTAGAAAAAGATTCAAAAAATGATGTACAAGTATTGTTGACGAAATTCAGAGAGGGTGAATTATTTCTAATCCCCGATATTGGGCTGGAAGAAACAGCTCACCAATTAAATGTCTCAAAGACAAGCTTGACTCAAATTATTAAAGATGCCGGATTTGATAATTTTTATGATTTTATCAACGAACATCGCATTGAGCGAAGTAAAAAGCTATTGTTGAGGATGCCTGAAAATCATGTTATTGAATCTGTTATAGAGCAATCGGGGTTTAAGTCACGCTCGACTTTCTATCGCGTGTTTAAGCAAAAAACAGGACAAACTCCAAGCGAATTTCTTGCCGAGCGTGATACGTGAGATCAAGCTTGCTAAACTATTTTATTCGTTCAAAGTGATAGTTATACCTATCGCAGCATGGAGACATTAAGTGTAAAGTGTCTTTCCCACTAAATTGAATGTATTTTTCTGGGTCACCAAAAAAAGAACCTGATTCCTCGTCTTTGGTAAATTCAACCAGCAAATCAGTTTCATTAGTCGCGTCTTGTGTGGGAACAATTTTCCCGAACTCAATTAATTCATCCTCATTTATGAATCCATATATTCCAAAAGGTTTTACCTCCAGGTAATCAAAATTGATTTCATAACCATCTCCGGTCAAACCACCTGATATATCATAGATTTCCCATATTCCATATATATCGGTATAGGGGGCATTCAAAACTTCAGAATCGTAATACTTCGTTTTATCAATTTCAAAAAGGAAAGAGTTAATATCTATTTCATCTTTGCTGCACGATTCAAGAAAAATCGTTCCCAAAATAAATATCAATACAAAAGAGACTGTTTTCATAATCATTATCGTTTAATTTTACGATAGATGATTTAAAAGTCCAAATGGTTGCTTGTGTTTTAATAGTCTATATCGTCGAGAGTAAACTCAACTTCATCATAAGGTGAAATTTCAACATTCCATTTTGTGTATGTATCACCTTCGTCATCTTCTACTTTGATATCATATTCATCTACAATTTCCAGAGAGTATGGTAAGGACACATAAACAGATTCACCGTCAAGAAGAACATCATCTTCTAAAATATCTTCTCCCCAGCTGTCTCTGTCTGTCTCCGATACATAGACGTACCAAATTGTATAACCCGTGTTGTTTGTGATTTCAATTTCAGGATATGTGTATAGAATATCATAAAAATCTGAGCCTAGATCCAGATCATCTATCGTAAACTCAATTTCATCATAAGGAGAAACATCAACAGCCCATCTTGTGTATGTGTCACCTTCGCTATCTTCCAGTTTTATGTCATATTCATTTTCGTAATCGATAGAATAGGGGAGTGTTACATATACAGACTCTCCATCTAAAAGAATATCGTCATCTAAAACATCATCGCCCCAGTCACTGTCTGTTGGGCTTACATAGACGTAGTAAATTGTATAGCCTGTATTGTTTGTAATCTCAATTTCAGGATAATCTTCACTAGAAGAGGTATCGTAATAGTCGTAATCAGAATCAACATCCAGATCAGCTATTGTAAACTCAATCGCACTGTTGGCGCTTATGGTTACATCCCATTTAGTATAGGTGTCTCCTTCATCGTCTTCCAGTTTTATGTCGTAAGTATTGGTTACATCCAGGGGATATGGCAAACGAATATAAGTTGATTCACCATCATAGAGAATATCATCTCCTAATTCGTCATCTTCCCAGTTATCACTGGCAGTTTGGCTCATGTGTAAATAATAAACATCATAACCCGTATTGTTTATAATTTCAATAATTGGGAGATCTTGTCCAAAAGAAACAATCATAAAGATTGAAAAGATAGCTCCCAGTAAAATTTTCTTTTTCATAATTTGAGGATGTGTTGTTATCTGAATATTTTCAAGTTAAGAAATTTTTTTTTCATAGTTCAAAACATTTATATCTTAAAATGTTTAATGCTTTTTTAAAGTAATAGAATTTAGAAGGGACCCCCGTTCTTTTTAGCTTCTATGGATGTCTTTTTATCTTTTTTTTAGCAAATGGATGGGAAAATAGTGGAGTAGTCTGTTTTTTACGTTTTAGGTAGAGTGTGAAGTATTACGATAGTTTTGCCCGAACCCGGCTAAGTGTTTCTGGTGTCATTAATAAGTATGATGCAATGTGGTTAACAGAAGCACGTTTTGCAGCTTCCGGATATTCTCTCAGAAAACGCTCATAACGCTCTTGAACGGTTTCATATCTCCATGAATCTGCTTTTTCCTGAGACATAATTAAAGAACCTTCTAATAATTTACGTAATAAGGTAGAAATGGAATTATTCTTTTGAGCCAGCGTGATAAATTTCTTATAAGGTATACGAAAAACAATACTATTTTCGTAGGCCTCAATCATTAGATGTGTTGGCTCATTTTTAAATATACTGGTAATAGATAAAGCTCCTTGTCCTTCACAGGCAAAATGTTCGGTAATATCTTTCCCATTTTTGTAATAAAATTCACGAATCATTCCCTTACCAACCCAGAAAATATCATTGGCGATTTCACCTTCTTTTAAAATCATTTCCCCTTTTGAAAATTCTTCCTGGGTGATTATTGAGGTAAATAATTTAATATCATCATGGGCTAAAGGATAAATCCTGTTTGATATTAATTCTGCAATTTCTATCCTGTTTTTGTATTCCTCCATCTGGTATTAAAATGATGATTACAAATTTAAGAAAGTAAGTATCATGGTTGAAATAAATCAGAGAATAATCATTTTCTGATCTAAATCAAATGAAAAAATTAAGATTGAATATAATTTTGGCTGCTTGTGTGATGTCGTTTTTGTGATGGACAAATTAAACGATTGAAATACTTAGAGAAGAAATACATTTTAGATTAACTATTTAAAAATAAACATGAAAAAAAGAATCTTATCAGTTTGCGCTGTTTTTATTCTGGCAGTGACAATCTTACCAAACTTTGTTAAAGCACAAAATGCTCCTCAGTTGGGGCAAGCTTCAGTTCAGGAAGTAATTGATGCGATGACAATTGAAGAGAAAGCTCATTTTTTGATTGGTACCGGTATGGCTGGTGCTTCAGGTGATGAAGCAGTAGTAGGTGAAACACAATCTCTTGTTCCCGGAGCTGCGGGTACAACATATCCGATTGAGCGTTTGGGAATTCCAGCTGTAGTATTGGCTGATGGCCCTGCGGGATTACGTATTTCTCCAACTCGCGAAGGCGATGATAATACATATTATTGTACAGGTTTCCCTGTAGGTACTGTAATGGCTTCTACATGGAACACCGATCTTGTTGAGCAAGTTGGTAAAGCCATGGGGAACGAAGTGTTGGAATATGGTGCTGACGTACTTTTAGCTCCTGCATTGAATATTCAAAGAAACCCGCTAAACGGACGTAATTTTGAATATTATTCAGAAGATCCTGTGGTTTCAGGTAAAATTGCTGCAGCAATGGTAAAAGGTGTTCAAAGCAATGGCGTTGGAACATCAGTGAAACACTTTGTGGCAAACAACCAGGAAACAAACAGAACAGGTATGGATTCACGTGTTTCTCACAGAGCTTTGCGTGAGTTGTACCTAAAAAGTTTCGAAATTGTTGTTAAAGAAGCACAACCATGGACTTTAATGACTTCTTACAATTACCTAAACGGTATTTATACTTCTGAAAGAAAAGACCTTCTTAATGATGTACTAAGAGGTGAGTGGGGATTCAAAGGTTTAGTAATGACTGACTGGTTTGGTGGGAGTGATGTTGTTGCTCAGATTAAAGCTGGTAACGACTTAATTGAACCAGGCCGTGATGTACAATATGAAGCTTTGGTTGAAGCTATGGAAAGTGGTTACTTAACTATGGACGAAGTAGACGCTTGTGTAGAACGTGTTATGGAACTTGTTCTTCGTTCTCCTCGATTTAAAGGGTATGAGTATTCTGATGCTCCAGACCTTGAAGCACATGCTGCAATTACTCGTCAGTCTGCTGCTGAAGGTATGATTCTTCTTAAAAATGATGACCAAACAATGCCTCTTGCTTCATCTGTGAAAAAAGTTGCTGCTTTTGGTATTACTTCATATGACCTGATTGCTGGTGGTACAGGTTCGGGTGATGTAAACAAAGCATACACTGTTTCTTTAATTGAAGGGCTGAAAAATGCAAACTACAAAGTAAACAGTGCTGTTGTAAAGGCTTACGAAACTTATATGGAAGAAGAAGCTGCTAAAGCTGCTGCTGCAAGTGGTGATGAACTATCTGCATTTATGCCTACAACCAGAGCCGATGAATTTGTTCCTTCTGAAGATATGTTAGCAAAAGCTGTAAAAAGCAACGATGTGGCAATCATTACAATTGGACGTACTTCTGGTGAGTTCTATGATCGTAAACTGGATCGCGACTTCAACCTTTCTGAAAATGAGATAGGGTTAATTTCTGCTGTAACTGAAGCTTTCCACGCTGCAGATAAAAAGGTAATTGTTGTTCTTAACATCGGTGGTGTTATTGAAACTGCAAGCTGGAAATCAATGCCGGATGCAATCTTGTTAGCTGGTCAGGCTGGACAAGAAGGTGGTAACACAATCGCTGATGCATTGAGTGGTAAAGTTACTCCTTCTGGTAAATTAACAGCAACTTATCCTGTAAACTACGAAGATCACTGGTCATCTCAAAACTTCCCGTTATTTGAGAATGAAACAATGGATCTTTCAGGTTTTATGGCTAGCAGACCAGGTGTCCAAAACGAAAGAAGAAATTACGACTACACTGTGTATGAAGAAGACATCTATGTAGGTTATCGTTATTTTGACAAATTTAATGTGTCTGTATCATACCCATTTGGTTATGGTCTTTCATATACTACATTTGATTATAGCAACGCAACAATTAAAGAAAGCAATGGCAACTATACAGTTTCTGTAACTGTTACAAACAGCGGTGATTATGCTGGTAAAGAAGTTGTTGAATTGTATGTTTCTGCTCCTGAAAGTAAATATGCAGACAAGCCAGTGAAAGAATTAAAAGCTTTTGGTAAAACTGCAGAATTGCAACCAGGTGAGAGTGAAACTGTTGAATTAACATTCACTAAAGCTGATGTTGCTTCATTCAACGAATTAGAATTGGCATGGATTACAGATGCCGGTGACTATAAAGCATTAGTTGGTGCTTCCTCTGCTGATATAAAAGCTGAATTACCATTCAGTATATCAGAAACAGAATGGATGGAAAAAGTAAATCATGCATTTTAATAATTAAAATGTGCAAAAGAAAAGGGGGTTATTTATAACCCTCTTTTTTTGTGCTAAAAAGTGATAGTACTTCGTCTCAGTAAATCAAACTACTGTTGGTTTGAGAAAGAACTATTCATTATTTATCTAATTCCCAAACTTATACACCAGAGATAATTGTTGTGATTGATCAAGAGTACTTCCTTCAATTAAATGGAAAGAAAGGTTAAAACGCCCTTGTATTTGTTCCGAGTTGATAAATTTCCAGTAAATGTCTGTGCGTAAGTAACTGTCTGCATTGTAAAAGCTGTCACCATACATTAGATTATGACCATCTCCCTGATGGTAGGTTGCTCGTAGAGCAAAACTTTTACTTTCTCCATAAAGTTCACCGGTGAAACTCCATCCTGTAATATAACCATCTGTAACATTTCGTTCCCGAAGTCCGGATTCCAAGATTCCAGCTTTTATATATGCTTTTTGTATTGGAATTAGTTTTTCGAGATTTGCACCTAGTAAGAGCGACATTCCGTGGTTGTCTGAAATATGTTCTCCTTCTGGTCGTAGGGCGGTTCCTGCGTAATGAAACATTAAGAGGTAGTTCTCAAAAAAGAATGAGCCAAATTGCATTTTACCAAAAATACCGGCAAGAAATGTTTCCCGTTTGTAATCTGTCTGTCTGCTTGTCCAGTCAACAAATCCTCCCTGGTTACCCCAAGTCCATTTGTACTGACCATACAATCCTTCAATATTGGGTCTGTAATAATTTAAAGTATCAGAGAGCATTGCCAGTGGGTAATTCAGTAATCCCAACCGGGGAAATGCCCCGAAGTAAAATACTTTTTGTTTATCGTTGTATTGATAATAAGCAGTAAGATTAGGTTTTAGGTCGTTTATTTCACTTCCAAACTCGAATAAATGACTTAAACCTACCCTGAATTTATGATTTTCATCAAGAGTTGTCCCAATTTCAAAGCTGGTACGTTCACCAAGAATGGTTTTTGGCAGAGCGTATTCACGAGAGTATTCACGATTATCGCCAATGCCTTGAAAAAGGACAGAGTATTCTAATTTTTGAGCTATTGATGCTACCGATAGCAAGAGTGATAGTATAAGTAAAGGAAGTTTCATGTTTAAAGTTTTCAAATTTCGTATACAAAGGAAATAGAAAAATTCAAACTTTTCTTATGTTTTTTAGGAATGAATACGCTGTATACTCAATATTAATCACAGAGAATATACATATCTCTTTTCGGGTTAATGCATAAAATAGGCAAATCACCAGACTTTTTAATGAGTTTTGTCTCTGGTAATCCTACAATTAGGTCGAGCAGGCTAATGTGCTGGCTTGATGGAATAATCATCAGGTCAAATTCTTGTTTTTTACTTTTATTAAGTGCTTCAAAGGGAAGGGCAAAACTTCCTTTTTGTGCCTGGGTAAACTGGGCATCAAGTTCGAATTTATACAGAAGTTGCTCAATGAATAGTTTATTCTTCCGGGTTTTTGATTTATACTCTGTGTGCTTTTCTGTTGCGCACAATATTTCAATTTGCGACTGATTAAAGCGTCCAAAATATGAAGCCCAAAGTGAAGTTTCCTTCATCGTTTTTCTAAAGTCAACAGGTAACATTACTTTTTTATATTGAAGGGATTCTGGGACATTGTTTTTCACAAATAGAAATGGAATTTGACTCTCCTGCAAAGCAGGTAATTTCTTTTTGATATTTTCTGAAGTCAAAACCAGCATGATCCCATCGTATTGTTCCGTAATCCGTTCGATATTCTGCTGTAGTTTGCCTTTAAGAGTAAGGCTGGAAATAGGCATCTGTGGAAAATCATCTTTTAATTTCCGGATTATTTTTCCGAGTGCTTTTTGAGCTTCCAGTTTTTCAGATTTTCCATTTTTCTCCAGAGGATGAAAAAGACATAACTCCTTTTCAAATATGTTTGCTATTCTTAACCCATGGGCAATAGCTGTGTGCATTGTTCCTGAAAAATCACAATGCACCATAATTCGTTGTTCTGAAAGGTTGCTCATTCAACTTCAAAATTAATAAACCCCCTGGATAATCATCCATAAAAACGGGTTGGAACTAAGAACTGAAAAATAACCATACCTTTTTCAGTCTATATAATGCTATTAAAGTCCTTTGAATAATTAGTATATTCGTGAAAGGAACCATAGGAAAAAATAAGTCTATATAATTAATTAAAATCAATTAAATTCTATTAAAATGAAAAAGCTAAATTTCAAGACATTAATTTCGTTTGCTTTGTTAATGTCTATGATCGTGTTTAGTGCTTGTAATTCAGGATCAACTTCATCAAGTGGTGATCAAACAGCATCAACGGGAGAAATGTTTAAAGTAAATCCAGTTGCTGCTGTAAATGGATCTTATACTGTAAGTCCTGAAATTCCTGCAGATAGTTTGGTCGCAGAAGGAACTGTACTGACAGTTACAGCAACTCCTGATGCAGGTTACAGCCTTGATTGCATCTATAAAACAGTTGCAGGTAGTATGTGGGGAACAATGAGTTTTGAACACTTCAACCTTGAGGAAAAATTAACTGTTGATAAAGACATGACAATTGGAGCAACTTTTGTTGAAACTCCATTGGTTGAAAACATCAATGTAACTCATGATGTTGTTTACGCACAACCAGGTGTTAAGCCTTTAAAATACGATGTATTTTCTCCTAAAGGAGCTGAAAACCTTCCTTGTATCATCATTATCCACGGTGGTGGATGGTCTTCAAATGTTGAAGATATTATGCGTGGTTTAGCTCGCGAATTGGTAAAAGGTGACCAATATGTTGTATTCAGCATAGATTATCGCTGGATTGGTACCGGTGATGGTGATGAAATACCAAACACCATGAACATGTTGATTGAAGATGTTTACGGTGGTATTGCACACATTATGGAGCATGCTGCTGAATATGGTGGAGATCCTACACGTATTGCTGTTACTGGTGACAGTGCTGGTGGTCATTTGTCTGCTTCTGCCTCCACAATGGTTGAAAGAATTGGTGACGGTGGTTTTGCAGATGGTGTTTACGAATATATGCCAACTTACCTTCCTGAAGGAAAAACTGCAGATCAGTTTCGTGAAGAACTTCTTGTCGCAATGAAAGCTGCAGCACCTAGCTATGGTGTTTTCAGAGGTGAAACCTTAGGTACTTATGTTGAAGATTTAACTCCTGAGCAGGTTGATGCGGTGTCTCCTATTAAAAATATTCCGGATGCAAGTGTACGTGCAGTACCTCAATTCCTTACCCGCGGAACGAATGATTTCTTGATTTCTGATGAGGAAGTTCAAAGTTACGTTGATGTTTTGGAGGCTGCAGGTCAAAGAGCAGAATATGTACAGGTTGAAGGAGCAGGGCATGCTTTCTTTGATTGGAAGCCGGATGCACGCACAGCTGCAACTTTTGAGCAATATGGTGTTCCTTACGCTGCTGAAATGAAAGCATTTTTTGACAGTATATTTTATTAAAGAGAAAAAATATAATCTCAATATGTACTACTAAAGCCGGAGTTTTCTCCGGCTTTTTTATTTTCATTAACTCAATGAATAGACTATATATCTATACGTTCCTTTTTCTTAATAGCTGTTAATGGCTATAGGAAATGGAACGCAACTGATTTAAATTTGGTATTTAAATGAGTTGGATATGAGAGAAGATTATGTAGCTGAAGAGGAACAATTCAACTGTTGCCAGCCGTTTAATCCTGAATCATGGGATAATAAAGTTTTATTCTGGAAGAATAAGATATTTCTGATGGATCATGTATTTATCCTTTTTCGGAAACCACTAAATATTGAGCGGGTCATGAAAAGGTTAGATTCCAAAGTAAGAAATGCAGGAGCACACGTACTAGGTTCCATGTGTCTTACTGATCGAACTTCAAAAAGAAATATGAACTTGTATTTAGCGGTTGATAAGGAAGTTCCCGGTGTTAAGAATATAAGTCTCACAGGCAAATTTTATAGTAAGGTTTATGAAGGACAGATATATGATACGAAAGAATGGAGCGATGACTATAAATTGCTGATGAGGGCGAAAGGACTAACTATTAAAAAATGGTTTATGTGGTATATAACTTGCCCCAAGTGTGCAAAGGAGTATGGGAAAAACTATGTAGTGATAATTTGTGAAGTAGAGAGTGGTGAGTCGTGAAAAAGGCTGTAGGCTGTGTACTTTAAGCAGTAAGCTATTAGAACCAATAATCGTTTTGCGTAACCTGCTGACAGACATAGGAAATAGGCAACAACTGATTTAATTTTGTTTTTCTAATTCATTGAATATGAAAGCTGAAAAAGAAAATCAAAAAGTTCATTTTGAATGTTGCCCACCATTTGATCCAGAGCTCTGGGATGATAAATTCTTTGACTGGGAAAATAAACGATTTGTAAAAGATCATGTGCTAACGGCTTTTCATATGCCTCTAAACTTTGGACGCGTAATGAAAAGACTCGATATGAAAATTAGTAACGCAGGTGCAGAAATTGTCGATTGGATGGGGCTGTCAGACCATACCTCGAAATGGAATATGGATATCTATCTGGCAGTTGATAAGGAAATACCCGGTGTGGAGAACACAATCTTAAGCGGAAAGTTTTACAGTAAAGTGTATGAAGGGCTATTTTCTGATACAGGAAAGTGGTGCAATGACTACGAAAAACTTGTTAAGTCGAAAGAATTATCGATTAAAAAATGGTACATGTGGTATACAACCTGTCCTAAATGTGCAAAGAAATATGGAAAGAACTATGTTGTAATTATTTGCGAAATACTTTAGCCCCAAAATCATTATTTATGGATAAACCTTTACTAAATAACCCTGATATATTTCCTGATGAGCACGTTTTGTCAGGAATATTAGGTGACAGCTATTCTGCATTTGAAAAATTGATGAATAAAGTTTCAGAACCTGAACTTGCCTTAACTCCTGAGTGGCGCTATTACAAAGACGGTAAAGCCTGGTTGTGTAAGGTCACTTACAAAAAGAAAACAATTTTTTGGCTTTCTGTTTGGGATGAGGTTTTTAAAATTGGTTTTTATTTTACCGAAAGGTTTATTCCCGGTATTATGGAACTGGATATCGATAAACGAATAAAGGATAGCATTGATCCCGAAAAATGTTTTGGTAAGCTCATTCCGGTAACCATTGAAATTAAGACTGATGAACAGGTAGAAGATGTATTAACCATTGCTTCTTATAAGAAGGGATTGAAGTAGACTGGATATTAGAACTAAGAGTCAAGAACCAGGAACCAAGAACCAAGAACGAAGAAGAAAGAATGCTTACCAGAAGAACGGATATTGATAAGAAAATATCTGGTGTTGAAATAAAATTTAATGCAATAAATAGATCATTCAAAAAAGATATTTATAAAACCTTTTTAAATAGGCTAGAAGGCTATGTAAGTAGTTTTAGTAAATAAGTATAGATAGATTAAAATAGGATAAATAGGTATAAAAAATATAAATATAGGCTAAAAACAGACATTGTTGGGAGTAATTAATAATAAGATAGATTTAGAATTGCATATTATGTCTATAATACATAGATTTATATTTAAAATAAATATAATAATATTCTATGGATGATATTAAAGTATTGCCGATGATAAAGCGGGTAATGAAAAGCAAGCGAATAAATCATGCCGAAATTGCCCGTGGATTGCAGATGCACCCAACATCAATTAGTGGCATGTTTAGCAGATCAACCTTGCAGGTACAAAGGTTGGCAGAATTATCGGTATTGTTTGAATATAACTTCTTTCGGGAAATAGCTGAAAAATTACCCTATGCAGAACCTGCTTATTCTGAACTGGAAAGTAACCAGGAGAATTTACATCTTCAAAACCGTATAAAAGAGCTTGAGTTGGAAGTAAAAATCCTCAGGCAAACGATCCGGGATTTGGCTGGAAAGTAAATATTCCAAATACCTTAAACCATTGGTGAAAACTCAAATGTATTAGAACATAAGAATTATTTGTTTTTTCATTACCTTGAACAGGTATTTAAATGACTTTATAAATCTTTATCTCTTGCAAAAATAAAAGTCTTTTAGGCACAATTTTAAAAGATAAATAATGGATTTACAACAACTTAATGCCCCTCAAACTATAATAAGATAAATTTTAAACCATAAAAATCCCGGCAATACAGTGAACTATCCTTATACGAATATAAAGTTAATACCCTGTATTTTAAAGTGGTTTTTAGGGGCAGCGGGCTGGCTTCAAAACGCCCGATTTAAATTGAAAGAGAAGCAAAAATTTAAAATACGTAACCATAACACCTTGTATATTTCATACCGGGGACCGACAATCCCCGGACGCCGATTCCCGTCTGGTTTTACTTTTCTGTAACGAAAGGAAACCATTCCGAAAATCGGGATGAAACATACAATTTACCGTTACCTATCAGGCTGCCCCGTCCTAAAAAATGTCTACACAAAATGTAGTAGATATGTATAAAAATGATCAAGTAACAAGACGGTATTCTGAAGCTTTTAAACTCAAAATTTTATCAGAACTTAGTACCGGAAAGTATTCCAAAAGACAATTGTCTCGTATTTATGGGATACAATCCAGCACCATCAATGAATGGATTAAAAAGTATGACTGCAAAGATTTAATGAACACCCGTATTATGGTAGAAGACCAAGATGAGATAAGCAGGATAAAGGCTTTACAAAAGGAAATAGAACAGTTGAAAAAACTGCTATTAAAGAAAGACCTTGAGCAATTGGCCAACGATTCTTTCTTGGAGGTAGCTACTGAAAAACTCAGCTACAGCAGTGTGGCTGAACTAAAAAAAAGTTTAAACATCAAGCCTTGATATAAAGCCAGGGACAAAAAGAAGTTCAACATGTCACAGGTATGCCAATGCTTTGACCTGAAAAGAGATGCATTTTATAAATATTACAAGCGAGAAAAGAAACGCATTGTGATGCAGGAAAAGGTCGTCAAAATGGTAAAACAGGTACGAAAAGACCTGCCACGGATAGGGACACGAAAGCTGTATAAAGAGCTCAGCCCTGATTTTAAGGATAACGGTATTCATATCGGAAGGGATAAGCTGTTCTCAATTCTCAGGGAAAACCAAATGCTTATCAGGCGCAAGAAAGCCTCTTGTAAGACAACTGATGCATATCACCGATTTTACAAATACGACAACCTGATTAAAGGAATGAAAATAACTGCCCCCAATCAGGTGTGGGTTTCTGACATAACCTATATCCGTACTGTAAAAGGCTTCTACAGTACTCAACATGCAAAAAAAAACAAAAAATACTATTAAACTATATAATAATAAAAGACTTCACCTATCTTTAGGGTATAAAACCTCGAATATGGTATTTAGAATAACAGTATAATTTTATTTTAACCTGTAGCCATATTCTAGGACTGGACATATTAAAACAGAAACGATATAGAAAAACAAGATTTGAAAGTAGGAATAATTACGGCAGCGGATCCAACTGACAAAAGAAGTTGGTCCGGTACTTATTTTAGAATGAATAACGCCTTAAAAGAAGAGTTTTCAACAGTAATAAATTTAGGACCGGTAAGACTAAGTAAATTAAATTATTACATGATGAACTTGCAATTACAAGTATGCGAAAAATTTCACAAATACGTTTTTCAAAAAAGATTTAATATAGAACATAATCATATTAAGAGCAAATACTATAGTCGATTTTTTCATAAAGCAATCCAACAAAACAAGATTGATATTCTTTTTGCCCCAGCAGCATCTATTGAGATAGCATATTTAAAAACAGATATTCCCATTTGTTATTTTTCTGACGCAACAGTTTCTGCTATAGTTGATTATTATGATTCATTTGCAATCTTTTCTAAAAAATCAATAAAAATTAGCAATGAAATAGAACAAAAAGCAATAAGCAAATCAACAACACAGGTTTTTCCATCAAAATGGGCTTTTGATTCAGCAAAACAAGAATATAAGGCTCAAAGACCATTCTTGGTAAAAATGGGAGCTAATATTGACAATGATCCTCAAGACAAGGATATAATTAAGCAATATGACTCTGCTGTTAATATTCTTTTTGTTGGTGTAGATTGGAAACGCAAAGGAGGAGATATAGTTTTGGAAACAATAGATAAATTAGATAAAAAAGGATACAATGTTAAATTAACAGTTATTGGATGTGTGCCACCTCAAAAACACCCCAAAATGAATGTCATCCCATTTCTCAATAAAAATAAGAAAGATGACATGTTAAAATTTCAGGAATTATTTAAAAAATCTCATTTGTTTTTTATGCCTACAAGGGCAGAATGTTTTGGTATTGTTTTTTGTGAGGCAAATGCTTATGGATTACCTGTTATAACAACTGACACGGGAGGTGTTTCTTCCGTTGTTAAAAATGGAGTAAATGGTTTTATACTCCCGTTAAATGCAGGAAGTGAAGAATATTTTAATGTTATTTCTAATTTAATTTCAGATAGTACAAAATTAAAGCAAATGGCAGAAACTTCTCGTGAAAAATACTTGAAGGAATTGAACTGGAAGCAATGGGGGAAGGAGATGAAAAAAATACTTTTGCTAACAAAAGAACTGAGCTTAAAAACAAGTAAAAACCCGTAATTTTTCTTTTAAAACAACCTGTTTTTGGGGGAACTGTTCCGAAATAAAAATTATTGAACAACAATACTGCTTCGGTAAGCCGGATCGTATGGTATTCCGGATTGAGCAATTGCAAATGACTGTTTTATTAGTTTGTTACAGACCGCAATCAGTGCTAATTTTTTCGATTTTCCTTTGTTTACCAACCGTTGATAAAGCGACCGGCACTGCGGATTACACTGGCAGGCCGTAAAACTGCACATAAACAATTGGTTGCGGATATATGGATTACCCCGTTTGCTGATACGTGAACGCCCCTTTACACTTGTCCCTGAGGAATGCTCTGTAGGAGATAAACCACAAAATGACGACACCTGGCGATAATTGTCAAAATCGCGAAAACCATTAGTTAAAATGATAAGAAAGGCTGCTGTCTTTTTCCCAATCCCGGGGATACTGGATAGGTTAACAAACAGATCTGCATCATACTGTTGTATCAGCGATTGTATTTCTGCTTCCAGCAACTCGATTTCCTGACGCACCTGTTTGAGTTGCCGCTTTAGCGAACGAATCAGCACTCCGCTTTTAACTCCCCGGCTTTCCAAACTCTGGATATGGTTTTTTAAGGAGGTGTTCTGTTTTAAATAAATAACAATCACCCGCTGAAGCTGCTTGCATTTGGTGATGTAATCCGGTGCCGGAATCCATCGTGATAATCCGGGCTGTTCCTGTCCGTACAACGCAATCATACGGGCATCACTTTTATCGGTCTTGTTTTGCTGTAACTTCATCTGGATAAAACGCTTTATGGAAATAGGATTAACTACTGCCAACTTAATATTATGCTCATACAGATACAGCGCGAGCTGCTGGTAGTAACTAGCTGTAGCCTCCATTACACAAAAACTATTGGCTGGCAACTGTTTGGCAAACTGACGAAAACCTTTGGAATGATTAGCAAAAGAACGATGTCCCACAATACTGTCCCAAACATCAAATTTGTCTTTTGATACATCAACTCCAATAAAATGATTAATTTTATACATAATATTTTGATTATGAAGGAACGAAACTACGGTAATATAGCAACCTAAAAGCAGGCTTGAAAGCCCAGAGAACTGATCGTATTTCTGTAGTAAAAGAGCGGGGATAATCTATGTTGACAGGCTCTGGTGGCCTATTTTGTATCTCAACCTTACTCCACTCTTTCGTTCTTTCTGTTAATTATTAAAAGATAAGAAAATGTAAACTTAGGTTTTGTATATTCCATAGGGGGTTCAGCGGTTTTTGGGCAGTTCAGCTTTTATCAAATTAAGGTGTAACGGTCGACAGTGACGCTCTCCGAAATCCGTAACGACAACTTACAAGAGACCGTTAGCACCAATTTTAAAAACAGCATACAATATGAACTTTAGTAATAAATTATATTACCCTTTAATAATAACTTTTTTCTTTTTACAAATGAATAATGTATTTAGTCAAAAAATAACAACCGAAGAATTTCTAAAAAAACACGTTCAGGATAATTGTACAAAAGAATCAATTGATACATTAATTCGTATAATCCGTCCCGTTGAGTGTTCATTAAATAAAAAAATAAAAGCAGACCTTAATAAGAAACAATCTGTTATATTATTCAATAATAAATTTCCGTCTCCTTGCAATCTTCATACAATTAAATTGGGAAAAGGGAATTATTATATAGAACTCATTTCTCTTGGAAATATGGCTGGATTCAAAAAAACAATAATGCTCCCTCTGGTTAAAATTCTATCACAGCAGGTTGGAGAGGATAATGACATATTAGTATCTACTTATGAAGTACGTTCGCCCACAAGTACTTTACCATTTCATATATACACTAAATGGGAATTTGAGATTAAAAAAACGGGGTTCTATCATATTCAAATTAATTCAGATAATTCATCAAATAGCAATCTAAAACTAGGACATACAACCGACAGTTCTACGGTTTACACGAACATATCAGTATCAACAGGTTCTCCCATTGTAACAAGTACAGGAATTATTACTTCGATGTTATTACATGACTATCCAGTAAAACGGAGTCCATATGGGAAATATCGAATGAAAATTTTTAAGCAATAAATCAATTAATCTAATTAACTGAGATTATTACAAATTTGAAAATGGATATAATCGACATAATAATACCACTTGGATTTGTTTTGATTTTTGTATCAATTATTGTTCTTATTTCATTGGCTCAATTACGACAAAAAAAATATACATTGGAAAAGCTGAGTAGATTCAATTTTGATATAGCAAAAATTCGCTTTAATCAGTCCTCTGTTGGAAAAGGCAGCATTATTGGTGGAATGACTATAGAAGCAGAAATGTATATTTCAGACGATTTGTTTCTAATTACTCCAAAAGAAAAAGGGTATTTTAATGGAATGAATAATTTAAATCTGCCTGTGATTTTTGTTAAAAGCGAAAGTCAAAAGCAGGGGATAAATTTGAATAACATGGTTGTTCCTGACAAAGTAAAAATATCAACCTGGAACTCAGTCACAATAAAATATCAGAAAGCGCTTATAGGCAATATTAAATACAGCATTCAGATTAATCTACTTGACAAAAACGATATTGAAAAACTAAATAAATTAAAAAACTGGTGCTAACACAGTAGATATTGCAGGGCGGGGTTCGGTGGTACGCTAACTGCGGATTCTCGTATCGCAGCTCTGTGTCCTTAGGACATGAACGCTCTTCGAAATCCGCAACGACAACTTGCAAGTGACCGTTAGCGCACATTATAAAAAGACAAAAACAAACGATATGACTAAAAAGGACTTCTTTATTTTGATAATAAAATTGTTCGGGCTTTATTCGATAATTACAGCTATATTCTCGACACTTCCACAAAGTATATCGTTGTTGATTACTGATTTTAGTATCGAGACAATTATCTACTTGACAGTTGCTCTTTTAGTATTAGTCGCATTATTCATTTTACTTATATTCAAATCTCATCTTCTGGTAAAGATTCTTAAACTGGAAAAAGGTTTTGATGATAACAGAATTGAATTAGGTAATTTGACGACAATCGAAATTGTTAAAATTGCCACTTTTATAATTGGAGGTTTTTTAATTATTGACAATATTCCTGTTTTTATAAATCAGACATTTAATGCATTTTATTCTGAGATCAACTCTCAAGTTATAACTTCAGCTTCGAAATGGAATTGGTTTGTAAATGGATTTAATATTTTGATAGGCTATTTATTGATAACAAACTTGAATTTTGTTGTTCGGCTTTTAAGACTAAGAAAAAATAATGAAAAATAACGATGCGCTAACAGCGTGTAATAAGGCAGGCGGTTTCCGCTCGCTTTGACAAATTTGCAATTTGTCTTACTGCTGCTCGGTCTGACAATTTTTATCCGCTGGATAAAAACCGCCCGACCTCATACCACCACCGTTAGCGGTAATGCTGGTAGTACGACAGGAAATAAACTTGACAAATTAGGAAAACAGAGATATGTTAGAAATCAAGAGAATTATCGAAAATAAGAAACAGTTTCTTGACTTGTTATTATTGGCAGACGAACAAGAAAATATGGTTGATAAGTATCTGGAGAGTGGTGATTTGTTTGCTTTATATGACGATGATTTGAAAAGTATATGCGTTGTAATACCAATAAATAGCAAAACCTGCGAATTGAAAAACATAGCAACATATGAAAAATATCGAGGCAAAGGGTACGGCAGAGCATTGATTAATTTTATTTCTGATTTCTACAGAAACGACTACAAAACGATGCTTGTTGGGACGGGGGAGGTGTCTGAAATTATATCATTTTATGAAAGTTGTGGATTTGAAAACTCATATCGGGTAAAGAATTTTTTTACAGATAATTACGACCATCTTATTTTCGAGAGAAACATACAACTTGTTGATATGATTTATCTTAAAAAGAATTTATAATGATTTATTAAAATAAATACTACTGCCATATTTAATAAGGCAGATGGTTCTTAATCGGTCTGATAATTTTTATCAGCCGGATAAAAGCATCCGACCACATAAAAGTTAATCGTTGGTAGCAAATTGAAAAATGACAAAAATAGAAACCAAATATTTTACCACCAGACAGGATTGGAGAAAATGGCTCGAAAACAATTTTGAGACAAGGGATGATATTTGGTTGGAATATCCCAAAAAAGAAACAGGCAAAAAGAGGATTTTGTACAATGATGCAGTTGAGGAAGCTCTGTGTTTTGGATGGATTGACACTACGGTTAAGTCACTCAACAAGGAAACGACCATACAGCGTTTTTGTAAAAGAAGAAACAACTCATCCTATTCTCAAGCGAATAAGGAACGACTTAAATGGTTGCTTGAAAATGGTTTGATTCACAAGTCTTTAGTTGAAGAGATCGGGAAAGTAACGAAAGAAGAATTTATTTTTCCCAAAGATATTGTTGAGGAATTAAAAGCAGATAAAAATACATGGAGCAATTTTCAAAAAATGTCTGAACCATATAAAAGAATCAGGATTGCATATATAGAAAGTGCAAGAAAAAGGCCAGAGGAATTTGAGAAACGCCTGAATAATTTTATAGGCAAAACCAAAGAGAATAAAAGGATAAAAGGATTTGGAGGAATTGACAAATATTATTGAATAAAAACTGCAGTCAATAGCTGGGATTATTTCCTGTCAGTTTTGTTTCAAGCATAAGAAGTTAGCATTAATGTCATTATGTTTGATATGATAACCCTAATACAATAAATATTGAAATGAAAACTAACATTCTAATCTACCTTTTAAGTCTTATCATTTTGATTGTTTCAATATTTTTAGTGGTCGAATATCCTAACTCAGGGAGGATTCAACTTATCGCCGGAGCATTAACACCATTAGCATTTATACTTAATATTGTAAGTTATTTGACAAAAAATAAAAGTCATTAGAAAGGCATTATCAATCGCGAAAGTTTGATGAATCTCTAAATAAGAAAAAGGAAAAAATCGAATAGCTAATAGAGTGTAATAAGGCAGACGGTTCTTGCTGTGATATTGTTTTCTCAAACAATTCTTCTTTTGTAATTGTAACCAAATTAAACTTTTTAAGATTGATTTGTAATTTAAATCTTAAATAGATCTTTAAATCGTAAGTGAAATGTATCTAAAAAGCATAGAAATGTAACACAAGTGTATATTTTTGGCATTCGATATTTATAAAAATAGAAATAAAAAATGCTTTGTGTTATTCAGCTTATAAATCATTATAAAAGTTGATTAGGGCTTTGGAGATAATTATAAGAATTAAAAACATTATTGTTTATAATACGTAATGTTCTCAGAAATAGTAGACTGTAAATCAGAGTTGAAAAAGGGATAAAGGATTAGAAATATCAACGCATAAATAATTGGAAATGGGTGATTTTATAAAAAATCTGGAAGAGAAAAATATTAGTTTACCAAACGATGTTTTGGAAATTCTTGGAAGTTGTAAATCCTACAAGACATATGATACTGTCAAGGACTTAGCAGTTGCAGCTGTAGGAGGAGATAACGAAAGTTTTGAGGTCAAGTATAATATACCGGGGAAAGGAGAAGTTACCGAAGCAGTTGTTCATAAAGTAAATAACGGTATCTCTGCAAACTATACGGAAGCTTATATGCGTCGTCGGGACCCAAATACGATGCTTATTGCAGATGATCTGCCCAGTGATAAAGAACGGTTTACAGCTAGGTTTGACTATCAATTTGATGATTTAAGAAAAGAGACGATAGAGTGGATGCAGGGACAAGATCTTGCCGTGTTTTTCTACTTTGCCGGACGTGATAATATCGGATCAAGTGGTATCGCTATTGCTCCTGCAAATGCCGGCTTTTTTGCGATGGGACTGGCCATGCTTCAAAAGATTATGCCAATCAGTGAATTACCCGAAGGCTTTAAAATTGATTCGGTGATTTATGTTGCGCCAACATTCCGCCATACACATTTCGATGGAAAACAAATTGTTGTCCATAAGAGATCTGAAGATCTTCATGAAATATTTTCATATAACCTTTATCCGGGACCAAGTGCGAAGAAAGGTTTATATGGAGCCCTGCTAACTAAAGGTGAAAAAGAAGGTTGGATTACTGCTCACTGTTCTACTGTTCAGGTTGTAAGTCCTTACGATCAAACCACAACATTCATGCACGAGGGTGCGAGTGGAGGAGGTAAAAGTGAAATGCTTCAAAATATTGTTCGGGAAACAACCGGACAGGTAAAAATTGGTGAAAATATTTTTACTGGTGAAAAAAGGCTCATTAACTTTCCTGTGTTTTGTTCTTTCAATCCGGTAACTGACGATATGGCTTTATGCCATCCATCTATTCAAAAAGACAATGGTAAGTTAACCGTTCTTGATGCTGAAAACTCATGGTTTATAAGGGTTGATAGTGTGAATGAGTATGGTGATGATCCATTTTTGGAGAAGCTTACTATCCATACAAAAGATCCGTTACTTTTTCTAAATGTAAAATCGAATCCTGGTAGTACTACATTAATTTGGGAACATGTTGAAGATGAACCTGGTAAAAAATGTCCAAACCCGAGAGTTGTTGTTCCAAGAGATATTGTTCCTGGTGTAATTGGAGAGCCGGTTACTGTGGATATTCGGAGTTTTGGAGTACGTACTCCACCTTGTACAAAAGAAAATCCAACCTATGGTATCATTGGAATGTTCCATATTTTACCTCCTGCTTTAGCTTGGTTGTGGCGATTAGTATCACCTCGTGGACATGGAAATCCAAGTATTGTTGATCAGGGAGGAATGGGTAGTGAAGGTGTTGGTTCATACTGGCCATTTGCTGCCGGTAAAATGATTGATCATGCCAACCTATTGCTTGACCAAATTATTAATACTCCCCGTATGCGTTATACTTTAGTTCCTAATCAGAATATTGGGGCATGGAAAGTAGGTTTTAGACCTCAGTTACTTATGCGTGAGTATCTAACAAGAAGAGGTAACGCAAAATTCCGTAGTGATCAATATCAGGATGCACGTTGCTCTTTACTTGGTTATGAATTAAACTACTTAACGTTGGAAGGAGCGAAAATTCCATCCCGATTCCTTAAAGTTTATAAGCAGGATGAAGTTGGATTTGAAGGTTATGAT
Source organism: Prolixibacteraceae bacterium (assembly GCA_963676845.2). Lineage (GTDB taxonomy): Bacteria > Bacteroidota > Bacteroidia > Bacteroidales > Prolixibacteraceae. Next base: position 92,778 of record CAXXKK010000023.1, on the reverse strand, counting down.
GCAGGTGCAGAAATATTAATGGATTTCTTTAAAGCAGAATTGCCTAAATACTTAAAAGATGATTTGTCAGATACAGGTAAGAAAATTATAGAAGCTTGTTTGTCAGGAGCTTCAGTAGATGATTATAAGGATATTATTCCAATGTATTAGATCTTAGAACAAAAAGCGATATATAAGATCCGACCTTAATTAAGGTCGGATCTTTTTTTTACAGCCTTCATTTTTTAACTTTACTTTTCTTCAATTATGGAAATCGACCTGTTAAAGAAATTGTATCTTTTTTACTTAAGAAATCGTGATATAAGATTCTTCGACAATTAAAATTATTTATTCATGTACAAGTTGGAAGAACTAAAACAAGAAGTATTATCCTGTTCAAAATGTCCATTACATCAAACACGAAACAATGCTGTATTTGGGAATGGTAATCCTGATGCTGAAATTATGCTTATAGCAGAGGCTCCCGGATTTTATGAGGATCAAAGCGGAATTGTATTTCAGGGAAAATCAGGAGAACTTCTGGATAAAATATTAGCTGCAAGTGGATTTAACAGGGATGAGCATATTTTTATTAGCAATATTGTAAAGTGCCGTCCACCGAATAACAGAACTCCTAACGAGACTGAAAAAACAACTTGTTTACCATATCTGTACAAACAGATAGAAATAATAGATCCCAAAATTATTCTTCTTCTGGGAGCAACAGCTTTAAAAGGGTTAATTGATCCAAATGCCAGAATTACTCAAATAAGGGGGCAATGGATGGACTGGAATGACAGGTTAGTAATGCCAACTTACCATCCTTCGGCCTTGTTGCGAAACCCGAATTTAAAACGTCCTGTCTGGGACGATTTTAAGAATGTGGTTGCAAAATACAGAGAACTGGTTAATCCAGAACATTATTCCGCTCATTGTTAATTATATAGTTGATCTTTTGGGGTGCCTATTCACGATACGCTTTGTAAATTTCCAATGCTCCGGGGAAAGGTTTTAATGCACGTTCAAATATTCCCAGTGAATAAGCAATGGTTAGTCCATAGTTTGTAATAGGAACACCAATTTGGCGGGCTTTCATTATACGCGAAAGCATTTCCCTACGGTTCCAGGTACAGGCTCCACAATGAATGATTAGTTTATATTCGTTGATGTTGTCGGGAAAATCATGTCCACGAACATTGTCAATTTGAAGTTTCCCTCCTACATATTGAGTCAGCCAGCGAGGTATTTTTACGGTGCCAATATCTTCGCCAATAGGATGATGAGAGCAGGCTTCAGCAATTAAAACTTTATCCCCGGCTTTTAATTTCTCAATAGCCATTGCTCCGCGAACCATTTCTGTAAGATCTGCCTGGTAACGGGCAAAAAGGATAGAGAAACTGGTCATCGGAATTTCAGGAGGAGTGTCGGCTGCTACTTTTAAGAAAACCTGGCTATCTGTCACTACCAGTTTGGGTGGCTTATTCAATCTTGAAAGAGCTTCGCGTAATTCACGTTCTTTCACCACCATGCAAAAAGAATCGCCATCAAGAAGGTCGCGAATGCTTTGTACCTGTGGCAAAATCAATCTTCCTTTTGGAGCTTCCTTATCAATAGGAACAACAAGAATGGCAGCTTCTCCCGGTCCAACCAAATCGGCAACAATACTTGGGCGGTTAATGTAATCATCGGGGACGCTTTTTAATATGGTTTGACGAAGTTCTGGTATTCCTAAGCCAGACGGTGCAGCCGTTTCAACCATCGGAATTTTTCCTTCGCTAAGGCTGTTGCTTTTACAATTTTCCAGTTGGTAGATATCTGCTTTGTTGAAAACGATAATTGCAGGTATTTCACGATCTTTCAGTTCCTGTAAAATCTTTTCCTCAAAATCACCCCAATCCCTACTGTTTGAAACAATGATCCCTAAATCAGTCCTGTCAATTACAGACATCGTTTTTTTAATGCGTTTTTCTCCCAGAGCTCCAACATCATCGATCCCGGCTGTGTCTATAAATAAAACAGGCCCGAGTGGAAGTAGTTCCATGGGTTTCTCTACGGGATCAGTTGTCGTCCCTGCGACATCCGAAACAATGGAGACTTCCTGGTGAGTTAATGCATTTAGAATGGATGATTTACCTACGTTTCGCCTGCCAAACAGACCTATATGTAATCGAAATGATTTCGGAGCTTTCATATTTATTGTTGTTTATTGAAGAGTCTGAGTATTTGTGTTAAAATCCGAGTTTATTTACAGCTTCCGGAGAGATTAGTGATTCAAACTCTTCTTTACTCAGTAAGTTTTCTTTTAAAATAACCTCTTTAATACTGGTGCTTTCATTTTTAGCTTTTTCTGCAATCTCTGAACATTTTTCATATCCCAGAACAGGGATAAGGGCAGTAATTATTGCCGTTGAATTGAGAACATGTTCTTTGCATTTTTCTTCATTTGCCTGAATACCAACAATACATTTCCTAGTGAAGATGGAGCATGCAGATTTTAATAAGTGCAGACTGTCAAGTAATGAATTGGCAATAATTGGCATGAATTGATTCAGTTCCAGATTGCCATTCATTGCAGCCATTGTGATTTTTTGGTCGTTGGCAATTACCTGCATGGCAGACTGAGCAACGGCTTCAGGAATAACAGGGTTTATTTTTCCAGGCATGATCGATGATCCTGCTTGTACGGCAGGAAGAATAATTTCACCGAAACCTGCATCTGGTCCACTTGACATTAATCGAAGATCATTGGATGCTTTGAATAAGTTTGTTGCACATGCTTTCAATATGCCTGAAACTTCAACAAAAACATCAGCATTCTGAGTATTCTCTATCAGGTTCTCAGCTCGTGCTAAAGAAGTATTGGTAAGTTCCCGTAAACGATCAGTCACACGAAAAATAAATTGGCGGGGAGCTCCCAAACCACTTCCAATGGCTGTTCCTCCCAAATTAATAACCCGTAACCGTTCTTCACATTTGTAGATTCGCCAACGGTCTCGGTTAAAAGCTTCAGCATAAGCTGACATTTCTCGCCCAAGTGTTGTTAACACCGCATCCTGTAGTTGTGTACGTCCGATTTTTACAATGTGGGCAAACTCTTTTTCTTTATGCTGAAAAGCTTCCTGCAACTCTAAAACAGCTTGTTCTGTATCTCTCAGCATTAGTATTGCTGCAAGTTTTAATGCTGTTGGATATGTGTCATTGGTTGACTGGTGCAGGTTGATGTCATCTAAAGGTGAAACGATTTTGTAATCACCTAACTCTTCACCTAAAAGTTGTAAAGCACGGTTTGCAATTACTTCGTTGACATTCATATTGGTTGATGTGCCAGCACCGCCTTGTAATGCATCAACAACAATTGAGTTGAGTAATAATCCTTCAGCCATTTCCAAACAAGCTTTTTCAATGGCATCGGCTTTTTTATCATCTTTAAAATAACCAAGCTCCCGGTTGATTTGTGCACAGGCTAGTTTGACCCATCCATAGGCTCTAGCCAATTCAGGATTAATACGACGCCCAGATAATGGAAAATTCTCCATAGCACGTACCGTATGAATTCCATAGAGTGCATCTGCCGGAACTTCTTTATTGCCTAAAAAGTCTTTTTCAATTCTGACATTCATTCTTATAAAGATAGGTTATTAGCAGAAAACATCTTTTTGTCCCTGTTTAACGCGGTCAACCAATTTGCGTGAACGTTCCTTGGGTAATCCTTCCATCTCAGAAATGGTATCTTCAATCAGTTTTATACCTATTTCACGAGTTTCAGGAGAGGCGTAATTATTCAGGTATTCCATAAAACTGGAAAGCGCATTAGGTCCGCAGTGGGCTTTAATCTCTCCTGGTTTTGCCAAATCCATAAAATCCTGTCCGGTTCTGCCTAAACGATAGCATCCTGTACAGAACGATGGGATATAGCCCAAGTTAGCAACATCGCGAATAACCTCATCCATAGGACGATGGTCACCTAAACTGAATTGAGCCGTAATATCGCCGTCAATATCTTCATTGTATCCACCGGGGTTTGTTCTGCTGCCGGCTGAAATTTGGGAAACACCCAATGCAAAAGTTTCACGCCTGATGTTAGCTGTTTCGCGTGTAGACATGATGATTCCGGTATAAGGAACAGCTGCACGAAGGATAGCAACAATCTTACGGAATTGGATATCAGAAACCGGATGTGGTGGGTGAGAAGCCATGTCGGACCCGGTTGCAGGTTCCATTCGTGGTACGCTGATTGTATGAGGGCCAACTCCGAAAACTTTATCCAATTCGTTGATATGTTGCATCATGGCAAGTAGTTCAAAACGATAGTCGAACAAGCCAAAGAGAACACCAATTCCAATGTCATCAATTCCAGCTTCCATTGCACGGTGGAGTGATGTTGCCCGCCAGTCATAATCCATTTTTTTACCACCAATATGTACCTTTTTGTAAGTCTGGTGATGGTAGGTTTCCTGAAATATCTGGTAAGTCCCGATCTTTTCAGCCTTTAAAAGTTTGAATTCATCTACAGATAGAGGAGCAATATTAACGTTTACCCTGCGGATATTATCGTCATTGTAATTTGCTGCATAAACTGAACGGATAGAATCCAAAACGTATTGAAATCCTTGATTAGGGTAGGATTCACCGGCAACTAAAAGTACTCTTTTGTGTCCTTGTTTTATTAGTGCTTCTGTTTCATGAATAATTTCTTCCTGGGTTAAAACCCGGCGTACAATATCTTTATTTTTAGCACGAAAAGCGCAGTATGTACATTCATTCGCGCACAGGTTTGATATATAGAGTGGCGCAAAAAGTACTAAGCGTTTCCCGTAGATTGTATCTTTTATGTGGTTGGCAGTTTCAAAAAGCTCATGAAGCTGGAGTGGATCACTGATTCCTGTAAGAACAGCAACATCCTGAAGGTTGAGCCCTTTCATTTCACGAGCTTTAGCCAGTACATCGCGGACTTGTTCTAAACTGGGTTTACTGTACTTTTCAAGTATCGTACTTATTTCCTGTTCTTTAATGAAAGTTGCTTCTGTTGGTAGCATGATGTTATTTTTTAGCGAGTCCTGATTTAACTTGTACACCTTTAATGTTTCCTAATAAACCTGTTAGTTTACCGAGTTCATCGGTAGTACTCTCAACAACTAAGGTGATTACTGATTTTTCATTTTTTAGGTGAGGAAGACCTGTACGTGATAGAATAAGATCTCCATGAGCTGATAAAATCTCATTTACAGGGTTCGCTGCGGTTGTTCTGTCTTCAATAATGATTCCGACAAAACCCAATCGTTTTTGAGATGTCATGATTTGTTATTTTGAGCAGGAATATCTCAACAGGCAGAATGGAGAATAAAATTAATCCAAACAGATTAAAAATATAATTGTAATTTCCCTTGAAGTCAGCTTGTTAACCTTCCCGCAGGTTTAACTCAAAGTTACAATACATATTTGGTTTAATTGATACTATTTATTAATCTTTTTATAGCGATTTATTTGAACTTAGTTTTCTCAATAAAATGTTTTAAGTTGAGCTTAGCTTGATATATAAGCCAGTTTGAATTGTTTATATTCGTAATGTGAAATCCTTGAATGACATACTTGCACAGGAATTCTTCTCCAAAGAAGATCTTACATACTTACTTCAGCTTGAAGGAGAAGATCGTTCAATGCTATTTGAAGCAGCTTTAAAGCAGAAAACAGATAATGTAGGGAACAAAGTTTTTTTTCGGGGTTTGGTTGAATTTTCAAATATCTGTTCTAAGGACTGTTTATACTGTGGAATTCGAAAAAGTAATTCTCATGTTGTTCGCTATAATGCAACGGACGAAGAAATATTGGAATCATGTCAATTTGCCTGGAAAAATAAGTTTGCTTCTGTTGTTTTACAATCCGGAGAGCTGTCTTCACCTGCATTTGTAAAACGGGTAGACCATCTTTTAAAGGAAATAAAAAAGCTCTCTAATAATGAGCTAGGGATTACACTTTCGTGTGGAGAGCAAAGCAGGGAAACTTATCAACGCTGGTTTGAAAGCGGGGCTCATCGCTATTTGCTCCGAATAGAGAGTTCAACAAAGGAATTGTATGAAAAGATTCATCCTAATACTGAACTTCATTCTTATGAAAATCGTGTTGAATGTTTACATCGGTTGAGGGATTGTGGCTACCAGGTTGGAACAGGAGTAATGATTGGTTTACCTTTTCAAACCGATGAGCATTTAGCAGCCGATCTTCAGTTTATAAAAAACATGGATATTGATATGGTGGGAATGGGCCCTTATATTGAGCATGAGGAAACGCCACTTTTTGAATACAGACATTTACTTAAAAGCAAGCATGAACGTCTTGATCTGGCTCTAAAAATGATTGCAGTTTTGCGTTTGTTGATGCCGGATATAAATATTGCTGCAGCAACAGCACTTCAGGCAATTGATCCTGTTGGGCGGGAAAAAGCTTTGAAGGTTGGCGCAAATGTAATAATGCCAAATCTTACTCCTATGGTATACAGAAAAGAATACCAGCTATATGAAGGTAAACCTTGTTTGGATGAAGATGCAGAACTATGCCGCAATTGCTTGGAGGCACGTATTGAAATTGCTGGCAGTGAGATAGGTTATGGGGAGTGGGGAGATTCTTTACATTTTGAGCGAAGGAATAAAAAGTAATCAATCTCTCATTAGATATCTGGATTACTTAATTATAGCTTTCTTATTGTCGCTAAAATCAACACCGGAATAATTAATAATATAGATTCCGGATGTTTTTTCTGCAGGAAGCCACTCAAATGTATGGAATCCTTCATTTAATTTTCCTTGGTAAATAACATTCACCAACTGTCCTTGTAGGTTGTAAATTGAAAGCTGAACATCCTGATTTTTCCCTGAATAGAGCGGAATCTCTGTATATCCCTCGAAAGGATTGGGATAGTTCTGCAATAAGTAATTTCCCTGGGTTTTTACAAGCAAACTGTTCCCGGTAGGATTTGAGTTGTCTTTTCCTGGTGAACCTATTGATTGAATTGACGCTTGCCAGCTATTTGCAAGAGAATTATTGCTGTCAGGATTACTTAATGAAAGTGTTGGACCATCTCCATCGGGAGCGTTTGGCCAAGGTGATTCGGAAGTAAAGCAAACCTCATCAACTAATATTCCAGAGTCATTAAACAATCGGACACAGTCACCGTTGCTGCTTAGTCCAAATTCCATTGCTCCCTGATAATTGGAAACTTCCGGATAAACTTGTGTGAAGGATTCAATATTGCGACAAACAACCAGATAGGCATGTGGTGCAAGTGTTGTATTCGGTTCAAATTCATATTGATTGTCATCTTTTGAATCTTTTAGAATCCAGTCTGTGAGATTCACATAATTCGAACTGTTATTATATAACTCAACCCAGTCGCCACTGTCAAATTCATCTGAAGCATTATAGGCAATTTCATTGATGATAACCCCAATAGCATCGGTGTTCTCTTCAAAAATAGCTGTTACACTCATGTCTGAAGTCATTACTAATTCAATGATTGCTTCATTGGAGAAAATATCGCCTTCCCAACGAACGAAACGATAACCATTGGGAGCGAGAGCAGTTAGCTCAATCGGAATCTCATTGAAATATATTCCATCCCATGGAAAATTTTTCACCTGAATGGTATTTACCTGAATTGAAGCGTCATTACAACCTTCAACCTGAATCGATACCGTCTGATTTTGACTGATTGAAAAATGGTTGCGAATGTGTTCCCTTGTAATTTCTGGCCTCAGATCTGCAAATGTGTAGAGGTCGTCAACATTGGTTTGCCAGGTTTCAAAATCTGATCCCCATTTTTCAACATGGTATGGTACCTCATCGTAGATTTGATCTTGGAAATAAGAAATCCAGTTGAAAACACTATCTGTAAGAAAGGTTGTGTTTAAATGATCAGCAAAAGTATTGATAAATCGGTTTTGGAAGTCTTCTCTCTGTAAAAGTGTATGCAATAGATAGGTTGACCAGGGTGGATTGGGCCAATCGTCTCCATCTGTTGATGTGGCTAGTTCAAGAGTGTTATTATAGACATAGTTTTGGACATCCCACAATCCAAATCCCATGTCCGTGTCATATACAACCCATCGCCATTTTCCTGATCCGGTATTTTTTCTCCAATATTTCAGATTGTTGCCCGGCCAGTCCTGATTGTCATAAAAAATTTCTGCGACGTTATAGCGGATGTAGTTATCAATATCTATTTCTGATTGTATGTAATTGTAAACCTGGTTTTGAAGAATATTATTGTTTTCAAGAAAAGTGATCATTTCAACGTATTCTTCATTGCTTCCAACAATAACCTGATATGGATCTTCTAGGTAATCAATATCATTTTTGTCAACTAGGTTATTGGATACAATAAAATGTTCGTTTGTTTTTTCGCGAATGTTGTGAATTCCCCAGTACTCCCCATTGATGTATAAAATAGCTGCTTGTCCAGCTTGTATGTCAAGGTTCATGTCCTGAGCCATTCTGGTCATCATCATATCTCTGAAAATTGTTCCGGTTGGTACAGATTCTCCAAATGCATCCTGACCAGATGATCTGAGTATTAGAGACTCGAATTCGTTAATGTTTTTGTTGTCAAATATTTGTGAGTCAATATCGCCATCTCCATATTTTTTGCGGGCATAAACAGAGAGCGATTTTTGATCTTGACCACGGGAGTATGCACCGTGAATTTTTATTCCACCATCAATGCTGAAGTTTTTATTGTCATTTGGGAAAAAGGCATCAATATGGGCAGGTTTCTCCCAATCTTGCCAGAAATTTGCACCAAAATATGGGAATGAACTTGCAGCATTATCTCCTTTCACGTAGATACCATTTTCATTATCCCACAGATTCCCTGGGTTTGTAGAAACAAAAACTACCGGAAGTTCTTTGTCGTAGTTTGGGAAATAGCTTTGACTGATTGTTTTTCCGTAGGTGTTGTTATCGGTAATTATTTTAGCTCTTATTGTTGTGGGGGCTTGTATTTGAATTGAAGATGAATACAGGTTCGAACTTTTATCCGGGGCGGATCCATCTGTCGTGTAATAGATTTTATTTACTGAATTTCCACCCTCAAGAGTTACTGTTAATGAAGAATTATATAATCCACCGGGGACCGAAAAAGTGGGTGTAAGTTCTTCGTTATAAATAATGGGAATACTGGTGTTTGTTTCCCCTGGGGTAGGTGCTGCATATAATTTTAGTTCGTTGAAATTGTTATTTGAATAACCGATCGAATAAACTACAGGGAAGGGATCATATATTAATTGGTCAATAAGTTGCTGTTGTGTGTTGTAGATTAGTAATGAGTCTCCTGAACTGGATAGTTTGAAGTTTGTATGAAGGTATTGCGAAGAAATTTTAATGTGATCCGAAATCGAGTTCTCGCTTAAGTTTTCAGAGCTGTATGAGAGGATTGGAATAGCTGTAAAATCAGACGAGCTAATGTTGAAATTATGAACTTCGATCGCTAAAGTGTTTTCACCTTCATTTAAAACATTTTGAGGGTCATTTATTATAAATGGTTCAGGGACTGAATTTAAATAGATACTGGCTTCATGGTCTGTTGTTGTTGCTTCATCAAAAGTAGGAGAAATGCCTTCTGTGCCTAAATTTGAGCTCCGTGCAACTTCAGTGCCGTTTATGTATGCAACAAAACCATCGTCGTAGTCCATGTGAAGCAGTAAGTTTTCAATGTCGCTGATGTTATTTAAAGTGAACGATTTTCGAAGATATAAGCTTATTGTTTCTTCAATAATAGTCGCATCGTCCTCGTCTCCATAGCCAAAACCACTTTGGCCTTCAAGCCAGTCATTATCATCAAATTCCGGATTGCGCCATCCCGCTATTTCATCAGTGGGGATCGTGTATTTAAAATAATCTCCCAGGTCTATGATTGTTTGCCAGTTGACATGTTCGAGATCATCAAATAGTTGGAAGTCTTTATAATCTTTTCCTGAGGCAAAGACCAAAATGATTTCCCCACTTCCCAATTCGTGGGATGGGAATTGCCACTGGCTTTTGTTGTTTATGTCATCGGTGACGAAGTATTCGGAAAGATTAAGCGTTTCTGTTCCTGTATTTTTGAGTTCAAACCAGTCGGAGAATTCATTGTCGCGGTCTTTTATTGTTGATGAGTTTGACGGCATCAACTCATTGATCCGAAGACTTTGGCCAAAACTTTCATTCCAGCTGGCCGATATTATCACTATTAAAAAGAGACGTAGAAGTTTTTTCATAGGCAATTTAATAGCTAAGTAAAGTTGGGAAGTTAATCTTCACTAATAAGATCTGAATTTTCATCTGCGTTGAAAATCCTGTTTTTTTCGTAATAATATACGATAATTCTGGCAGTATCTTTTAAGAAATTAATCGAAATAATTTCAACTCTGTGGATGTTAATCCCGGTTCTTTGTTTTAAATCTTCAATTAATTCTTCTCGCCTGTTTTGATTGATGAGTTCAATTTTTTCATAGGTAATTCTTTTTGAGGATTCGTGGGATAGCAAGAAAGCATATTCCAATAACCAAAGAATTAATACGATGATCAGATTTGCCAGGATAACCTCAGATATTGGAATGTAATTGTCGGATATTGAATTGATAACTGCAATGCCTATTACGACAAACAAATATGTCATTTCTTTAATGTGTACCTGCGTGGTCCGGTATCTGAGTATGCCAAATAGTGCAAATAATCCAAATGCAAAGCCCAGTTCTAGTTTGACATCGGAAAGTAAATAGGCCAGAAGAAAAACCATGCTGTTGATAAGCACATAGGTGAAAAGGTAGTCTTTACGTCTGGATTTTTTATAATAAATGAACCGAACAATAAAAAATGTGATTAGTAGGTTAAACCCAAACCGTAAGATTAGATCAGAGAAACTTGTTGTGTCAAAAAATGGTATCATCGTTTTTTTTGTTTTATCGTGTAAGTATTAAATGCCTATTGGTTATTTTTTCAATCCTCCTGAGTTTTTCTTTGAATTCATTGTGCTTTACTTTTTTGTTTGTAAGTGCAAGTCCGATGCAATATTTGCTAAAACTATCCTGTTTGATTCTTCGTTCTTTCAGCAAATCGTTGAAGTGTGTTCTTAAATGGCGGTCGCTGTTTTTTATTTCAGCAATGCCTAGTTGTTTAAATTGAATCTCCTTTTTTTCGTGTTTAACGAACAGATTAAAATCAATGGTGATGCGTTCGTCCTTTTGTTTGTTAATCAGTGTTATACGGTTGTAAGACGTAATAAGAGATAAGTTGAGTTGTTCCGGATTTATCCATGTGTTTTGTTTGATAAAGCTTGTTGCTTCGTTGCTGAACGGGAATCCGTCAAAATAGGGAATCCGCTTTTTTGTTGTAAAAAGCTGGCTGTTTTTATGCTTTACTTCAACAAATTTATCTCCGCTGTCCTGGTACTCCCGAATCCTGATTTTAAACCTGTTTGTTTTGCCATTATGGTGATTGTGGTACATTTTATAATCTGGCGTATCGTAATAATACGATTTGTATTTGGAAATCTGTTTCCCATTAATACTCAATATGGAATAACGATTAGAAGCTTTTGTTATTAATTCTGGAATGAATGAGGCATGAAAAATAAATTTCTTGTCAAATCGGTTCATCTGACTGTTTTTTGCAAGATCGTTTAGATAAACAGCATCCAGACCGGAAAGTGATTGCTCAATTTCTTCGTCTAATTTTTTTGTATATGTTGCCACATCGTAATCCATTGTTTTTATATATCAATTTTGAATTCTATATTCAGAATAGTATTTTTTTCTTCTTCTTGAATACGATTGTTCAGATAATAGGCAATGCCAAGCTTATATTTTTTACTGAATTTATAATCCAGCCCCACGGAATACCTTTCTTTTTCAACTTTCTTTGAACTTTTGCCAGTTAGCTTGTAAAAAAATTCATAGCCCAATGATGGTTTAAGAGGAATTCCCTTTATATCATATTCCAACGCAAATTTATTTCTTAAATAACTTTCAGTTTGAATGTCTTCAGTAGGTTCATTAAATTGATATTGAGCTCGCCCCCGATATTGAAATTCAAATCGGTTGATTTTCGGCTTTATTTTTACCTCTGCACTTAAGCGATGGTAATTCGTGTCTGTGTTTTTTTTATTTTCATTTGAGAAACGGTACAATAAACCAGTAGCAAAAATCTTTTTTGAAAAGTTAATTCCTGCTTCGGCAAAATTTTCGTCTCTTTTTGTAACATTGTCTTCCCAACGGTTTCCCAATTCAAATTCAATACCAATCCTTTTTGATAGTTCCTTCTCAATTTTAAAACTTGACCAAATTCCAAAGTCGGTTTCCTGAGAAAACCCTTCATTTACACTAAATAACAGCAAGAATAAAGTGATTGCGAGATAGAATTTTATGCACAAAATATTTTTCATCTCTGCTAATAACGTCATTATAAGTATTTATGTTAGTTAATAAAAACTTAAATATTTAATTAGAAATTAACATTGTTTTGCCCAGATTGTAATATAAATATAATCAGTTATTTATTTTAAGTTTATAGTTAATAACTGTATTCTCTTGATTTTTGTTGACTTTATCTTGAATGATATGGGTTTAAATGGATGAGGGGAGGAATATTCCTGTTTTTTCAGACCTTAAAAAGTATGCATTTTGCAAAAAAATGGGAAGAAAAGAGGGCATTTTTGAACAGCATTCAATCTCGTGTGTTCTGTTATAGAAAAAGTGTATTAACCCCTAAAAATTACCTGCATGAGAAAATTTCTACTTGGTTTTATTTTAATCTTTTGCATAACACCGCTTGCTTTTGCATATAAACCTTACGAAACGGTTTTTAATTCATTGGTTGAAGCAGATACCATTCGTTATAAGGCTAAAGGTGATATGTTTTCTGTTTGGGATGGGGAAGGGTATACCGATTTTTTTATAAAGGGTACAAACCTGGGAGTAGCAGTTCCGGGTACTCAACCCGGAGAAATGGCTGCCACAAGGGAAGAATACCAGCGATGGTTTGTACGAATGAAAGAAATAGGATATAATGTTATTCGTACGTATACTTTGCATTATCCCCGGTTTTATGAAGAACTGAGAGCTTACAATCTTGAACATCCACAAAATCCACTTTTACTTTTTCAGGGAGTTTGGTTTGATGAACCTGTTGGCGATTACGACTTTTATAATAACGTTTCTGATTTTGAGACTGAAATTGAAGAAGTAATTAATTGTACGCATGGTAACGAAGTGCTAACTCATAGGTATGGAAAAGCTTATGGCACTTATACCGCTGATGTGTCTCCTTGGGTGATTGGTTATATTATTGGAAGGGAAATCTATCCTGACGAAATCAAAGAGACGAATAGTGCTAACCCTGCGATTAATTCATTTACAGGAAATTATTTTTCAATTGAAGATTGCTCTGCTTCTGAAGCCTGGGTTTGTGCACGTCTGGATAAAGTTGTAAGCTATGAATATGAAAATTACAATACCTTAAGTCCGGTTAGTTTTTCTAGCTGGCCTACTTTGGATCCATTAACACACCCCACAGAGGCAGCACTGTCAGATAGCGAAGAAGATTCTCAATATTTTGATTTGTCGAAAATAGATGAAAGCAATGCCGATGCTGGTTTTTTTGCCTCTTACCATGCTTATCCATATTATCCGGATTTTATTTCCGACGATCCTGGATATCAGGCCTATTCCGATTCTTATGGTCCTGATAGTTACCTGGGCTATTTATATGATTTGAAAAGCCACTATCAAAATATTCCTTTAATTATTGGTGAATTTGGTGTTCCAACAAGTTCTGGATCAGCACATTTTTCATATAGCGGAATGGATCATGGGGGCATGACTGAAGAAGAACAAGGCATTTATACAATTAGAATGCTGGAAAATATGGAAGAGGCAGGACTTGGTGGTGGAATACAGTTTTCATGGATTGATGAGTGGTTTAAGCAAGCCTGGATTACAAATCCTTTGGCAGTGAATGATCGCAGGCATTTGTGGCATAATACAACTAATCCGGAGCAGAATTTTGGTGTTATCGAATTTGTTGCTCCTGAATTTGATCGAAAAACGATTGGTGATTATAATAGCTCATTTATTGAAAAGATAGAAGCATCAGCTGATTTCGAGTTCTTTAATATTGATATTGCGATAAATACTACAAGTTATTTGGAAGATGATTTCTGGATTGCATTAGACACTTATGATTCTGAAGTTGGCGAATCTGTTTTACCAAATGGTAGTGATATCCAGGTTGATGATCAGCTTTTAAGAGCAGAATTGGCATTGAATTTCTCTCTTTCAGATAACAAAGCTTACCTATATGTTATTAAGGCTTACGATACTTTTGGAACAAAGAATTTGGTTCGTTTAGATACTATTGTATCGACAATAACGGATGGGGAAGACTGGAATCCGGTAAAATGGAAGGTGAACTATTGGAATAACGATGTTCAGAATCTAGGAGAACTTGAGATTAATGGTGCCGGGGAAACGCCTGATTTTGGAGAAGGTATTCGCTGGAGTGCTGATAGTATTAATATTTCTCTTCCCTGGACTTTAATTAATTACTACGACCCAACACAAATGAAGGTGGCTTATTACACTTCGGAGTTGGTTGATGGTGTTGTTGAGGTTTTGACTCGTTCAAAAGATAGTGATGGGATAGCCTTAACGGTTGTAAAAGGAGATGATAAAGTTCAGACAAGCCGGTTTACCTGGTCTGGCTGGGAGGCTGCTGATGTTGTCAATAGCAATTATACGGAACGGGAAAAAAGTTCAGTAGGCTATATTCAGGATAATATTGGTCAGTTCAACAATGCCCCCATTGCATTGAGAGATACGTTTACAATAAACCCAAATGATTTTATTACTGTTGAAGGGGCAGAAGGTTTGTTAAGTAACGATATTGATTTTGATGGAGTTGAGAACTTACTCGCCTATCTATCTGATGGAGGAGATAGTAATTTGCAGGGACTTTTGACATTATATTCAGATGGTGGTTTCATGTTTACTCCTGATGCAAATGCTGAAGGTTCTGATGAATTTATCTATTATACTTCTGATGGAGAAGAGAACAGTCGGGAAACTGCGGTGACAATCGTTTATGATGAAACTGTTGGTGTTGAAGATGATTTGTTAGCTGATGAATTTGTGAAGGTTTATCCGAATCCAACCCGGGGAGAGTTTAATATTGAGCTAGGTAGTTGGGGAACTATTGAATCTGTTCGAATTTTTACAGCTACCGGGCAGTTAGTTCAGCAATACCACGATTTAGGAGGAAGTTCTTTAATTGATATCAGTAATCAGCGGCCTGGTGTGTATTTGATGGAAGTTGTAGCTGAAGGACAAAAAGAGACTATCCAACTTGTTAAGATGTAAGTGTATAAGCTCTATGACAAGAGCGATATCAAGCTTATTTTTATAGAATGGATTAATGATAATCATTTCAGAGAAATAAGAAAGCCACCCTCACAAACAGGGTGGCTTTTCTATTTTAGAAACGATCTCTTTTTATGTATTTCGTATGTAGCAGGTGATGTGATTTCTCTCCCAGTGGGGCTCCCAGAAAGTCCTCATATAATTTGATAACTTCAGGATTTTCATGGGATTTACGTAATGGCATTCCTGCATCTTCTGCATAAATAGCTTCTGCCCTTTTTTTGCGAATTTCAGCATTGGTTGGAATCGGTTGTCCTCCTCCTCCCAGGCATCCTCCCGGACAAGCCATAATTTCTATAAAGTGGTAATCGCTTTTCCCATTTTTGACGGAGTCCATCACTTTTTTGGCATTTACAAGTCCGTGAGCAATAGCACACTTAAGTTCAACACCATCAAGAAATGCCCAGTCTTCAACAGGATTTTCAATTTTTATACTGGCTTCACGGACACCTTCCATCCCACGAACCGGAGTAATATCCAGATCCTTAAATGGGACTTCACGTCCGGTTACCAGTTCATAAGCTGTTCTTAGGGCAGCTTCCATTACACCTCCGGTAGCTCCAAAGATTACTCCTGCACCTGTTGATTCGCCCATTAGACGATCAAACTTGGCATCTTCAAGTTTGTTGAAATCAATACCAGCCTGTTTAATCATGATGGCTAACTCGCGTGTTGTTAAAACATAGTCAACATCCCGATAGCCACTGTCTAACATTTCTGGACGATTTGCTTCAAACTTTTTAGCAGTACATGGCATGATGGAAACAGATACGATATCGTTTGGATCCAAGTTCCGGGCTTTGGCGTAATATGTTTTTACCAGTGCACCAAACATTTGTTGGGGTGACTTGCAGGTTGATAGATTGTCCAGGTATTCCGGGAACATGTGCTCGATATACTTAATCCATCCTGGTGAGCAGGAAGTTGCCATGGGGAGTTTAACTGTTTCATCTTTATCCACAAGAGCTCTTTTCAATCTTGTCAGAAGTTCGGTTCCCTCTTCCATAATGGTAAGGTCGGCAGAGAAATCAGTATCAAGTACAGAATCAAATCCCAGACGTTTTAGAGATGCTGCCATTTTCCCCGTAACCCGTGTTCCTGGTTCGGCACCTAATTCTTCACCTAAACCGACACGTACAGCCGGAGCTGTTTGAACAACAACATGCTTTTTCGGATCAGAGATGGCGTCCCAAACTTCTTCTATATAATTTTTCTCAACCAATGCACCGGTAGGGCAGTGGATGATACATTGTCCACAGTTTGTGCAGACGACGTCGTTCATTGCTTTTTCAAAGAAGGTTGTAATTCTCATTTCATCTCCTTTGTGGGCAACAGTTAACGCATTTACTCCCTGCAATTCGGCACAGGTGCGGACGCAACGTTGGCAACGGATGCATTTACTGTCATCTTTAATGATGGATGGAGAAAACATATCGATGGTGTACTTCTTCTGAGGAACCAGCGGAATAAAATCCTGGCTCATGATTTTATATTCTGACGCCAGGTTTTGCAATTCGCAATTCCCGTTTTTATAACAGCGAGTACAGTCCGCATTGTGCTCAGAAAGCAACAATTCAATAATGTGTTTTCGTGAATTACGAACATTTAGACTATTCGTTTTTATCTCCATCCCTTCTTCACAGGGAGTGGCACAGGCAGCGGAAAGTCGCTTTTGTCCGACGACTTCTACTACGCAAACTCGACAGTTTCCTGCTACACAAAGGTCTTTATGGTAACAAAGAGTGGGAATAATAACTCCAGCTTGATCAGCAGCTTCCAGAATTGTTTTACCCTTTTCGACTTCTACAGGGTAGCCATTTAAGCTAACCGTTATTTTATTTGATTTTTTTTCTTTCATAGCAAATTAGTAAATCATTTCTTCACGGAAGTTTTCTACAATGGATGAAAAAGAATTTGCAACCGATTGCCCCAATCCACATTTGGCTGTTAGTTGCATCGTTTCAGTTAGTTTGAGTAGTTTGTCCAGGTATTGTGCAGGCTTTTCACCTCGTTTTACGGCTTTTATTCCATTGTATAATTGCTGGCAGCCAACGCGACATGGAGTACATTGTCCACAACTTTCTTCTTTAAAGAAATCTAAGTAATTATTAAGCACATTATACATTGACCTTGAGCTGTTAAAAAGCATCATTGATCCTCCTGTAGGTAATGAAATACCTGTAAGTTTTCCTTTATACCCAATAGCTGTTTCTGTAAACTTCTTGCGTGGAACAAGAAATCCTGAAGCTCCGCCTACCTGAACAGCTTTGGTGTCTCCATCGCCAAATTCAGCAACAAAGTCTTGCAGGCTCATACCTAATTCAAGCTCATAAATACCGGGCTTTGGTGTATCTCCTGAAACCGAGAATAGTTTTGATCCCCGGGAATACTGAACTCCCAGGTCGTAGAATTTTTTTGATCCGTATTTGAAAATGGTAAATGTGTGTGCCAGTGTCTCAACATTGTTTATTACGGTAGGCTTGTTCATGTAGCCTTGCGATGTTGGGAAAGGAGGTTTATTCCGTGGTTCACCTCGTTTGCCTTCCATGGAGTCGAATAAGGCTGTTTCTTCACCACAGATATATGCTCCGCTTCCCATAAAAATTTGAATGTTGAAATTGTATTTAATCTCTTTGCAGTAGTACTCAAATTCTTTGATGGCTTTCATTAGTTCCGGGACAAGGAATTTGTACTCGCCACGGAGGTAGATAAATCCTTTTTTTGCACCAATAACATGTCCGCAAACAGCCATCGCAGTGAGTACTTTGTAGGGTACGAGGGTTAAAATTTCCCTGTCCTTAAATGTTCCGGGTTCCCCTTCGTCTGCATTACAGATGACATATTTTTCTTTTTCAGGGGATTCCGCGGTTAGTTTCCATTTTAGTCCTGTTGGGAAGCCTGCTCCTCCACGCCCTTTTATCTCAGAACTCATCAGCTCGTTGATAATTTCATTGGGGGAAAGGTTTAATGTTTTACTGAGTATTTTTTCCCAATCATTTTCATTTTTAAAAATGAAATCAGCTCTTTTTAATTGATATGATTCGAATGCCATAATCTCTCCTTTTTGATTTATTTTTTCATGTAATTGCCCAGAATTTCCCGAACTTTTTCAGGAGTTAGTTCTGTGTAAACATCGTCATTTACCAACATTGCCGGAGCCTTGTGGCACCAGCCTAAACAGTTGGTTTGCAGGAGAGAGAATTTGCCATCTGGGGTTGTTTCACCTATGCCGATTTTTAGCATGTCTTCTATGGCATGAATTACTTGGTTTTTACCCTTCATAGAACAGGTGATTGTCTTGCAAATCCGAATGATGTACTTACCCATTTTTTTGTGTTCCAAAAATGAATAGAAGGTTGCTGTTCCATAAACTTCTGCTGCAGGCAGATCCAGTTCACGGGCAATTTCAATCATGGAATACTCTGATAAGTATTTTTCTTGTTCAACAACACCCTGAAGGATAGGGAGTAAATTCTCCCGGTTGCGGCCATGTTTGTTGGCCAGGGACTTAATCAAATCTTGTACGGGATTCATATAAGTTGTGATTGTCGATTTTGAAAAAATGAAGTTGTTTGAAAATATTAGTAAGATAACATGCGCCCAAAGGGCAGGATCTGTTAATTGCAGTAATTCCCTTTACAAAAGGGAGAGCATTGTTGTTCGGTTTTCTATAAAATTAAGATAGAGCAAGCATAAAAGCTATTTCTTTTCTTTGGATTAGTCTGTTATTCAGCATAATAAGACTATTGTAAGTTGGACTAATTCTAAATAGTAGAGTGTAATGATCAGTAATAAGATGAAAATTGAAAAACTCATGTTTTTTCATCGAACTTGAGAGGAGTCTTGTATTTTTGCAGAACTGAAAAAAAAGAAGATATGTCGGTTGAAATTGAAAGGAAGTATCTTGTAAAAAGAGAGTTGCTTCCTAAATTTGAAAAAAGTCACAGGATGGTTCAGGCCTATTTATGCGTTGAGCCGGAAAGAACTGTTCGTGTGAGAATTATAGGGCAGAAAGCTTTTCTTACCATCAAAGGTGGATTAAAAGGAATATCCCGTCTGGAATGTGAGTACGAAATTCCGGTTGATGATGCAAATCAGTTGTTGGAACTTGCTGTGAGTTCTCCTGTTGAAAAAGTAAGGCATGAAATTTGGTACAACACTAAATTGTGGGAAGTTGATGTATTTGAGGGGAAGAACAAAGGTCTTTGTTTGGCAGAGATTGAATTGAAATCGGAAGATGAGCAATTCGATTTGCCAGATTGGGTTTCCGAAGAAGTAACCCATGATATGAGGTACCATAACTCTCAACTCTCACAAAATCCGTATTCAACCTGGGAATAGAGGTTGAATTGTTTTTTTCAAAACACAAGAAGTTGCGGCTTCATTCGTTTCTTATTCAAACTAAAACAAACAACTTTAATTATGAGGTTCAGGTATGTTCTGTTGCTATTTATTTGCTTTTTACCAACTGCATATACATTTGCAATAACTTCTGGTGAAGGCGATTTAGTTTCTTCCAATGATTCAACCCAGTTGAAGGTTGAATTTTTAAACCAATTATTTGATTCCTCTTCAGGCTGGATGCTTGAGAACAAGGAGCTGGGAAATAAGATTCAAAGCCTTGTTCATTTTTTTGATGATGAAAATCCGGAGTTGGCTGTTGACTGGCTGGAAGATTATCTGCAAAAAGATTCTGTTATTTTTGATCGTTCATACCTGTATGTGGAAGACAGTCTTTCTGTACCCGGATATATTCCTGCTTCTGAAATTGCAGAGCAGCAAAGAAGGTTAGACCGTTCTGTTCAGGAAAGCATTATCCGTGACCAGATTCCTGTTCCTGAACAATTGCTTATGGGCATGGGGCGAAATGTAAAAACCGTTTCACCGGAAGAATCGGATTGGCTTTTGGAGGCTGGGATTGTTAGTTTGCCGGATAGCTTAAGTCATGCTGATTTATCTGATCCCTCATATGATGAGAATAAAGAAAAGCAAAAAGATAGTTTAAGAGTAGCATTTGTTGAAGAAGCCCGCCTGGAATACAATCAAAAGCTTACCACTCAGTATGTCGATTCAATTACTAAAGCATACAGGGATGAATACGTGGTATTATATTCCCAAAAAGTACAGCGAGAACTGGCAGATTCATTAATGGAGAAAAATAGAGAGTTGCTTATCGCATATAATGATTCAGTTATACAATCTGTAAATAATTCCGTTCAAAATATATTGAAGCAACTTGCAGTTCAGTTTCATGAAGAACCAGCTCCGGTTTCTGTTTACAATACAGATATGAAAGGGACTATTCTTCCAACGAATGATGCAGAGTCTGTTTATACACGGTTGTTTATAAAAAATGAACTCAACGATTCGCTAAATGTGAAAATTGAAAATGCAGGAAGGAATTCAATAATCGTTTCGATTGATGATGCTGCTATGATTTCTCGTTTTACACAGCGTGAAGCCAAGGAAACTTCTTTACAAACTGCTGAGCTAAATAACAATATTCACCAAACAAAAAACAGATTTACCGTAGTTACTCCCTGGAAAATGGGAATTGACGGTAATGTTGGTTTTACTCAAACTTATTTGAGCAATTGGAAAAAAGGAGGTAAAAGTTCCTTATCTGCTTTATTCATTTTTAAAGGATTTGCTAATTATTCCATTGATAAACTGAAATGGGAAAATTCACTTGAAGTTCGAAATGGCTGGATTAACCCGGCAGATGATAAAGTGCAAAAGAATGACGATAAGTTTGAAGTGATCTCGCGTGTTGGGGTAAGTGCATTTAAAGAATGGTATTATTCTTTAGAGCTGGATTTTCAAACTCAGTTATTTCATGGTTATAAATATCCGGACAGGGATAACTTGATTTCTAATTTTTTGTCACCAGCCAAAACATTAATAAAACTTGGTTTGGATTATAAGCCAAATAATGATTTATCTGTATTTCTTTCACCTTTAACTGCCAAAAATGTATTTGTAAAGGATTCTGCTCATATCGATGTTACAAATTTTGGGATTGCTGAAGGAGATAGGAGTTTCTGGACTTTAGGTTTGAATGCTGAAGTAAAATATAAGAAGGAACTTATAAAAGATATTACGTATGAAACTAAATACAAGATGTTCAGTAATTATAAGGCTCCGTTTTCGGCAGTGGATGTAGATTGGGAAAACAACCTAACCATGCAGGTGAATAGTTTTATTAGTCTGAAATTGCTACTGCATCTTATTTATGATGATAATGTGACTTTCCCTACAGATAAGGTTGATATCGAGGGAAATACCATTTTTAAACCCAAATGGCAGTTGAAAGAATTTGTAACCATTGGCTTTTCGTACAAAATTGATAAGCAGATAAACCGGAGAAAAAAACTTAACTAAATTTCATTGTTATGAAAGACTTTAAAAAATATTTTCAGCTGGATGCCGAGCCCAAGGACGTTTATAATGCCTTGACAAATAAGTTTATGATTGAAATATGGACTGGGGAAAAGGCAGAAATGGAAACTGTACCCGGATCTGAATTCTCAATGTGGGATGGTAGCATTTGCGGTAAAAATCTGGAGTTTGAACAGGATAAGAAAATAGTACAGGAATGGTATTTTGGAGAAGAAGAACCTTCGATTGTAACCATCAAATTATTTCCTGTAAAAGGGGGAACCAGTATGGAAGTTCGACAAACAAACATTCCGGATGAGGCTTATGACAATATCGCTGAAGGATGGAAGGAAGATTACTTTGATGCCTTAAATCAGCTTTTTGAAGAGTAAGTCTTGATGCTTGATCTCGGGGAGATATGATTCAGGGATCAGTCTATAATCATAGTGGATTTTAATTATGTATTGAAGCTTATGCCTGTTCCGGACGGGACCTGATTTTGTTTTGAATCAGGCTTAGATAAAAAGTAGGCCATCTCCTCGTAGAATCAGCAAATGGTTTTTTATTCCTTCGTACTTTGTTAGATGATTATATGTAAAAGCGCAAAAGGAAAAATTAGTAATTGTTATACAGCTTGCTGTTTGAGTTCCGCCTAAGAGAAAAAGCGTTAAGAAAATCAATGCAGTGCAGCGTGAAAAATAAAAATCTGTTAGAGGAGGTACGACGAGTTATTTTTTATTTAGCGGAACGCAATTGATTTTTAGCTTTTTTATCTTCAGCGGCGGTTTTTTTTGATTCCTTTTTTCAACTGAAGGAAAAAAGGAATTGGGGGGTGGGGCAAAGCCCCTTTTATTTTGATCTTTTACATGAAATAGCCACGATAATTTTAACTGATTCGTATTTAGTATTTATCATATAGACTCCAGAAAAAACAGAAGCTGCCCCGGCACCCCGGAGCAGCTTACAGGCATCACTAACGCAAATAACTAGGGAAAAATTAGAACTATGCTATTTGACTTCTATTACAGCATATTTGGAAATTTTCCAGAATTCATCAGGGTTGTTGATTTGCAGGTATGCAACCTGGTCATCTTCTTCAACCAACTCGTATGAATTATATGGATGTTCCGAAATGATTGTCGCTTTTTTTGTATGCAAAGGAATTGTACTTACTTCACGAATATCAACAGTTGTGAAATACGCATCGTCGAAGTTTTCTTCAATTGCTTTTGTGGCACCAATACCTAGTAATCCACCTTCTCTTGAAACAATTCCCATTTCTTTTAATTCTTTGAAAGTACCGTAGGCAACATGTCCGGTATTCAATTCATCAGTTGTTTCGGTAATTACTTGTTCTTTATAAGTAATTGTGTCCAGGTTACTGGCAATGGTTTGGTTTAAATCTTCAATCTTGTTGCCCAGATCAGCAATTTGAAAATCCTTTTGTTCAACTAATGTTCTAAGTTCAGCAATCTGTGTGTTTTGACTTTCAATATCCTGAATTAAGCTTTCAATCCTTTTTTCCAAAGAACTGATACTTATTCCTGAATTTCTTAATCTTGCTTCCAGCTCAGCAATTTTTTCACTGCTTTCTTCCAGCATGTTATTCATCAGGTCAATATCATCCAGAATGGCTTCTTTTTGAGTCTTTCCATTTTCCTGATCTGTTGGAAGTGCCAACTGGTTTCTTTTTTCTTTAATGAATGTAAGGCTACTTTCAATTTCATCAAATGAAGTAATGAAATCGTTTACCACTGAGTCTTTTTCCATGATTTCCTGATCAAGACTAGTGTTCTCACTAACTAATGAGTCAATTTCAGTATTTTTTTGATTGATAAGCAACAAGGCTCCAATTAATACTACAAGCAAGAATATTGCAAGTACTATTGTTGTTGTTTTCTGATTTTTTTCCATGATTTCTCTCTTTTTAAGTTCTCCATCTGTAAAATTGATCTCCAAAAATTATAAGGATCATCTTTCTCGATCTGTATAAGCCAATTGTTATGCCATGTTAAGGATTAGGTTCTATTGCGTTGATTTATACGTATTTGTTATTTGGATGATTCAGTTGGAACTGTTTCAAATTGATAAAAATATACCAGAATGATAGAGGAGAACCAAGATATTAGAATAAAGAACCAAGATATTAGAATAAAGAATCAAGATGTGATATTCTACTTTTAGATTTGATGTCTAACCTACTGTTATTGTCCGAATCTAGCCTTGGGTTTGTAGCTCCTGCATTACTTTTATAGCTTCCTTTGAGCCATTCTATGCCTCTGCAGGGGATTTAATTTGTCTTGCAGGTTTTTTTTGAAATCAGCGTCATTTTTAGCTTTTCCTGCATACTTTTTTTGATTCCTGCGTGCATTTTTGAAATTTCTGCAGTCTTAATTTTCAATCTGCAGCAATTTTTTAGATTTCTGCGTTGCAGGAATTTGAAAAATTCAAGCTGTAAGGGGTAAAAGCCTGCAGGACGCCTTATTTACTTTGCAGGATACTCTAAAATGATGCAAGGTGTTGTTATTCTTTACCTGTGCAAACTATGATTTTAACAGGACTGAAACATAGGAAGCTATAGCGTGATGCAAGCAGACTGTTAAGAACAGGCACACGCTGTTAGGCTATTCAGAAACACAGTTGTTACAGATCATTACTCCCCTTTGGCTTCTTTTAACATTCGGTAGATAGTTGCTACACCAATATCCAGTTTTTCGGCTACCAGCTTGGTGTTGTTGTCATACTTTTTCAGGTATTCCTGTACAATCATGATGTCGTATTCACGCAGGGATAATTCCTGGTTAAGCAGGTTTGAAAGTACATCGGGGCCTCCTCCCAATACGATGTTCTCTGCTGTAATCTCATCATTATCAGCCAAAGTTACAGCCAGCTCGATGATTGATTTTAGCTCACGGATATTCCCGGGGTATGAATAGGAGAGTAGCTTGGAAGAAGCTTCGGAGGATAATGATTTAGCCGGAATGTTGTTTTCCTCGCAAAATGACTTTATAAAATGCTTGGTTAGCATGAGCACATCGTTCCCCCGATTTCGTAGAGGAGCCAACTCTATTGGAAGTCCGTAAAGGCGATAATATAAATCCTGTCTGAAGTTGCCGTTTTTTACTTCTTCCAACAGATTTTTGTTGGTCGCAATTATGATTCGGCAATCTGTTTTTACCGGAGTATTGCTACCTACTCTTGTAATTTCTCTTTCCTGAAGGGCACGTAGAAGTTTTGCCTGAAGCGAAATATCCATTTCCGCCATTTCATCCAGGAAAAGTGTCCCTCCATGGGCTTCTTCAAATTTACCAATGCGGCGGAAGGCAGCTCCTGTAAATGCACCTTTCTCATGTCCGAAAAGTTCACTTTCAATCAGGTCTTTGGGAATGGCGGCAACATTAACTGCAACAAAAGGTTTTTTAGCCCGGTCTGAGTTGTAATGAATGGCTTTGGCAACCAACTCTTTTCCTGTACCTGTTTCACCGGAAATTGTAACAGAGATGTTAGTGCGTGTGGCTTTTTCAATGAGTTCAAATACTTTTTTGGTAGCCGGACTATTCCCAATAATGGTATTCTGGTAACTGTATTTCTTTTTAACCTCTTTACGAAGGCTTTTTATTTCGCTTTTTAACTTGCTGCCCTGGCGTATATTGTGAACTGTGTTAAGAAGACGTTCTTTTATGTCACGAGATTTTACAATGTAGTCGTACGCACCGTGTTTAAGTAATTCAAGGACAACTTCAATTTCATCTTGCTCGGAAATAAGAATAACCTGTATCTCGCTATTAATCTCCTTAATCTGTTTTAATACTTCCAGGCCTTTCATATCAGGCAGGCGGTAATCCAGTGTTACAACATCGGGTGCTTCCTGAATTTTATCCAGACATTCTCTACCTGTAGTAAAAGACTGAATATCGTAATCGGGTATTAACGAAAGGTTGTGTACCAGTAGCCTGTTGTACCACTCATCATCTTCAACAACAAATATCTTAAACGCTTTTTCCTGCATAACTGATTGTTTTCGCTTATTGGCAAGATAGAAACAATTCTCATATTGATAAAATTCTCAATATTAATAAGTGTTAAATTCTGGATTCTAAATCCTCGATATCCTGCATTTAGTATCTAGGATCAGTTCATAATTCATGTTGAAGAATAAAGCTGGATATCTTTTAAAAATTGAACTTTCAATCAGTTTTTAATCCCGTTTTTATAAATTTGGATCACTGATTATCTAAAACTTTTGTCTTTCCAGACGGGACCTGATTTTTGTCTAGAAACAAAAACCAGGAAAAAAGTTCAAGGCTTATTTTTATCTGCACCCTTCTTCTTCACAAAACCTAAGTTCAAAGGAGTGATTTCCTCGCAGACTCGGAACTTCTCCTTTTCTCTAAGGTTTTGTTTTGAATCAGGGCTAGATAAAAAGTAGGCCGATCCACGTAGAAACTTCTATGGGATCAAAAAGACAATAAAAATTAAGGAATGAACCCGAAATATCAATAATCTTAGGAAATATCAAAAGTTTAAATTTATAAAGTCCCTAATTTCACCCTTAGGTGAAATGCAGGGTAGGCCTGTCAAAGTAGCCCGGGCCGGCGTTGGCGGGAGTGATTTTTTGCGGGGATTCCGGGTTGTGTACCAGAAAGAAAAAATCATGACGAGGGTTGAAGGATGACTTTGACTTGATTCTTTTTGTTTCGTTTTTCTCATTTAAGGAGAAAAATGAAATCCCGTCTGGAAAGACGAAAAGTTTAAGATTTCTGCAATGCTAATTTTCCACTAAATATGAAGAAGCTACCTTAGTTATGAATTGATCTAGGATTTGGTATCCAGAATCTTTTTAATAAAACCTGTGATTTTTTCAACTTCAAGCTGAATAGTTGAAATTAATGTTTGGATGTGATCAACATCATCACCATCCCGTGCTGTATTTTCAAGGGTTTTGAGTTTGTTATACAAGTCCATAGCCATCATGTGCTTGGCTGGTGCAGCTAATTTGTGGGCCGCCTCACTGATCTTCATAAGGTCATTTTCTTTTAGACCTTCATGGATTATTGCCATGTTGTTATCGCTCGACTTAATGAAGAGTTCCAGCATTTCTTTTACAAAGTTGGAATCGCCTCCAGCCATCTTTTCTAATCCGTTCAAGTCGATGATTTGTTCTTCCGGAAGAATATCTTCGGGAGTTTCTTCTTCAGTTATTTCTTGCTCAGGAACTAATCTTTTAACCAGTTCGAATAATTCTGATTCAGCAAATGGCTTTTGCAGGAAATCAACCATGCCGGCATCGTGACATTTAGCTATATCATCTTCATTCTGAGTGGCAGATAAAGCAACAATTTGAGCATCAGGATTCGTTCCCAGTATTTGGCGGGTGGCTTCATAGCCATCAATAACGGGCATGCGAACATCCATTAAAATCAGGTCAAAATTATCAGTGACTGCTTTTTCAATTGCTATTTTCCCGTTTTGAGCTTCGGTGTATTTTACTCCCCACTTGCGAAGAATATTTGAGAGCATGTATAAATTGAATTCTTCATCATCAACTAATAAAAAATGAAGCTGCTTAAACCAGGCCGGGATTATTACAGGTTGATCTTGTTTGACTTTAATGTTTTCTGCATTTCCGAGTTGATAAGGAATTTGGATGCTAAACGTACTTCCTTTTTCCGGAATGCTCTTAACTGATATTTCGCCACCCTGCAAGTCTACCAGTTTTTTTACAATGGCAAGACCAAGTCCGGCTCCACGGAATTTCTGATCATTGTCAAGTTGTACAAATTCATCAAAAATAGAATGGATATTTTTTTCAGGAATACCAACTCCTGTATCTGAAACTTCCATTTTTAGGAGAAAACCCTTGGAATCGGTTTCTTCTCCTTCAAAATTAACAATGACATAGCCCTTGCTGGTAAACTTAATGGCATTGGTAACCAAGTTGATCAGTATTTGTTTTAACCGAATAGGATCTCCTTTTAGAACCAGGTCTTTAGCAGTTTTATTATTAATTACCAATTGTATTCCTTTTGCTAAACTAGGTTGTTTGTGCAGGGTATATATTTCATTCAAAATTAAATCCGGATAAAAATCAAGAGCGTCAATTTTCATTTGTTGCGACTCGATTTTTGAAAAGTCCAGCGTATCATTTACCAGAGTTATCAGGTGTTTGGCAGATTGATGAACCACGTTTAGGTTGTCGAGTGTTTCTTCATCTTTTTCATGTTGAAGCATTTGCTCGGTTAAGCCAAAAATGGCATTAACGGGAGTGCGCATTTCATGGCTTACAGTAGCCACAAAACGTTCTTTGGCATTGGCCAGGCTTTCGGCATCGTGCTTGGCTTTTTGCAGTATTTTCTGATAGGAACGGTTCTTTTTTAGGTTTCTAAAGAATAGAATGAGAACAATGAAAAGCAGAAAGACTGATGCACCTGTAAAAAGAGCCAGGCGACGGTATGTTTGAGCAGCCAAAAAATCAGCTTCTTCAGTTTTTGTTTCTAATTGGCGTTGCTCGCTGTTTTCAAGCTTCGCAATATGTTGGTTGATTTGGTTCGTAACTTCAAAATTTTCATTCAGAAGCAGTTTCTCCATTTCCTGGAAGCTTGCATTCCGGTCTGTCATTTGATTTTCTATATCAGCAATTTCCTGTTTTAAAGCTTCAACCTGAGCTGTATTGTCAATAATGATGGGTTCACGTGTAGTTGTGTCCCTTCTTCCAAATAAACGGCGGAAGAAACCTTCTCTTTCCGGTTGTTCAAACGTAATGGTATCAGATTGAACTATGGTTGTATCAATTCGTGATAAAAGCTCGGAAAAGTTACTGTTTGTATTGTCCCTTGTTTTAAAAAGTGTTTGTATTCTGTTTAGAATGAGTAACTTTTCATTTGTAAGGAGTTGAATAGAGTCAATCGTCGCAATTTCATCCGATCCCGGAATTGCGTAATCTCTTAAATCTGCTAATAAGTTTTGGATAGAAGAATCCAATTCCCGGTAATTTTCAGTCAACGATTCATCATTGGTGAGGCTGTACAAACGAATTGTATTTTCTGCTTCTGTAAGCTCAGAGGCAATATCTTTTATCAATATTAATTTGAAATCGGGACGTGCTTCCTGGTGGATTGAATTGACAATTTGAGATAAACTTTGATATACAAGATAACCTGATCCGATTACTACTGCAGCAATAATCAGCGTTAAAAAAGTGACTTGTATTTCAATTTTAAAAAATTTCATTCTTCCCGAGATCGGATTGTTGGTGTCTTATTTTGAGAATGTTTGATCGCTTAAATTATAGAATTAATAAACAATTCTAATGCCAGAGTAAAATTTTAATCTGCCTGAAGCAGTCTATTATATATTTCGTAGTTCTCGTTATCGAAAACACAGAAAATAACAGATTCGATGAAGTTATCTTCATTTAAAAAATTGGAGACTGTTTTTAAAGCAATTTCAGCAGCTCTTTGTTTCGGAAAGTTATAAACTCCGGTGCTAATGTTTGGGAAAGCTATCGTTTTTAATTTATAGTTTTTAGCAAGCTGCAAACTATTTCTATAAGCATCAGCTAATTTTTCATCTTCTCCAATTTTCCCTCCATACCAAACCGGACCGACTGCGTGTATGACGTAACGGGCGGGAAGGGCATACCCCAAGGTGATTTTTGCTTCACCGGTTTCGCAGCCATTTAGTTTTCGACATTCCTCTAATAATTTGGGGCCTGCAACTCTGTGGATAACTCCGTCAACTCCACCGCCTCCCAACAATGTTTTATTGGCAGCATTAACAATTGCATCAACCTGTAATTCGGTTATGTCCATTTGAAGTAGTTCAATCCGATCCATCTTTTTTCTTTTTTGTAAAGTTAAGGGCTAATCGGAAAAACTGGAAAGGTTTGGCGAAAAATGATTGGAGTTAACTGCCAAAGCTGATGATGAGAATTCCTGTTAAAATTCCCAGCAGGTAAATTCCTTTTCTTTTGATATTGTTTTCTTTGAATAATAATGCTCCGGTTACGAAAGCCACAAGCACTCCACCACGACGGAGGGAAGAAATTATTGAGATCATCGAGTCTTCGTAGCTTAAAGCATAGAAATAGGCAAAATCGGCAACCAGTAGGAATAGTCCAATGGCTGGAATTGTCCACCTCCATTCAAATGCAGGACGTTCTGATTTTGCTTTTGCCCAGCGAAACAAGCCAACTGCCGGAAGCATCACCAAAACCTGGTAGAAAGTAAACCAGGCCTGCACGGCTAAGCGGTCAATCTTGCGGATGATAAATTTGTCGTATAAGCCACTTGTTGCTCCCAGTAAAGTTGCAGCTATAATGCAGAATATCCAGACATTTTTTCGAAAGTTGATGCCTTCCAGTTTTCCAGCAGTCGATAATAAATAGAAGAAAAACAGCGTGATGATTACGCCAATCCATTGTATTGCATTAAGGCTTTCATTAAATATGAGGATAGCACCTACCAAAGTCCATACGGGACCGGTTGCTCTTACTGGAGCTACAATGGTTATGGGTAAATGTTTAAGTGCATGGAAAGCAAAGATCCAGCTGGATACAACAATAAGGGCTTTAATAAAAATCATGAAATGTTCCTGCGGACTAATTGAGGGAACATATAGGTTGATCGATTGAAAAAACGATGGAAAGTATACCGACCCAACAACGACTGGAGTTACCAGAATTGAGGCAGCTATACTTGAAATGAGCAACACCGGAAGAACAGCATTGCTATTTACCGATAGTTTTTTTAATACATCGTAAAAACCAAGAAAGAAGGCAGAAGTAAGAGCCAGCAGTACCCACATGATATTGTAATTAGGCTGCAAAACTACAATGATTGGGACTAAGTTTTTCGCTAAGGCGTTAATATAAACTAAGCTTAATTATTACTTAAGCTTGGATTTTGCAATTTGAACTAGTTATAATCGACAACCATTAATACCGGATTGTCGTTAATGTCTAGTTTGGAAGCAATTTCTGCTAGTTCTGCTTCCAATTCTCTATTCTCGTAGTAATCGATTAAGTTGAAAGCATCATATTTATTCACGAAGAAACCATTAAAAGCAGAACCAATTCCTGTTTCTTGTTCGGTTAATATCTGGTTATTGAAAAAATAAGGTTCGTATATTTCGTTATTGGTTTTGTCGTATAGGAGATTATTCCCACGGCCCGAAATTCCTGCACTTAAATCATTTTTGTCATAAATAAATTCTTTTACTATCCTTCTCATAAATAGAATTTGTTTGGTTTCAAATTCAGCTATAAGAATCTCTGCCGGTGTTGAATTTTGTACTGAAGGGGTTTGTATTATTCGTGGTTGGAGGGAGTTCTTTTTTGTGTATTGGAAAATTGTATCGGAAGAAATATCATTTAGGATAAGGTTATTATCAAAACTAAATGCTGTTTTTCTATAGTTGATTATCATGCTTAGAATTGTGTTGTTTCCTAAGTCTTCAGAAGTTGTAGGTGGAATTCTGTTGGAGAAATAAGGGCCAATTTCTTTTTGCATGCTTCCATCCGTTTTTGAAATAGTAAAAAATGTACTTGATTCATTTTTTTCTAAATCGTCACATACAATTAGTTCACCATCAAATAAGCATATCGACTGATACTTTCTATCTTCTAAATAATTAAGGGATCTTTTGAATTCTCCCTGAAGGTCATATACCAATATTTTATTTTTTCGATTATTATTGACGAATAACTCATTGGCACTTTCATCGTAAATTATTCCGTTTATCGCATTATACTCTTCAGGTCCATCTCCCAAATGATTTATGATATTTTCAATTTTCCCATTTTTTGAGAAAATGAAAATATCACCACCACTGTAGTTGTATGCAATTATTTTATCATTCTTAAAATCCGAAATATTTCCATGAAATGGATGTTCATTGTTTTTCTCAAGAGGAATGTAACTAACATTTGCAATGTCTTGAAATGCGATTTCCTTTTTCGGGTAATCCTTTGTTATATCAATTGTAAGAACTTCATTTGGGATATTTTTGTTACATCCGGCAAATACCAGTATCAAAGCCAGTATTCCTAATGTGGTGATTGTATAATGGAACTTGTTGGTGGAATAATGAATTTTCTTTTTCATAGGTTTATATTTTCGACTAAATAGTTAGTTGAAGATATGAAAATAGCGAGAAGATACAATATGGTTAATTGAATAGTGAAGATGTTGTTTAACAGAGGAATAAAATTATTTATGGATTATAAACCAATTTAGCTAAAGGTATCAGCTCTCTGTTATAAAAAGTGAGTGTATCTCCATCCAGACTATAATTGTTTGTTTCCTGAAGAACATTCATAAAGCGGTTTTCATAATCCACATCCAAACAATATTTTTTAGTAGATAATAATTGTGAGAATATAATTTTGGAATTTTCTTCTAACCAGTAATTACCGCTAAAGGAGTTACAGCCACCGTTTCCGGTAACACGGTTTTCTTCGGTATGTAAAATTAAATGAGGATCTCTTGATGTGTCAATTAGTTCTCCGTTTAATTCAAAAAGTGTCCAGTGCTTGTTTGTAAGATTAGAATTGTTTTCAATTTTTGAAAGCTGGTACATCTCAGATAAATTACTTTCAATTAGTTTCCCGTTTACATCAAGTTTTATTAATACATTTTCACCAACCAGATATTGGTTTAGTTTTTTATCATCATTTTCAAGTTGAAGGGTGATTTTGCTTTTTGTTTCATCCCATGAGAATGTACCTGAATCCGTAAAAACATTGTTGCTTTCACCCATGTATATGCGCGAAACTTTGCATGTTAAATCAGAATTCAGTGTAATCAGGGTTTTTATGCCTTCACAATCGGCGCAGGGCATTGTGCCACTGTATGTGCCATTCCAATCCAACGTGTTTTGGCTATTATCTCCAATAGCTATTGCTGGCTTTTCCTCGTTTGATGTAAAAGATTCCTTTGTTGACCGACAAGCGACAATACTTAAAAAGATGATAAAAATTGAAATGGCTTTCATTTTTTTTATTTTTCAATATAAACGAAAAACAGAAACTTATGTTATTCGGACTACATGACTTCCTGCCAAATCGTAAGTCCCGAATAAATAATGTAACAAATAAGCAGGAGTGTTGCTTCCCAGCGATCCAGTTTTTTTACACCTCCGGTAAACATGCTTAAAAGAAGGAAAAGAGTTCCACCAGCCAGCAAATAAACGTCAATATTGAATGAGGTAGAATAGGCTATTGGCTTAATTAATGCACTGACTGGAAGAATAAGTAGTAAGTTGAAAATGTTAGAGCCAATGATGTTTCCCACTGCAATGTCGTTGTTTTTTTTGAGGGCAGCGATAACCGAAGTTGCCAGTTCAGGAAGAGATGTTCCCAGGGCAACGATGGTGAGTCCGATAATTTTTTCACTGGCACCCAGTGAGCTGGCAATAGCACTGGCATTATTCACAACAAGATTACCTCCTCCAACCAGTCCAATGAGACCAAGAATGAGTGAAAGGCCAATTTTAAAATTTGGTAATTCTTTTACTTCTACCGGAAGTTGGGTTGTATCTGTTTTTAGTTGACGGTAAACATACCAGAGGAAAAGACCAAAGAAGATTAGTAAAATAAGCCCATCTAATTGCGATAGTACTTTTTCCCCGGAAAGCATGAAATTATTAGCAAGCAGGAAGAAAATAACAATGGCTATAAATGACATGGGGATCTCTTTCCAGGCTGTGCTCGACTGTACAACCATAGGAGTAATCGTCCCTGAAATTCCCAGGATTACTAGCAGGTTGATAAGATTACTACCAATGACATTTCCCAGAATCATATCATTATGCCCCTGAAATGATGCAAATGAATTTACAACCAGCTCAGGTGCAGAGGTTCCAAAAGCTACAATTGTTAACCCAATTGCCAGGTCCGATATCTTTAATTTTCGGCCTAAAGCAGACGCTCCGTCAACAAACCAATCTGCACCTTTTACTAAGAGTGCAAATCCAACAACAAGAAGAATAACTTGAAGAACCATGTATTTTGATTTCAATTTTAGACTTCCTGAAAATAACAAAGAAAAAGGGATGGGCAAAAAAGAGTTGAGGGGTATGAGTTGTCAATGTGAATTTCGAACACTTGAACAGTCATCGATTGATAACAGCATATAGCGTATTATTCCTCTGCTGTTTCTTTTTTCTTCTTTCGGCCTTTAAGGAAATAATCAAGAACAGTTTTTAGGCCTTTTTCAAGTACGGGAGAAATAATGTTGTGTCCGAAAGTAACAACCAGTGATTCGGAGTTATGCAGCATTCGTTTTTCTGCGTGATTTAATTTATAGCGCAGATTTTCCTTTTTAAGTTGTATTTCGTTGAGTGTTCTTATCTTTCCCATAGTAGGCTTCTTATTTTTTATCTTCATCCTCGAAAAGAATAGATGATAAGTTCTCAATAATGGTTGAGGTAATCATACTTTTCCTGAAGATTAGGAAAACAATTAATAGAAGGAACAGTATTCCAATAATAATTAGTAAACCTGTCAAAAAATCGTTGAATTGAGTTCCGTACCAAACGACAAATGCAGCAGAAAAAAATAGAAAAAACAGGGCTGCAAATATAATTCCGGACAGGGTACTAATTAAGTATACTGATATTTTGGTCATTTTTTCCAGTACTGACAACTTAACAAGCTCTGTACGGATTTTTAAATAATCCTGAACGGATTTGTTTAATTCACCGAAATTGTCTGACAGGTTTGCTTTCATGTTGGTTTTTTTAATTTAGTTGAGTGGTTAAGCTGCTTTTTCTTCTTTTTTTATTGTTGCATCTTTCACGTTATGAATAGCTTCTTCTGCATCTTTTTTCAGGTCTTTTAGCTTGTCTTCCAGATAGTCAACTTTTTCTTTAAGATTTGTAGTAACTTCATCGGTCATTTTTTCGGCTTTCTTTTTTAATTTTTTGCGGGTTTTTGCTCCCTTGTCCGGAGCCACTAAAACACCGGTTGCTACTCCTGCAGCTGCTCCAACTAAAAATCCAACTAATACGTTTGCTGTTTTACTCATGACTTATGTGTTTTTATGATTAGAAAATAACTTTAAGAACGAAGGGCTAATAGCCTTTTAGTTAAGTAGAGTATGGGCTCGAATGGTGAATAAAGAAATAGTCTGTTGTGCCTATTTCAGTGGATCAGATTTATGATCAGAACTTCAAAATACCTAAAAATTATTCAATTATCCGGAGATACAGAATAGGTTTATGGGTTGTTGTATAGTTTGCTTTTTATTTTACGTAACAGTGATAGCTCAGGTTTTGTTTGAATTCAAGACTTTAATACGTGTTTATACTTATTGTAAAGGAGATGGGTCGGTTAATACATTTAATTTTTACAGCTGATCATTTAATACGCTTACTTCATGAATGAATAATTAAAAAGTTGAGAGAATGTTCCGAAAGGAAATAAATTGTGTTGTTCGGAATGGTTATTCCCAAAGGGAATTATCTTTTACGTAATTGATTTTACTTTCCTAAGTGCCATATAATTAATGTTATTGAACATTCTTGTGAATACAAGTCGTTAAGGATAGTTAGATTCGTGAATGTTGTTGTTATAACTTGTTTTTAGTGTTATGTAGAAGATGGAGATTGAGCTTCATCTGCATACTCTAAGATGAATGTTCATCAAGAAACTTTCTTTATTCATGAAAAAGAAGACTATTGTAACAAATGATATTAGTTCATCCAAGCGTGATGCAACCCGTAAAGGTATTTCTCTTTCGATATCTATTCTTTCGCCGATAATATTACTGGTTGTGTTCGAGGTCATGCTTCGGGTTTTTGGTTATGGAGTAAACATGGATTTGTTTAGCGATTATAAGTTGGATAATCGTTTTCTAATTATGAATCCGGATGTCTCTAAAAAATATTTTACGAATGCGGAAGACGCAACAACAGGTTTAGCAGAGATATTTCGAAAAGAAAAAACACCTGATACTTTTCGTGCATTTGTTTTGGGAGCATCAACAGGAATGGGGTTTCCATATACATCAAATGGTTCATTTTCACGATGGCTTAAATATAGATTGATGAATGAATATCCGGATAAAGAAATTGAGATTATTAATTTGTCACTAACGGCTGTCAATTCATATGCTGCGCTGGATTTTTCAAAGCAATTAATTGATTATGCTCCGGATGTTGTTTTGGTTTATTTGGGGCACAACGAATACTATGGAGCTCTTGGTGTTGGGTCAACATCGAAGTTGGGGAATAATATTCGTCTGGTTCGTTTACTTACGAATTTAAGAGAATTACGCATTGTGCAACTTATAAATAATATAAATCAGAAAGCAAATACCAATGATGATGATTCTGTTGTTAGTGAAAATTTGATGATTGAAATGGCTGAGAATACAGACATTGCATGGGGTTCAGATGAGTATCATATGGGAATTGAGCAATTTCGTTCAAACATGGATGAAATATGTCAAATCTTATCAAATGAAAATATTCCAACAATAATAAGCACTTTGGTAAGTAATGAAAAATCATTAAAGCCATTTATTAGTGATTCCTCAAGTAATGAATTATCTGCAGAGTATTATTATCATTTAGCTACTGAAAATTATAGTAATGGTGATTTTAATTTGGCAAAAGATCAGTTTGTTAAAGCTAAAGAGTTAGACTTATTGAGATACCGTGCACCGGAAGAAATGAATGATATCATTCAAAAGCTTTCCGATCATTATCCAGGAATATTTGTTGCAGATTCCCGGGAAATGTTTGAAGTCCGATCAGAATATGGGATTCTTGGCGATGACATGCTTATGGATCATGTTCACCCTTATTTGTTTGGGCAAGGGCTAATTTCTGAAAGTTTTTACCAGGTTCTAAAGGACGAGGAAATCATTCCCGGTTCATTTGGAGATAGAATGACATTTCCAGAATTATTGGAGGAAATGCCTTTGACAACAGTTGATTCATTAAAGGGGATTTACCTGATGGATTTATTATTAAAAGAATGGCCTTTTAACCGGACAGATATTTCAGAGCCTAACCTTAGCTCTCTTGAAGCAAATTTGGCAAATCGAGTTGTTTATGATGCCGGTTACTGGTATGATGCGATGGGAGAACTTTCGTCTTATTACCAGAGCCGGGGAGATTGGTCAAATGCCTTAAAAGTTGCAGAAGCGAGTATGCTGGCATTTCCATACGAAGAAAGTTCATATGCAGAATCATATCAGATGAGCTTAAAAAATAATAATCTTGAAAAAGCTGAATTTCATTTGCATAAGGCTTTTCTTTTGAATCCGGCAGTAGATAAGGCAAGGGATTTATTTTCGCTGAATATGGACATTGATAAAATAGAATCAGCGACCTATTACCTGGACTTTTTATTATTGAATGACAAGGGGAATTCTGAAGCTTATTCTTTAATGAAGGAAAAACTTAACCAGATAAATACATTGAAATTGACTCTTGCCGAGAATCCGGACGATGTTGATCTGATTAACCAGATTGCCAGTTTATTTTTTCAATTGAATTATAAAGATGTGACGATTAAATATTTAGAAATGTCACTTCGTAAAGATCCAAATAATTCCCCGGCTCAAGAACTTTTAGAGCAGGCTGAAGCATTACCTAATTTTTATAACTAAACTTCAACTCTAATGCTTTTCAACTCTATAGACTTTCTAATCTTTTTGCCTGTCGTTTTTTCCATATACTGGTTTGTTGTCAATAGAAACCTGAAACTTCAAAATCTTTTTATTGTACTTGCCAGTTATGTTTTTTATGGCTGGTGGGATTGGCGTTTCCTGTCATTGATTCTGTTTAGTACGATTGTTGATTATTCCGTAGGATTGGCTCTTTTAAAAGAAGATAAGCTCGTTAAACGACGAATGTATCTATGGACAAGTATTCTTGTCAATTTGGGATTTCTTGGATTTTTTAAATACTACAATTTCTTTCTGGATAATTTTGTTACAGCCTTTACTTTCTTTGGAAAAGAGATAAATGCAAACTCTTTAAATATTATTCTACCTGTTGGTATTAGTTTTTATACATTTCAAACACTTAGTTATACCATTGATGTTTTCAGAAGGAAACTGGAGCCAACCAGAGATTTCATAGCTTTCGCTGCTTTTGTAAGTTTTTTCCCTCAGTTAGTTGCTGGCCCGATTGAGCGGGCAACAAACTTACTCCATCAATTTTACCAAAAACGGATTTTCGATAAGGAAAAAGCCCGTGACGGTTTAAATCAGATGTTATGGGGATTTTTTAAGAAAATTGTTATTGCTGATAATTGTGCCAGATATGCCGATTTGATTTTTAATAATTCTGCAGATTTCAGTGGAAGTACATTGTTGCTGGGAGCATTATTTTTTACCTTTCAGATTTATGGAGATTTTTCAGGTTATTCTGATATTGCAATTGGTACAGCACGCTTATTTGGTTTTAATTTGATGCAAAATTTTGCATTCCCTTATTTCTCAAGAGATGTTGCTGAGTTCTGGAGACGTTGGCATATTTCACTGAATACCTGGTTTCGGGATTACTTATACATTCCACTTGGTGGAAGCAGGGTAGAGACATGGAAGAAAATAAGGAATATTTTCATCATCTTTCTGGTAAGTGGCTTCTGGCATGGAGCAAACTGGACTTTCCTTGCATGGGGAGCATTAAACGCAATTTTCTTTTTACCTCTTTTGCTTTCTCAAAGAAACCGAAAACACATTGAAGTCGTTGCATATGGCAGGGTATTCCCAACACTGAGAGAGTTTGGTTATATGCTTGCGACCTTTGTTTTTACTGTTTTTGCATGGATCTTTTTTAGAGCAGAAGATATTACGCATGCATTTAGCTATTTGGCTGGTATTTTCTCTTCAACATTATTTGTTGCCCCTTCTTTTCCCGGATTAAAAGGTGCATATTATTTGCTTGTTGTTATTTTGATTTTTATTTTGATTGAATGGCAAGGCAGAGATAAGCAATATGGAATTGAACAGTTAGGTGTAAAATGGAAAAAACCTTTCAGTAAAGTAGTCTATTATCTAATTGTTTATGCTCTTTTATATCAGGTTGTAACAATTTTGATGGGAAGTGGAGGAGAGGCTCAGCAGTTTATCTATTTCCAGTTTTAATTTATCTAAAAGAAAAAACAAAAATTCGATTCTCGGGTAGAAGGAATACTTATGATGAATGAGAATAATTTTGCTATATAAAAAGTAGGAAATATATTGACTTTAGGATTATATAGAAATGAAAAGGCTGCCCTCTGGCAGCCTTTTTATATGAACTAATTTTTTCTAACTTCTTAAAAAAAACTGTTCAATTTATGAAAAAAAAGTCAAGTTAAAAACCTGTTACCAACCTGGATTTTGTTCAATTTCAGCACCAGTGTTGACACCAATAACAGCATCTAAAGGTATTGCTAACAAATCCCAGTCAGGTGCATCTGCAATCGGTGTTGGAGCATCTGCAACATACATTGCATGATCTGCAATTTGATTTTTAAATACTTCACCTCCAATACGAAGAAGGGTAGCCCAACGATGTTCCTCGTATGATAATTCACGTACTCTTTCATCAAGTATAGTGTAAATGTCTACTTCACTTTCAGTGAATAATTTAGTACAATTTGCACGTTGGCGTAAAGTATTAATGTCATCTGCTGCCAGATCAGGACTACCTGCCCGCAAGTATGCTTCAGCACGAAGAAGATATGTCTCAGCTGAACGAATTAAATATTTGTCGCGGCCATATATTTTAGCTCCTCCTGTATTAATAATAGCAGGTTCAAATGCCCATAAATCTTCTCTGTTGAAAATTTTTGCAGTTAATGGGAAATACTGATTAAAACCACCTCCTCTTTGAACAATCATATCTGCAGATACAGGTTGTCCGTACATACTGTGGTTTCTATCTAAGCAAAGGTGGAGGCGAGAGTAGTTTATCTCACTATTTCTCATGTCATCCCATAATGGACTAGCATCGTTGTCTCCCCAGATTGTCTCTTGTACATATTTTGTTGGAGCCATTCTACCAATACTAAATCCACCGCAATAAGGACCAGTTTGTCCACCTGGATAAATAGTTAAATCAATGTTTCCACTAAAAGGACCATTTGCTGCACCTTCTTCGATATATTCAGGAGCCCATGCGATATCTCTAAATACAGGAGCTGCTGATCCTTCAGGATTGATTATCCAGTCTGGAGAATCGGAGCTTGGACGAAGCCATCCACCACCAGTTACGTATTCCTGGTAAGTGTCGTAATCGCCTGATTTTGCTACCCACACAGATTCTGTGTTTTCAGGTGCATCATAATTGCCAATACGGAATAAATCATAGAAAACATCACCATCTGCCCTGTAATTAGGAACGCCATTTCTTGATCCACCATCAAGAGGGTCTGCTCTAACTCCAAAGCGGTCAGTCATTAGAGGGTGATTATTTATGACAATTGTAGCTGCATCAATAGCATCATCATAATAATCTGCATTACCAGTTTCTATACCCATGGCAATATAAGCTTCAGATAAAAAATGATTAACTACGTCTGGTGTTACACGTCCATCCTCTAAAGCTTCAGAGGGAAGACCAGTAAGTGCTGCTTCAAGATTATCAATAGCAAATTGATAGGTTTGTTCCCGTGTTGAACGAGTATAATCGAGCTTTAATACTTCAGAATATTCTTCAACGATAGGAACACCACCAAACATCTCACCTAAACGAAGATAAGCCCAACCACGGAAGAATTTTGCCTGGGCAACTTCATAATTTTTCTCTGTTTCGGAATCCCATTCAACTAACTCAGAACCACTAAGGGCGAGGTTAGCATAACTGGCAATTTGGTATAATGAATTCCAGCGGTTGTTATAACTGTTTTCATCTAATCGTGAAAAATTTGATTCACCATTTGCTCCAAATCCGGAAACGTAGTCTTCTGTGTCAAAGAGGTCGGCACCTAAGCCTAACCACCATGTCTCGTTATAAGTACCTGCTAAAGCTCTGTATGCAGTAATAATCTGATCATCTACTTGTTTACTTGATGTAAATGCAGTCTCTGGTGTGAAAATGTCTTTAGGATGTTCTTCCAAAAAGGCATCATCTTCACAGCTAATAAATCCTACTACCGAGAATATAAATAATAATGTATATAGTATATTTTTCATAATATTTAGATATTAAGTTTTATTAAAATGATAAGTTAACACCTAAAGTAATTTGTCTTTGAAGCTGAGCTCTGTTCCATGCTCTTACTTCAGGATCAGAAAATTCCCAGTCAGGAGCCCAGAAAGCAAGGTTTTTCCCAGCCAGGTA
Organism: Prolixibacteraceae bacterium; assembly: GCA_963676845.2. Taxonomy (GTDB): domain Bacteria; phylum Bacteroidota; class Bacteroidia; order Bacteroidales; family Prolixibacteraceae. The sequence continues at coordinate 51,694 of CAXXKK010000023.1, read as the reverse complement.
AACAGACATTGAACTAATTCCCCAATCTTCAACTAAAGAAGAAAGGTTGTAGCTTATATTAACATCTTGTAACCTTATGTAGGTGTATTTTTGTAGAGCAAAGAAGTGGGTGTTGTCCCAATAATCAATACTAGGATATTTTTCACTTGGATTTTCTTCTGTCCAGAATGGGTGATCTAACTCATTACGAACTGCATATCCATGATAACTGGTGTAAGCTGATTCGTTTCTGTCCATACCGTAATCATTTCCGCTAAACACACCATTCAACATGAAGTATAATTGCCAGTTCTTATAAGTAATTGTATTGGTTATTGCCAAACGGAAATTTTCTTTGTCAAAACCAAGGATTTTACGGTCATCGGTAGAAATTACACCATCTTCACTGTCATCAATATTTGCATACATGGCATCACCAGGAACGGCTCCATTTGCAGCCATATATTCAGTGTCGTCATCTTGTACAATGCCAATCCATTCATATCCATAAATAGCTCCGAGAGATTCACCAATGAATAAGTTATCATCAATAAAATCTTCACCACTACCGTCAATCTCAACTAATTTATTTCTATTTAATGAGAATACGATACCAGAACTCCATCTTAAGTCAGCTCGATTTATGTTAACTGTTGATGCATTGACTTCAATACCCCAGTTGTCAACCTGTCCCATTGTTGATCTTTGCTCTGTAATACCTGCTCCCATTACCGGAATTGTTCGGCTGAAAATCTGGTCAGTAGTTTGTGATTTGTAAATATCTGTTTCGAAATGAATACGGCTGTTAAATAAATCAGCTTCGAATCCTGTATTAAATGATTTGGTCGTTTCCCATGCCAGTGCAGCATTTCCAAGTGCAGCAAGCTTTTGTCCATAATACATTGATTCATCATCAAAAAGATATAATTCACCACCACTTCTACCCATGTCGATGGTTGAAAGAGTTCCATAAGGACGTAACGATTGGTTTCCGTTCTTACCATAAGAAAATTTCAATTTTAGATAATCAACTTTATCCAGGGTTTGGAAAAAATCTTCATTTGAGATAGTCCATGCAATACCAACTGCAGGGAAAACACCCCATTTATTATCAGAACCAAAAACAGAACTACCATCACGTCGTACAGAAGCATTAAGCTGATATGTGTCATCGTACGAATAAATTACACGACCGAGATAAGCTACGTCTGATTTTTCTACATAATGTATTCCATCATTATTATCTCCTACAAAATTTTTAACACCTGCATTGGCCAGACCATATACTCCAAGAATTGTATTTCCAAGACTCGAAAAATCAGAGCCTTTTAAGTATGAGGAGTCTGTAATTCGGTTACTACGTGTATACACTGCTGTTGCATTTACGTAGTGTTTTCCGAAATCTCTGGTGTAAGTTAAGATGTTATCATATGTATAATATCTTGACTCCTCATTTTTTATAGAACCATTTGCTTCTGTTAAGTATTTTTTATATTCAATAGCAGTATAGGCATCTTCTCCAAGGTTGATGTCAATTCCGTCTGTTTCATGAGTAAATTCTTTTTCATTCTCAATGTTTACAGTATAAGTACCGGTTAATTTATAACTTAATCCTTGTACCCATGGTATCTTAATATCGACAGAACCACCTAGTATTGTTGATTTTGTTAATGTTTTCGAATCACCTCCCTGAGAGTAGTCCCATAGAGGGTTAACAGTAGTCGTTTCTTTTTGATCAGGGAATTTGCGGATAGTTTTACCATCGGAAAGGTAAGGTGATGCCCAAGGCGACATGTCAACAGCACCACCATAACTAGGCCTGCGACCATGTGTTTCCATAAATCCTTGATTAAAGTTTACATTTGCAGAAATGTATTGGTTGATTTTAGTATCAAGCCTTGCATTAAATGTTGTCCTTTGATAATTATCACCTAAAATAAAAGATTCCTGATCGTTATGCATTGCTCCAGCCAGGTATCTTATATTTTCTGTTCCACCTGAAATATCCGCTGAATAATTCTGTGTAACACCTGGCTCAACGATAAGATCATACCAATCTGTCTCTTCTCCGGCAGTATAGTTTTGTGCTTCTATAGGAGCTAACCATGTTGTTGGATCTGTACCTGGAGAATTGTTTAAACGAGCATTCATTAACTCAATGTACTCCTCTCCATTTCTTATGTCAGGTCTGTAGTTAGGAGTAATTAAAGTAGCAGAAGACCTAAGGCTAATAATCGGTTTTCCAATTTTACCTTGTTTTGTCGTAACCATAATTACACCGTTAGCAGCTTGAGATCCATATGCTGCAAGAGAGGATGCGTCTTTTAGCAGGCTAATATCTTCAATAATTGCCGGATTAATACTTTCAATATTTCCACTGAAGATTACACCGTCAAGAACAATCAAAGGATTAGCAGCTTCTGCTATTTCTTCCTCTCTACCTTCTCCAATAGACTTTTGCCCCCTTATTAGTAAGTTTGCAGAATTACCTGCTTCACCACCTTGAGAAAGCTCAACTCCAGCGGTTACACCTTGAAGTAAATCAAGGGCACTTGTTGTTTGGATTTGACTTAGAGGAGAGTCGCTTACGCTTACATTAGAAACTGCTCCCGTGAAATTTCGACGAGTTGTTGTACCATATCCTATGGCAACCACCTCATCTAAACCAATTGTTTCTTCTTCCATTGAAACATTGATTTGTGTTTGACCGGCAACAGCAACTTCCTGGTTAATCATACCAATGAATGTAAATGTTAATGTTGCATCAGAAGGAACGTTACTAATAGAATATGAACCATCAATACCTGTTATGGTACCATTTGTAGTTCCTGTTACAATTACCGTTACACCCGGTAGTGGTTCTCCATTAGGGTCATTAACTACACCTGTAATTGTGCTTTGTTGCTGTGTGAGTTTGTTTGCAGCATTTACTTGAGGATTGAGAAACGCATTGTTGATAATGCTTAAAGCAATAAAAATCAATAAGATTTTTGACACTTTAAATAATTGTGATTTCCAATAAGAGAATTTATTGGACATCAAAGAACTTTGAATTCTTTTCATAGGTTTGTTAGGATTTGTTAAAAAATCAATTTGTTTTTAGTGTGTCTAATGTGGACACTAAGAAAACTACTTTGAAAGGAGGTGTTGCAGCATCTCCTTTTTTAGTGGGCTTAATCTAATTCGTGATCATTCTTTTTTCATAGGCAGGTTACTTTTTTTTCATATTATGTTTACAATTGTTGTTGTTAGTTTTTTGTGTCGAATTAAAATATTTGTGATTATATAATTCTGCTAGATAAAATTATGTGTTAATTGTTTAAAAATCACCTGTTAAATCGATGTTGTAAAACATTCTTGTATATACAAGTGGCGATTAATAAATGATAGATTGTTTTATATATATGATAAGTATATGTCCGATTTCTTTTCGTTTCTGTTATCGTCTAATCTATCAGAATCGAATCATATTCATTTAATCTAATAAGGTTTTAGAGGTTTTTGTTATTAAATAGAAACCAGCCTTGTGTGTTGTTATAGTTATAAATATGAAAAATTTAATGTGTGTTTATTACTATGCCATAATAAATTTGTAATTACTTCATTACGACTTTTTTAATAAGTGTTGGACTAGAAGTATGTAATTCTTTTGCTCTTGGAGTTGAGTCAAATGTTTATGCATTTTTTAAGAACCCGGATTTAAATGCATATTCAGATAACCAACATGGGGCTGTAAATGTGTCGTAAAAAGGTGCAAGAAAAAGCATTTTTTTGAAGCAAATGTTTCACCTTTTTTGTTTTGAAGGTCAGCAAATAATTGCTTGCTTTTTATGTTTTTATGTAAACATACTGTTGGTGTGATCTGTGTAATATGCAGTAATGTAGTAGTTTATATAAATAAAAAAGAGAAGCAATTTTGCTTCTCTTTATGAGTGACTCAGCTGGAACCAAATGAATATAATGTTATTTGGACTGTTAATAACCAAAATCATATGAAAAGCCCTTTTTGATTGGTATTTCCTTTATTTGACGATTAAGATCATCTAAATTTGATTTTAGTCGTTTCTTTTTGAATTGACACCAAGTTTGACACCAGAGTTTTAAAAGGGTAATGAAGTATAGCAAGGCGATAGTCAAATATAACCTTAAAAGTTATAAGGATCAAAACATCAAAACACAAATCTTTCTGATTTTTAGTTTTGATGGGAATCGCTTGCGGTATTATACAGGCAAAAGAATAGAACCTAAAAACTGGAACAAAGAAAGACAAAGGGCAAAATCAAGCTATTCAAGTGCAATAACTCTCAATCAATTTTTAAATACTACAGCCAATTTTTTAGAAGATACTTACAACGAGTATAAAATAATAGGCAAAAGGATAACAATAGATATTCTTAAAAAATCACTTGATAAGCGTTTTAATTCAAAAGGGAAAAATGATTTGCTTGAAAGATTTGATGAATATCTGGAATCTTCAGCAAACGATAAAGCCCTTTCAACAATCAGGAAAAACAGGACTACTTTATCAAAACTGAAGGAGTATAGTCAAAAGAAACATTGCAAAATTACATTCGATTCTATCGACTTAAATTTTGATGAGAATTTCAAAGATTTTTTAATTAATGATTTGAAGCTTACAAATAATACCGTTTTAAAGCATTATAAGACCCTTAAGGCGTTTTTAAACTGGGCAACTGAACGAGAGTATAACACGAACCTTGAATTCAGGAAATTCAAAGCAAAACCGGCAGAATGCGAAATATATTTCTTGTCATGGGATGAACTAATGACTCTCTATAATTTTGAAATAGAGAATAAGAAATTAAGAAACGTTAGAGATATATTTTGTTTTGGATGTTTTACAGGACTTCGTTTTTCTGATATTATGAATTTGAATCAGGATAATGTAATCAATGATAGAATACACGTTCAGACATTAAAGACAAAAGGAAATACAATTATCCCTCTCAATAAGTATTCAAGACAGATTTATCTAAAGTATAAATCAGATGAAACGTTCAAGCTATTTAAGAAGATCAGTAATCAAAAGATGAATGACTACCTTAAAGAGCTTGGTGAATTAGCTAAAATAAATGACCCTGTTCAGGTTATCAGGTATCGGGGTGCTGAAAGGATAGAAAAGATCGTCCCCAAATATGAGGTTTTAACAAGCCATATTGCCCGAAAAACTTTTATCACAAATGCAATGATCAGGGGAATGGCTACTGAGGTTATTATGGATATAACAACCCATACATCCTATAAGTCATTCCAACGCTATTTTAAGATAGTGGACAAACACAAGAAAGACCAGATGGAGAAAGTTTTTGGATAATAAAACTTGCCTTAAATCACACCATTACAATATTTTACAATTAAAAGCAAGTTGATTCAAAACAAAAATAGCTTTTTATATGAAAACGCATTTTATTCATTTTAATGCTTCTATATCAATCAAATTAGTGTGAAATTGAATCAAATTAAATTTTAAAATATGAATGTCAATTTAAATTTATCCAAAGAGATGAAAGACGAATTAAAAGAATTAATTCGTGAATCATTGAAACAAGAATTTGAGAAAGTTCTTGTAAGAAAAAATGGAAATCCAGTCGATGAGAGTAAAATGCTCAACAGGAAGGAAGCATGCAAACTTTTAGGTTGTTCTTCTACCACTTTATGGAATTACCAAAGAAAAGGTCTTATTCCCTTTCATAAGGTCGGGAAAAAGGTCTTATTCAACCGATCAGAACTATTAAATCATTTAAAGGTCAAAACAGAATAGAAAAAGGTTCAGCTAGTTCATTAACAACGCTGAACCTGTCTAAGTTTTAGACACCTAAAACTGGTTAATTTAATATGTAACTCGTTAATATTAAGACAGATGATTGATACAATAGTTCTCAGAATCCACAACCTGCATAAATACGGTAAAATTGTCGAACTTTTACGGCTGCGTGGTAAAGGCACACCCCTTTATGATATTAAAAACCCCCATCGTGAGTATATCGATTCTGACACTGGTCTTGTTTTCGACAAACAAGATGACTATATGCAAATTAGGGCGATGGAATATCATGACACTGGTAAGACACAGGTATTTTATAGGGATAAAATTCTTACATCATCTCATTATTATCTGGGATATCAAATCCGAAATGACAGGGATTTTATTGAATTCAACTTTTCAATCCCAAAATTAATTTATGGAACGAACTTAGTGCAGTTTGTTCCGCATTCCAGTGAATATAAACGTTTATATACATGGGAAGATTTGAATAGCCTTCTATCAATGGAAAAGTATACATATAAGCGGTTAATCATTTTCATAAAGACATTCCTATTTAGATACTTCCCCGAAGCTTATGACTTTGGAGGTATCGATTTAAACGACGTTGAAATAAATCGTGTAGATATTTCTTTTAACCAACATTTTAATACCAAGAAACAAGCATTGAAATATCTTGAATTCCAGAAAAGGATCAAGAAAAAATACATTAGAGAAACCTCTAAGAATAAAATTGATTGGGGTACATCAATCTTTATTCAAACAGAACGATATGTCGCTAAGATTTATCACAAGGGGACAGAATATGCCAGTTCAAATGGTGAAAGGAAACACCATGAAAAGATTAATAAAAAGAAAAAGAGAACAGTTTTTCAGGTTGAAAATATAAGGGATAAAAATGGGAGAGTTGTAGGAGAGGGGCTTCAATCTTATGCAGATCGAATATTGAGATATGAAATCAGTTTTAAAAATGCAATGATGAGCCATATTTACAGGAAAACATTATTTGCTAAAACTTGCCCTGTTTTCAAAAAATTAAAAAGGGATTTCAAAAAAGTTGATTCAATTCAAAAAAGATGCGAACGTTTGTCAAGTAAAAAAGTCGAAAATCCGATGAAAGAGTTCAATGAACTCCCCAAAGAAAAAAAACGAAATCACAGGCTATATAAATCTATCATGAATAAAAGGATTTCATTTCGACTTAAAGTTTCTAACGATACGAAAAAAGCAAATTCATCATTGGAAGGGATGAAGTTTTCAAGAAAATTCACAGCAAGTTTGCCACAAGAAACAAATTTTTCAAGGCTATTGCTTGATGAGATGTTCAAGGAGTTTAATAAGTTCTTAAAACAGTTTAAAGTTGAAGTCAGAGTAAATGTAAGTAATGCAGGTAAAAGGGTCGCAAAATATAATCAAGATATTGAATTATTTAATAAATACTACGCTGATGGAGTTTGGGATATGCCTAAATCAAAAATCAATCCTAACAAAGCACGGCAAATTATTATGCTTTTACAAACCAATACTTTAGATGAACTAGTTAAAAACGGAGTTATTTCAAGAGCTACAAAGTATAACTATATCAAAATGCTTAAAAATATTGGATTAAAACCGAAACAGTTAGCAATGGATGAAGTCCATATTCAAACAACCTTAGATTTTACAGGATATCGGGATTATATAATGAGCGGATCTTGTATTTTACCTTTTGGGAATAGATATTTCTTGTAAATTTTAAACTTCATTTTTTAGCATTAAAATATAAAATACGATATCTCTTTTTTATTTTTGAATAAGGGTGTTAATGAAAACATCTTCATTAATAGATTACAAAAATGTAATTAATATCTTACAAGAAACATGGACAACCGTATTTTTGCAATTGGAGATATACATGGATGTTTTAACTCATTTAAAGAACTAATTGAGAAGAAGATTAAGATTGTTAAATGTGATAGTATTATTTTACTTGGCGATTATATTGATCGGGGAACAGATAGCAATAAGGTAATTGACTATGTTATTGATTTGACAAATCAAGGGTATAATATTATTCCTTTATTGGGGAATCACGAGCAGATGCTTATTGATGCTTGGAATGATAAGAATTATATTGCAAGATGGATTTTGAACGGAGGTTCTGAAACCTTGAAGAGTTTTGGTATTAACTCAATTTCTGAACTAGACAATAAATACCTAGACTTTTTTTATAATTTAAAGCCTTATGTGAAAATTAAGAACCATTTTTTTGTACATGCTGGTTTTAATGATGAAATTGAAAGTCCATTTGATGATATTCAGCACATGATCTGGAAATGCAGAAGAAAATATAGCCATAAGTTATTTAGAGATGCAACTATCGTACATGGACATTGTCCAATAACAAAAGCTAATTGTGACAATCAAATTTTAAATCATACTCAAGTAATTAATATTGATACAGGTTGTGTATATGCAGGTCATACTCAATTTGGTAGGCTTTCAGCTTATGAAATTAATAGCCAGAGTATATCTTTTGCATAAAATGTATTTAATGCTATATTTGCTATTCGCGAATCGCGAATTGAAAAAGTATTATTACTATGAAAAAACATAATGGTATGCGTCCTCAGGATATTGTTGTGCTACTCAAAATAATAGCACAGCAAGATGATAATTGGAGGAATATAGATATTGCTACAGCTCTTAAGATTAGTCCGTCTGAGATATCGGAGGCTCTTAATCGTTGTAAAATAGCTAAACTAATTGATAACAATAAAAGAAAGATATATAAAAATGCTTTCCTTGAGTTTCTTATTTATGGTTTAAAGTACGTCTTCCCTACAGAACCGGGGGCAATTACAAGAGGTATTCCAACAGCCCATTCAGCATCTCCAATTAAGGAATTTATTGCATCGGGTAACGAACCTTATGTCTGGCCTTATTCAAAGGGCAATACAAGAGGACAAGCAATCGAGCCACTTTATCAAACTTTACCTGATGCTGTAGCAAATGATAAATTATTCTATGAGCTAATGGCAATTGTAGATACAATAAGAGTAGGTAGAGTAAGAGAAATAACCATTGCCGTTGATGAATTAGAAAAGAGGATCAGGAATGTACAGCACTAATATTAAAATGTTACAAATTGTAGCGAATGGCTTGGGTGATTTAAAAAATGAAATGGTATTTGTTGGAGGGGCTGTAGCAGAATTGTATGCTAATGATCCGGCAGCATCTGACATTAGACCTACTCTGGATGTAGATTGTGTGATTGAATTACAAACAAGACTAGCTCATGCAAAACTTGAAGAAGATTTGAGATCAAAGGGATTTCAAAATGACAGATCTGAAGGAGCACCAATATGTAGATTTGTATATCAAGATATCAAGGTTGATATTATGCCAACAGAAGAAAAAATTCTTGGATTTAGTAATCGTTGGTATTCCGAAGGTATTGCAAATAGAATTATTAAGACATTGCCTGACGGAACTGAAATATTTGTTTTCTCAACTGAGTATTTCTTAGCAGCAAAATTTGAAGCTCACTATAGTCGAGGAGGTAATGATCTCAGGCAAAGTCACGATTTTGAAGATATCATATATATCCTGGGGAACTCCACTGATATTTTGGATGTAATAAAAAATGCTAATGAATCTGTAAAATATTATTTGATTAAAGAATGTCAAGTTCTATTTGAGAATGATGGATTATCCGAAGGAATAGCATGTGCGTTATCATTTGATTCAGATGATGACCGTCCAGAGATGATAGAAAATTTAATAAAAGGGATTTCAGATATTGAATAATGGAGAAAGGTAAACAAACATATAAATTACCTGAGGGGTGGATTTGGACGACTATTGGCGATATTGGAATTGTGCAAAGTGGCGGTACTCCTTCTACTCGCAACAAAGAGTTTTGGGAGGGTGAAATTTCTTGGATTACACCAGCAGACTTGTCTGGTTATAAAGGAAAATATATTTCAAAAGGCAAGCGAAGTATTTCAAAGTTAGGTTTAGACTATTCTTCTGCCAAATTATTGCCGAAAGGAACTATTTTATTTTCTTCACGGGCTCCTATTGGTTATACGGTAATTGCAAAGAATGAATTAGCTACAAATCAAGGTTTCAAAAATTTGATTCCAACAAAATCGTTAAATAGTGAATATGTATATTATTACTTTCAAACCTTAAAGCCAAAGGCAGAAAAAGTAGCAAGTGGAACAACCTTTCTTGAGTTATCAGCAACAAAATTTTCTCAACTCCCTTTCCCATTAGCACCATTGCAAGAACAAGAACGAATAGTTTCTAAAATAGAATCACTTTTTAGTGAACTTGACCATGCAGAAAAAGGATTGCAAATAGCGAAACAACAATTAGAAGTTTATCGACAGGCTATACTTAAGCTCTCTTTTGAGAAAGATAAGGATTGGAAATCATATCGATTTGACGATATATTTGATTTTATTGATGGTGATAGAGGTAAGAATTATCCAAAAAGAGGAGATTACAAAGAAAATGGTTATTGCTTATTTTTATCAACACAAAATGTAAGATTAAATTATTTTGATTTTTCGAATAGAGTATATCTAACCAAAGAAAAACATAATTCATTAAGAAATGGATTATTAGAATATGATGACATTATAATAACGACAAGAGGTACAATTGGTAATGTTGCACTATATGATAAATCAATTTCAGAACCTGTTGTTCGGATAAACTCTTCAATGTTAATTTTAAGATTGAAACAAAAAGATATTATTCCAAAGTTTATTACAACTTATATTATATCTCCATCATTTAGGTCAAAGATTCTTAAAGAAAAGACTGGAACAGCCCAACCTCAACTGCCGTCTTTTATTCTTAAGCAATTTGAAATATCAATACCTCCTATTTCAACTCAAGAACAGATAATTAAAAAAATTGAATTTCAGGTTAGTATCATTGAAAATATTGAGAGTTTAATTAACATATTGCTTTTAAAAGCAGTAAACCTAAGGTATAGCATATTAAAAAAAGCATTCACAGGAGAACTTATTCCTCAAGATTCTTTAGATAAACTGGTTAGTGAACTACTAAAACAAATCAAAGCAGAAAAAGAAATTTATTTAAAAAATCAGATAGACTCTAAAAAGAATGCTCCCAAAAAAATAAAGAAAATGAGTAAAGAATTAAGTATTGAAGAAGTTCTTAAAAATTCCACTGAACCAATGCCAGCCAAGGAAGTTTGGCAAAATAGTAAACATAAAGATAACATTGAAGATTTTTATGCGGAATTAAAAGAATTAGGGGATAAAGTGAAAGAGGTGAAAAAAGGGCTGAATTCATTAATAAGCTTAAAGCAATGAGGATAGATAAAGTATATATCGAAGATTTTAAAAACTTAAAGAAGTTCTGTATTGATTTAGATGAAAATCAAATGAACACTGTACTTCTTGGGCAAAATGCTACAGGTAAATCAAATTTTATTGAGGCATTGGTTAAAATCTTTAAATATCTTGATTTAAGCAGTGCATCATCAAGAAAATACCCTGAATTCAAATATTGGATTAAATACAACTGCCGTGGAAATGATATAGTTATCGATTATACTTCAAATACCTATAAAATTGAAATCGAAGGACGAGATAAATCTCCTTCTTTTAAGGAATTCTTTAGTACAGAAGGTAAACAGTTGTATTTTCCTAAATATGTATTCACTTATTACTCAGGAATAAGTAATAGGTTAGATGAAGTTTTCTGGGAACATCAAAATAATTTTTATAAAAAAATAATACGCCCTGATTTTAATATTGAAGAACTTGATGATTTAAGGAAGTTGTTTTACGTAAAGCCCATTCATAGTTTTTTTGTTTTACTTGCGTTCTTTTCTCTATCAAAAATAGAAACAAAGTCAAAGCAGTTTTTATTTGATGTGTTAGGTATTGAAGACTTAGAATCAGTTCTATTTGTAATAAAAAAAGCATTTTGGGCAAAAAAGGATGATGAGAAATTTTGGGGTGCAGATGGCTTAGTAAAAGATTTTTTAAATACACTTTGGGATTATTCTTTAGCTCCAATATATGAAGAAAAATCAGTTGATATTGATTTTAGAAGACAAGAAACCCAAAAAAGGTTGTATTTATTTATTAAAGATAAAAAGAGATTAAAAGAATTTGCTGAAAAATATTTTAACTTAAATAATGAAAAACCTAGTAATACTTTTCTATTTAAGGCTTTAGAAAGTACATATATTTCAGATATGCTTGAAGAAGTGAAAGTTAAAGTAAAAAAGAGAAAAGATGGTAAGGTTACTTTTAAAGAGCTTAGCGAAGGAGAGCAACAACTATTAACTGTTATAGGACTATTAATTTTTACAAGAGAAGATGAATCGTTGGTACTTTTAGATGAACCTGATACACATCTAAATCCTATTTGGAAATATGATTACCTCCATTATTTGAAATCTCTTGTTAAGTCGAAAAATAAACTGGAAACAGATGGAAATTCTGATGAATTAGAAGAAGATAAAACAACGCATGTAATTATAAACACTCATGACCCATTAGTTATAGGGAGTATGGTTAGGTCACAAGTCCGTTTATTTGGAAAAGAAATTGAAAATCAATACAACAATTCAGAAGAACCAAAGGATAGATATGAAGAATTAAGAAGGCAAGCTTTAAATTTTGCAATTGAACCAGATATTGACCCTCAGGGTTTAGGTGTTGCTGGTATTTTAACGAGTGAAATGTTTGGGTTACCAAGTATTTTGGATAAAACCACACAAATAAAGCTCAATAAAAAACGATACCTGCAAGGTAAAGTGATGAGAGGTGAATTAACTGAATCTGAGAATGATGAATATAAAAAGTTGAAATCAGAAATGGAAAAACTTGGTTTCTATGAGGAATCTGAGGATTACTGGTTCAAAGAATATTTAAAAGAGATGTCTAAAATTGATTCATTTCAGAAAGTTGATTTTACTGAAGCTGAAAAGAAAGAGCTTAGTAGAAAAAGCCAAGAGATTGCAAAAAAAATCGCTCAACGAAAAAAGACAAAAAACGATGAGACGAATTGATATCAGCCACTTAAAGGAAACTTTCGATAGAATAAAGGGAACTGGTGCTTTTTCGAAATGGGAAGAAAGTGCAAAAGCTCATTTACTAAATATTGAAGGAAAAAATAAGAAAGAACGAGCCGATTATTGGCAAAAGCACAATATATGGACAGATTTATACTCAGCTCTTTCAGAGTTATCAGGAGATAAATGTTGGTATACCGAATCAAAAGAAAATTCTGGAGAATGGCAAGTTGACCACTTTAGACCTAAAGGCAAATCCTTAGATGAAAATGGAAAAGAAATTTTAAAAGAAGGTGTCTTACCCTGAAATAACTTGACGCAAAAAGTCAAGAAAAATGAAGAATCATAAAGAAAGCATGTTGACCGATCACATGGATGGATTTAAAGATTATCCTGTTGATTACAACAAGTACGAAGTAAGTTTTCGCCGTTGGGTTGTTAGCCAAATCGATGGGGGTCATATGTCAATTCAAGAGATCCGGGATCGTTTTAAGTTGAGTAGGAAACACTATACAGACATTTTAAAACGTTGGCAAGAGAGGTATTCCGATGAATTGCACGTATCTTTGTGTTTCATGAGTTCGAAAGAAAGGTCAGATAATAAAGAGCTTGAAAAGCGCATCAAGGAGTTGGAAAAACAGCTGGAAAAAGCCCGGATGAAAAACATTGCTCTCAATACCCTTATTGATGTAGCCGAAACAGAATTTAAAATCCCTATCAGAAAAAAGCCTGGTGCCAAGCAGTAATATTACTGGCACACATGTATCCTTCAATAAGTAAAAAGGATAGCTGTGAGCTGTTTGGTTATAGCCGCCAGGCATGGTACGACACTAAAAAACGGGAATCAAAGACACAATTAGCAGAGGTTCTGATATTACAGGAAGTAAAGAAACTTAGAAAAGACCACCCAAAAATGGGCAGTGAAAAGCTTCATGGGTTGATGCAGCCTTTTTTATCAGAACATGGTATTAAGATGGGGCGGGACAAGTTTTCGGTTTTATTGAGCGAGCATGGTTTGCAAGTACGCAGGAGCAAACGAAAAGCAAAGACGACCAACTCCAAGCATTTATTCAAGAAGTACCCCAATATTGTCAGAGATCTTGATTTAAGTTTCCCGGGAAAACTCTGGGTAAGCGACATAACTTATATCCGCACAAAATATGGGTTTTCTTATTTATCGCTGATAACCGATGCGTATTCAAGAAAGGTTGTTGGTTGGTGCTTATGGTACGATTTGACCAGCACCGGAGCATTAAATGCACTGAGAATGGCAGTTGAGACTGAAGACACAAGCAAGAAATTGATCCATCATTCAGACCGGGGGATACAATATTGTTGCTATGACTATGTAAATTACCTGAAAGGGAGCAATATCCTGATATCGATGACAGAGAAAGGCGATCCTTACGAGAACGCAATTGCAGAACGGGTAAACGGCATATTGAAAGATGAATATGATTTGCACCAAACCTTTGAAGATTACAATGTTGCCCATGAAGCAGTTAAAATTGCCATTGATAAATATAATAATCAACGCCCACACAGAAGTTGTGATATGCTTACTCCAGCCCAGGCACATAAGCGTACCGGAAAGCTACGAAAGCATTGGAAAAAGAAAGAATACACATTGTCTCACAAAGTAGGTTCAAAACAGAACAGTGTAATGAATTTTAGGGACATCGTTCAAATAAGTATAGAAAATCAGCAATAAGAGCTGCGTAAGTTTCTGTTTTGTGCTTAAGCACAAAACAGAAACTTTACTTTAGGGATAAGGAATTAAAATGAAACAGATCTTAGTAATAAATTTTAACTAGGTTTGTATTCCAGAGGCAACTATCTACTGCTTCTGGAATACTAGAAAATAAGTATAAATCTGTCAAGCTATTTTAGGGAAGGTCAGGGTATTGGTGGCTATCATATGACTGGCAGAACTTTCGATTGTCTGGTACCTTAGCAAATTTATTGAGAAAAGGGCGTTTTGAAGAAGGAAATGAAACTATGGGGAAAGGAAATTATTTTCCTTTAAAGGATAAAACAAAGGTTTCGAAGGTAAAGGATAACAAATGCAGAGGTGAAAAACCATTACTTTTAGACCCAATAAATGCAAGGGACGTAGAATTACTCTCTTTTGATAAAGACGGAATGCCTTATGAAACATATAATGTTGATGATAATGCTTTAAATCATTTAAGAGCCTCTATTTCTATAAAATGTTATGGGTTAGAACATAAATCTCTCGTAAGAGGTAGATTCCGTGTTTGGAATACTTGTAATGAAATTGTAGAAGAAGCGAAGAATGACTTATTTGTATTTAAAGGTGATGAGGATAAAATAGATGAAATAATTGAAAGTTGCTTCAATAACCTAGCAAGCCTAGCGAACATAAAGATGCCCCATTCAATTGTTGTTTGGAATTTTATTAATGATAAATTAACAGATGAAGATTATGAATGGTGGCTTAGAGGAGCACTTACAGCAATAATATAAAGATGGCAACAAATACATTAGTAGATAAAATTTGGAAATTTTGTGATACACTTAGAGATGATGGTTTAGGTTATACGGATTACCTTGAACAGTTAACCTACCTTCTTTTTCTAAAAATGGCAGATGAGAATAAGAAAGAGTTTAACCTGCCAAATATTTGTAATTGGAAAAAGTTAAAAGACTTAGAAAAAGGAGATTTGATGACTCAATATGAGTCAATTCTTAAGACCTTAGCTAATTCAGGTGGAATGCTTGAGAAAATATTCACAAATGCTCAAAATAAAATTCACGATTCGCTTAAATTAAAGAAGTTAATCAATTTAATATCAGAAGAAAATTGGACTTCTACCGAATATGATATTAAAGGAGAGATTTACGAATCTCTCCTTCAAAAAAATGCTGAAAGTAGTGGTGCTGGTCAATATTTTACACCAAGACCAGTAATAGCTTCAATGGTAGAATGTATTAATCCCAAAGAAAGCGAAAAGGTTTCCGACCCTTCATGTGGTACTGGTGGATTTTTCTTAGGAGTACTGGATTATTTCAAAAGAAACAAAACTAAAATAACCGACCATATAAAATTTGATATGTTTAAAGGTTGGGAAATTGAAAAATCAACAGCTCGTCTCTGTCTAATGAATTTGTTTTTGCACGGAGTTGGAGATTTACAAGAAACACCAGACATTGAAGTTACGGACAGTTTAAAACGAATTGAAGAAGGGAAAGTCACAGATGGTGAAAAAGTAGATATTATCCTTGCAAACCCTCCATTTGGTATAAGTAGTAGTGATATTCCTACACCTGATAAAAAACAATCAGAAAAAGAAGGTTATTTCCTACGAGAAGATTTTTGGGTTTCAACCAGTAACAAGCAATTAGCTTTTTTACAGCATGTAGTAACTATGTTAAATGAAAATGGTCGAGCGGCAGTTGTGCTTCCTGATAATGTATTGTTTGAAGGTGGTGCTGGAGAAACAATTCGAAAAAATCTAATTGAAGAAACTAATCTACATACCATTTTAAGATTACCTACAGGGATATTTTATGCTCAAGGTGTAAAAGCAAATGTTTTATTCTTCGAAAAAAATACAAAACAGAAAACACCTGCAACTAAAGAGGTCTGGTATTACGATTACAGGACTAATATTCGACATACTCCCAAAAAGAATCCATTGCGATATGAGCATCTAAAAGATTTTGTAAAATGCTTCAATCCAAATGACAGAAAGAATAGAAAAGAAACATGGAGTTCAGATAATGAAGAAGGTCGCTGGCGAAAATATTCCTATAAAGAACTGACTTCTAGAGATAAGACAAATCTTGATATATTCTGGCTAAAAGATGAGAATTTAATTGATTTGGATAATCTTCCCGAACCAGATACGATTCTAGATGAGATAATCGAAAATATTGAAAGTGCATTAGTTAACTTTAAAACTATTCGGGACAATATAGAAAAACAATGATTTTAAAATTTGCATTTTGGGGAATAATAGAACATTACAACGTTAAGTTAATTTATAGGTATATTTGTATTGATTCGTAAATGACACCTATTTTATGAAGTTAGATAAAGAACAATACCTACAACTTTTCAATCAGGACATAAATATTGATAAGACTAGTTCTACTCAACAAAAAGCTTTAGAAAGAGCATGGAAAAATAGAGATTTTGAAATAGAGCTATATTGGAAAAGAGCTACTTATTTTTGGGCTTTTATTGGAGCTACTTTTGCTGGATATTTTATCGTATTAGATTACTCTGAGAGTTATTTAAGACTCGTATTAGCAATTATGGGGTTTATTTTCTCATTGGCTTGGTTTCTTGTAAATAAAGGTAGCAAAAAATGGCAAGAGAACTGGGAGAAACATATTGATATGTTAGAAGATGAGATTACTGGACCAATCTATAAGACTGTATTAAATAGGGATGCTCCATCAGTTTCAGGAGTGAATATGAAGGTTAGTCTATTTGTCACAGTTCTTTGGATGTTCTTTATTTTTCAGTACTTCTTCGATTATATTGTAGATTTTCCAAATCAAGAAATCATATACAATGTTTTACTAATTGTAATAATGCTATTTTTCGTTTTAAATCTTTTAAATGGCCATATTAAGCCAAATGTTTTTAATAAAAAGAAAGATCAATTTTCATTTAGACTAAGAAGTATAAAATATGAAGAAGAACATTAATAATTTTGTTTTAAGCTTATTAATATTTCCAATCCTATGAAATCAACAAAAGAACAATTAATCCAATTTTTAGAGACAAATGTGTTATCTCCAGCTGAAAATCATTCTAAAGCAGATGTGACAATAAAAAGAAAGATTAAAACGACAAGAATGCGTCTCAACAAAATAACTACAGCAGAAAAAGTAGAGGAGTTTTTTTGGCACGCAATGGCTACAGACAATGGCATAGATACATATACAAGGATCTCTAGAATTGGTGCACCTACTTTTGAGGATGTCAGGTTAGAATTTAAAAGGCTTTGTGGAAGAATCTAAATATTTATAATGTTGCTTTTTATTTCATTTCCCAAATCTTAAACACCCTCTTCTTACAATTTCATCCAGATTGCAAAAGGAAACGGAATAAATAACGAATGGAAAAACTGTAAGTTTTGATGTGTGGTTTCAAAATTTCTTGATCGAAGTTTACGGAGATCAAGTGTTTTTGAAATTAGGACTAGCATTTGGAGCAAATCAAATCTTAAAGTTTTGGAATGAATGGTTTTATGCCGTAGTCTTTTGCTACCCGTAGGGCTTGTCTGGATGAAATTGGGAATAACTTTGTTTGAGCATTTGGGAAAGCCCTTGAAAAGTTATCAACACCACATTTGACACCACTAAAAAACAAAAGCCTTGCAAGTTTTGATCTTGCAAGGCTTCTAGGAAATTTGGTGTGACTCAGCTGGGGTTCGAACCCAGGACCCCATCCTTAAAAGAGATTAATTTACATATAGTGTAAATTTTATCTGTTTCCTTTAATGTAGCTGTAATGCCAATAAATAAAGGTGTATTTAGGTGTTTTAGTGTTCATTTATATTGTATTTAAATGAATTAAATAGTAATTTTATACTATAAATGTTCCACCTATGTTCCACCCAAATTGCATTTAAATGTTATGGCTTCAGTAAAAGTAATTTTGCGAAAAGAGAAAAAGAACAAGCATGAACAGTATCCAGTTTCATTCCTAATTATTCACAACCGGAATAAAAGGTATATTTCATTAAAGCAATATTTAAAGGAAAATGAATGGGATCCAACGGAAGGACTTGCTATTGAAAAGAGCCGGGATAAAGAGCATAAAATCTATTTGCAAAAGTTGAACAGGACTATAATAAAGCGTAGGGAAGAGTTTAAACGGGCAATTATTGATTTGGATGAAAAAGGAGCTTCATATACAGTCGATATGATTATTTCTGCATGCAGCTCTATCTCTTCCAATATTTCCTTTTTTAAATATACAGAGCAGCTTATTAATCGTTTCGAGAATCTGGGGAATTATGGCAATGCCCGAGTTTATAGACAGGCCTTAAATATGTTTCAAAAATATCGTGATGAAAAAGACCTGACATTTAAGGAATTTAATTATAAAATGGTCATTGATTTTGAAGAGTTCTTACTTAAAAGGGGGAGTAAGGTCAACACTGTATTTACTTACATGAGAAAGCTCAAAGCGGTATATAATAGAGCAATTAAGGAAGAAGTTGTAAAAGAAGAATTCTATCCATTCAAAAACTATCAGATCAGAAACGAAAAGACAACTAAACGGGCGATATCAAAAGAAAATATCACAGCGATCAAAAACCTTGAGCTTTCGGATCAAACGCAAATTGATGCCCGTAATATCTTTCTATTTAGCTTCTATTGTCGTGGAATATCTTTTATTGACATTGCAAACCTTCAGGTAAAAAACATTGATGGAGACCGGTTATATTATTCCCGGAACAAAACCAAGCAGAAATTTTCTATCCGTTTGACGGATCAGATGTTTGGAATTATTAAAGAGTACAATGATCTTGTAGATCCGGAATCGTATATTTTCCCAATTATTGCCAAGGATGAAGAGGACAGGCATAAAAAATACTTAAACTCTTTACGCCTAACTAATAAGAAATTGAAAGAACTTGGAAAAATGGTTGGTTTATCTTTCCCACTTACAACCTATGTAGCCCGTCACTCCTGGGCAACAATTGCAAAGCGACAGGGAATCTCTACTGCTGTCATTTCTGAAGGACTTGGCCATGAGACCGAAAGAACTACCCAAATTTACCTCGACTCTTTTGAAAATGATGTCTTGGATGCAGCAAACGATCTAATCATAAATATATAATCAGAAAATAAATTTGGATTTTTTTCTTGTACCTATTTACTTTTAGGACTTATTTTGTCCAAGTTAATATTATTTTGGATATTTAAACTGACTAGAGTTCCTGTCACTAACCCATTAGATGATTTATCCTGGATGTCAGAAACTGAATAATTAATTTTGTAATTATAATACTTCTCAAATAATTGATAGTATTCTTTCATAATTCTTATTCCATTTCCTGATGAACTTTTATACTTTGAGGCAGCATCCCTACCTATTCCATTATCTTCAATAAGAATTGAGATTCCATTTTTATAGGGTTCTATGTCTATTTTTATTATTCTACCTGTTTGTATATCTCTAAAACCATGCATTATTGCATTTTCAACATAGGTATGAATACATTTTTTTGGAACAATAAAGTCCATATTAACATCAGGATGGATTTGAAACTGTATATCAAACCGTTCTTTAAACCTTAATTTCTGAATGCCAATATAATCGTTAGTAAATAGTATTTCCGATTTGAGAGAACGATTTACTTCTTTTGCATCATTCACTATTTGTTGGAATAATCTTGAGCTTATAGTTAGAAAGTCGTATGCTTCATCTTTTTTACCTTCATTAATCATACAGGCAATTGAGTTCAATGAATTAAAAAGAAAGTGTGGGGTTAATTGATTTAGAATTGCATTAAACTGAAGTTCTGCCATTTGTTTTTCAGTTTGAAATCTATTTTCAATTTTTCTTTTTTGAATGAAAAGTACAATCAAAACAGACCCACTAATAGATAAGAATATCAATCCGTAAATGATATATAGAAAAATATAATATGGATTTTGTTGATAATTAAAAAAGAAAAATCCACTACCTGTGTCAACTAAAAAAGAAAGATGGTTATCATTGTAGAACGGGTAAATTTCAAGTCCGTCTGTAATAGGAGTGGGAGATATAATCTTTCCCCATTCATTAATAGCTTCATTATAAATTAAAATTTCCCCGTTCGATTTTGATATCCATTCGTCAATTCCATCATCATTTAGGTCTATACATACCGGCAGGTATAATTTATCATTTATTTCAGGGGATAGTTTGTCAGGTAATTTGTCAAAAGAGGGTGTTAGTTCAAATGTGCCTACCCCTTTTATATAAAAGTATGATTTGTTGTTGATGAAAACCATCTCAACAGACATATTTTCAGGGTTGTTTACATTGGAATATATTTTTGAATTTAGTATTTCTCCGTTTTTATCAGCTAGATAAACACTCAATGGTGTTTTTGCTTTTGAATTTGAATTAAACCGTGCATAGAATAAGGTGTCATTTGATGGACAGGGAACACAGTCAATAGATGAAAAACCTTCTTCGAAAGGAATAGGCTCAAACAGGAAATTCAAATTGTAATCCAGAACAGTGATGTAACTTATTGTATCTGTGTATTTGTTGTAGTTTCTTACATTTGAAGGGGCAGCGCATCTGCATAAAATTTCAGGAATATTATCTTGGTTTAAATCCCATAAGTAAGTTGGTTTTAAAGTCATATATTCTGAATCTGACCTTGAAACTTTTAAACTGGGAAATTCAATTTTAAAAACTCCCCTGGGATAAAGACCAAATCCTGCATCAAAATGAAAAAATAGTTCATCAGTTCCATTATAGTCAAAATCACCGAATTCAAAAAATGCAGACTGACACGAATATATTTCTCTTTTTTGCTCAAATGTGTCAATGAATAAATGATCAATGATAAGATCAAATTCCGTTAAACTGAAGGCACTAAAAAAAATTGAATCGTTTCTTGTTGAAAGAAAAACCAACTCCGATTCCTTGTCGTGATTAATGTCTATTACCCTAGGCTCCAGATCATAACTCCATTCTGACTGAAAAATGTGGAATTGGTTTATTAAAAATCCATTGTTGTCATAATAAGTTATGTCAAGAGATTCAGCTCCAATATTATTATCACAACGAATTCTTTCTGAATTACCGTCCCCATTAAAATCACCACTAAACCAGTGCGTGTTTTTGGATGCATTAGGTCTTGAAAATGGATCAACATTAATATTATAGCGATGCATTGGATGATCCCAGGTAAAAATAACCAATAGCGTAAGCACAAGCCCTATAATTGATGCCTCAAAAAAGGAATTTGAAATAATTCGGTCCACTCTCATGTTTAGAAATTAACTTCGTTTAAGGAGTTTTAGAGTTCTTGTTTGATGTCTTTCATCCGCATATTTACTTCAAGAGAATACTCATTGTCATTATTTGAAACGATGCAATGTCCTTTGGTAAAATTTATAAAGGTTAAGTAAGCTTTATTGATGATATGTTTGCGGCTGATTCTTATGAATTCATTGCGAGGGAGGTGCTCCTGAATTCTTCCCAGATTCATACTTGCAAGTAATCGTCTGTTTTCATCTAAAATAATGGTGGAATAACTTCCATCTGCTTCAATATAAATCACATTGTTTGCAGATACGTAATGGTAGCCTTCACTGGTTTTTAAAAGTACGCGATTGTCTTTTGCCTCATTCGATTTTATTTCTTCTTTGATTACAGTCGCTAAAATTTTACGTACAACATTTGTTAGCTCATTTTTTGCTATCGGTTTACAGATAAAATCAAAGGCATCGTTGTGAATTGCTTCAATAGCATATGTTTCAAAAGCAGTAGTGAATACAACTTTTGTTTTTGGTGATAATTCATTTACGTGCTTAAGAAATTCAATTCCATTAATTCGTGGCATTTCTACATCAGAGAAAACAACATCAGGTTGTTCCAATATTACAGATTCTAATGCTTTATATGGATCAACATATATATGCCTGACTTTTAATGTTTGAAATTCAGATAATAAATTGCCTAATAGATTTCCTGCATCAGTCTCATCATCAATTATGATTACATTCAAAGGACCCATGTATAGCTGGTTAAGGTTTTACAGCCTGTAATATACAAACTTTTGTTATTTAAGTAGAAAAAATGATTTTGTTCATTGATGAAAAGTAGAATTTTTTTAATAAAAAACACGTCTTTGTGAAGTGAACGAATGATTTTATTTAAGCAAATAACTGTTTTACTAAACTTTTGTAAAACAGTGTTGCTTCATTAATTTATTCTATTCAATATAATCTTATATGAAATTGTGTTCGTTGTTTAAAATGTATTGTTCATTAGAAAAAAGTAGTGTTTCATAAATCGGAGAAATTAGTCATAAAAGCTTTAAATGTATAGGGGTATCTTTAGTTTTTAAAAACTCTAAACGAACCCTAATATGAGCAAAGTTTACTTATCTTTTATTTTTGTCTTACTTATCTTTCAAGTTGCACAATCACAAACTCATTTTACCCCACTAAAAAATGCAGGTGATGCAATGAATATTAATGTTATTGAAGCTAAAGTAAATGGCATTAATTTAGAAGCAGGAGATGAAATTGGAATTTTTGATGGAGATTTATGTGTTGGAGCAGAAGTATTAACAGAGAGTCTCTTAGAATTGTTTGACAACAAAGTATTATATCCTGCGGCTTATGCCGATGATCCTGATGTGTCAGGTAAAGATGGTTTTATAGTTGGTAATGAAATTACATTTAAAATGTATGATTCTTCGGAAGATGAAGAGATTCCACTGGTAGTGTCAGATTTTTATAATCCGGTAACTGGTACGATTATAACATCGTCACCCACCTTTGAAATAGGGGGTAGTGCTTTTGTTTCATTATCGGCAACCCATAATTATACACCAAAATCGAATGCCGGTGCAGATCAAATATTAAATGAAAATGCACAAGGGCAGTTGGACGGTTCAGCCTCATCAGATTTTGAGGGGAGTCAGTTGTCTTACACATGGACTGATATTGATAATTTAGGCTTAAGTGCTACAAATGTTGTGAATCCAGAATTCACAGCCCCATTGGTAACACAAGACACAGACTACCAGGTTAAATTAGTTGTAAATGATGGTGAAAAAGATTCAAAACCCGACACAGTAGTAATAACCGTTAAAAATGTTCCATTAGCTCCAGTGGCCAATGCTGGATCAGACCAGACCGTTGATGAAGATGTATTGGTAACCCTAGATGGTTCAGCATCTTCAGACCCGGACGATGCTCCAAGTGCCATAACCTATCAATGGACTTCCTTGGATGGCATTACTTTAAACAACCCAACAACTGTATCTCCAACATTTACATCTCCAATTTTATTGGCAGATGCATCCTATCGTTTTCAATTGGTTGTTTATGATGGTAACCAGTATTCTGATCCGGATGTTGTTGTTATTACGGTTGACCATGCAAACTTAATTCCTGTAGCAGATGCCGGAGATCCCCAGACAGTAGATGAGGATGTATTGGTAACATTGGACGGTTCTGCATCCTCAGATCCGGACGATGGGCCAAGTTCATTAACTTATCAATGGACATCTTTAGATGGCATTACCTTAACCAATCCAACAACCGTTTCCCCAACATTTACATCTCCAAATCTCTTGGCCGATGGCTCTTATCGATTTGACCTGGTGGTTTACGATGGTGATAAATATTCTACCTCGGACAGGGTCGTTATTTCAGTAGACCATGAAAACATAGCCCCGGTAGCAGATGCCGGAGACCCCCAGACAGTCGATGAGGGTGTACTGGTAACATTGGACGGTTCTGCATCCTCCGATGCAGATTCAGCCCCCAATGCTTTAACCTATCAATGGACCTCTCTGGATGGCATAACTTTAACCAACCCAACAAGCGCAACCCCAACTTTTACGTCTCCAAATCTTTTGGCCGATGGCTCTTATCGATTTGACCTGGTGGTTTACGATGGTGATAAATATTCTACCTCGGACAGGGTCGTTATTTCAGTAGACCATGAAAACATAGCTCCAGTAGCAGATGCCGGAGACCCCCAGACAGTCGATGAGGATGTATTGGTAACATTGGACGGTTCTGCATCCTCAGATCCGGACGATGGGCCAAGCTCATTAACCTACCAATGGACCTCCCTGGATGGTATAACTATAACCAACCCAACAGCAGCATCCCCAACATTTACATCTCCAAATCTCTTGACGGATGGATCCTATCGTTTTCAATTGGTTGTTTATGATGGCAACCAGTATTCTGATCCGGATGTTGTTGTTATTACGGTTGACCATGCAAACTTAATTCCAGTAGCAGATGCCGGAGATCCCCAGACAGTAGATGAGGATGTATTGGTAACATTGGACGGTTCTGCATCCTCAGATCCGGACGATGGGCCAAGCTCATTAACCTACCAATGGACCTCTCTTGATGGCATAACTTTAACCAATCCAACAACCGCAACCCCAACTTTTACGTCTCCAAATCTTTTGGCTGATGGCTCTTATCGATTTGACTTGGTGGTTTACGATGGAGATAAATATTCTGCCTCGGACAGGGTAGTTATTTCAGTAGATCATGAAAACATAGCTCCTGTAGCAGATGCCGGAGATCCCCAGACAGTTGATGAGGGTGTACTGGTAACATTGGACGGTTCTGCATCCTCCGATGCAGATTCAGCCCCCAATGCTTTAACCTATCAATGGACCTCTCTGGATGGCATAACTTTAACCAACCCAACAAGCGCAACCCCAACTTTTACGTCTCCAAATCTTTTGGCCGATGGCTCTTATCGATTTGACCTGGTGGTTTACGATGGTGATAAATATTCTACCTCGGACAGGGTCGTTATTTCAGTAGACCATGAAAACATAGCTCCAGTAGCAGATGCAGGAGATCCCCAGACAGTTGATGAAAATGTGCAAGGTCAATTGGATGGAACTGCTTCATCAGATCCTGAAGGATTAACATTGACATACAACTGGAGTTCCCCAGAAGGCTTCACAATTGAAAATCCAGGCTCGGCAACCCCTACATTTACAGCTCCTGAAGTTCAGGTTGATACTGACTTTGAAATAACTCTAACTGTAACTGATCAGGAACAGGCCACAGATATAGATGCAGTTACTGTAACTGTGAAGCATATTAATAAAGCCCCTGTAGCAGATGCAGGATCAGACCAGGATGTGGATGAAGGAGTTTTGGTAACATTGGATGGTTCCGCTTCTTATGACCTGGATCAAAATGATAACATTACCTATCAGTGGACCTCACTGGATGGCATTACCTTAACTAATCCGACAACTGCATCCCCAACATTTACGTCTCCTGATTTATTGGCCGATGCTTCCTATCGTTTTGAACTGGTTGTTTATGATGGTGTTTTATTTTCTGATCCTGATATCATTGTTGTTACGGTTATTCATGATAATTTGGCACCAACAGCAGATGCAGGTACGGCTATTACAATCAATGAAAACGAACAGGTGCAATTGGACGGCAGTGGTTCATCAGATCCTGAAAGCCAACAGTTAACGTATAGCTGGGTAGTTCCTGAAGGTTTTAGTATTGATGACCAAACATCAGCAAGCCCAACCATTATAGCTCCTGAAGTTCAGCTTGATACTGATTTTGATATAAGCCTGACTGTTGATGATGGTGTTAGAACATCTAATCCTGATATCGTTGTCGTGACTGTAAAACAAGTTCCTCAAAAGCCAATTGCTGTAGCAGGGCAAGATCAAACAGTTGATGAAAATGTATTGGTTACATTAGACGGTTCTGGTTCATATGATGTAGATATAAACGATGTATTAACTTATCAGTGGACCTCATTGGATGGTATTACCTTAACCAATCCAGCAACTGTATCCCCAACATTTACTTCGCCATATTTACTGGCAGATGGATCTTATCGTTTTGAATTAGTTGTCTGTGATGGTGACTTATATTCTGATCCTGACATCATTGTTGTTTCTGTTGACCATGAAAACTTAGCCCCTGTAGCCAATGCCGGAGATCCCCAGATAGTTGATGAGGGTGTATTGGTAACATTGGATGGTTCTGCATCCTACGATGCAGATTCAGCCCCAAATGCATTAACTTATCAATGGACATCTTTAGATGGAATTACCTTAACCAACCCAACAACTGCATCCCCAACATTTACTTCTCCAAATCTTTTGGCTGATGGCTCTTATCGATTTGACTTGGTGGTTTATGATGGTGATAAATATTCAACATCAGACAGGGTGGTTATATCTGTTGATCATGCAAACTTAGCCCCTGTAGCCAATGCCGGCTCAGACCAGACAGTAGATGAAGATGTATTGGTTACATTGGACGGTTCTGCGTCATCAGATGCTGATGCAATGCCAAACGCATTAACTTACCAGTGGACATCCTTGGATGGCATAACTTTAACCAACCCAACAACTGTATCTCCAACATTTACATCGCCAATTTTAATGGCTGATGGATCTTATCGTTTTGAATTGGTTGTTTATGATGGTGCCTTATATTCTGATCCTGACATCATTGTTGTTTCGGTTGATCATGCAAACTTACAACCAACAGCAAATGCTGGTGATGATCAAACGATTGATGAAAATACTCAAGGCCAATTGGATGGTAGTGGTTCTTCTGACCCAGAAGGACAGACACTAAGCTATTCATGGACAGCTCCGGAAGGATTTGTTATCGACACCCCAACTTCTGTAGGTTCTACTTTTACAGCTCCCGAAGTACATGAAGATACTGATTTTGAAATCGTACTGATGGTTGATGATGGTGCAGATGATAATAATACAAATCAAAATTCAGTTATAGTAACCGTTAAACATTACAATAAAGCTCCTGTTGCTGATGCAGGTAATGACTTTTCTGTCCGTGAACAGGAATCTGTAAGCTTAAATGGAACAGCTTCTTCAGATCCTGACCTCCTGGATAACATTACCTATAGCTGGACAGCCCCTGATGGAATTGTTTTGGATGATAATACATCTTCTACTCCTCAATTTACTTCACCCGCAGCTGATCAGGATACACAATTGACCTTCAGCTTAACGGTTAAAGATGATGCTTTGGAAGAATCTACAGATCAGGTAATCGTTACCGTTACTCCAAATAGAAGACCGTCTGCAGATGCAGGTAATTCGGCTACTTATAATTCTGGGGAAGAGGTTACTTTAGATGGTAGAGGATCCCGGGATTCAGATGGTGATCGTCTTAGCTACTACTGGACAACCAATGATGATGTAACATTATCAGGTAATCGCACATCACGACCAAGCTTTATTGCACCTGAAGTAGATGGAGAATCAACTTTTACCTTTACGCTAAGGGTAACCGATGATCTGGGCGCTTCAGATACGGATCAAGTAACAATAACTGTAATTGGGAACAGTAGGCCAATAGCAGTGGCAGGAGATGATGTTATTGTAAATGAGGGTGAAGAATTTACTCTGGATGGAACCGCTTCTTATGATCCTGAAGGAGACGATATCACTTATTTATGGTCGATGGATGACCAGTCTGAGGCAATAACTACGGCAATATTCACAGGAATTGCACCTGAAGTAGAAAAAGACACCACCTTAGCTGTTATTCTGGTAGTAAACGATGGCATCTGGGATTCTGAAAACGATACTGTATTTGCCACTGTTAAACAGGTTAATAAATCACCGGAATTCATTTCAGATCCTGTTTTAACAGCAGATGCAGGTTATGAATATACTTACACTGTTGAAGTTTCCGATCCTGACCTGTTAGATACTATTACTATCTCAGCTGTTGAGATTCCAGAATGGCTTTCTTTGGTAGACAATGGTGACGGTACGGCAACACTAAGTGGAACTCCTGAAAAAGATGGGGCACTATTAGGTGATCATTCAGTTATTTTAACTGCAACAGATGCTAACATCGATGAGCCAATAAGCCAGGAATTTACTATTGCTGTGGATTGGGCTACAGGCATCGATGATGTGGTAATTAACACAACTACCATATATCCAAACCCTACAGAGGGTATTGTTACAATTGAATCAGCCAATCTTCCTGTAGGTGGAATGACTGTAAGTGTTTACAGCCAGTCTGGCCAGCTTGTATTACAGAAAATTATGACAAGCCAGAATACTCAATTAGACTTATCCGGCAACACCCCTGGTGTTTACTTTATACGAATTGTTTACGAAGATTCAATTTATTCTGAAAAGCTAATATTGAAGTAGATCAATCATATAAGCCTGCAAGTAAGTTTGCAGGCTTTTTTCACCAACCTAATTCCTTCCCGTTATGAAAAAACTGTTACTTTCTTTCTCCTTATTGTTCATATCAATTTCCTTTTTTGGGACTACAGCTTATGTACCTGATGAAAACTATACGTATGTTCCAGATGACAACTTTGAGCAAGCATTAATTAATCTGGGTTACGATGATGTTTTAAATGACTATGTTCTAACTGCTAATATTGAATATATAACAGAACTTGAAGTTAAAAATCAAAATGTATCTGATTTAACAGGCATTGAAGGTTTTTCAAATTTGGAACATCTTGATTGTTATGGGAACAAACTGACATATTTAAATTTAAGTCAAAATTCAAATTTGAGACATATCTTCTGTGGTAGTAATGATTTAGTTGATTTGGATGTGTCTCAGGATATTGCGCTGATTATTTTAGATTGTTCCAATAATCAGTTAGAGAATATTGATGTCAGTAAAAATGTAGAATTGACTAGTATTTATTGTGGTAATAATCAGCTAACTTCTCTTGATCTAAGTCTAAATAGCAACTTAAGAGATGTGAATTGTCAGTATAACAAGTTAACGCCTGAGAGTCTGGAGCCGTTGGCAGAACAATCGCTAGAATATTTTCGTTATCAGCCTCAAGAAAATATTGGAACTGAAGAATATATCACTAGAAATGAGGGTGATGATTTTAGATATGAAATAGTTATTGGAGGAGAACACAATGAGTATCATTGGTGGTATGAAGGTTCTTATTTATTAGATGAAACACAAACATCATCAACGTTGACTCTGCCAAATTTAACAGAGGCTGATGCCGGAGTTTATATCTGTGAGATCAATAATACTCTTTTACCAAGCCTACGTCTTTTTTCTAATGAAATTAATCTGTCAGTTGAGAGTTCTCCCTCTGAATTAACTTATGTCCCAGACGACAATTTCGAACAAGCCTTAATTGACCTTGGTTACGATGATGTATTGGATGATTATGTCCCAACAGCTAATATCGACTGGGTAACAGATCTGGATGTCAGTAGTCGTAATATTTCGAATTTAACAGGTATTGAAGGATTTTTAAGTCTGGAGATACTTAATTGTTCTGAAAATCAAATTATAAATTTAGATTTTAGTTCTAATCAATCTCTAAAGGCGGTATATTGCCAGAATAATCAACTAGATTCTGTTAATGTAACCCAGAACCCATCTCTTTTAGATTTAAATTGTTCGTTTAATTCAATTTCATTCCTTGATGTATCTCAAAACACGTCCTTAATATCTTTGAATTGCCGTAACAATCAACTGTTTGATTTGGATGTTAGCAATAATTCTGATTTAGGGTATTTGTTTTGTCAAAACAATCAACTTTCGGAATTAAACATTAACCAAAATCCTTCACTGGTTCATTTAACGTGCTATGTAAATGACTTAACAAATCTGGATATCTCTCAAAATCCGGAACTTGTTACGCTGGACTGTTCAATTAACCAGTTGACAGATCTAGATTATAGTCAGAATTTGCTGCTGAAGAATTTATATTGTGTAGAGAACCAATTAACCTTCGGGAGTCTGCAGCCAGCTTTGAATCTGTATCTTGATAATTTCAATTATTCACCTCAGGACTACATTGGTTCTGAATTAACGGTGGACAAAGAAGAAGGCTCTTACTATAATTATACTCTTGAGGTTGACGGTGAACACAATCTATACCAATGGTTCAAAAATGGTATCTTACTGCCATCCCAAACTTCGGCTAAATTAAATCTTACATACCTTACCATGGCAAATGAAGGAGTCTATCATTGTGAGGTGAGAAACAAGTTGCTTCCAGATCTTACATTGGAATCTCGCTCAATAACTTTAAAAGTAAGAGAAGCTTTGGAAGGATTAACCTTTGTTCCTGATAACAATTTTGAGCAAGCCTTAATTGACTTCGGTTATGATGATGTATTGGATGATTATGTGGTGACTGCTAATATTGGTTCCATTACTGAGTTGGATATCGTTCAAAAAGGAATATCAGACCTGACAGGATTGCAGGACTTTAGAGGTTTAGAAAATCTGAGATGTTCTTATAATTTATTTGATGAATTGGACGTAAGTCAAAACACTTTGCTTAGGCAACTGGTTTGTAGCTTGAATAACCTTACAAGCCTGGATGTAAGTAACAATGAGAATCTTCAGGTACTAATCTGTTTTTATAACGAATTGGAATCTTTGGATCTTAGTCAAAATAGCGCTCTTTCCTACTTAAGCTGCGAATACAACAAGCTTTCTTCCCTGAATGTAAGTGAGAATACTGCTTTAAATACCCTTTATTGCGATAATAACCAATTAACTTTTGAAAGCCTGGAGCCTGCAATTAATTTCCAGATTAATGAATTTAGGTATTCTCCACAAGACAGCATTGGAACAGTTGAATACATTACATTGAATGAAGGAGAATCTACTAGCTACGAAATATATGTTGGTGGTGCTAATAACCAGTACCAATGGTATAAAGATGAAGTTGCACTTCCATCTCAAACTTTCGCTTCATTAAATCTTACAAACCTTACTGAAACAGACGCTGGTGTTTATACCTGTGAAGTAACCAATAGTGTGGTGACTAATCTTACCCTCTATTCCAGAGAAATTATAGTTGATGTAATCCCGGTTTCTAAAACCTACGTTCCCGATAATAACTTCGAACAGGCATTAATTGACCTTGGACATGATGATGTATTGGATGATTATGTCCTTACAGCTAATATTAGTGATGTAACAAACCTGGATGTTAATAACCAAAATATTTCAGATTTAACAGGAATTGAAGATTTTTTAATGCTGGAAACTCTTAATTGTAGTTATAATGATCTAACAAATATAGATGTTAGCAGCAATGTCTTGTTGACATATTTTATGTGTGATAATAATCCATTGGGGCAGATTGATGTCACTTATAATACTAATTTGACAAGGTTAACATGTTCTGGAACTCAATTGACAAGTCTTGATGTCAGCAATAATACGAAGTTAATTGAACTGAATTTTGAAGGTAACCAAATATCTGGAATTGACCTTAGTATGTTACCCAACCTGGAATATTTACAATGTAAAGACAATGAGTTAACCAGCCTTGATGTTTCAAGTAACACTAATCTTGTTGTTTTATATTGTTTTGAAAATCAGATTTCCACTCTTGATATTGGTAATAATAGCAATTTGGTACAGTTAACTTGTAATAATAATCAGTTAACAAGTCTTGATCTTAGTCAAAACACTTCTTTAGCTGGATTGGTTTGTTATTCCAATCAACTAACAAGTTTGGATGTAAGACTGAATACAAGCTTGATACACTTGTCTTGTTATGATAATCATATAACAAGCCTTGATCTTAGTCAAAATACGTCTTTAAAAGGATTAACTTGCTATTCTAATCAGCTAACCAGTCTGGATTTAAGCAATAATTTAGAATTAACTTCTTTGTTTTGTTTGGAAAATCAAATTTCTACACTGAATATTAGTCAAAATACGGCACTAGAGAATTTAAGCTGTGAAAAAAATAATCTTACAAGCTTAAATGTCACAAATAATCCAAATCTTAATCAGCTTGTTTGTTATTCTAACCAACTAACTTTTGAAAGTTTAGAACCAGCAATGGATCTATTACTTGAGAGTTTTTATTATTCCCCACAGGATTCAATAGGTACTACCGAATCAATTGAAAAGATAGCAGGAGAATCATACAGTTACGAACTACAGGTTGGCGGTGCTAATAACCAGTACCAATGGTACAAAGATGATGTTGCTCTTCCAACTCAGACATCCGCTACTTTAAACCTTACAAACCTTGCTGAAACAGATGCCGGAGTTTACAGCTGCGAAGTAACCAATACAGTAGTTACTGGCTTAACTCTTTATTCAAGGGAGATTACAGTTGATGTAAGCTCAGTTCCTATGACTTACGTTCCAGACGACAATTTCGAACAAGCATTAATTGACCTGGGCCTCGATGATGAGTTGGATGATTATGTTGTAACATCTAACATCAGTACAGTTGACTCCTTGAATGTTAATAACTTGAGTATTGCAGATTTAACAGGGGTTGAAGATTTTACTGCGTTGGAGGAACTTCATTGTTCTGAAAATCAGCTGGCAAGTTTGGATGTCAGCCAGAACCTGAGCTTGAGAGAACTTCAATGCTGGGATAATCAGTTGTCAACTCTTGATTTAACTAATAATTTGGCTCTGGAGTATTTAATCTGCAGTACTAACAACCTTACAAATCTGGATGTTAGTAATAATGTTGAATTAATCGAATTGCAATGTATTGGTAATTCGATTTCTAGTCTTGATGTAAGTCAAAATACTGCATTAACGAGGTTGTTTTGTATGAGTAATCCGTTAACTACTCTTGATTTAAGTAAGAATCTTGCTTTATCGCAGTTACTTTGTATAGATAATCAATTAACTTCTCTGGATGTAAGCACTAATACAGAATTAACTTATTTATGGTGTAGCTCAAATCAATTAACTTCAATAGATGTAAGCAACAATAGTAAGTTGAATATGTTCGGTTGTGGAGATAACAGATTAACTTTTGAGAGCCTGGAACCAGCAATTGATATTGAAGTCTTTTCATATTCTCCACAAGACAGCATTGGTACAACAGAAACTATCGAAAAACTAGCAGGAGAATCATACAGCTACGAACTACAGGTTGGCGGTGCAAACAACCAGTACCAATGGTTTAAAGATGAAGTTGCCCTTCCTACACAAACATCCGCTACATTAAACCTTACAAACCTGGCAGAATCAGATGCCGGGGTTTATACCTGTGAAGTAACAAATACAGTAGTTACAGATTTAACCCTTTATTCAAGGGAGATTACGCTTGCTGTTGAGGGAAATAACCTAGCACAGCATTTCCATCCGGTATGGGAAGGTACTTTAGGTCTTGATCAGATGAATATCTACAGCATAAGTGCCCAAGTGGATGGTGAGGATCTGTCACCGGGAGATGAGATCGGTATTTTTGACGGTGACCTTTGTGTAGGATATGCTAAGCTTGTTGAAACCATAGATCTTTCGCACATCCTGGCAATGAAAGTATCCCGTGATGATGGTTCCGGTAACGGTTATACCCCGGGTAATGAAATAAGCTATAAACTATGGGACAGCAGTACTTCCACTGAATTTGATGTGCAGACCGCAAATTACTACGACAACGGACTTAACCCTGTTTCTGCACCAAGCTTTGAAGTTAGTGCAACAGCCTTTGTGGAACTGGCTGCAACAAGTACAATCTGCATTACTGATTATTTCCAGGAAGGCTGGAACCTCTTCTCCGTAAACAGTTATCCGCAATCAGCAGATATGCAGACCTTGTTTCAGGACTTAATTGATGATGGATCAGTGGTTAAGATTCAGGATGAGCAGGGTAACTCCATAGAGAACCTGGGTATTTTCGGTGGTTGGGTAAACAACATTGGCGATATTGCCCCAACCGAAGGGTATAAGATCAAAGTTAATACGGATTGTTCTGTTTCAGTGTGCGGTACTCCTGTGGATTACCCTTTTGCCATTCCATTATCGGAAGGATGGAACATCATTGGTTTCCCTCAGCAGATGGAGATCAGTGGAATGGATATTGTGCAACAGCTAATTGACAATGGAACCCTTGCCAAGGTTCAGGATGAATCTGGAAGCTCTATCGAGAACCTCGGTATTTTTGGTGGCTGGGTAAATAACATTGGCAACTTTGTGCCCGGCGAAGGTTATAAGATTAAAGTAACTGCAGACGATGTATTATGGATCGAAGAAAGTTATTTAAAATCAACTACGATTCTACCAGAATTGGTTGCCACTACCCACTTTAAAACAGTCTTTGAAGGCAATGGGGTAGACCATATGAACATCAACCTTGTAGAGTTACCACTTAACTACTTAACCCCGGGAGATGAGCTGGCTGTATATGATGGTGATCTTTGTGTCGGATCTGTTACCATTCTCCCATACTATCTGCAAAAAGGGATGGTTTCAATTGCAGTTTCATCAATAGATGAAACTGCAATAAATGGTTTCACGGTAGGCAATGAATTCACATTGAAGTTATGGCAGTCTGCAACTAACACTGAATATGAATTAGATGCAGAAATTGAAAGTGGCCTGCCATTCTTCCAAAAGTATGAATCAACGATTCTTAGCTTGGCTAAATATTCAGAAACTGGCTTTGATGAGATTGCAGAACCTCTTATCATTGAGGCAATCTGTTATCCAAACCCAACTAATGGTATGGTCACAATTAGTCTCAACCAATTACCTGAAGAAGGAGCAACTGTTAAAGTTTACAGCCAGTCTGGGCAAGTAATACTACAACGGATTTTAACTGACCTAAACACAGAAATAGACTTATCTGCGAATACAACAGGAATGTATTACATCGAGCTTATTTCCGGAAACTCCGTTTACACTGAAAAAATCATTCTAAAAATAGACTAATCAATTTTTACTAAATAAAAAATTACATACAATGAAAAATAAGAGATTGCCATTCAGTCTGTTAAGCCTGTTTCTGGTTTTGTGCTTTTTATTTATTTCAATGAATCTTAAGTCACAAGTTAAAGCTGATAATATGTCATTAGATCAAATCTATGTAAAAAATAAAGATTTGCCATATGAGACTGAGATGTATAATGTAACCGATATTGAAAATTTGAGAGATCTTCGTTTATCAGTGATAGAAGATTTTTGTAGAGATGAATGTGAAACAATAGATTATTCTTCAAAAGAATCTGGATTAAGAGATGATTATATATTTAAAAATGATGGTAACCGATATGTTACTTTAATTACAGAAGAACCTCACCTGAATGAAAGTAATTCAGATGTAACAAGCGAGGCTGTCCTCCAATCCGATTCTTTAGCATTAGTTGCTCTATACAATGCGACCAATGGTTCTAATTGGATAAATAATGAAAATTGGTTATCAGGTCCTGTAAGCTCATGGTATGGCGTTACTGTGGAAGGTGACAGGGTTACGGAATTAAGGTTGAGGGGAGAGTGGAATAATCCTTCTCTGTCAGGGGAAATACCCGATGAAATTGGTCAATTATCAAATCTAACTTCTTTAGATCTTTCGAATAATGCCTTAACAGGTACGATTCCTTCTGAAATTCAGAATCTTCAATCGTTACAATACCTTAACTTAAGATACCAGAGTCTCGATGAAAGCAGTTTCCCGGTCTGGATAAACAACATGCCAAATTTAAGGTATTTGTATTTGTGTGGTTGTAATCTTATAGGAGAATTACCATCACTTACCAATCTGATAAATATTAGAACCTTTTGGTGTGAAAACAATAGTTTCCCTGGTGTTATTCCTAGCTGGTTGTTTCAATTAAATACACTGGTAAGTTTGAACCTGAATGGGAACGATTTATCAGGTGCAATTCCTTCAAATATTGGTCAACTACAGAGCCTTAGAGGGTTGATTTTGAATTGGAATGATTTAGACGGAAATATCCCTGTAGAGTTAGGGCAGCTTCAAAATCTTACGGATTTGGAGTTATTTGGAAATGAATTGAGCGGAGCAATACCATTAGAATTAGCTCAACTTCAAAACCTTCGTTTTTTGGATTTAAGTTATAATCAATTAAGTGGTAGTATCCCCGAAGAAATTGATCAACTTCAAAATCTTTATCAATTAGGTTTGTATGATAATCAATTGAGCGGTAGTATACCAGAAGGATTGTGTAATCTGAATCTTGCTTATGTGGATTTTGGTCAAAATAATTTTGATTCAGGCAGTTGTTCAACAATGCATTGTTTATTTGAGAATGGGGTTGAATCTATATATGATGAAACGCAAACACAACAGTTTGGTTTTTCCCTGATCTATGATTGTGGATTAAACCTTGATCCTCCTTGTAATCCTACAGATTCTTTAGCTTTGGTTGCCCTTTATAATGCCACAGACGGACCCAATTGGACTGACAATGAAAATTGGTTAACAGGTCCTGTAAGTTCATGGTATGGTGTTACTGTTGAAGGGGACAGGGTTACGGAATTAACTTTGAACGGTGACTGGAATAATCCATCCCTGACAGGTGAATTACCTGAAGAATTAGGTCAGTTGTCAAACCTCATATTCTTGAACCTTGAGCATAATAACCTGACTGGAACAATTCCTTCGGAGATACAGAATCTACAAGCATTGCAGTATCTTAATTTAAGTAATCAGGATTTCAATGAAGATAGTTTCCCTGCCTGGATAAACAACATGCCAAACTTAAGGTATTTGTATCTGAGTAACTGTAATCTTTCAGGAGAATTACCGTTATTAACTAACCTTTCAAATATTAGGGATCTCATATGCTCTAGTAATAATCTTTCAGGAGATATTCCTACTTGGTTAGGGCAGTTAAATTCGTTGGAATATATAGATTTGAGTTTTAATCAGTTAAGTGGTTCTGTTCCTGAGGAGTTGGGGCAGCTTCAGAACCTAGAAGTATTATCTTTAATATTAAATCAACTGAGTGGAGAAATACCCTCAGAACTTGGACAACTTCAAAATCTTAGATTTTTAGAATTGGGTTATAATCAGTTAAGCGGCTCAATACCATATGATTTTGAGGGTATGACCGATTTAAAATACCTATATGTTCATAATAATAATTTAACAGGTATTCTACCTGATGGGTTATGTAATTTACCATTGAGTACAATCAATTTTACAAACAATTTATTTGATCCTTTGAGTTGTGCTACAATGCAATGTTTGTACGACAATGGTGTTTCGTTTGATGGGGGACTTGGACAAATTCAACAAGATGGTTCATCAATTACAGATTGTTTAGAATTTCCGGAAGGGTATGCTATTAATAGACACGATGAAGTTTACGCTGATGATGGAATTTTTTATGATTCAGGTTTTGATCAAAGTTATTCAAATAATGAAGATGAAACTATAATTTTCTATCCATTGACTGACGGTAATATGTTAAGTGTTGACTTTCTTGAATTCGACCTTGAAAGTGGTTATGATTATTTGAGTGTTTACAATGGCGCTGGAATTAATGAAAATACACTGATTGGAGTGTTCTCCGGGACCAATATTGGAACTTTAACTGCAAGTAATCCTGAAGGGGCATTAACGTTTAATTTTATTTCTGATGGTTCAGTTACATATCCTGGTTGGAAGGCACAAATCTCTAGTTTCTCAGAAACAGATCCTGAAATAGAAGTTACTCCAATGCAAATTGTGATTGAAGAACAGGCTGATCCTTTACAACCTGATGCGTCCCATAACGTTTTAGCTGAAACTAGCATAACAACAAAAACTATCCCAGATTCATTACTCCTATCCAGTTATATAGACAGTTATGGAAAAGAAGTTGATGTGATATTTATTGATGGAATTCCACCCAAAACTTACAATAAATCCGTTGCATTTATCTCCGATGAAGCAGTTTTTGCCCAGAATGTTCCAGCATTTACGTGGTCTTTTGGCTGCTCTGCCACTTCGGCAGCAATGATTGCCGGATATTATGATAGCAATGGGTATCCAGGCATGTACACAGGTCCAACAAATGGTGGTGTAATGCCTATTACAAACGAAAGCTGGGGAACAGTTAATATAAATGGGGAAATCAGGGCTCAGTGTCCTTTAAGCGCAACAAAGATGGGGCTTGATGGAAGAATAACACGAGGTCACGTTGATGATTATTGGATTTCTTATGGAAATACAGATGATGACCCTTTTATTACTAATAGTTGGAAAGAACACGAACATGAAGATTGTACTGCTGATTTTATGAAAACAAATCAATCTTCATATGGGTGTAGCGATGGAGGGACTCGCTTTTATTATTACACAGATGGTTCAGCTTATGATCAGGATAATGAATTTGATGGCGGATATGGTTTCGGGCTTTTTCTGGAATCGCGTGGTTATAAGTTAACCCAGAGGTATAATCAGTATATACAAGGATATAATGGGAATAGCAATGGATTTTCATTCCAAAATTTCGTTGATGAAATAGATGCAGGAAGGCCTGTAATTATCCACGTGTATGGCCATTCAATGGTCGGAGTTGGTTACGATTTGACATCGAACTTAGTTTATTTGCATAACACTTGGGATTACGATACACATACAATGACCTGGGGGGGGGAATATGAAGGTATGGCTCATTTTGGTGTTTCTGTATTTGGTTTAGCAAATGATGAAGGGCAATTTGCAATTAAGAATATGGGAAAAGGAGTTTTGTCTGTATCTTCAGTTACAGAAGAGCTTGATTGGCTTTCTATAAACAGTAATCAAGAATTATCTTTTGATGTACAACCTTCAGATTTACAAAGTATTGGATTTAATATTGACTGGGATGAAGTTGGTTCTTCTTCAAAAACTGGTTATATAACTATTAATTCCAATGATGCAGATGAACCTTCAGTTAGGGTTGAAATAACAGTAATTCCTAATACATCATCTGATTTAACTGTAACACCTATTACTCGTAATGTTGGTTACGAATCTGGTTCAGTAGAGTATGATATCACATCAAGTTGTTCATGGACAGCAGTAAGTGATCAGGAGTGGTGTACTGTAACTAATTCAGGAGATGGAGATGGCACCCTTGTTGCTACATACGATGAAAATATGAATACTAGTATTAGAACAGCAACAATAACCATTGATGTAGGAAATGATTCTTCTGTTAGTGTATCACTTACACAATTAAATGGATCATCAACTGATGAGGAACTGTGTTTTTCTGATATCACGATTGACGAAATTGAAAATCTTGATTTAACAAACTCTTCAATAAATGGCAGCAATAATGAGGATAATGAATTGAATAATAGTGCAATAGTCGTATATAAAACGAATGAGGGTAGATATGGAAAGCTAATTGTAAAAGAATATGGTTATAACCTGACCCTTAAATGGGTTACTTATAATCAGGATGGATCAATATATTCATTAGGTGAGAATTTAGTTATACATGGAACATTTCATGGTGATTTAGATTTAGGAGTAGAACATCTTTCTGATTCTCAGCAGGAATCTGATTTTT
The DNA here is from genome assembly GCA_963676845.2 of Prolixibacteraceae bacterium. GTDB lineage: Bacteria > Bacteroidota > Bacteroidia > Bacteroidales > Prolixibacteraceae. Next base: position 11,916 of record CAXXKK010000023.1, on the reverse strand, counting down.
GGTGGAGGCAGGTTGATGGAACAATTAGGGATTTTGTGCCAGAGAATGGTGCATTATTTGCTGTTTATGAGTGTACGAATACCAGTCCTCATCATTTCCATACGGTATGGGAAGGCACTTCAGGTCTTGACCAGATGAATATTTACTGTTTAGGAGCAAAACTAGATGGAGAGGATCTGTCACCTGAAGATGAAATTGGGATCTTTGATGGCGATCTTTGTGTAGGATATGGAAAAATAATTGAAACGATAGATAGCTCAAATCTTTTATCAATGATTGTATCTCGTGATGATGGTTCCGAAAACGGATATACCCCGGGTAATGAAATAAGCTATAAACTATGGGACAGTAGTGCTTCTTCAGAAATTGATGTGCAAACAGCAAATTACTACGACAATGGACTTAATCTTGTTCCTGCACCATCTTTTGAGGTTGGAGCCACTGCTTTTGTTGAACTATCTGCCACAAGTGAAATCTGTATTACAGATCATTTTAATACAGGATGGAATATTTTCTCGGCAAATAGTTATCCAGAGACACCACAAATGATCAATCTATTCCAGGACTTAATTGATAATGGATCAATCGTTAAGATTCAGGACGAACAAGGAAGGTCTATAGAGAATCTGGGGATTTTTGGTGGATGGATAAACAATATTGGCGATATTGCCCCAACAGAAGGGTATAAGATTAAAGTTAATACAGATTGTTCTGTATCAATCTGTGGAACTCCTGTTGAATATCCCTTTGCCATTTCTTTATCAAAAGGCTGGAATATTATTGGTTTCCCTCAGCAGATGGAAATAAGTGGTATGGATATCGTACAGCAGCTAATTGACAATGGAACCCTTGCCAAGGTGCAGGATGAATCCGGAAGCTCCATCGAGAACCTGGGTATTTTCGGCGGCTGGGTAAACAACATCGGCAACTTTGTTCCGGGTGAAGGCTTTAAAATCAAAGTCACTGCAGACGATGTCTTATGGATTGAAGATAGTTATCTAAAATCAACTACGATACTACCTGAATTGGTTGCAACCACCCACTTTAAAACAGTGTATGAAGGCAATGGACTGGACCACATGAACATCAACCTGGTGGAGTTACCGCTTAACCAGTTAACCCCGGGAGATGAGCTAGCCGTGTACGATGGGGAACTGTGTGTCGGATCTGTTACCATCCTTCCATATCATTTACAAAGAGGAATGGTTTCTATTGCAGCTTCATCCATGGATGAAACAGGGATGAATGGCTTTACGGAAGGAAATGCCTTTAGTTTAAAGTTATGGAAATATGAAACAGATACTGAGTGTATTTTAGATCTGGATATTGAGAGTGGTACTCCTTATTTCAAAAAACAAGGATCAACCATTGTTAGCCTGGCTAAATATTTAGATTCCGGATTTGAAGTAGCTACTGGCATTGAAAATGTTAAAGTAACCATATATCCTAATCCAACAGATGGTATTATTACAATTGGCATTAATCAAACTCTGGAAGAGGAAGTGATTGTGAAAATTTACAACCAATCAGGGCAAGTAATATTCCAGAATACACTTACCGACCAAAATGCAAAAATAGACTTATCTGGTAATGCTAAAGGTATATACTTCATCGATCTTATATCCGGTGATGCAATTAATACTGAGAAAATCATTCTAAAATAGATTAACCCAAAAGCCTGCATAGTACTATGCAGGCTTTTTCACTGAACTAAAATCCCGATTATATATGAAAAAGATTCTATTCATTATTGTTGTTCTCTTTGTTTCAACATTAGTCAACGCCCAATATACTTTATCAGATGAAGATGTGGTTGTAAATAATGGTTTGATTGAAAGCTGTAGTTATGATTTTGCAATAAAAGATATAATTATTCCTGAGGTTCTTGACGGTCAGACTGTTGAAGGTGTTGTGGATAAGAGCGGTTTGTTGTATGGTGTATTTTATAATAAAGGAATTACTAGTGTTGAATTCCCTAGTACAATGGAATACATTGGTAATTATGCCTTTAGGCTAAATGCTATTGAAAGTCTAATGATACCGGCTAATGTTAAGCATATAGGAAGATATGCATTTCACTGTAATTCAATAACATCATTAATTATTGAGGATGGTGTAGATGTTATTATGGCAATGGCTTTTTCAAGGAATAGAATTACAAATCTAAATATTCCTAGTTCCATTTCAACATTGGGAGATATGGCATTTTCTTCCAATAATATTAATAATGTAAATGTTCCTAGCTCTGTAATACATTTTGGTAGAGCCGTTTTTAATGATAATGAAATTAGCTTATATAATGGCAACATATCAGAAGGTATAATTTACGGCTATCATGAAGATGGTAGTGAGGATAATACTAGAATTGTTTCGTATGGTGGAGTCTCTGATATTATTGATTTTATTCCTTTAAATGTTAAATCAATTGATAATTATGCATTTTGGGGAAATAAACTGATAGAAGTAATTATTCCCAGTTCCGTTGTTTCTATATGCGATTATGCGTTTGATTATAATGATTTAACAGCAGTCTCCTTTGAACAAAATAGTAATATTGAAAGTATTGGAGTTACAGCGTTTGATAATTCAAGCTTAACTTCAATAGAATTACCAACACATGTAAGTGCAGAGTTCTTGAATTATAAAGATGCTAACGGGAATACATACTTACCTGGTGATATTATCACAGATTTTGAAACATCATATGAAACTGTTTTTAATCAACCTACAGTAACCTACGTCCCCGACGACAACTTCGAACAAGAATTAATTTACATGGGCTTAGATGATGTATTGGATGATTATGTAGCAACAAATATGATCAATCAAATACCAATGCTTAGGCTTAATAATAAAAATATTTCAGACTTAACAGGAATTGAGGATTTCACAGCTTTGATGGATCTTCAACTGCTTAATAATCAAATTACAATTCTTGATGTTAGTCATAACACGGCACTTGTTAATCTAGAATGTTCCGGAAACGAACTCACAATTCTTGATGTAAGTCAAAACCAGGATTTGACAAAATTATGGTGTATCGATAATAACTTAACAAATATAAATTTTGGTAATATTTCAGGATTAACAATATTACATTGCGGAGGTAATCAATTAGAAAGTTTAAATGTTGCCCAGTTCCCATCTTTATCACTATTTGGTTGTTCTGGAAATCAGCTTACAAGTTTGGATGTTAGTAATAATACAGCTCTGAAAACTTTTTACTGTTATAGTAATAAGTTAACAACTCTTGATGTGAGTCAAGATATTGCACTAACATCATTGAATTGTTCATACAATTACCTAACATTTGAGAGTTTAGAACCTGCAGGATTAAACCCTAATGTAACGGATTTTACCTATTTCCCCCAACTAGGGGATGTTGGAACTACTGAATCGATTCTCAAAAATGAAGGTGAAAACTTCAGCTACGAACTTGTAGTGGGAGGCGAATATAACCAATACCAATGGTATAAAAATGGGGTTGCTCTTCAAACTCAAACTTCATCAGTTCTCGAATTAACAAACCTTACCGAACAAGACAGGGGGTATATACCTGTGAAGTAACGAATACAGCTGTCCCTGATTTAACCCTTACTTCACAGGAGATTACATTGGAAATATATTTTCCGGGAGTCACCTACGTGCCTGACGATAATTTTGAACAGGCATTAATTGACTTGGGCTATGACTCAGAACCTTTGGATGATTACGTGCCGACTTATAAAATTAAGTGGATAACAAACCTTAATGTTGTTGCAAAGGAGATTTCCGATTTAACGGGAATTGAAGATTTTTATGCACTGGAAACTTTAATTTGTTTTCAAAACTCAATGACTTCCCTGGATCTAAGTCAAAATGAAGCTTTACAAAGCTTGAGATGTAACTATAATCAATTGAATAGTTTAGTCTTAAATGAAGAGGCATCTTTTACTAGTATAATTTGCAGCGAAAACAATCTAGCATTTGGGAGTCTGGAAGCTATTGTTGCAGCCAATAATTATCAGTCAATAACTTATTCCCCTCAGAATTCGATAGGTGAAGAACTAGCAATTACCAAAAATGCGGGTGAAAGTTACAGCTATGACATGACTGTTGGTGGCGAAAACAACCTATATCAATGGTATAGAGATGATGTGGCGTTACCTTCTCAGACTTCAGCTATTTTGGATCTTACCAATCTTTCAGAACAGGACAATGGCATTTATCATTGTGAAGTGACCAATACAATGGTTCCGGATCTAACGCTCTATTCTTATAATATTGCCTTGCATGTGGGTATTACCGATCAGGGGCTGACATACATTCCGGATGACAATTTTGAGCAATGCTTAATTAACCTGGGATGTGATGATGAAATTGATGATTATGTGCCAACAGCTAATATAAACTGGATAACATCCTTAGATGTAAGTAACAGTAATATAGCAGACTTAACAGGAATTGAGAATTTCAGTTTACTGGAAAGCCTGTCTTGTTATTCGAATCAGTTAACAAGTCTGGATGTTAGCAATAACACTGCATTGGAAACTTTATATTGTACAAGCAATCAATTAATGAGTCTTGATGTTAGTCACAACATCAATCTTACTGAATTAGCATGTAATGGTAATCAACTTACAAGTCTTGATCTAAGAAAGAATTCCTTGCTTGAATTATTAAATTGCTCAGGTAATCAATTAACTGATCTCGATATTTCTCAGAATACAGCTCTTTTAGAATTAAGGTGTGGTAATAGTATGCTGACAAGCCTTGATCTTAGCCAGAATACTGCACTTACACGTTTAGAATGTGATAGAAATCAAATATCCATCCTTGATGTTGCTCAAAATGAATTGCTTACAATATTGAGTTGCACAAGAAATCAACTTACAAGTTTGGATGTTAGTCAAAATACTGCTTTTACATACCTGTTTTGTGGTTATAATCAACTTACATTTGAGAGCCTTGAGCCAATGATGGACTTATCAATAAGGTATTTTTCTTACTACCCACAAGCAAGCATTGGCAATGAAATATATGCATACAAAGAAATAGGAGATAATTACAGCTATAAACTTAATGTCGGTGGAGAATACAATCAGTACCAATGGTACAAAGATGGCACTGCACTGCCCGGGCAAACATCGGCAACCTTAAACCTGACAAACCTCTCAGCAACCGATGCCGGAAAGTATAGCTGTACGGTAACAAATTCATTGGTTACCAGGCTTACCTTGTACTCCCGCGATATTACATTATCATTGGTTGAGCCTGTTGAAGGTTTAACTTATGTCCCCGACGACAACTTCGAACAAGCCTTAATCGACTTAGGGTACGATGATGTATTGGATAATTATGTAGAAACGTCTAATATCACTGGAGTTGAGTCAATATTTGTAAATGGTAAAAATATTTCAGACTTAACCGGAATTGAGGATTTTAGTGCTTTGAAAAACTTACAATGTGGTAGTAATCAATTAACCACTCTTGATGTCAGTCAAAACATAGCATTAACATACCTTTATTGTTTAAATAATCAATTATCTAGTCTGGATCTAAGCAATAATATAGCATTGGAGTATTTGAATTGTAGTAATAATCAATTAACCACTCTTGATGTCAGTCAAAAAGCCTTTTTTGAAACTTTGTATTGTTATATGAATCAACTCGAATCCTTAGATGTTACAGGTAGCCCACAACTGAAGAAGATATCTTGTGCTAGGAATGAGCTCATCGATTTGGATGTTAGTCAAAATACAGTTTTAACCGATCTGGAATGCTGGTCAAATCATTTAACAAATTTGGATGTTAGTCATAATACAGCCTTAATCTACCTAGAGTGCTCCATGAATCATTTAACAAATTTGGACATCAGTCAAAATATAGCTATTGAAACTCTGGGATGTCAAGAGAATCTATTAACTACTCTGGATGTTAGAAATCTTATCTTTCTTAATGGATTGTATTGCATTAAAAATCAGATAAGTGTAATGGATTTTTCACAAAATCAACAACTTAGTCGATTGAATTGTTCTTTTAATGAATTGACAAGCCTTGATTTAAGCCAGAATATTGCATTGGAAATTTTGGGGTGTTCTTCTAATCAGATTTCAGAAATAGATATTAGTCAAAACCCTGCTTTAATATATTTCTATTGCGAAGACAATAAATTGACTTTTGAAAGTCTGGAGCCAGCAATGTCAATTGATGATTTTACCTATTCCCCACAAGACAATGTTGGGACATCAGAAGTAATAGAAAAATATGAAGGTGAAGCTTATAGCTATGAATTAGTAGTTGGTGGAGCTAACAATCAGTATCAATGGTTCAAAGATGATGTTGCAATGCCAACTCAGACATCCGCAACCTTAAACCTTACAAATCTCACAACAGCTGATGCCGGGGTTTATACCTGTGAAGTTACCAATACGGTTGTTACTGGGTTAACCCTTTATTCAAGGCCAATTACACTTTCTGTTGATGAATTCATCTATGTGCAGCATTTCCACCCGGTATGGGAAGGCTCATCAGGTGTTGACCAGATGAATATCAATTGTATATCAGCGCAACTAAATGAACAGGATTTAATCTATGGTGACGAGATTGGTATCTTTGATAGTGACCTTTGTGTTGGTTATGGTGTGGTTCTGGAAACCATCGATAACGCTCATGTACTTTCCATGATTGTATCCCGTGATGATGGTGCAGCTAATGGTTATACACCGGGCAATGATATAAACTATAAAATTTGGGACTCCAGAAGCTCTGCCGAAATAGATGTCTATACTGCCAGTTACTACGATAACCTTTACAACCCCGTAAGCACCCCAACCTATGAAGTAGGGGTTACTGCTTACGTCGAATTGTCTGCTACAAGTATGATTTGTTTGACCAATGATTTCGAGGAAGGCTGGAACATATTCTCAGTAAACAGTTCCCCGGAAACAATGGATATGCTTACCCTGTTCCAGGACTTGGCTGATAATGGCTCTTTGGTTAAGATACAGGATGAACAAGGAAACTCCGTTGAAAACATGGGCATCTTTGGTGGCTGGGTAAATAACATTGGAGACATTTCTCCAACAGAAGGTTATAAGATCAAAGTATACGCTGATGTTTCCCTTTCAGTATGTGGTTCGCCGGTAGAATATCCGTTTGCCATCCCATTAACAGAAGGCTGGAACATCATTGGCTTTCCTCATCAGATGGAAGTCGATGGAATGGAAATCCTTCAGCAGCTAATTGACAATGGAACCCTTGCCAAGGTTCAGGATGAATCCGGAAGCTCCATCGAGAACATGGGCATCTTCGGCGGCTGGGTAAACAACATCGGAAACTTTGTGCCTGGTGAAGGCTATAAAGTTAAAGTCACAACAGACGATGTTTTATGGATCGAAGAAAGTTATTTAAAATCAACTACGATTCTACCAGAATTGGTTGCCACTACCCACTTTAAAACGGTGTATGAAGGCAATGGGGTAGACCATATGAATATTAACTTGGTAGAGCTACCTGTTAACCAATTATCTCTGGGTGATGAACTGGCCGTATATGACGGAGATCTGTGTGTCGGATCTGTTACCATCCTTCCATATCATTTACAAAAAGGAATGATATCCATTGCAGCCTCATCCATGGATGAAACAGGAATAAATGGCTTTACCGAAGGCAATGATTTCACCTTAAAATTATGGCAGTCAGCAAATAATACCGAATATGTATTAATACCGGGTATTGAGAGTGGTTCACCATACTTCAAAAAACAGGAATCAACGATTGTTAGTTTAGGCAAATATTTCGTAACAGGGCTTAATGAAATAGCCGGAGGTAAAGCTCCGCAAATCCGCTGCTATCCAAACCCAACTACTGGAATGATCACTATTGAAGGCTTACCAGATAATCCTGTTGATATTCGCTTACTGGATGTCAACGGCAGGCTCATCCAGCAATGGAAAGACAAATCAAAAGATGTAGAGCTTAATATTAGTAATGTTGCACCCGGAAATTATTTCATTCAGATTCCAGATGTAATGGATAAAGCCCAGATGATAATTAAAAAGTGAAAATAAAGGACTTGCCAAAACTAAAAAGCCATCTGAATATTCGGATGGCTTTCCTTTTATAATTTGGTTTTACCTCGACTCTTTTGAGAATGATGTCCTTGATGCAGCAAACGATCTAATCACAAATATTTAGAAACTTATCAAAAATAAACTTTAAATTATCAAATTGCGCTTAAATGCTCTTGACTTAGTGGTTGCACTTTTATAATTTTATTAACTTAATTTATAATACCCCCACCTGAATAATGAATTGTACAAACCTACAAACATTTATGTGTTTGATCGTGGAGGCTAATGTTGTTGTTTTAAAGAAAAAGAACTTTTGTGAGATTGTAACCTTTAATAGCTATTCCGATAAAGTAGATTTTAAGAAACAGCTTTTTTTTTACAACAATAAGACCCTAATCGATCAATTGGCTTTTGTTGAAGAAACTCAAGAAAAATATGCGACCAAAAACTTTATGAATAATAACGACCTTTTAATGGCTAACTATTACACTCATAAATCAAATCTGGTTCTGAACCGGAATCTATCAGTTCAAACTGTTACAGGTGAGATGTTAATTGTAGAACATCTAAGCGAGGATTTAATAAAGGAAATTTCTGAATATATCAATCTTCAATATTCCTTCGCTAAGGAATATATATCAAGGCACCAGGATAAATTTATGGGGATTCAGCCATCCTCAGACCTTCAATGGTATGGTACGAAAAGCGAATTCATTGAATTGATAAATGCCCTATATGAAGGAGGTTATGTGAATAACAATGAACGCAATTTAAGTAAGAAAGAATTCTTCGAGTACAAGGCAAAACTATTTAAAGTCGATATTGAGAACTGGCAGGTTATCGTGAGTAAACAATCTACTCGAGAGAATTCAACGAAGTTCATCGATAAATTGAAGAAAACCTTAGTCGATTACTATAAAAAAATTTTTGAATAAAATAGTTAAGTTAACTGTACTTAACTGTTTTTTGGGCGTTTTTTGAGAAAATAAAAATGTATGTAGCTGATAGTCAGTCGTGATTGTTTTTATTTTCAACTTTTTTAGGGTTAAGTACAGTTAACTTAACTATTTGAATGAATCAACTTCGGTAAACTTGCTTCCAGAACAAAATCACAAATCTCATGGAAGTAATAACGATCGAAACAAAAGCCTTTTCTCAGCTACTTAAGAACATCGAAGAGCTGACCGACTCAATCAAAACAGCGAATAGTATGAAGGCTGTTAAAAGAGAAGTAAATCCCTCTGACACTAAAAACGACTGGCTAACTACAGAAGAAACATGTAACCTGTTAAAGGTTTCAAAACGGACTCTCCAAAAGTATCGTGATGAGCTGATCATCCCTTACACACAGCTCAATCGGAAAATCTATTTTAAACGGGAAGATATTCAAAAGATGCTGGAGAGTAATTACATCAGTTTAGACGATTAACCCTGTAAAACTTCAACTATGAATATTTACCAAGGAAACCTGGTTGGGGCTGATGTAGAGTATATCTGGTCTAAAAAGAACAAAACACCTCTCGAATCTTTTGATAATATTATCATCCATTATACAGCCGGTTATGACGCACTTAGCGCAGCTAAATACCTGGGCAACGATTCAACACATGTTTCAGCCCATGTTGTAATCGCCCGGGATGGCAAAATCTATCAAATCGTCGATTTTAAAACTCAGGCATGGCATGCCGGCCGAAGTCAATTTAGAAGTAAGCTTAACCTCAACCGATGCTCCATAGGAATAGAATTGGAAAATTATGGACCGATCACATTGCATGAAGGGAAATATCTTACCTGGTTCAACAAAGAAGTCCCGAAAGAAGAGGTGGTAGAAATGATGCACCCCATGACTCGCCAAAATTGTTTTTGGCAAACTTTTCCCCAGGTGCAGCTCGACAAATTAAAAGAGCTCTGCAAGCTATTGTTGCAAACCTATAAGTGCGACCGCATATTGGGACATAACGACATTAGCCTAAGCGGGAAGATCGATCCGGGGCCTGCTTTCCCAATGGATCAATTCAAAAAATTTATCTATACCGTCAGGTATAGATAGCTTGGGGAGAACAATAAGGGAGGCTTTAGGGTTTTTGCCTCCCTTTCTCCAAACTATCTTTTTCACTTGTCATGCTGAACGTAGTGAAGCATCTCTTTCTCGAAACTCATAACTCGTAACACGTAACTCATTTTGAACCTTCCAATTACATTAATCGCCCACGCATTAACCAACAAGGTCGTAAATCAATTAAGGCTCTACCTGAGCCTTAAAATGCAATGTAGCGGTACGTTCAAATGGGATGATCAATTTGTTGAGGAAACCTGCAAAATACTGGACTATAAAGCCCCGATTTCATTCAAACGTAACCTAGTGTGGCTTATCAATAACAAATGGGTTGCCTACAACTCGACAACCAGGGTAATCCGTGTGAAAAGCTTTGCACGGCTCTGCCACAGACTGGATATCATTACCCACACAGGCGTTTGGATCGAAAAGGAAGATTTAAAACAGTTCAGACCATTTTGCTATGCAGCCATATACAGCTGGGCAATTCGCAAAAAGAATTGGTACCAACGACAGCCGGGGCGAAAAAAAGGACGCCCCATGAAGAGCATGTCAAAACCAATTTCTGAAATGCCCAATGAATACCTGGCCAAGATTCTTAGGTTACATACCTCAACCATCTCGAGGTATAAATTAGCGGCAGAAAAAAGTGGTTTTATAACCCGCGAACACAAATTTCAGGACACTGAATTACCGGAAGCCTTTTTGTACGGTCTGCAGAAGTACAATCCAGAAACCGCCCATCAGCTTGTTATCTGGAACGACACCGTTCAAGTCCAACTGCCCGACATTATTATTTCAAGCGTCAAACTAAAACGCCACCGTGTCCGTCCACCATAACGTCAGAATCCTGTCATCCTGAGCGTAGCGAAGGATCTCTATAAAATAAGTTTGTCACACAATATGGCGAACCATATACTCCTTTTTTATTTTTATCACAACGGAAAAAACTGCAACCGTAGTTAAAGGATACTAAGGGAAAGAGAATTAAAATTGATATGATACTGTGAAATGTTTTTACCCGTATTAACAGTTCTCTTTTCCGACAAATATCTTTATTTTACATACATACAATTAGTAAATATTGAATCAAGAAAATATAAATGTCACGTTTTTACCCGTATAAACGTGACATTTATTTATCTTTGTAAAAAAGATAGTCATTATGAAAACATCTGAAAAAGTGAAAGATAAAATAGATAAGTTTGAAAAAGGCTATGTTTTTACCTATAATGATTTTGACATAGAGGTTGCAGAAGGTGAAGCTCTGAAGAAATACCTGAACAGACTTGTTGCATCTGGAAAGATTGCAAGATTATCAAAGGGGCGCTTCTATAAACCCAGGAAAGGTATAGTTAGCAATTTAAAGCCGAATGAATATGAAATTGTCAAAGATCTTTTGGTAGATGGTAATAAGACGATTGGCTACATTACAGGGTATTCTATATTTAATAGTTTAAAACTTACAACGCAGGTTCCTAATGTTATTCAGATTGCAGTAAATTTTGATAAAAAAGGGATCAAAAGGAATATTTACACCATTAAATTTGTTCGTCAGTGGAATAAAATTACAAAGGATAATATACCATTACTTCAATTATTGGATTGCATACGTTTTATTAAAATCATACCGGATACAACAATTGAAAACTCAATAAACAGAATTGCCATCTTGTTACAGGAATTATCAGACCCGGAAAAAAAGCAGATTATTAATTTGGCAATTAATTATCCTCCATCAACAAGAGCGTTAGTCGGAGCAATTTTTGAGCAATTAGCTTATCCTGAATTCGCCAGTAAACTTTT
>CAXXKK010000022.1:0-16193 GCA_963676845.2 Prolixibacteraceae bacterium | reverse complement strand
TTTATAGTTATATTCCCCAGTATCTTTTCATTAATTAAGTTTCCCTCTATACCGTATCCACAGCTAATATTTTCAGTAGCTTTATATAGAGCAACACTTAATTGGTAATTGCCATTTTTTAAGAAAATACTTTCACCTTTTTTATTCGTAAAACTATTAACTACATAATTAATTTCACCTTTAGGTTTAGTTAAAGAATTGCTATAGATATACCCTTTCTCTTTACTGTCCTTATTCTCTAAATAAAAAACAATACAACACGTTTCTGATGGCAATGCAGGAACAGACCAGCTGATTTTTTGCTTAGAACTGTATGACCAAACTGTACCGTCTTGTGGAATTGATGTTCTCAACCCAGAGAGCAAATCAGAATCAGACTGAGAACAACTGAAAAGTGTAAATATTATTACAAATAATAAAGCGTTTCTCATAATGCTATGTAAATATTGATTAACTCCATCGATTAGTCTTCTTATTATATAACACGAAGCTAACCTCATTTTCATCTCTCTAACATTTTTTCATCACCCCATCGAAGGCAAATTAATTCCTTTAATCTTTCGATATAGATCAAGAGCATAGATATCTGTCATCCCAGTAACATAGTCGATAACCGATTGTATTTTTTCGTATTTGCTTTGATGATTCCCCTTATACTGTAAAGGCATCAGCGATAACAGTCGGCGAGCCATTCCCTTATTAGGTGCAGATGATAAAATAGCCTGTGTGTATTCTTCAAGAAGCGTACTTATTATCTTATGACCAGCCATCTCAATTTCAACAACAGAACGGTCACGATAAATTTTTTCAATTGAAAGTGGACCAATTTTCTCCAATGCATTTTTAGATGCACCTTGTACAAATTTTATCAATGGTTTTGTAAACGTACCATTTAAAATACCATCCTGATTTTCCCAGAAGATATCAATACATTCATGGACAAGTTTATTAATCACTCCTGCCCGCAAATAAGCAATACGTTCATTCAGGTCAGTCACAATCTCAAATGTTCTTTCAATTTTATCACGAGACTTTTCATCTTTTTCAGGGTCGTAAAAATTCAGGAACAATTCTTTTGTTGTGTTATAATCCAGAATCTTCAACTTATGGGCATCTTCCAAATCCATTATCTGATAACAAATGTCGTCAGCAGCTTCAACCAAAAAAACCAAAGGATGACGAACAAACTTCATCGGGTCCTCACAAAGTTGAATAATCCCCAACTCCTCTGAAATAGATCTATAAAGATTCTTTTCAGACTGAAAAAAACCGAACTTCTGCTTATCAATTCCAATCGACTCATAAGGATATTTCACAACGGAAGCCAGTGTAGTATAAGTCATTGCAAAGCCACCTTCCCTTCTTCCTTCAAATTGATGGGTTAACAATCTTAGCGCATTGGCATTTCCATCGAAGTTGATAAAATCGCTCCATTCCTTTTCAGACAAACCATCTTTTAACTGATTCCCGGCACCATCATTAAAAAAATTGGAAATCGCCTCTTCTCCGGAATGTCCAAAAGGTGGATTCCCCATATCATGAGCCAAACAGGCAGCGGAAACCACAGCCCCCAACTCAAAAATCAAAGGATTATCCTCTCCGGAATCGATCAATCTTTCAGAAAGAATATTCCCCAGCGAACGCCCGACACTCGCAACTTCCAGCGAATGGGTTAAGCGATTGTGCACAAAAATGCTCCCGGGAAGTGGAAAGACCTGCGTTTTATTCTGCATCCTCCGAAAAGGAGAAGAAAAGATTATACGGTCATAATCACGTTGAAACTGAGTTCTGTTATACAAATCAGCTTCTGTTTTTGCAGGTTCTGAACCTAATCTTCGGGTTGATATGAGTTGATTCCAGTTCATCTTTTCAATTTAATAAATATCCACATGATAGTTTTTCATTTCTCTGTCCAAACTCTTTGCTCCCGGACAAACTTTTTCCAACAACTGCCAAAATTGTTTTCCATGATTTTTCTCAACAGTATGTGCCAATTCATGCAAAATAATATAGTCACATAAACGCTCCGGCAAACGCATCAAATGAATATTTAAGTTAATATTATTAACTGCGGAACAACTTCCCCAGCGACTTTTAACATGTTTTACATACACATTTGAATATCTGAACCCATGAACTTCTGCAAGTTCGTTCAGCCTTTTAGGAAGAAAAACTTTTGCTTCAAAACGTAAAATCTTAACAATTATCCTTCTAATAAAATCCTGAATATTTGCTTGTTGAACATCAATATCTTTAGGAACATTAATCTGGATTATTCCATTCCCCACCATTGATGAAACATTTTTATGGTCTACGCGAACGACTTTCAGCTGATGGAAACGTGTTCGAAAGCCGCATTCTTCAGTAAAAACGGTTAAACCAGCACGTATATTATTTTGTTGTTTAAGTATCCAATCAGTTTTCGTTTTAACAAAATTGATGGCTTTTCGTTCTGATTCTAATTCGGGCATCGACACAAAAACCTTCCCGTCTGGTTTTACCCTTAACCGAATATGTCGTGATCGGGAATTTTTATTGATATAGACTGCCCCAACAGGTTCAACGTGGTAATATTTTTCTGAGGTCATCATATGATTATGTGACGAAGATAATGAATCATTATTGACCTTTTATGTAATGCAACAGATTAAAAATAGTAAATTTATTATAACAAGATACGTATAAGGAATACAGGACAATTTGATCTTTATAAAGTAACATTAAAAAAGAACCAAAAAATATAACTATGATGAAAGAAAAAACAATTGAAGTATTCGGCACACTATTGAAACAGGAAACAATTCTCACCATAAACGATAAGATTATGCCGGGTACATTAGTATTTGAGGCATTGGCCCCTTTCCCAGGATATTATAACGACTCGCCAAATGAGATAAAACCAATTTATCTCTATCTGGCACTGCAAAAGCAATATACTCTTGTTGATCTTACTCGTGCAACTGAAAATGTTGAAAAAGTATTTGGTGAAAAGTTTGATGCCGGTAAAGGTTTTATCCAGGTTTATGATGAGAAATACGATGTACTACGTGTGAGACATTTGCAACATTACGATCTGCTGGAGGTACTTCAGAAAGCCTATATACAAGAAGGCATTAAATTTAAGAAGAAGACTAAAAAAGATTTTGAAGCTCCAAGTCTAATCAGATTGGTGAAATTTTTTGAATTCAACCCAATTGGAGAAGGCATATATATTGACAATAAAGAAGAAAACCATGCCTACATTGAAATTCCAAAGAACTTAAGCTGGAAAGAATTCAACGAAGTAACCATGAAAGTAAAATACAACTGGGAAGAAATTAAGTTCGATGCCGCAATTGGTGCCTTTTACAAAGGAAGAAAGTTACATGAATTTGTTCGTATCTATACAAATAATCTAAGTCTGGAATATTTGGAAGGGTTGAGAAAACTCTACATTGAGAAAATAAGTTAATGCGATAAAGGCAAAAATTAAAAGTAAAAAGGCAAAATGAAGCACTCCAAAAGTTTCATCTTTGCCTTTTTACTTTTGCTTTATTTTATCCTAAAACTTCTATTGCTTTCTTAATTCTGCCAAGAGTTTCTTCTTTCCCGATTATTTCACACATATCAAAAAGATCAACTCCCTGGCTACTTCCTACTAACGCAAGTCGAATTGGAACCATCACAACTCCGAATCCCCATTCTTTAGCATTCATAAATTCAGAAAATGCATCTTTTATAATAGCAGCATCCCAATTCTCAACTTTATTAAAAACTTCAATAATAGTGTTAAGTTTCTCAGAAGTATCTCCCTTCCACTTTTTCTTAACTGTTTTTTGATCATATGAATCGGGTGCGACAAAGAAATAATTTCCCTGATTCCAAAGTTCTGAGACAAACTCACAACGTTCTTTTATCATACTAACAATACGAATAAGCTTACTATCATCAATTGTGATATTTTTTTCAGCAAGTATCGCTTGAAAGGAAGTTGCTAACTCCTCATCCGTTTTTTGCTGCAGGTAATTCCGGTTAAACCATTTTGCTTTCTCAGGATCGAATCGGGCTCCAGATTTTACAACCCGGTCGAGGCTGAACTGATTAACCAATTCCTCAAGTGAAAATAATTCCTGCTCTGTCCCGGCATTCCATCCTAATAATGCCAAAAGGTTCACAAATGCTTCTGGGAAATATCCATCTTCACGGTATCCACGAGAAACATCACCTGATTTTGGATCAGTCCACTGTAGTGGGAAAACCGGAAATCCCAATTTATCACCATCACGCTTGCTCAATTTCCCTTTTCCTGTTGGTTTCAGAATAAGAGGCAAATGCGCAAATTGAGGACGATTTTTCTCCCATCCCAAAGCTTTATAAAGCAGAATATGCAAAGGCATAGAAGGCAACCACTCTTCACCTCGAATAACATGTGATATTTGCATCAAATGATCATCAACCACATTAGCCAAGTGATAAGTTGGCATCCCATCAGCCTTAAATAATACTTTATCATCCAACTGATTCGTATTAAACTTTACATCTCCCCGAATAAGATCCTTCTCAAGGACATCAACATTTTCAGGCATTTTAAAACGGATAATCCAAGGCTCTCCGTTTTCTATCTTTTGTTTGACTTCTTCTTCAGAAAGAGTCAATGAATTTTTCAATCCTTTACGCGTATGTAGATCATATGAGAAAGCTGTTTTATTTGCCTCAGCCTCCTTACGTAAAGCATCAAGTTCGTCCGGAGTATCAAATGCGTAATATGCATTCCCGCTATCAACTAATTGATCTGCATATTGTCGGTATAATTCTTTGCGTTCACTTTGGCGGTAGGGTCCAAAGTCACCTCCAAAACCCAGGCCTTCATCAGGAACAAGTCCACACCATTTTAACGATTCAATGATATATTCTTCGGCTCCCGGCACAAAACGAGTTTGGTCGGTATCCTCAATCCGAAGTAAAAAATCACCACCGTTCTTCTTGGCAAACAGATAATTAAACAAGGCAGTTCTTACACCACCCATATGCAATGGCCCTGTTGGACTTGGGGCAAATCGCACCCTCACTTTTTGTTCCATCTTTATGTTTTTCAAATTCGATGGCAAAGATAGGGATTTTTGCATCCGCAGAAAGTCGAAAAAGATTATGGCAAACTTTTTTCGGGGATTTAAGTTTTATACTTGTAATAAAATAATAGTTTCGGCAACTCATATGTTAAAACAGCCAGAAATCTGAAAGTTTTTTTAGATACAAGCTTTCGTATATTTGTTGTTTTCAATGGTGTTAATCAGAATTAAATTATACTATAATGAAGAAAATTTTATCAATTACGTTTGTTTTACTCATAGCTTTTAGCGGCAAGTCTATTGCTGATGAAGGGATGTGGCTTCCATCGCTGATACAAAAACTAAATATCAGCGAGATGCAATCTATGGGACTTAAATTAAGTGCCGAAGACATTTACAATATCAACTCATCAAGTTTAAAAGATGCCGTAGTTGCTCTTGACAGAGGTAGTTGTACCGGAGAACTAATCTCCGAAGATGGTCTTTTATTAACCAATCACCACTGCGGTTTTGGTGAGATTCAAAGTCACAGTACTGTTGAGCACGATTATCTTAAAGATGGTTTTTGGGCAAAAAGTTACGATGAAGAGTTACCCAACCCGGGAAAAACTGTTTCATTCCTTATTCGCGTTGAAGATGTAACTGATCGTATTAGTGAAGCTCTAAATGAAGACATGAGCGAAGATGAAAGAGATAATATAATCCGAAACTTATCTTACGACATTGAGGATGAAGCAACAGAAGGTACAAATTATGATGCTTCCGTTGAATCTCTTTATAATGACAATAACTTCTACCTGTTTGTTTATGAAACTTTCCGTGATATCCGATTAGTTGGAGCTCCACCAGAATCAATCGGTAAGTTTGGTGGTGACACTGATAACTGGATGTGGCCACGCCATACCGGTGATTTTAGTATGTTCCGTGTTTATTGTGCTCCTGATGGCACACCTGCTGATTACTCAGAAGATAATGTTCCTTATCATCCTAATTATCATTTCACAATTTCACTAGAAGGTTACGATGAAGATGATTTTACAATGGTTATGGGATATCCGGGAAGCACCATGCGTTACAAATCATCTACTGGAATTGAGTACACTATGAATGTTACCAATCCTGTACGTGTTCAGGTTCGCGAGAAAAAACTGAACATTCTGATGGATTACATGAATACCAGTCAGAAAGCAATGATTCAATACGCTTCAAAATATGCAACCAGCTCAAACTATTACAAATTTAGTATTGGACAGAACAAAGGGCTGGACGATTTGAATGTAATTGAAAAAAAGAAAGAGATTGAAGATGAGTTTACAAAATGGGTAAATGCCGATGAAAAACGAAAAGAAAAGTATGGTGAAGCTTTAGATCTTATTGAATATGCATACGAAGATATTAGTGATGAAAAAGCATATGAATACTTAAGTGAAGCAATGCTTCGCGGACCTGAAATTTTCGCATTTACAGTTTCTGCGCTTGAATTAGCTGATGCTCTTGAAAATCCAGACGACTCAGATCGCCTTGAAAATGTTGTAAATGCAATTCGTAGCGAGCTCGATAATTATTTTAAAGATTACGATGCGGCAACAGACCAAAAAGTTACGGCTGCATTATTAGCACTTTATCACGACAATATTAACTCTGAATTTCATCCTTCATTCTTTGATGAAGTAGAATCGAAATACAAAGGAGACTTTGATGCTTATGCTAAAAAGTTATTTGAGAAAACAGTGTTCGCTGATCAGGAAAAACTTGAGGAATTTCTGGCCAAACCAAATTTGAAAAAACTGGAAAAAGACCCTGCATTTGAAGCAACATTAAGTATTTATGAGGAAGCTTCAAAAATTGCCCAGGCGAATAATGCAACAACTGATGAATTGGTAAAAGGCCGTCGCCTGTTTCTTGCCGGACGCATGGAAATGGAACCTAATAAAACATTCTACTCTGATGCAAACTCTACCATGAGGTTAACTTATGGAACCGTTGGCGGATATTTCCCAAGAGATGCTGTTTATTACGATTACTATACAACTCTAAAAGGATATATTGAAAAAGAGATTCCCGGAGATATTGAGTTTGAAGTTCCTGCTCGCTTAAAAGAACTATATTATGCCAATGATTATGGCAATTATGCCGATGAAGATGGCACACTACACACCTGTTTCATTAGTAATAATGATATTACTGGTGGTAACTCCGGAAGTCCTGTGTTAAATGCAGAAGGAGAATTAATTGGAATTGCATTCGACGGCAACTGGGAAGCAATGAGTGGGGATCTTGCCTTTGAAGATGAGCTCCAAAAGTGTATTAATGTTGACATTCGTTTTGTACTATGGCTTATCGATAAATATGCTGGAGCAACCAATTTAATTGATGAAATGACAATAGTTAAATAAAAAATTGAGATGTGAATGAAATCACATTTCATTGAGGAAGCCACTAATCATTTTTAAAAGCGGTACATTCTTTATGAATGTATCGCTTTTTCGTATTAAAGAGTGAAAAAATATAGCCAATAGAATCCTATTAAATTGTAATTTTGAGAGAAAGTTATTCAAACAACCCCATATGGAACTTGCATTACTCAAGGATATTGTCATCATTTTTGCCCTATCTACAGTTGTAAATTATTTATTTACAAAAATCAAGATACCAACTATTATTGGATATCTTTTCACAGGAATAATTGCAGGTCCTCATCTATTAGGACTAATCACTTCTGTACACCAGATTGAACTGATGGCAGAGATTGGAGTTATCCTGCTCATGTTTACCATAGGACTTGAATTTTCCATCAATCATTTATTTAAGATTCGAAAGATTGTCTTTCTTGGAGGCTTTCTTCAGCTCTTCCTTACTGCCGGAATCACCTTGTTATTTGCACGTTTATATGATTTAAGCTGGACAGGATCTATTTTTGTAGGTTTCCTTACAGCCCTAAGTAGTACAGCCGTTGTTTTAAAGTTATTACAGGAACGTTCAGAAATTACATCAAATTATGGCCGAACGGTTCTGGGAATACTTATATTCCAAGACATTATTCTTATTCCATTATTGCTTTTCACCCCAATGTTAGGTGGTGCAGCTACCGATCCTCAACGGGAGCTACTACTTCTTCTTGGAAAAACTATTTTTCTTGTAGGTCTGGTCTATATTGGGAACAGATGGTTAATGCCAAAGATCCTTCAGATGATTGCTCTCACGAGAAACCAGGAGCTTTTTATGATGAGCATTTTTGTTATTTGCCTCGCAATTGCCCTACTAACTTCAGAAATGGGTATATCGTTAGCCTTTGGAGCATTCCTAGCTGGCTTAATGATTTCTGAATCAGAATACAGTCATAACGCTTTTGGTCACCTAATCCCTTTTAAAGACACCTTTACAAGCTTCTTTTTTGTAAGTGTTGGTATGTTGCTTGACCTTAGTTTTGTTGCTGAGAATCCATGGTTGGTAACCTCTACAATTTTGCTTGTTTTACTCATAAAAATGATCGTTGCCGGAGGAACTGCCTTTGTTTTAGGGCACACTTTCAGGGGAACAATTATGGTTGGATTTGCATTATGTCAGGTTGGTGAATTTTCATTTATCCTCGCTCAATCAGGACTTCAATATGAGATCATTCCAGATTATTATTATCAATTATTTCTGGCAGTAGCCATTATAAGTATGTCGGTAACTCCACTGCTAATCATGATTTCAAAGCCTGTTGCCGAAGAATTACTCAAATTACCCCTGCCCAAATTTTGGGTTGAAGGACTATTCCCTCTTCCCCAGATTGAAGTTCCGGAATTAAAGAATCACATAGTTTTTATTGGGAAAGATAGTAGGGCACTTAACCTTACAAGAATGGCGAATCATCACCATCTTCCATCTATTTCTGTAGTGTTTGATCCAGGGCTTGTAAAAAAGCTTCAGGAAGAAGGGCACACAGTTGTTTATGGAGATGCTACAAATATTCCAATACTGGAAAGGGCACATGTTGATACTGCTGGAATTGTAGTTGTTTCTGTAGGGAATGTGATTGTTGCAATGTCTATCATTGAAAAAGTGAGAATACTTAATCCACATGTTCACATCATTGCTCGCACACGATATGTTTATGACCTTGAAGAATTATATCGTTCCGGAGCAGATCTGGTTATTCCTGAAGAATTTGAAACAGCCATTGATATATTTGAAAAAATGCTTCAAAAGCGATTAGTGCCTCAACGTGAAATTAACCGGGTGACTGCAAAAATAAGAGATGATCACTACGGAACTTTCAGAGATCGTTCTGATGATTCCGACTTACTTTTTAAAGAACTACCCAATGTGGAAATTATGGCTCTAAAAGTAAGAGAAGGTTCTTCTGTAATTGGAAAAACAATAAAAGAAATTCAGTTCCGAAAAGTTTACGGAGTAACACTTGTTGCTATTTTGAGAGATCAGGAATTAATTGAGCATCCAGATGTTGATGTCTGTTTAAAAGAATCAGACATTGCATATATGCTAGGACGCCCCGAACAATTAACAAAAGCATTTGAGATATTTGGGAAAGAAATGAAGCAAAAAGAATAAAACTAAAAAATCCCGGGGAACCGGGATTCATTCAATCTAAAGGATCATATTATTAGTTTATAACCTTTCCCATGTACGTTGATAATTTCAACTGAAGATTCTTCTTTCAGATGCTTACGCAACTTCGTAATATACACATCCATGCTTCGGGCATTAAAATAATTATCATCTATCCAGATCGTTTTTAATGCAAAATTTCGTTCCAGCACATCATTCGCATTATTGCATAACAGACGCAATAATTCAGATTCCTTCGTCGTAAGTTTTACTGGTTCTTTCCCTTCTTCAGAAAGAATTTGTTTGCGCGGATCAAACGTAAATTTACCTAACTGGTAAGTTGATTGATCTGATGATTTTACACCATCCTGGTTAATACGCCTTAAAATCGCCTCAATACGGAAAATAAGTTCTTCCATACTAAACGGTTTCGTAATATAATCGTCAGCTCCAATTCGGAACCCTTCCAACACATCTTCTTTCAAATTCTTCGCAGTTAAGAAGATAATTGGAACATCTTGCCTTAACAGACGGATATCACGAGCCAGTGAGATTCCATCTTTTTTAGGCATCATGATATCAAGAATACATAAATCATAACTCTGCTTGGTAAATCCATCATAAGCTAATTCGCCATCACCAAACAAATCAGTATTATAACCTTTTGCTATTAAATATTCTTTTAATAAAGGTCCGAGGTTTTCATCGTCTTCGGCTAATAAAAGTTTTGCTTTTTCGTCCATTTTCTATATTGTTTAAAGGCAGGTATATTGTAAATTTTGTTCCTTTATTTATAGCACTTTCAACTTTAATTTTCCCCTGGTGCGAATCAACAATTTTCTTCACATAACTTAAACCAAGTCCAAAACCTTTCACATTATGCACATTTCCTGTTGGCACACGGAAGAAACGTTCAAAAATCTGGTTTTGGTGCTCTTTTGAAATTCCAATGCCATTATCTTTCACCGATACAAGCAAAAATCCATTCTTATTTTCAGTTTTCAATTCTATTTCAGGTTCACCTTCACTGTATTTCACAGCGTTATCCAGTAAATTAAAAAGAACATTTGTAATGTGAACCTCATCTCCTTTCACTAAATCATCTTCAGCTAGAAGTTCAGTGGTAAGTTGCCCATTTTTATTTTTCACTCTCAATTCAAAGTTATGAGCAACATTAGTTACCAGTTGGTTAAAATTAAACTCTTTAAACTTTAATTTCAAACGACCTTCGTTAAAAACTGCCATTTGCAGGACTTTTTCAACCTGAAAACTAAGCCTCTTACTTTCCTGCATGATTACATTAGACACATGTTCTACAGTTTTTGGCGTATTTGTAACTGTGTTGTCATGCAACATCTGGCTAGCCAAAGATATTGTGGAAATTGGAGTTTTTAACTCATGTGTCATATTATTAATAAAGTCATTCTTTATCATCGACAGCTTTTTCTGCCTTAATATGACCAAAATAGTATAGGCAAAGATGGCAATCAGCATCGCTGTAAGAATTACAGTAGGAATAACCATGATACCTGTTTCTCTTAACAAATAAGATTGTCGCTGAGGAAAATAAACGCGTAGGTAATTCGGCTTAACTTCAACAACATCATTGGGATAAAGAACATCAAAATATTCTTTGCCTTTATCCGGAGAATAATTATCATCTCCAAAAACCGTAATTTCCTCACCGGGAGGATAACTTTTTACAGCATATTTATACTTCAGATTTATACCACTACTTTGTAACTCCGAATCTAAGGTCCTTTTCAACAACTGAATATCGATCCTTTCGCCAAGAGGAAGCTGGGAAAAATAGTTTTGGTTTTGCAACACCAAATTCATATTAATTCGCTCTTGTACTGCTTGTTCACTTCTATCCAGAATGTAATTATCCTGATCATGAAAAACATCAAACCCTGAAGGAAATTCCCCCGGCCTTCCCCGCTCACTTTGTACAACAATAGTTGTGTCCGAATATTGAAATGTACCTCCTTCGATATTCCCATAAATGGAAGTGCTTCTTTCTGAATACTGAAAAGTAATATTTATATCAGTCTTAGGTGAGTTCCGATCAATAATACTGTTACTTCTTGCACTAGGTGAATACATTTGCCGAAATGCACTGCTACTCATGTAAGATGAATTTACACTACCCAACTGTGCAGCTTCTTCTTGTTCAAGCCGATCAATAACACGTTTAATAGAACGTTTTACGGATTGATCAAACTGCTCCTCTTTTACCTCTAATGCTTTTTTTATGGAATTAGTCTGAACCAGGATCAGGCTGGTCATAACCAATGCCATCACAACAATCAACGTAATGATAATCTTCCTGCTCATAGCCTACAAATATAACCTTTCTAAAACATGGCTATTCAGAGCTTAACAATATTTAACATTGGATGGGAATTGAGCCTGCCAGACTCAATAATATTTCTTTGAAAAATGAATATTAGAATGTTTCGGGGATATCTTTTTTCATTTTTTCGATGGCTTTCTTTGATGCATTTTGTTGAGCCTCTTTTTTCGAACTGCCTTCACCTTTAGCAATAACATCTCCATCAATTGAGATCACAGATTTAAAAATTGGCGAACGGTTATCACCACTAACATGCTCTGTTGTATTGAAGTCAATTTCCTTTTTATTCTTCTGACTCCACTCTATAAGCTGACTTTTGTAATTTGTGTTTGTATGTTGAACAAGTTCCAGATCAACATACTCAGATAGCAACTTCTTAATAATAAATTGCTTCGAAATATCATATCCTTTATCCAGATACAATGCTCCAATTATTGCTTCAAGAGCATCGCCATATATATGACTGTTTTCTGCCGTACTGTTAGTATTGGATTTAATGTAATTGTTTAAACCAATCTTGAATGTCAATTCTGTGAGAAATGACCGATTTACAAGTTTGGAACGCATTTGTGTAAGAAAACCTTCATCCTGATTAGGATAACGATTGTATAAAAATTCGGCAATAACTGCTCCTAAAATAGCATCACCCAGATATTCCAACCGCTCATTATTAACAAGATTCTTCTGAGAATCCAGTTTTGAAGCAGACTTATGAATCAATGCTGTTTCATACAAATGGATATTGTTTGGATAAATTCCAAACAACGATCTTAAAAACAAATAAAACTCTTTTCTGGTAGAAGAAAAGAGTTTTATTTTTTGTACCAGAAATCGTATCACGATATCAATATTTCTTAAGAATTATTGTCGCATTATGACCTCCAAAACCAAATGTATTACTAAGTGCGTAATTTACTTCACGCTCTTTTGCTACATTAAAGGTAAAATCGAGATTATTATCAATCTCAGGATCGTCAGTAAAATGATTAATGGTTGGAGGAATAAGACCATTTTGCATAGCTAATATACAAGCAATTCCTTCTACAGCACCAGCAGCACCCAACAAGTGGCCTGTCATTGACTTAGTAGAACTAATGCTTAAATTATATGCATGATCTCCGAATACATTTTTAATTGCTTTCGGTTCAGCAATATCTCCTAAAGGAGTTGATGTGCCATGAACATTGATGTAATCAATATCCTCTGGTTTAATTCCTGCATCTTCCAATGCCCAATTCATAACCAAAGTTGCACCACGTCCTTCCGGATCAGGGGCAGTCATGTGATAAGCGTCGGCAGACATGCCACCACCAGCAACTTCAGCATAAATTTTGGCCCCACGAGCAACTGCATGTTCATACTCTTCAAAAATAAGAGCTCCTGAACCCTCACCCATTACAAAACCGTCACGGTCTTTATCAAATGGACGGGAAGCTGTTGCCGGGTCATCATTTCGTGTAGAAATTGCACGCATTGAATTGAAACCACATAAACCTGCATTATTGATCGCTGCCTCTGAACCTCCTGTAATAAATACATCTGCTTTCCCTAAGCGAATGTAATTCATCGCTTCGATCATAGCATGAGAGGATGATGCACAAGCAGTAACCGTAGTAAAGTTCGGCCCTCTAAAACCAAAGCGGATGGATATTAAACCACCTGCAATGTTGGCAATCATTTTAGGGATAAAGAAAGGGTTAAATTTGGGTCTTTCCAGATTGTAAGCTCTAACTTCCTCATAGAAAGTATGTAAGCCGCCAATACCAGCACCCCAAATCACTCCGGCACGATCCTTATTCATGCTTTCCAGATCAAGTCCGGAATCATCAATAGCTTGTTGTGACGCAGCTAGTGCATATAAAGTATACGGATCGTTTTTACGAACCTCTTTCTTCGCTACATATTCTGTAGGGTCGAAATTTTTTAACTCACATGCAAATTGGGTTTTGTGAAGTTCCACGTCCATTTGTTGAATGCGCGCAGCTCCACTTACACCGTTTTTTAGCCCTTCCCAATAGTCCTGTACAGAATTACCTAGCGGGTTTACGGTTCCAAGTCCGGTAATAACTACCCGTTTAAATTCCATAAAAAATGATTCTAATTTATTACTTTACGTTTGCTTCGATATGTGCAACTGCTTCACCTACAGTTGAAATTTTTTCAGCCTGATCGTCTGGAATAGCTAAATCAAATTCTTTTTCGAATTCCATGATTAACTCTACAGTATCCAAAGAATCTGCGCCAAGATCATTAGTAAAAGAAGCTTCATTTGTAACTTCACTCTCGTCAACTCCTAATTTGTCAACAATAATTGCCTTAACTTTTGATGCAATGTCAGACATAGTTCTAATTTTAAGTTAATATTCAATTTATTTTTAAAAAAATCGTTGCAAAGTAATAAATTTACCCAAGATATTTCAAAGAAAATTTCAAATAAATAGTCGTTTGGAGGTTACTTTTACTTGTAAAAACAAACATATTTGAACATTCTAGTCTATAATTCAAAACAATTACAATACATCGTATTACAATGAAAAAAATTGCCATATTCGCCTCAGGGTCTGGAAGTAACGCACAGAATATCATCGAATATTTTCAAAAAAACAGGGATGTCATCATTGATTCGTTATGGTCAAACAACGAAAATGCATATGCCTTGATTAGGGCAGAAAAGCTGGGGGTTGAGACATTTACCTTTGACAAAAATGAATTTTATAAAAGCATTGATGTCCTTGAAGAGTTAAGTGAAAGAAAAATTGACATGATTGTACTTGCCGGGTTCTTGTGGCTTGTTCCTTCAAATTTAACAAATGAGTTTCCTATTATTAATATACATCCTGCACTTCTACCGAAATATGGTGGGAAGGGCATGTATGGGCATCATGTTCACGAAGCTGTTATTAATAATAAGGAGAAAGAAAGTGGAATAACCATCCATTACGTAAATGAAAACTACGATGAGGGAGATACAATACTACAAGCAAAATGCCCTGTTCTAAAAGATGATACTCCAGACAAACTAGCTAAAAGAGTTCATCAACTGGAATATGAATACTTTCCAAAGGTAATTGAAGAACTTTTACTTACTGCTAGTATTACACCTAAAAAATTATCTGCTACTTTTAATGGCAATGACAAAGTATATGATGGTACTACTTCTGCTAATGTTGAAGCTGTATTAGAAGGTCTTATTTCAGGAGATGATATTACTGTATCTCAAAGTGCGTTATTTGAAGATAAAAATGCAGGAGAAAATAAAACTATTAATATTACAGATATATCATTAAGTGGAGATGATATGAAAAACTATAGCATTGTCACAGATGATTCTACAAGCACTACTGCTACTATTAACAAAGTTTTAGCAACAGTAACTGTTGACAATAAAGAAGTTGTTTATAATGGGGAAACTCATACCATAGACTCATTTAGTGTAAATGGTTTAGTGAATAATGAAGATAAATCTGTAATAGATTCTATTACTTTACAAGGAGAAGGTAAAGATGCGGGAACTCATATTATATCAGCTTTAGGGGAAGACAATAACTATAACTTAGAGTTTATTGATGGAGAGCTAAAGATTACTCCTAAATTAATCAATGTAACATACTCAGCAAATAACAAAGAGTATGATGGTTCTACTTTTGCTATTGCAAATGGTTCTTTAAGTGGTGTTATTCAAGGTGATGATATAAAAGCTATTTATTCTTCTGCTAACTTTGAAGATGAAAAACCTGCTAATGATAAAAATGTTTATATAGAAGGTATCTCTTTAACTGGTAGTGATAGTAGAAACTATATTTTAGATAAAAACTCTTATATTACTACTGCAAGTATCAATAACTCTTTAGATAGCCTTATTGCTAGTATTATAAATGATTCAACTATTAACTCTGTAGAGGATTTTAACGATATAGACTTTAATTCTTTAGATATTAATCCAGAAAAGATAACAAATATTGAAAATATCATCACTGATTTATTACAACAAGGGGAAATCTCTTTTCCTATTATAAATGGTATTGTTCTTAGAGTTTTAGATGGTGGAATTAATATGCCTTATGGTACACAAAGACAACTTATTTTAGAGGAAGATGAAAATGAAAAAGAGGATGAAATATAATGAAAAATATAAAAATTATAAATCCAATCATACTATCTTTATTTACATGTATTAATTTATACGGAGTAGATATTCCAACTATAGGTGATGTATTAAAAGAGGTAACACCTCC
>CAXXKK010000021.1:0-107387 GCA_963676845.2 Prolixibacteraceae bacterium | reverse complement strand
ATCTTATCGATATTTTCTTTTTCATCTTCAATTATATCTCCAGTCCGTTTTGTACAAGAATAAGTACAGGCACTGCTACAGCAAGTATTAGAACAACAAAAAAGTATAAAAATGAAATTGCGAATAGTTTAAGTATAATCTTGGGTGTTCTTTGTTGATAAAGAATTTTATGCCCGATGATTAAATAAACAGGTATTAAAAGAAGCAGATAGTTAATAAATGAACCAGAAAAACCGGGGAGAAACATAGAAAACAGTAGCATTATTATAAAGATAGAGAAGATAAATGCATGCTGGTTTACAGCCATTATAAGGTGAGTGATGTAATATCTTTGTCTCTTTCTGTAGAACACCCATAATAAAAACCCGTAAAACGGCATTAATAAAAACATTCCCCACGAATAATAGGACATAAGTTGTTCCATAAACAATTCCGGGTGTTCCATGAATAATGCTATTCTTTCCGGTATATTATACTCATCGTTTTGTGTCAATTCTTCCTCTCCATTATCGAATAAAGTAATCATGTCATTCTCCGAACCTGTAAGAAGGTCCGAATTGGTAGCATTTTGTGAAGTATAAATATTCAACAGGAAGAAAAATATAAAACTGACAAATATATAGAACCTGAATGGAGGCATATATCTTATCCGGTGACCCTTTACATAGTCACGAGCTAATGTGCCGGGTTTAAGCAATACGGCAACAAAAGTCTTCCAGAAACGGGTATCGAAAGCAAACATGTTACCCAAAAAATCAATAATCAGAAATTGAAAAGGACGTTCGAATTCTTTTATCGACTGACCACATTGCGGACAAAAATTACCTTGAAATTTAGTACCACAGTTTCTACAGATATATTCCTCTGTGTTATGAGTATTTTTGTTGGGCATTGGTTTTTTTATAGTCATTAGTTAAAAGAATTGCTTAAAATACGAATTATTATTGTTCAGCAATAATCTGTTGTATGAATTTATTTCTAAAGGCTTTTACCCAACTGATCCGGGGCTGCTTGGTAGATTTTCATTAGACTGGAAACAATATGAAACTGATATTTTCCAAAACCTTTTGAGACCCTGTTAATTCTTCTAATTTTACAGATATTAAAACTAATTAGAACCTTAATAATGAGAAAAAGTATCGTTACAGTTACACTGTTGTTTTTTGCCGTAATTGCTATGGCACAAAGCGAATTCAGCAAGTCGGCAATAAGTATAGGTGTAGTCGTTGAAGATCTTGAAAAATCGATTGACTTTTATACAAACGTTATAGGAATGATTAAGACCGGAGAATCTTCCGTTACTAAGGAATTGGGAACAGAGTTGGGATTAACAAACAGTTATCAACTTGATATTACCCATTTAAAACTTGAAGATAGAGAACAGGCCAGTGAATGGAAACTTATGAGTCTGGGAACAAAGGCTAGTCATCCGAAACAAAAGTTTATGAGTGACGATACAGGAATGCAGTACATCTCTATTTATGTGAATCATCTGCAACCTATTTTAGATCGGGTAGAAAAACATGGAGTAAAAGTTTTAAGCGGTAATCCTACACAATTAGGCGAAAATCGCTTTTTCCTATTGATTCAGGATCCGGATGGTACTTTTATTGAAATAATAGGACCAAAATAATTTGTGTCTGCAGCGAAGTGTTTAAGTTGAGATAATTTATTGCTCCTTATCTAAAGAGTAACCAATTAACCCAAAGCATTTTTCACAGAGATCATCTTTGGCTGTATCCCATCCATAAATTTGAGCTTTGATGTTAACTTTCTGCCATGACGTATTTGGCATTTCCTGATAGATTTCGTCAATCTTATTATAAATGTTTAGGCTGTATTTTTCATTTACTTCAACTTCAACTACTTTCTGGTCGAAAGCTTTGCTGAGGTTTGTGATTTCTTCGTAGTATAATGGTAAAATTTGATTTTCAGGTGATATGTCATCTATATTAATGTAGCCGGTAATATTTACAAACATTCCTTCACAAGCCAATGGATCATTGCATGTATATTGATCTACTCCAATCCAATCTGTAAGCTCAGGAATAGTGTATATATACTTTTGGGATGAGTGCCAGTCATCAACAACATCTTCTTCTTTACATGAAATTAGAACGGAAAGTAAAAGCAATAATGAAATACTGGCTATTCTCATTGTTTGTTTAGATTAATTGTATTGAAACGTATCTGATTTTTGGCGCTATCATTGCGACCTGCTAATGTGCAAAATTTTTAGTATTAATCTTCTGCCAAACGAATTTGTACCCTCATTGTTGATAAGTTTATAAAATGGTTGAGGAACACAGCAGCCGCTTCAAATCCTTTTGCGTGGAGTAGTTGTTTTTGCAAAACAAAGTAGAAGGTAAACAGGTACATTCTTTATTTCAGATTTCGCTCTTTCAAAAGTTCTTCCAGTTCTTTGTTGCTGTATTTTGAATTGTTGATCAATTTATAGGCTAGGAACAAAGGGATTAGTGTTACAAATCCTACAGCATTTTTTGCAATACTGTAAAAAACAATTCCTGCCAGAAATCCGATTAATACCGCGTTCGTTATTGACGTTGATTTCATCCTTTTTGCTTCCTGCAACAATTCCTGATCCGTTAATTCGGTTAGTTTCTTTTGTTTCATTCCTTTTGATGTTTAAGTTTTGGATGAAAGATGTTGTATTGATCTCAAAGCTAGCTGTAAATATCGCTCGCGGGATAATTATTGGGTAATATATTTAATGTTTTTGTTTTCTGATATCTGAGAAATAATTGCTCGGATATCTTTTTTTGTATCGTATTCGAGGTTTATAATATCAATACTCAAATTTGTGTTGTCTGCTTTTTCGATTATTAATTGGTTATATTGAAAATCAATCAACTTGATGTCTTTCCAATAAACTGTTTTTTCTTTTTTATTGATTTTGGGTTTTATTGAAATCAACTCGTTATTGATTAGGACGTAAGCTTTTCCAAAAAGCTGATTGAAGCTATATCCATAACCTTCGAATGTATGATATACACCATTCATCACAAAGACTATTGAATAAGCCCAGTCAACTGCTCTTATTTCAATATTTTCTGAAATTTTTGAAATAACCCAGAATCCTGAAAAAATTAGAAATAGTATTCCCAAAACTATTCTGGCAATTGATTTCTTTTCTATAGCCAATAAATCTTTTGAGTATTCCATATTCATTTAGTATTGTTTTTGTGTATTTGCATACAACGATTTGGCGGAATGAAACGTTGAGGATTTCAAAGCTACTTTACTATCAAAGTACAACATTCTCTAATGTAAATCACAATTAGGGTAATCACTTACTTTATCGCGTTATAGACTTGTGTCTCCTCCGGTTATCCCTCAATTTTAATTCTAAAATCATCTATATATATTTTTTCTTTCGATGGATTATAAACGTAAACTTTAATTAAATCGGCATTCTTTATGCTATCAGGAATGCTGATAATCTTATTGAATTTTACCCATTTATTTTTTTCTTTCACTTCTTCTTTTAAATCATAATCCTTCCAATAATAGTCAAAATCTTTTCCATTTGCCTGGAGAACCAATTTTGCATCATGATTTAAAGATGACTGATTAAGCATAAACTCTATTTCTATATTTTCTTTTAAGCTATCTGGAACAACTTTTAGAGGATACTCCATCGTAATGCTGAAATCATTTCCATTCCCGGTTTGTGAGGACTGATTACCCGAAAATGAAGTTTCAGTGGTTAATGTTTGCATTTGTCCCCAAACTGCATCTTTATTCTCACAATCATTAAAGAAATCCGTTTGATAACTAATCTTGTAATTTACTTCTTCGTAATAATCATAGTACCATGTTTTTAATGTTTCAGCAACATTTCGGGCAATCCTTTTCCTTCCTTTTTCAGCATAATGTTCGGTTGTCCAATTTTGGTCAATAAATTGTTCGTTTTCAACAGCGTTTAAATTATTAACTACACGAACACCTCTGTCTTGATAGTAATTTACCAGTATATTCGTATTCTCGTTTATCAGGTAAATTAAATCATCTCCAACAAGTTCCTTTGCTTTTTCTGTGTTTTCTGCCATTAGATTGAAAACAAGATTCCAGTTCCTTTTATGGGCTAATTCAACAATCTCATTAAAATCCTTAATCCTCGGATTGTTTGTAGTATCTAACTGAAATCCATAGGTCTTAATATAATTGCAAGCTAATTCCGTTTGTTTAGAATCAATATTCCCTTCACTATCTTTTATCCCTGAACTTGCCATCCATTTATCCCATTCAATAACATTTTCAAATTTGGAATCGAAAGGAAGGTGGAACTTATCATCCATCCATTTCTTTTGAAGCTGCTTTTCCCGCTCATGTTCCGATTTAATATCATATGCTTTGAACGATAATAAGAAACGATTGAATAATGGAGGATATGGTTTGATTAGAACCATACTTTTTTGTAATGATGTTTCAAGGTTTGAATATATCCATCCAGCATTAAAAGAACGTAAGTTTAAAGTAACTATAATGGTTTTAACCTTGTTTTCTTTTGGAATACGTTCCAGCAAAACCTTATAAATACCTGCATGGCTTGCAGGTATTGAAATATCATATGTGTTCAGTCCTGGGTAAAAGTCACCTACAAAAGCAGAAATATATCTTTTATCAATATCATCAGCACGAAATGTGGTATTTGAAGATTCTCCTATGTAAATTATATCGGCGCTATTGGGAATATCCCTAACCAAATTTATAATTTCAGAATGCTTTTGAATATCTGCTTCGTAGAAGAATTTACTGTATATAAAATTCATTAATAGTATAAGGAGACATAAAAAAGATATTCTGAATAATATTTTTTTATACATAGTTTGTTCTTTAGAATTGGAAATAAATGAAAGGGTAATCTTCTACACCTGCATAAACGATAATGCTAAAAATGAAAACGCTGTAGGTAAGCCACCTGGCAATAAATGGCAAATTGTTTAACCATGAGTCAAAACGTTTATTATATAGCAATATATCAGTAACAATAAAAACGATTAGCCAAAGCCAAACATAATTCGGAACAACTAATATTTCGCTTATTTGATCTGTTCCTGTAAATAGAAGAGTGAAAATATTGATTGCCTCATTAAAAGTCTGACTTCTAAAGAACACCCATATTAAAGTAACCAACACAAATGTTTTAGCCGCTAAAAATAAATGACCCAAAGAAAAAGGTTTATGATCCTTTTTAAGCTTGAAAACTGTATTTATTCCTTTTTCCAACAAGTATAAAAAACCAAATAAGCCACCCCAAATAAGGAATGTCCAGTTAGCTCCATGCCAGATTCCACTTACAACAAAAACAATTAAAATATTTATGATCCATCTTGATTTTTTCACACGATTTCCGCCAAGAGGAAAATATAAATAATCCCTAAACCAGGTAGAAAGTGATATGTGCCACCTTTGCCAGAATTCAGAAATATTTTTGGCTAAATAAGGCGTCTTAAAATTATCCATTATTTTTATTCCCATTATTTGGGCACTACCAATGGCAATAATAGAATAGCCATAAAAATCGCAGTAGATCTGGAAAGAATAAAAAAGAATTCCGGTAAGAATATCCCATGATGAATAATTTTCTGGAGCGGCATATACTTGGTCAACTATTCCCGCTAAGTTATCAGCGATTACCATTTTTATAAATAGCCCGTATAGGATAAGTCGTAATCCATTAACCAGGTTTTCGTATGAAAATTCATGCTTTTCTTTAAGCTGTGGTGTTAATCTCGAATAACGCTCAATTGGGCCAGCAACGAGCTGAGGAAAAAATGAAACATACAATGCAAAATAACCTAAGTGCTTTTCGGCTTTTTGTCGTCCGAAAAAAACATCAATTGAATAGCTTAATGTTTGAAAAGTGTAGAATGAAATTCCGACTGGTAGAATAATATGCATTAACGGAATATTTCTGCTTATTTCAACTTTATCGAAGAGCAGGTTTAGGTTTTCGGAAACAAAGCTGAAATATTTAAAGAAAAACAATAGTCCGAGATTTGTACACAGACTTAAAATAAGAAATGGTAATCTTGATTTTCTATCAGGCTGCCTTTCCATTAAAATACCGCTTGCATAGTCTATCAATGTAGATATAATAATGAGGAGAATATATTCTACTTTCCAACTCATATAGAAGAAATAGCTTGCCAAAAGAAGCAATATCCATCTAAATTTATGTGGAAGTAGAAAGTAAGTAATTATTACTATCGGTAAGAAAAAAACAAAGTCAATAGTATTAAATAGCATATGTTTTATGTTTCAGCGTTAGTGAGGTCGTCTCTATTATTGGCAGTAACGGTTTTGCCGTGTGAGGTCGGGTAATCTTTATCCAGCGGATAAAAACTTTCAGAATGAGCAAGAATCACCTATTTGCATAAGTTATTGGCATTTAGTTGTTTATTTTAAATTAATGTCTGTCAGAATACGATAGCCTTCAATTCCTCCATTTTCATAAAACTCGCTTTTTATCATTCCATATCCAACAGAGTAATAATTAATCGAATAATAATCATTATCGCCATATCTGTACCCAATACAGTTAAAGCTTCCAATATCTGTATCTATTGTTTTATTTGTTTCTATACACTTTATTTCAACAGTGTCAACTTTTATTTCAATCGTACGCACATTACTTGCCTCATCATAATCAATGTAAGAATAAGAATTTTCTGTCTCCCAATTTTCATTTGCTTGAATAGGATATTTTGCTACCAATGAGTTATAGATTAATGTGTCGTTTTCTCCAATAAAAACAAATTCCATACCTCCTGAATATTGAAACATGTGGTCAAAATCTAAAATCAGTCCATACTCTGTATAGCCATCTGATGTATTTCCAACAAATTTGTTTGTGTATAAATCACCAGTTGTATTCTTAATTTGAAACGTCTCAATCTTTTTCCCTCTTATTGTCAAGTCAATCTGCTTGTCAACGGAGATAGATGATGTTTCATATTTTGCTTCTTGACTGTCTTCATATAAATAAGTCGTATAAAACCATCTATTTCCAACTTTTAGAGGAACTATATCTGTAGAGTTTCTTGCTAATTCTTCATCTTTCTCACATGAGATTAGAGAGATAATTAGAACTGCCAAAGCAATCTTAAAATATTTCATAATCTGTCTATTTCTTTTTTTCCTATCGTTAAAATTGAGTACTGTATGTCTTGCAATGAACGCTAACATCCGTATTTATACAATTGCTTTTTATTTCTCTAATAACTTATATCTGGTATATCTCCTGTAAATCAGTCTGATGATATTTAAAATTTCATCTTTTGATTTTTCAAGAGGTTGTGGTTTGATAAGTATTCTTATGATCATCCCAAATTAGCAAAATATAATTTTAAACTTGTGTTCTTGTTGGCTTGGTTTTAAACAAAAATTTAACAGGATTAGGTTTATGAAGGTGCTTTTGAGGTATGCGAGTGAGAGTAACTTTGAGCTTCGGTTTAGGGGGAAAAGCTTTAGTTGTTTCTGTTTTTCAATATCCTGTAGGTTTCAATTTCCCCGTATGCTTTAAATCCCCGTTGTTTATATATTGGTTCTCCCATTAACGATGCATGAAGAACACAATAATTTGAATTATTTTCTTTTGCTTCCATTAAGAGCTTATTAGTCATACTTTTCCCAATTCCTTTTCCTCTACCTTTCGGAATTGTACCAATCATATGCAACCCGGCGTTATTATTGGAATCAAAGAATACAATTCCGCAAGCTAAACATTCACTATCTTCTTTATATAGAAATAACCTAATTGACTCGGAACTGGTAGCGATCTTGAAAACAACATTTTGGTCAACCCGATATCCAAATGATTCCGAAGCTGTATTTGCAAATTCAATTGAATCGTTCTCCGTTTTTACTCTTTTGATATTTGGATTTGTTGATACATTCTTTGAAATTAAATCCAAATCAAGAGCCATATTCTTCTGTCCAAATACAAACTCAAAGTCAGGAGTATTATTAAAATCATTGGGTTTTGGAATGGTAATAATTTCCGGAAGTTCATTGCTCTTGCTAAGCTTTTTTATTTCATCAACAATCTCATAATTAAATTGTAAATCAAAAATACGATTAGGCCAATCAGAACTATCCATATAAACTGCCGAATATTTTTCTGTTTTAATCAGTTTATTCGTCAATGTTCCTATATGCTCCCAGAATTCGTATAAGTTATTTATTATTTGATTGTTCATCTGTCTTAGTTTGTTTTTCATTTTTTATCGACCAGCTTTCCCATGTATTTCTTTTATGTCAAGTCTAAGTATTTCCATTTTAGAGTAATAATTATCAGACTTTAAAAGCTGTTCTTTAATTATCAAGTCATTTGCTTCTAAGTGACCAAGCAAAACTTTCATTCCGTGTTTTTTCTCAACAGAATCATTTACAATTTGCATATCACCCCAAAAAACTACTGATCTGTATTCATGACCACATTCATTAATAATGTATCCTCCATCTTCAATTATTGTTGCGCAAACATTCTTGTTATATTTAAGAAAATCAATTTTCAAACCATTCTTTGCACAATGAAAGTAAAGAGAATTTTTACTATGATCGTATCCATAACTTAGTGTGACGATATATGGCTCATTTTCTCTACACATCGAAATCACAGCAAATTTCCCATTTTTTAAAATTGAATCTATCTCTGATTCTTGTGTGAGCTCCCGATTTGGTCGGTTATGTAAATGATATTTTTTCATTTTAGCTTATAATTTATGCTAATTATTTCTCCGTATAATATTGAATTTGATTCTATTCTGTCGTTGTCAATTGCATTAAATCCAATTCTTAAATATGGTTCTAAGCTTAAAAGTATCTTGTCTGATAAGTTATAGTCAAACTCATCAAAGGACCCTAAAATGCCAATAGAGTATTTGTTTTCTTGTCCAAACGATAAACTTGAAAATAGTAAAAAGGTTGAAATTATAATTAGTCTTTTCATAATGGGTATAACGGGAAATTATAATTTTATACTGTGGGTTACGGGCTGTTTATCTGTCCGGGTACGCACAAATTTGATGGGAGTTGGACTGTTTAAAGTTTGCACTGAAACCACAGTTAAATTTATAAAATGCTAGTGGTTGTTTTTCTTCTTCTTCTTTTGTCTTTTATTAATTGTCTTTATCGAGCCATTGTCAATTAGAGTCGAATGAGTTCCATCAGGGTTAACGATTGTCTTTGTTGAACCATTGTCAATTACAGTTGAATGAGTTCCATTTGGATTAACTATTGTCTTTGTCGAGCCGTTATCAATTACAGTCGAATGAGTTCCATCAGGATTAACAATTGTCTTTGTCGAGCCATTGTCAATTACAGTTGAATGAGTTCCATTTGGATTAACTATTGTCTTTGTCGAGCCGTTATCAATTACAGTTGAATGAGTCCCATCAGGGTTAACAATTGTCTTTGTCGATCCATTGTCAATTACGATAGAATGAGTCCCATCTGGATTAATAACAACAGTTTGTGCTTTTACATTTTCAAAAATCACAAATAGTAAGAGTAATAAAAATATTCGTTTCATAAAATTCATATTTCTCATCATGCGTTTTACTTGTTTTTAAGCTTAGTTTTTTGTCATGCGCTGAAATTTATTCTATCAATTCATTTATTATAGTTTTTATTCTATCATCTGTAGTCCCTGCCCCATAACCATTAACGACCTCCTTAACAATTCTATTTTTGTCAAGAATAAAAAATACTGGATATGATTGAATTGAATAATCTTTTAGAATCTGCTTGTTTGATAATAAGAATTTATAATTAAACTGATTCCTTTTTCTATAGCTGCTAAGAGAATTTGTGCCATTACTGGTACTTTCAATTGCTACAAAATCAAAATCGGTTTTTTTATAATCATTTTGTAGCTTTTTTAAGAATGGTATTGAGGCTCTACAAGGTCCACAACTAACACTTGTAAATTGGATCATCAGCACTTTACTTTTCAAGTCCGATAATGAAATATTTTGGTTATCGTCAGTTTGTAAAGTCCAATCAGGTGCTTTTTTGCCAACCAATTCATTAGGTTGCCTTTTTTCTATTTTCTGTCCGTATTGCCTTATCTCATAGTCTTTCGGAAAATAATCAGAAGCAATAAAATCTTTAATATCTAATTTATTGAATACAGAATTAGAAACGGAGTCAACAGATATATTATGTGACATCTCTCGTCTAACCTTATAAGGTAAATCCGTTTTCTTATCGATCCATAGTTCATAAATTGAGGTATTATCTCCATAATCATAGGGAGAAGGTGGCATATGGTAAGCCTTTCCAAAAAATTCGACTATTTCATTTTCATTTATTGTCAGGCACACAAAAACATTACTTTTCTGCTCCTTTATTTCTATAGATATGCTGTCCTGTGTAGTGAGGGCATATTTTACAATACTGGTAACATAATTATAAAAGGGTGGTGTTAAAGGCCTAAAAGGTAATGGTCTAAAAGTAAAACTGTCAATAACAATTCCTTTTTCATCATTATAAAACAATGCTCTCATTTGTCCATCGTAACAAAAATCTGCTTTCGATTTAGTCAATGAATCTAAGCTTATATATTTGGCACCAATTGTAGTGTCTGATGGGTTTTTATATTCTTTGACAAATTTGGTAAATATTGATGAAGCAGCAGTATCTCCTGGATTCCAATTCTCTTCAGTAGAAAAGTAAGAGGCTGATTCAATTTTATTTAGTTTGTCAAGAACAGTATTCAAATAGTTTTTTGAAGTGTAATTTTTCTTGCACGAATTAAGTAAAAGAATTAATAATGTCGAGCAAATAATAAGTTTTTTAATCATGGTCATATTATGTTAGTATGTGTCTTCGTTATTTTTGCGCATAACATTTGTATTAGTACAATCGACCTCTTTCCCTCTAATAACTTATATCTGGTGTCTCTTCTGTAAATCAGGTCGATGATGTTTAATATTTCATCTTTTCGATTTTTGGATTTTGCAAGAGGTTGTAATCTGATGCAAGGTCTTAAGAGTCAGAGCAAGTTAGCAAAATATAATCTTAAGCTTATGTTCTTGTGGCTTGGGCCTACAAAACTTAACATGATTAGGTTTATGAAGGTGATTTTGAGATATGTGAGAGTACCTATGAGCTTCGGCTCAGGGGCAAAAAGTATCAAAATCGGGGCTCGGAGCATCCCCTGCTACCGGGCGAATGATAAAATTCCAAGTTTGCACTTTAACAGCTATGCCATATGACAGATTGTTATGGGTTGGGTTTCAGTCTGCACTCCTCTTGTAAAGGCATTAATTGTAAGCATTAATTACACGATATTTCGCATAGTAAGAATCTACAATGTTTATAGAATCTAATTTTTGCAATATTTCCTTTTCCCATTTATCCTTATCTTCTCCAAAAGACTCTAGCTTTTGTCCAAAGAAACTATTCGCTTCTTTTCTTTTAAAATTAAACTCTAATTCGCTTTCATAGATAAAGTTTATTTCATCTACATTTTTGATTAGAGAAAAAATAATTGTTGAACTATACAAATTAAATTGTTTTAGTTCTTCATTTGACTTTCCCCCTTTTGGATTAGTACACAATATTTGAATTTCATAAGGTCTATTAGATGTGTCTAAATTGAATTTATCATAAGTAATTTCCAATAAGGTAAGAATATTACCAACAGCACTAGCATTTCCTATGTACTCTCCATTGTATTCCATAAGTTTGCTAATATTGTCTTTGCTTTCGGTATTTTTACAACCTGTGAATGAACTAAGAAAAAAAACACAAATTAAAAATGTCGATATTCTTTTAGTTCTTATACTCCATTTATTGTTTAATTCCATTTTCTTGTTTTTATAGTCTTATTCTAAAATTTTCATATATAAATGTTCCACTTCCGTGTTTTAATTTTCCTTTCTCGTACAATTCAGAAAAAGCTTTATCCATATCTTTAATAATCGACAACGGGACATTTAAATTGTGATGTGCTGGTAATATTTTTTTTACAGTCAAAGGCAATAATTTTTTAATTGAATTCATATAAGCAACTGGGTCTGTTGATGGAAAATCCGCAAACAATACATCCATATAAATCAAATCTCCGGTATATAAATAGCCCTTATCTTTTTCAAAAAAGCACATATGTCCTGGTGAATGTCCAGGAGTGTGTAAAACCTGTATTGTTCGTTCTCCCAATTCAATTGTATCGTTATCTTTTAGTATTCTTGTCGGAATTCCTTTAAAAAGGTCGTAATTGTTAACATCAAAATTTTCGGGGAAATCGCACGGTTCTTCTATTAAAAAGTTTCGAACCTGTTCTATTGTCAATGGAAATCCTCCATTTATCCATTCTGTTTCTGCTTCGTGTACATAAAAGTCTGGGAAATATTTATGCCCGCCAAAATGGTCATAGTGTACATGTGTCGTAACTACTGTAACAGGTTTATCTGTCAGTTTTTGTACTTGTTCTAAAATATTTTCAACACCAAGTCCTGTATCAATTAGTAAACATTTTTCTGTTCCGTTTAGCACATAACAATGTGTTTCTTCCCAATGTTTGTATTCACTTATTATAGATGTATTATCATCAATCTTCTCAATTGTAAACCAGTCGTTTTTGTTGTTATTAATCATTCTTATTTTTCTTCTACCCATTACTTTCTCACTCTTCAACTTTGCCTATAACGATTACCTGTATGTGGCGTAGCCGATTGCGGGCTACTTTCCTGTCAAACCGAGAAGAAGTAGATGCGGGTAATAAACCAACAATTACCCACAAAACCGGCTATGACATATACAGATCCTGCTGGGTTTTATTTTTTTCATAGAACTACTTTATTTTCAATTTTAGCACTGACCTGATTTTGTTTTTCGGGTCGGCAAAAAGTGGTGGAAAACAGACAAGCTCTTTTGCAATTTTAGGTTTCAGTATTGGCTTGAGCGAATTGCAAATGTGCTTGGCGGTGTGCGTTGATTACGCATTTTCCCTGACATTAAATATACAAAATATTGTACTTATGTGTTTCTTAGGTTAAAAATGGATTTTATAACAAATATCCCATAAAGCTCCCATTACATTTCCTTTTTCGATGGCACTGGTTGATTCGTTGTAGAAATACCCTGACTCACCTGTATAAAGGCCAATGTTCAGTCCTTTTAATGCAATTTCGTGAGAAATTTTTCTGCGATTTATCCGGTAGCTAACCGTAAGGTCTCCACTTATAAAAGGGTCATATTGTTTGCTGAAAGCCTTTGAATCATCCAGCTTTATTTCGTGGCTTGTTTCTGAAAGTGCCTCATCAATGGGGGTGTAACGTTCCCCTCCCTGGCAGGTTAATCTTAAATTCAGGCCAAAGCGGTTATTTTTGCTCCGCCTGGCGAGCCATTCTTTGCCCCACACGCCATTAAAGCTAAATCCACGGTCATAGCGGGTACTGCGCCAAATTTTATCTCCACCCATATACTCCGATTTAAAAACAGACCCGGTGAGCAAATAATAAGAGCCTTTTTTGAGGTAGCGTTCCAGCGTAACATCAATTCCGTAATTTTTCCCTTTTCCTGCGTTGACCAAAACTTTATCGAGGTAATAATCATTAAGATTCAACACCGAAAAAGAAGTATTGGTCTCCACCGGAACATCAAACAAATACTGGTAGTAAGGTTCAACTTTCAGGTGAAGTACATCGGAAATATGCCAGTCGTATGCCAGGTTTAAATGATGTGCTTTTGATAAATTCAATCCTTTATTGCCGGGCTGGTTTGTTGTTGAATCAACCACGTAATAAAAATCAAGTCGTTCGCGCCTGCTGTTTAAACCATAAGATACAGAGAAGGATTGGTCTGTTCTGAAATTCCATTTCATGTTCAACCTAGGTTCTAAATTGAAATTCTCGTTCAGGTTAAAATACTGTACGTTTAGCCCTGCACTCAACGAAAATTTCGGAGACAACTCAAAAACCGATTGGGACCAGGCCGAAACCTGAAAATTGTTCCCGAAACCTTTGGCCACATTTTCCATTGGCCTATTTAGCCCGTAATTAGACGTAACGTTGTAATCCAAATCATAAATCATTTCGGTAGCCGTAATCCCCGTCCGGTTAACGTGGTGTGAGCTAAATTTCTTATTGATATATGAATTTAGCACGATGTTCCAGTTTTTATTGGTGATATCAACTACCTGCACATGTGAATCCAGTGAATCCACTTGCCCAACATCCTGAAGTATTCCGCTGTAAGTACCCGCTAAAACGGTTTTGATATAAGTGTCATTATTCAGGTTATATTTATGCGTAATCCCACCACTGGCTTTTTCAAGTGTTGTTTTTACATCCTGCCGGTCAGCATAAGATTCCCAGTCTTCTTTATCGAGCGGGTCAACATCGTTATTATCAGTCAGCCCAAGTCCCCAAATTGAAAATGTCCCGGCTTTTTTCGTTGGTAAGTTTAATTTGAATGAAAGGTCCTGGTATTTCAGGTTAACATCAGCAACCATGCCGGTTAGCGAATACCGGTAATTAAAAATATAAGAACTGTTGTGATTTTTGCTCAATGGTCCTTCCGAAGCGAAATCAATTCCCATCAAACTTACCTGAAATGTATTTTGATGCGTTTGATTGTTGCCGTTACGCATTTGCATATCAAACGCCCCCGAAAGCGCATTGCTGTATTCAGCAGGAAATGCCCCATTAAAAAAGTCGGAGTTTCCCATTACCTGGCTGCTTAAAGCCGAGTAAACCCCGCCTCCCAATGAAATCATATCAGCAAAATGTGTTGGGTTCGGGATTTCAACGCCCTCCAAACGCCACTGGGTATATTGCGGCGCATTACCACGGATGGAAAGCGCATTGCTCGAAATTCCCCCCGTCCCGGATACCCCGGCAAAAGAAGTTACCAAACGGGCAGGGTCGTTGAACGCACCAGCAAAGCGGTTGGCTTCTTCCACGCTCAACATACGCCCTTCTGCCAAAGCCATTGGGTTTATGGCACGTTCCTTATTTATTTGCGGACGAACAGTTATTTCTCCAACCGATTGGATGCTTTCCGTTAACGGGACTTCAACCGATGCTTCCCTCGCCGAAGTCAGCAATATCTCGCGGTAAATATAGGATTGATACCCAACAAAAGAAACTTTTATGTTGGCATACCCCAGTGGAACTCCACGAATGGCAAAATGCCCCAGACTATCTGAAATGGTTCCTGTTGTAGGATTTTCTATCAATGAAATATTGGCGAACTCCACAGGTTGTCCTGTTTCTGCATTGTAAACCGTTCCGCGTATGGTTTGGGTAAGGCCGGTGTCTTTTGTTTTCGGCTTTTCCTTTTTCGGAGTTAGGATAATGTGGTAGCCACTAATTTTATATGTGAGTCCAGTGTCTTTCAGAATTTCGCCCAATGCTTTTTCCAAACTCACATCTTTTAATGAAAGATTGATTTTTTGCTTCTCGTTTGTTTCCGACTTTTTATAGGCTATGCTGTAGTTGGTTTGCTTTTCTATTTCGTTAAAGGCCTCTTTTAGTGAAATGTTCTTTTTTTGAATTGTTATGTGTTTTTCCTGTGCCTTCGACTGCTTTGAGAAAGCAAACAGAAAAACTGAAAGGGTAAGAAATACTATCGTTAATTTTTTTAGATTCATCTCATTATTATTGTTAAAACCAAATGGTATTCGATGGAACTCGTTCCGATACATCGGAACTCGTTTCATTCTATTACATTTGTGTCGTTGATACTAAGTTACTTTACACAGAGTTGATTTTGTATCTTCGTTTTGAACCGGTAGAAAGCGCTATCTTTTTACCGGTTCTGTCTTTTCATAGGCATTCTGTTTTGGTTTATACTATCTTTTTTCAATGTAATTTGTCCGCTTTTCGAGGAATAGGAAAAGTCCCCGGCCATATCTGCTAAAACCTGAAGTATTTGGTCAGGGGATTCTTCCCGTTCAAA
This sequence comes from Prolixibacteraceae bacterium, assembly GCA_963676845.2. Taxonomy (GTDB): domain Bacteria; phylum Bacteroidota; class Bacteroidia; order Bacteroidales; family Prolixibacteraceae. The sequence goes on along the minus strand of CAXXKK010000021.1, from coordinate 91,451 downwards.
TTTTATGGTATAACATTCGGTTGATATGTCAATGGATTTATCTGTATTGAAAGAGATTTTGAAACGCCGTTCGAGAGTTTGCAGGATTTCGCCCAGCGTAGCTTCCGAAAATATGAGGTTTCCGTTTTTCCAATCCGGGAGGTCTTCGACATTGATTTTTACTACTTTTAAGGCTGAATTTTCGCTGTTGTAAACCAATTGTTCATTCGGCATCATTTGTTGTTTTTGATTTTTTACAGTTTGAACTTCTATTTTTCCTTCCTGCAATGTAGCTACTGTCTGGTGTTCATCCGGGTAGGCTTTTAAATTGAATTTTGTCCCCAAAACTTTTACAGCCAGATTCTTTGTTTCAACCACAAAAGGCTTCGATTGATTTTTTGTTACTGAAAAGAATGCTTCCCCGGTTAAATGAACCGAACGCAATTTCTGACTGAATTCTGAGGGATATTTCAAAGAACTACCGGCATTGAGCCAGACTTCTGTTTGGTCGGGCAATGTTACTTGTTTCGTTTCTCCGTACGCTGCCGAAATCTCAATCATTGCCGGGCTGCTCTGATGTTGTAGGTAAAACCAAATCCCGCTTATTCCGACTAGCAGAATAAAAATGGCTGCCACTCTTGAGAGAACTTTTAGCCGGACAGTTTTTTTCGCCAGCGAATGAATGTCGATTTTTTTATTCACCCGTTTTAAAGCCTCAAACGTGGTTGCATCTTTTCCTGTGTTTATTGAATCCCAATATTCTTTTGAGGCCTGTTCCATTTCTTCCGTTACCGGATTTTTTGCCAGCCACTGCTGAACCTTTTCTTCCGTTTCCAAAGCATAGCGGTCACTTAAATAGAGCCGTAACATTTCTATAGCATCTGTGTCTTTGTCCGATTTCATATCGTTGATTCTTAAAATTTTAATAGAACTTTTCCACCCGATTCCTGTTTCCAGCTTTTGTCACTTTGGTCGTACTGATATTCAATACCCACCTTTATTTTTATTTTCTCATTGGAATTGTATTGCAGCCCTGCCCCGAAATTAGTTGTTGGGAAAAAGGTTCGCATGTTAAAAGTGGGGTCAGAACTATTTCCGGGCGTGAGGTATTGCTCCCATGTTTGAAATTGTAGCTTGTTTGTAATAGCGTAACGCAACAGGAAATTGCTTCCTAAAATAATTTGTTTAGTTGAAAAAAGATAACCGTATTGTGCACTAATAAAAGCGCCATAATCTATAGCCAGTCTGTTTGTTATATTGAAACTTCCCAATGTCCCGCCAAAATTTTGATAATCGCCCAGTCCGGGGTACATTGGCAAAAGCATAGAGGACGAGTCTCCTTTCAGGGCATTTAGATATTTCAATTCCCTATTAAACTTGAAGCTTGCTATTTTCCTGCCAATTGAATTATCGAGAAGATTTTCATCATTATTCCATAGTTCCTGCATTGCCAGTTGCGGAGTAGGCTGAACCGGTTGTAACCGCAAATCCTCTTTATCCTGCAACGGGTGGGGAACAGAAATTGTATCTTTCTGAAGTTCCTGCCCTTTTACCTGAGATACAGAGAAACATTGTATCACCAGTAAAATTAGCCATAAATGCTTTTGCTGCATATTTATCATTTTATAAGGAGTACAATTAAGTTGGCAGAAACTCAATAAAAAATCTAAATTTTACTAAAAAAAGTTTATTCTGGTTGAGAGAAGTAAATCCGGTTTTGCACTCTGAACAGGAAAATCTACCTTCGTTTTTTTATGACAAAAATCGACCAGTCCATATTATCCGCATTGCAAAAAGGTAGTCATCCGGCTTTTGAAAAAGTCTTCATTTTCTACTATACAAAGGTCAGGACTTTTATTTTGGGCTATGTTAAAACCATGGCTGATGCAGAAGAATTGGCAGAAGAAGTTTTTGTCGATTTATGGCAAAATCACAAAAGTATCGATTCCGAAAAATCATTCGATTCGTATTTATACACCATTGCCAAAAATAAAGCTCTCAATTTCCTGAAAAGGAAATATGCAACCAAGACCATTATTGAAATGCAGGCTCCTTCAACATTTTCCTACAGCCCGGAAGAGGAATACATTGCTTTGGAAAAAGCACTTTTAATTGAAATGATTGTTGAAAAGATGCCTGCCCAGCGAAAGAAAATCTATCAGTTTCGGCAACAAGGCATGACAAACGAAGAAATAGCTCAGGAATTAGAAACCACCAAGCGAAATGTAGAAAGCCAGATTAGTTTGGCATTAAAAGAAGTTCGAAGTGCTTTCAGTAATTATCTGGTTGTTTTTGTTTAGGACGATTTATTAAATGGCTATTCAGGCAGAATTGAGTAGCGTTGGCAAAAATTGCACTCTTTTGCAAATTTTGGTTTGTGGGTCGGCTTGTGCGATTTGCAAATGTGTGTTATGTGTGCAGGCTTATCCAATTGCCCCTTAGGGCAAAAGCGTGTGGGCAAAACAAAATCTTCATCGAAGCAGTCATTTTTTTAATGGTTTAGCTTATTGTCAATTTATAGTTCCATCTCTTTTTTTCAACCTTGCAGGTAACATTTGTATTTGTACAATTGGTTTATATTCCTCTAATAACTTAGATTTTCTGTAAATCAGTTTGATGATGTTTAAGATTTCACCTTTTCGATTTTTGGATCTTGCAAGAGGTTGTAATCTGATGCAAGGTCTTAAGAGTCAGGGCAAGTTAGCAAAATACATTTTAAAATTTATGTTCTTGTCGGCTTGGTTTTAAACAAAAATTTAAGAGGATTGCCTTTATGTGGAGGTGCTTCTGAGGTATGCGAGAGTACCTTTGATCACCAACTTAGGGGCAAAAAGCATCAAAATCGAGGCTCGGAGCATCAAAATAGTACCTTATAGCTTCAACGTATATGCTTTGAGCATCTAAATAGTACCTCAGAGCCTTGGCTTTGAGGCTCAAAGGTTTGGTTTGTATGCCCGGAGCAGCAAAGTCGGACCTTAGAGCATATAAATTGGGGAAATGAGGTACCGGGGGGTACCTTCGAGGTGGGTAGGAGTACCTCTGAGGTGGGTGAAAAAACAAAAAAACCGGGTAGTTAGCCCGGTTTCTTATAAACTTCCAATTTAATTATTGGAAGGGTCTGCATCTGAAGATTGCCTCTTTGAATGATTGAAACGTTTTGCCAGATCTTCATAGATTCCCTTGGCTCCGGGAATACCCATTTTACTGGCTTGTTTTACCGAATTGTAGTAACTAAGGGCACAGATGTAACTCTCACCTCCTGCTTCCATCATGGTGTCTGACATGCTGTTGTACAGTTGTTCTGTAATTCGGAACAGGTTGGTGAGTTCGTTGAAAACTTCCATATCATTATTCATTCCCTCAGTATTCATATAAGCAGGGCAAAACTCAGAATTGGAAGCGGAGTAGTCCTTTACTTTATATACAAAAGGAACCGTACCATCACTGATTTTAGGAATCTGTATGCGTTCTTCAGGCGTTAACGCGATGAGGTAAGGTTTTAATGCTGTGGCAGCTTCAGTGAGATGAGTTGTTACACTGTCAATTACTTCCTGGGGAATTTGAAAATCAATTTTATTGTCCATTGCTTTGAGTTTATGATTAATGGAATGCAATATCAAACATTTATATTAAATAAACAAAATAATTAATACAAATAATATGAATGTCCGGAAAATTAATTTCATATGTATGATGGGGTTTTAGCCTTTTAAAATGGAGGATTTGATTGTGTATTTGTATTGATTAATGTCTATATATTATGTTGTTGTAATTTGTATTGACTTGTTAATTATTCACATAGGGTTTTTGCGTTTCTGATTCTTTGCATGAGAGGATTAAACATTATATGAATAGTACAAGTTTGAAGTAGCTGTACTTCTCTGATTATTTTAAACCAAAAAAGTTGGTCTTCATTTGTAATGAAAACCAGTTTTGCTATACTGATTTCATCAATCTGATATATTTGAAAGGATTCACTAATTTAAAATAGAAACATTCAAGAAAAACCAGATAATATGAAAAGAATATTTAGAGTTACGTGTTTATGCGTTTTATCTTTGTCGCTTTTTAGCGCATGTACTAACACATCAACAGAAAGTAATATTTTGGAAACAAATTCATTATTGCAAGAGAGCAATTTGCCCTATGGAGTTCCTGACTTCAGCCAGATTAAGGATGAAGATTTTTTACCTGCAATGGAATATGGTATACAGGAACAGCTTGCCGAAATTGAGGCAATAGCTAATAATACCGAAGAGCCAACCTTCGAAAATGTATTTGTTGCCCTTGAAAAATCAGGAGCAACCCTGCGTAAGGTAAATGGCGTGTTTAATATGCTTACCGGTGCTTTTACCAATCCAACTTTGCAGGAAGCAGAAGTTGCATTAGCTCCTCAGTTGTCAGCCCTTTCGGATGCAGTTTCTTTAAATGAGAACTTATTTGCAAAAGTAAAAGCAATTTATGCACAGCGTGATGAGCTGGGTCTGGATAGTGAGTCAAAACGTTTGGTTGAATATTATTACGATCGTTTTGTATTATCTGGAGCAAACTTAAGTGCAGAGGATAAAGAAAAGCTTAAAGCCTTAAATGCTGAAAATGCAACTTTATCTACTAAGTTCTCAAACCAGTTAATTGCTGCTACCAATGGTGCGGCTTTAGTGGTTGACAGTGCTGATGAATTAGCAGGTTTATCGGAAAGTGAAATTAGTGCGGCTGCTGATAAAGCAAGCGAAAACGGATACGATGGTAAATATATGTTGTCGTTGCAAAACACTACTCAGCAACCTGCTTTTGTGAACCTGGACAATCGTGCAACACGCGAAAAACTATACAATCTGTCGACAACACGTGCTCAAAGAGGTGCCGATACCGATACGGGTGAATTAATTATCCGCATCGCAGAAATTCGTGCGGAGCAGGCAAAACTAATGGGTTTTGATAATTATGCCGAATGGAGTCTTAAGGATCAGATGGCTCAGAACTCAGAGTCTGTTTTTGAGTTCCTGAATAAGTTGGTACCTGCTTCCATTGCAAATGGCAAGGCCGAAGCGGAAGAACTTCAGTCTTTCATTAATCGTCAGGGTGATGATGTTGAGTTGAAAGCCTGGGACTGGAATTATTATGCCGAGAAATTACGCAAAGAAAAATATGACTTAAACGAAGCAGAAATTAAACCTTATTTTGAGTTGTTTACCGTACTGGAAAAAGGTGTGTTTTATGCTGCTGAAAAATTGTATGGAATAAAATTCGTGCGCCGTACAGATATTCCTGTTTATTCAGATGACATGAGAGTGTACGAGTTGTTTAATGAAGATGGCTCGGTAATCGGTTTATTCTATTGCGATTATTTTAAACGTGACAATAAATCGGGTGGTGCCTGGATGAGTAACCTGGTTGAGCAATCAACATTACTGGATACCAAGCCTGTAATTTATAATGTTTGCAACTTTACAAAACCTGCTGAAGGCGAACCTGCATTAATAAGCTATGACGATGTAACTACCATGTTCCATGAATTTGGTCATGCTTTACATGGTTTCTTTGCAAATCAGAAATATTTAAGTCTTTCGGGAACAAATGTAGCACGCGACTTTGTGGAATTGCCTTCACAGTTTAACGAGCATTGGGCGTCATATCCTGAAGTGTTTAAAAATTATGCCGTGCATTACGAAACAGGTGAGCCTATGCCTGAGGCTTTATCTACTAAATTGAACAATGCATCGAAATTTAACCAGGGTTATGCTTTAACAGAGTTGTTGACAGCAGCAGAGCTTGACTTACAATGGCATGCTTTAAAGGCCGGACAGGAAGTTGCAGGTGTTGATGAATTTGAGGAAGGTGCTTTGAAAGAGACAGGTTTGTATAATCCACTGATACCTCCACGCTATCGTTCAGCTTACTTCCTTCATATTTGGGGACATGGTTATGCTGCAGGCTACTATGCTTATATCTGGGCAGAAATGCTGGACACCGATGCGTTCCACTGGTTTGAAGAAAATGGAGGTCTGACCCGTGAAAATGGAGATCATTTCCGCCAAACAATATTATCTCAGGGTAACACCAAAGATTACAACGAAATGTATAAAGCATTTGCTGGTCGTGCACCTGAAATTACACCGCTATTAAAACACAGAGGCCTGATGGCCGAATAAGAAAAAGGGGAAAGAGGCTGCCGGGAGGTAGCCTCTTATTTTTTATACGAAAAATGTTGATTGCAAATTATCCCCAGCTATGGGAGATTTATAAGATAGCGTATCCACATAAGGACTTCTACGTTTTCAAAACCTTCAATCCTTCAGTAGATATTTAATTTATCTAGCGACATTATTCATTCATGTATCTTTGTGTCCATGGACACCGAACTACGCATTGAAAACAGGTTGTACATGAAAAGACGTCAACTATTCTTTCCCTGTCAAGTCCGCATTTCCATGTTTCACCTTTTATTGCTTTGGTCTGACATATTTCCCGGCAGATGTTGCAATCTCCGCAACGTGGAGTTAGTGGTTCCTTTCGGGTTGATTCCAGGGGAGCGTCTGTCAATACAGAACACATACTAATTGCGCTTCCGTATTGTTGGGTAATTAATAGGTTGTGTTTCCCTATCCAGCCTAAGCCTGCTAATCCTGCAATTGTTTTATGAGGTAAAGGAGTTTTCTTGTTATCGGTGTCGTAATATCCGGTTTTAAGAATATTATCTTCTGATTGGGAATAGGCATTAAATCCTTTTGCAATGAGAAAACTTTCAATTTGGTCTGCAATTTTATCTGTCTTAAGCTCGGTTAAATGAAACTCATCGTCTTTTATGGTTTTGTTGATTTTCATCTGTCCGACATAATCCGGATTAGCAGCTACCTTCCGGAGATATTCTTTGGATAATTTAATTCCAAATAGGATAGCTGTCGGATATTCTTTGGTTTGATCTTTATCCAGGTGTGAGATGTCAACAAAGTGAACAAAGTCAATTCCTTGTTTTTGTAGTTCCAGATGAAGCTCTTCTTGAAGAATGTTTGTTCCCATAATATTTTTCTCAGCTAGCTTCTGTTGGTGTAAATTTCTATTCTGAATATTCCTGTAAAAGAAATCACGGATCACAGCCCTCTGATCGAAGTAATTCTGTGATCCGTGAAAACAAGTTAGATATTACTCGTTGCTTAAAAATTCAATCAATGATTTATCGTAATGCGATACTGCTTCAAATGGAGTATTGAGTAACATGGTATAAGCAGTTTCATTATTGTATTCCGGCCATTCGGTAACTCCTTCACCGTTAGGATTTCCGGTCTTTGCAAAGTTTGTCCAGGCTTTACTTACCTCATCTGCGAGAGCATAAGTTTCTTCACTATCGCCTGTAAGTTCCCGGTTTGCTGCAATATTGTTAAAGGCGAAACCAATTTCCATGCAGTGCATCGCTTTATACATTCCGTCAAGTATGGGAGATTGCCAGCTAAACATGTACAAATAAGTAGGAGCACTTCCTTCCATCGCTGATTTTTGGGAGGCAACATATACCGCAATTGGGCGGAAGATAATATCAGTGCTTAGCATTTCTGTTGGTTGTGTCATATCCGGATGATCTTTTTGAATAGCTGCAACGAAGTCATCGGTTTTATCACCATGAGATCTTTTCAGGATTTCTTTTACCTCTTCCAGGCTTGCGTCTGGATCAACCGAAGCGCTCATCATACCTGAAACTTCATTCTTAGTTGTTCCAATCATTAAAGGAAGATCTTTGGAAATAGCTAAACCTTCCAGACTTCCTAATTGGTAAGGAATAACTTCCCCGTCGATACTAGGTGCCCATTCGGGTCTTTGTGAGGCAATACCCTGTTCTCTTAAATATTGAGATGTCTTATTCATTGCTACAGACCCGGCGCGATACAGTTCTTCGTAGGGGATGGTTTGCAGTTGGTCAACCTGGTCTTTACTTAATCCTAATTCTTCAAGAACGTTTAAACCAACAAGTCGGGTAACAGTGGTGTCATTATAAGCCATTGTTCCGTTACTTTGACTGATTCCTTTGTGAAATAAGCCTTTTGCAGCTGGCATTTGCATTAAGGTACATACTTTCCCACCTCCTCCGGACTGCCCGAAGATGGTAACATTATTGGGGTCACCACCAAAATTCTGAATGTTGTTTTGTATCCATTTTAGTGCAGCTACCTGGTCGAGCATACCAACATTGGCTGAATATTTATACTTTTCACTTACACCTGAGAGATCCAGGAATCCAAGGATATTTAAGCGGTGGTTGATTGAAACTACAACCACATCTCTTGTTTTACTCAGGTTTAAGCCATCGTAAGAAGGAAGCTCATGAGAAGAACCGGACGAATAGCCACCACCGTGCAGCCATACCATTACGGGCTTTTTCTCACTGTTGTTGATGTTTTGAGTCCAGATGTTTAGGTTCAGGCAGTCTTCATTCATAATGCCATAATCATGCTGCATTCCAAATTCATTGGCATCATTGCCTAATGATACAGCAGGAATAGGACATACCGCTCCATAAGTTCTGGAGCTTCTTACACCAGTCCAGGATTCTGCGTCTTCTGGTGGCATAAAGCGTTCAGCCTTTGCGTAGGGAATTCCTTTAAAAGTATAGATATCCCGGTCTATATAACCAGCGACACTACCATTCGTAGTTTTCACAATGGCTGTTGATGAATCTGCTTTTATGGTATCGTAAACAGTTGTTTGATTGTCACAGGATGCCAGTAATGTTAGTACGGCGAGGAATAATCCGAATGTCTTTAAGATTTTCATGTTAGATTAGGTTTGTAATAGGTATAGAATAAATGAGCTTCGTTATTACCCATAAATAAAATACCAAATGTAAAGTATAACTGATACAAATACAATTGGTATTTTAGATAGGTATGTCTTTATGACATTAAAATGAAGAGACTTATATGCTATTCGGCCATGCTTATTACAGCATTAAATACCCGAAGGAAATTGCCTCCCCAGACTTTATCGATTTCCTCTTCAGTATATCCGCGATTAACCATTTCCTCTGTAATTCTTGGAAATTCGCTCACATCAACACAGTCTTTTAATCCGCCACCACCATCAAAGTCGGAACCTATTCCCACGTAATCAATACCAACCAGATTTTTTACGTGATCGATATGATCTACATAATCAGCAACCGTTGGAAGTTCCTCTGCTGGCTTATTGTAGAGACTTCTCATTTCGTCTCTTATTTCAGCCTGGTCTTCATCGCTCATTTCTTCCCACTTATCTGAATTTGAAATAGCACGTAGCTCTTGCATTCTTTGGTAGCGAACTGTTGTTGTGTCCGGATCTTTTACATAGTCATCAAGTAAACAAATTTGGATAACCCCACCGTTTTTTGCCAGGGCTTTTATCATGTCATCAGTCATGTTTCGGTTGTGGTGAGCAATGGCTTTGACGCTTGAGTGAGAAGCAATGATTGGGGTTTTACTGAGTTCGATCACATCATAAAATGATTTATCTGACATGTGTGAAACATCGATCATCATTCCCAGGCGGTTCATTTCCTGAACTACTTGTTTCCCAAAATCGCTTAACCCATTATGCTCCGGTCCGTTACTATCTGTTGAAGAGTCGCAAATATCATTATTTGAAGAATGGCAGAGTGTTAGGTATCTGACACCCCGATTATAAAATTCTTCAACACGTTCAAGCTTTGTTCCTATCGGGAATCCGTTTTCCATACCGATATATATGGCACGTTTCCCTTGTTTTTCAAGACGGATAACATCTTCAGGGCTGGTTGCAACTTCGGCAATATTACTGTTTTCTTTGCACACTTCATAGGTAAGGTCAATCATTTGATTGGCCGTTTGATAGGCATTTTCAATATTTTCGGGTGTGCGTTCAAGCTGACTGGTAAAAGCAGCAAAGAAAATGGCATCTAAACCACCTTCTTTCATACGTGGAAAATCTACCCGGCTTTGAGGTGCAGAATTTCGTTCGGCTACATTAAAAGCTTTATCCAGTAATGCCATTGGAGTATCACAATGTGTGTCAATGGTTATAGCACTGTTATGAATTTCGCTTACGCTTTTTTCAGAATTTCCGGCTTTTGCTGAAAAGGTTAGTGCCACTGTGGAAAGGATTAGAACAGGAGTGATTTTTTTCAACATAATTGCAGTTTTTGGTAATACATACAAGTATACTAAAAGCAACGGGTAAGTTGAGAAAAAAGTCCTAAAAGTTGATTGATTAATACAAAATAATAAAATCAGTTTTTATTGTTTATCTGATATCGATATCTTTCATTAATTCTGATTTTCTGTGAAAAGAATTAATAAAACCCGTGGTAAGCTACCACGGGTTTTGTGCTGTTTATTTATTAAAATGATCAACCATGATGGTTGAACTTGGGGGCATTTTAAATCAGACCCATTTTTATGGGTCCTGTTTTTTATAAAAAATAGTATTGTTACCAGTTAACTTTTCTCAGGGTTGATGATGGCTTGTGTTACCCGTCGTAGGATGTTGCCCGAATTGTTAATGAGCTGCAAGATCGAATATTTTTCTAAAAACAGACACATGAATTATTGTTAAATTCATGAATGGTATGATAATATTTATGAAAGGCTATGATTCTACCGATGAAATGATGAAAAGCCAAATTTAAAAAGTAAAAGTTGAGGGTTTATTTTGCGCTTCCTGATGTTATGTCGGGTTTTGTTTTCTTTTTTTGAAATAGCTTAAAATAAACAGAGCTCCAACAATGACAAATGGAATATTAATAACCAGAATAGTAAATAAACTCATTCCTACGGAGTGGTTCATGTTGTAATTGTGAGTAAAGATAAACGGGATAAAACCAAGGCCAATTAAGATAAAGATGATTCCTCCAATGAGTTCCCATTTCCAGGCTATAATGAGTAAAGCTATCAATATATAAGAAGGAATAAGATGAATGAGGAATGCACCTATCTGTTGCCAGATGGTTAACTCCGGACTGAAAGAATCCAATGCAAATAAGCTTATGAAAAGAATTGCCAGAATGCATACGATTCTTGGTGTCCAATGGAGAAATCTCAGGTTTTTTTTCATCTTAATTTTGAGTGACAAAGGTTTGTAACGTTATACTTTTTTACACTTCTGTCATTTAAAATGTTACAATACATTGGATGAAGAGTTGTTGATTTACAGTTAGATGAATATCTCTGGAATAGTTATGTTGAAAAGAGTTACTTTGATTTGATAAGAAGCCAAATTGCAAGAGACATTTCTCCAATAATACTTGGGATAGATACCATTGCTAAAAACAAAGAACTATATTCTTCATAGTTTGGAAGTAGAAAATGGGCACTTGTATCAACCATGTACATAATGCCAGCTATAAAAAGAAAAACAGTAATTAGCTTAGGTTTCCCAATGATTTTGGCTAATAGTATAAGGTGAATCCCAAAAAAGAATAATCCAATTAGCCAGATGATATTAAAATTGTCGATTTGTGTCAGAATTTCCTGACTGCTCGTTGATTTTAATGCAACAGGTAGGGCAAATATGGCAACTCCCATAATGGCTGCATGCATCATTCTGAAAAGTGTACTAAGTCCTGATAATTGATTGTTTTTATATAATTCATACAAAGCCCATGCAACAACGACATCAAAAACAACGGTAAGCATAAATGCAAGTATTCCAAATCGTACCATCATGTGATTGTTTTGAATAGTGCCTAATGGATCTTGCAGAATTGATTCGAGTACAAAAAAGTTGGCAAATATTGCAGCAAAGAATATAACAAGGTAACTGAGTCCTGCTGTTATTGATAAAGATCTTCGATTCATAATTGTTTTCACTTAAAAATTTATGTTTCTGATTGCACTTAGGAATAGTATAACAAAAATGAATAAAGTCCTGTTTAATAAATTGTTATTGAATCACTGCTTAAAAAAGAAAAGCCTGTCTCAACAGAGACAGACTTTTCATATTTCAATACAAACCAACTTATAGTTTAATTATTTTACTAATTAATCAAGTTCTTTTTCCTGAAGACCGTCGGATGTCATTTCCCAGAATTTACCAACCATGTCGCCGTCCCAGGTATTGGATACATTTTCAATGTCGTAAATGATTTCAACCATCTCATCACCCAGGTAAATACTTTTCCCTTCGGGTACTTTAACTGTAATATTCACTTCCTGGTCAAGCCAGTTTGTGTCGTCACCTACGGTAAAGACAGGATCGAAGTAAATGGTTGAATCATTTTGGGAGAAATTATATTCTATTTTTTCAACATGCTCTTTTGCTATTTCATCATTTTTCCCTCTGGATCTTTTTCGCAGAAGAATGACAAAATCATCGGTATTGCTTTTCACTACATCCAGTTGTGGTACGCCATAAAGGATTGATTCTCCATCAACTGTAGCCAGCCCCATCCGGTTTAAATCAATACTATTCCCGGAATTGTAGTCTTCTTCAAATAAATCTTCTCCAAGTTCGAGGTATAAGGTATTGCATTCTTCGCAACTTATTACATGACTTTGGCTTAAGCTGCTGCGTTCGCCGTAATTATCCAGCTGACCTACAGAGATAAAGATTACTGCAATTAATGCTACCAGCCAGGTTCCCAGACCTGCAAGGAAGATTATTTTGTTGTTTGATTTATAGTTGAATACCATTTTTGTGCCTACGAAAAGAATGGCTAAAAGAGGAATGACAACTAAAAATGCAATAGCAATCATAAGTAAGGTGAGAGAACCCTGACTTATAAACAGATTTGCAACATCGGGCAAATAGATATCGGGGCTAAATCCGGTAACAAATGGAGCGGTATGTATAACTGACTGGCCAATTACCATGGAAATAAGGAAGCCTACAATTCCTACAAACCCGAATAAAATAAAAGCTACACCCAGAATTACTACCAGTACTTTTGCTGCCACTTTCAGGATATTATAAGCTACATCTCCCAAACGTGACATTTTTTCGCGCCCCTTGTTATAAGATTCCGAGTTACGCAGGCGCTCATAACTCTCTTTTACCTCCTTTACTTCTTCTTTTATTGATTTTTCAATATTGGAAACATTGGCTTCCCGACCTCGCATTTCAAGCTTTTGTGCTGTGGTGACTGCCTTAGGAACAGCAATCCAGAGGACTAAATAAATCAAAAAGTTGAATGGGCCAATTACAAAGAATAAGAGTACAAATATGATTCGCATAAGAACCTTATCGATGTCAAAGTAAGCAGCCATACCACTACAAACACCTCCAAAAACACGACTTTCAGGATCGCGGTATAAACGACGTTTGATTTTTGTTTCCTGTGTTCCTGTTGTTTTCTTGCTTTCTTCTTCAAACTCTTCCTCTTCAATAAAATCTTCTGGTTTCCCCATTACTGTAATCATTTCATCTACCCATGATTCACAGATTACATCTTTTTCGTTCAATTGCATTTTCTCTGAGAACAATTCAGAGATGCGGGCTTCAATATCCTGCATGATTTCTCTTCCATCTGCATCAGTCCCAAAATGGGAGGTTAGCATTTGCAGGTATTTTTGTAGCTTTTCATAAGCATCCTCATCAATGTGAAAAACACTGCCGCTAATATTTATTGTGAATGTCTTTTTCATTTTATATAGAGTTTTTTGTTTTCCCTTTTATTCTGATTTACCTGCTTTAATTGTATCAACAGCATCTACTAAATCTTGCCATGACTTGCCCAGTTCTTTTAAGAAAAGTTTTCCTTCATCGGTAAGTTCGTAATATTTTCGAGGAGGCCCTTGTGTTGACTCTTCCCAGCGGTAAGCCAGTAGACCTTCATTTTTTAACCGGGTCAACAAAGGATATAGGGTGCCTTCAACAACAATCATCTTTGAGTTTTTTAATTCATCTATGATGTTGCTTGCGTAAAGGGGTTTACCATCAAGTACCAGTAAAATGCAGTACTCCAGAACCCCTTTTCGCATTTGTGCTTTTGTATTTTCAATTTTCATGTCTGTCTCTTTGTTGGTAAATTACACTTTCTCGAATTTGAACACGGATGGATAGTATTGACCAATTATTATAAACTGGTCATCCAGGTTTCCAACTTCAGTTCTTCTTCAACTTCTGCTGTGAAAACGAGCTTAAAGTTATTGTTATTTGTCATCCAGTTCTCAATTTCAAGTGAATCTTCCGGTTTAACCTCAAAGTTTAGGGTTGAACCAAAATTATCTGTTTCTGTCATCCATGGTTCAATTTCAAGAGCTTCATCATCAAATTCTTCAAAGTTATATACATCAGTTCCTGTAGGAAGTTCTGTGGAGACATTTGCGTTTGATAATTCTGACTCGCTAACTAATAGTTCAGCCATTTTGCCAAAGCTATTGTATGTCAGAAATTGTTTCCATAATCCTTGTGCACTTACTGTAAAACTTACTAAAACGACACTTGCCAAAACTGCTGCTGTTTTTAAAATTGCATTTAATGAACGTTGGCTTTTGTTTTCTGTTTCTTGTTTTGTTGTTTTCATGACTTTTCCTCCTAATTGTTTCTGTTTCCTGTTTTCTGTTTCTGTCTTTTGTTTTGTTGTTTCCATTTTTGCTTCGAGAGCAATTTGTTTTCTGTCTTTATGACGACTGAATTCTGTTTCCGTTACACTTATATAGAACTTTTTTTTAACTATTTCTATTTATTACCTTGTAAATGGTATTACAAATATACGTTAAAAACAATGTACTATGCAATACAAAGTACTATAAAATTTAAAAATATTTTTCTATCGTAAGTTTAATCCGCTGTAGGACAGGTGTTAATGGAAATTAAAAAAATGAATATTTTTTTGATCTTTTTAATGAAATTCGTGATTTGGATGATTTTTGATATTAAAACAGGAGGAAAATATTTTCTTAATCTTGATGATTTTGGGTCAAAAAAAATTCATGTTGGATCGAAACTGAGGTTATACTATTATATATGGTGTCAATATTTTTATGCAATTGCCAGGGAAAGTACACTTATTTTTGCATTGCATTTTTTCAATATGGCCTGGCTGCACGCTTCAATTGTTGCTCCGGTAGTAACTACATCATCCACTAATATGATGTGTTTACCTTCAAATTCGCTGGATGAAGAAATATCAAAAATACCATCAACATTTTGCCATCTTTCAATTCTGGATTTGCGGGTTTGGGTGTTTGTAAATATTTTACGCTTTAAGTTGGAAGTGTTTAGTGGTTTTTCCAGTTGTCTGGCTAATCCAACTGCAATATGGTAGCTTTGATTATATCCTCTTTGTTTTTCTCTTTTGGGATGAAGTGGCACCGGACAAACAATATCTGCGTTTGACAAGTAATCGGATGTTTTCAGTTCTGCACCAAAACGTTCGCCCATAAATTCACCAATTCCCTTTTGTCCTTTATATTTAAGATGATGAATTACTTTCTGATAGTTGCTTCCTTTCCTAAATTCAAAGTAAGCAGCTGCTTTTTCAATAGGAACTCTCCCGTAAAATAGTTGCTCCATTCGGTTGCCCTCTTGTCCGTGTAAGTTCAGCCGTGGAAGTTGTAACAGGCACTTCAGGCATAAGTAGTTTTCAGAGTCGAATAATTTTTTGTTGCAAACTATACATGTTCGGGGAAATAATAATTCAAGAAAACATGTTGAGGTATATTTTAAGATATTCATTTACAAAAGATTTCACATTTAATATCAAAAGTATAAATATGTTATTAAAGGTAATTAAATCTTAACGATTTGTATTTAAATATTAATTGAAATATAATGCCTTAATGATAAAGTCTTAATTAACAGCTAATATGCGATGTCTATATTTATATCATCAATAGGTTGATAAATATTTTATCAAGATTATTGATTAAGATATGACTGTTTAAGTTCCCTTTTTAATAACAGGATTATTCGAAATTCTTCTTTCCTTTTCTTCCCGTAAGGTTGCTTTTCCCGGCAACCTTTTTTGATTTTTCTCTTCTGGATATTTGTTTATTTTGTGTAATAAGTAGTTGATTTTCAAAATTAAGAACTGGGAAATAAGGGTATACGTCGATAAAAATTGCCCAAACTTCTATTGCTTTTTCAGGTGTTTGATCTTGCCCATACATTAGCATTAAAATTAAAAGCAAAAAACACATGAAAACACAATTAAAAAACACAGCAGCAATTTTAGCACTAGGCTTAATCACATTGACAAGTATAAATGCTAAAGCAGAAAGAAATCCATTTATTCAGGAACAAGAAGCAGAAATCCAGATTGAAAACTGGATGATTGATAATGATATTTGGGATAATGAAACATCAGCAACAACGACTGCAGATTTCAATGTGGAAAATGAAGCAGTTCTTGAACTTGAAAATTGGATGACCGATGAAAAACTTTGGAACAATTATTCAATGGTAGCAGATTTTAGTACAGAAGAAGAAACATTGCTTGATCTTGAGGCTTGGATGATTGATGAAAAACTTTGGGATGAAGCTTCTATTAATACATCGCTTGCGTTTTTTGAAATTGATGATGAATCAGAACTAACTTTAGAAAGTTGGATGACAGACGAGAGTAACTGGAATAACAGTCTGGCAGAAACATCTATTTTTAATATCGATGAAGAAGTCTCACTTGATATTGAAAACTGGATGACAGATGATTATTACTGGAACCGTTTGTATGCCTACTTTGAGTTGGGAAATGAGATTTATTCAGAAGTGTGCATGTTAAAAGAATAATAGATGGTGGAGTTGACTAAAATATTTCAAAAAGAAATAAAAGTATAGGCAAGAGGAACTCATAAAAACGTTCCTCTTTTTTTATTTTAAACCCGAAACCTATCAGGTTTACCAAAGAATAGATGTATGATATAACTTCATGAAAAAAGATATTTATAATCATCTGATAATCGGATAGAATAATAAAAATATTTTTATACATTGCTGCTTCTTGTCGCTATTAATTCACCATGTTAGAATGTTTGTTTTTAATTCTTTGGTGAATTTTTTATGCTTTGTGTGCAGTTATAGAAAAAACTTGGGGTGTGTAATGGAACAAAATATTGATAGTTGCATTGATTTATCCGAACGGCAGTTTAGGGAAATATTGCCTAATATTTTTGATGCAATACCTGACGGTGTATTTGTCATAAATAGAGATTTTAGCCTTGTTAAGGCGAATCGATTTGCAAAGAAATATTATGGAAATTCTATTTTAGGATGTAAATGTTATCATACATTTAAAAAGATTACCACACCTTGCGAAAGATGTCCTGCAAAAAAATCATTTCAGGATGGGAAGCAACATCGCGAAACGACACTTTTGACAAATGATAAAGGTGAAACTACCTTTGTTGAAATTAGCACATATCCTGTATTTAATGCTGAAGGGGAAGTGTGTCATGTGGTTGAACATCATAAAGATGTAACACAGGAAAAATTGACACAGAAAGAACTCATTGAAAGCAAAGAAAGATATCAGAAATTATATCAAAATTTCCCCTCTGCATACCAGTCTCTTAACGAATCCGGCCATATTCTGGATGTAAATGCAGAATGGTTAAAAATTGTTGGTTATCAAAGAGAAGAAGTTATTGGTCGGTGGTTTGGTAATTTTCTTCCTGATGGACAACAAAAAATATTCCGTAGTAATTTTGAAGAAATTAAAAAACAAGGTTCCGTTAATGGTGCTGAATATGAAATATTATGCAAAAGTGGAAACCCTGTTTTTGTAACATTTGATGCAATAACTGATTATAATAATAATCGATTTTTACAGGTTTACTGTTCTTTTAGAGAAATTACCCGTGAAAAAGAGCTATTAAATAAACTTAAGGAGAAGGAAGAAAAACTAAAGATCCGCAATCAATTAGCAGAATTATTCATTAAAAGTAATTACGAGGATATTTTTCATGAAGTTCTCGAAATACTATTGACAAAGTTTGAAAGTCAGTTTGGCTTTTTTGGTTATATAAATCAAAATGGAGACCTGGTTTCACCAACAATGACCAGAGGTGTTTGGGAGCAATGCCAAATGAAAGAAAAAAACATTGTTTTCCCTCGTGATAAATGGGGAGGACTATGGGGGAAAAGTCTTTTGGAGCAAAGTAACTACATTAAAAATGAAGGATTAAAGGTGCCTCATGGTCATGTATCAATTTCCAATGCAATGGTGGCTGTTATAACTTTTGACGGTAAACTTATTGGCCAGATTGCTTTGGCAAATACTGCTGGTGGTTTTGCGGAACAGGATTTAAAGGAACTCTCGGAGATATGCAATTATATTTCACCTTTTTTATATTCTTCAATACAGGAAAGAAATTATAAGAAAGAGCTAATAAAATCGAAAAAGAAAGCTGAAGAGAATGAAAACAAGTTTAAAAGTCTTTTTGAATTTATGCAGGAAGGAGCATATCTTCATGAACTCGTTTTTGATAAAGAGGGTAAGGCAATAAATTATAAGGTTATTAATGCTAATCCTATTTCGGAGAAATATTTAAATATAAAACCAGCAGATGCTATTGGAAAACTGGCAACAAAATTGTTCCAAACTTCTGAGCCTCCATTCCTTGATGTATATTCAAAGGTTGTTGATACCGGAAAACCAGTGATATTTGAGGAATATTTTCTTTCTATGAAAAAGTGGTTTTATATCTCTGTTTTTTCACCTGAAAAAAATCATTTTGCAACCATTTTCCGGGATATTACAGCGGTTAAGCAGCATGAGTATGAACTAAAAAAGGCAAAAGATCAGGCAGAAAAATCAGATCGTTTAAAGTCAGCTTTTCTGGCAAATATAAGTCACGAGATACGAACTCCAATGAATGGAATAATCGGATTTACGGAGCTTTTGAAAGAGCCTGATCTGACCAATGAAATGATGCAGTATTATATTGAGGTGATCCATAAAAGTGGAGAAAGACTTTTGCATACGATCGATGATTTAGTTGATATTTCCAAGATTGAAACCGGGGTTGTAACTACAAATTTTAGAAAAGTTGATATCCATAAAGAGATGAACTCCTTTTTCAATTTTTTTAAATCAGATGCTGAGAAAAACGGGATTGAGTTAAAATTGATTAAAGCATCAGATTCGAATAAAATTGAGATTAATACGGACAGAGGTAAATTATGTGCAATCTTCACAAAATTGTTGAAGAATGCTATAAAATATACAGAAAATGGAAGTATTAGTTTTGGTGTATCTCTTAAAGATCAGAATGTCGAGTTTTTTGTAAAAGATACCGGAAAGGGAATTCCTTCTGATAAACAAGAAACTATCTTTGATCCCTTTGTCCAGGTTAGTGCAACATTAACAAGAAACTATGAGGGGTCAGGTTTAGGTCTTTCAATTGCCAAGGCTTATGTTGAGATGTTAGGTGGAAAAATATGGCTTGAGTCAGAAGAAGGTAAAGGAGCTTGCTTCTACTTTTCGTTGCCTTGCTAGGCGCAGATTCTTCGAGAAATTATTTTGTGGAATTTTGCAGAAAAAATCTTTTTAAAGGAGAATTAATGTTTGCTCAAGAAATCCAAATATGTTAAATTCGATTCTCTAAATTCATAGTGTTATGAAAGAAGCTAGTTTAAAAAGAATCCTCTACCTTTTTGCATTTTGGTTTATTATTGTCTTTCCTATTGGCTTGATGTTTTGTTATGGTTTAGGTAAATATGACAGCTTAAAAGATACTCTTCATTTTACATTTGATCAATCGATCTGGCTATTCCCAAGTCTTTTGGGTTCTTTTATTCTGGTTGTAAGGTCAATTGCCAATCCCGAAATTAGATTAGGAAGACGATTGTAAAGGAAACAGAATATTGGGGGTAATCATTCAACTCTGTTTGAAAGTTTGACCCGGGTTTCTTTGGTTAAGAAGCTCTCTTCAACTTGCTCTTCCATCTCTAAATAGCGTTTATAGGGAATGCTAAAAGATAGAATATCTTTATCAATAAACTTACGTGCGGAAGGATCAGTTAGTCCAATAAAACAGGTTGAGCCATTCTTTTCAGCTTCTGCCAGTGGATATAAAACAGATTGCTGGCAGCCTGCCCCAAAGTCAATTTTTACATTATCCTGACTTGGTTTGTCATAATTGGCGAACCACATTAGTGCTGATAATTGATCTGCCATTGCAAAAAAGACAATGATTTCAGGAGTTTCATCTTCAGTTAATTCAGAAATGGGTTTAAAAACCATGTATTTATCCGTTGTAAGCTGAGGTACTCCGGGTGCAAATTTTTCGGCTAATTCCGGGGTTTTCTTGTAAAATTCACCTTCCCGAACATCAGACACTCCTGTTGATAGAAAATGTTTTATAAAATCTACATCATAACAGCCAAAACCTAAGCCAACTTTCCCTCCAATACAGGGTGTTGTTGTTTTATCAAATACGGCTGTTCTTCCTTTTACAGCAGTATTTAACAACGAAATGACACATCCCCATCTCCCTTCTTTAAACTGGATTGCATTTTGGGGTCTTGCGGTAGAACGGAAGACTGCAACCGGATTGTATTTCAACTTTATTGCATTGGCAATTTTACTTTTTGCATTCATACCTTTTAATCTTTAGCTTGATTTTCTTAGTCTACTGCCTTAAATGTAAGGATTATCCTTTTTATCCTTTTGAAAGTTTTAATGTAACCAGCAAGTTATGGTTTTTGAGCTAATGAATATTGGATAAATCACTTCTATTGTACTTATAAATTTATATCCTTTCACATGCTTTAATGACAAATACAATTTATTAACTTATATGCTCACTGTAATTCAATTATAAAAGTCAATATTTTTCAAGGAAATATATTTTGTTGTACAACAGACAAGATATAGGTTACTTTATCATCGTATTATGAATCAATTTATGTAAGATACTCAAACTTGATCCCTCCTTTTTTTTGATTGGACATAAACAACCTTCTTATTTTGGTTTCAATCAATTAAATAATTGAACGGACCCTAAATCTCTCAAACATGCAAAATTTGTTTGCTTTTATATTGATTTATGATCACCTAATTATAAGAACCATAAATGATGAAATCTTTAATTAAACTTATTTTTCTAGTATTTTTTCTTTCGATTGGAAAAGAATCTTTTACACAAAATTTTGGCATTAGAGCAGGTTTAAATTTATCAGAGATACACTTATCAAATCCTTATTATAATTATAATGATTATCTAAAAATGAATTCTGGATTTCATATTGGACCAACAGTTGAATTTCCAATTACTGAAAGCTTCTCAATTGAATCGGGATTACTGCTTTCAACAAAAGGAAGGAAGCTAATTATAAAAGAACCGAATATGGATAATTATATTTCTAAGGAAAAAGTAAATATGTTTTATCTGGATATTCCAATTGCAGTAAAAGCGACATTTGAGATTGGTGTTTTAAAGATTTATGGAAACTTTGGTCCTTATATTGGAATGGGGTTGGGCGGAAAAATAATAGCTGAATTTACAGATGGCATTCCAACTCATAAAGAAAATATCAAATTTGGTACAGATGCAAGTGAGAATCAATTCAAGAGACTTGATTATGGACTAATGGCAGGAGGTGGAATAGTTGTTAATGACATTCAAGTTGGGATTAATTATGTATTAGGTTTAGCCAATATTTCAAATACTTCCGATTTTTTTCAGGGTAGTGAACAATACAATCGTGTTTGGTGTATTTCTGCAGGATATAGCTTTTGAGATTCTGATAGAATAATAGCCAATGGTAAGGAACAACCCTGATAAGTAGTTTTAAGAAGAGATTACTTCTTGTTCAAAAACTCTACAGAACTTTCCCATTAAATAATCTATAAACAAAGCAAAAACTATGAAAATCAAATGTTTTATTATCTGTATTATATTATTCCATTTTTTAGGGATAAAATTAATTATTGGTCAAACAAACTATAATGACATTATAGAAAGTAAGATTTTTAATAAAACTGATACTATTTGGCGTGTTGCGGATCAATCAAATCCAACGGTTTTTTATGAATTAAATCAAGAAGTTATAACTATAAAATTTAGTAAAGATTCATCTATTATAGGTGATAATATAATGCAAAAGGAGATAGGAGCAAAATTGCTAAGAATAGCTGAATCTGGTTATTCTGATTATCTGCTACCTGCTAATAATGACTATTTTGAAATATTAAAGAAATTAAAAGATCAAAAGGGAATAGAAGATATTGTCGTTAATTCTATTGGGGAAGTTAATTCTTTTACTCCAAATGATGATGATTATATCGAACAATGGAACCTAATAAGAATTAGTATGCCTGACGTTTGGGACTATGTGGAAGTGGGAGGAAATTCACCAATAGTTGTAGCAGTATTAGATGTAGGCGTTGAATGGTCACATGAAGATATTGGATATGGAAGCGATTCTCATAGCAATATATTTTATAATACTCAGGAAGGTGACTGGACGTTATCTACTAACCCTTCTAGTGGTAATGATATAGATGATGATGGTAATGGTTATGTAGATGACTGGATTGGTTGGGATTTCAAGAGTGATATCTACTATAATGAAGATAATGATGTAAGAAATACATACGAAGAACACGGTACAAATATAGCTGGAATAATTTCAGCTAAAACTCATAATGATCTTGGTGTCGCAAGTATCGGAGGAGGTTTAGACCAACAAGGAGTTTTAATAATGCCTTTAAAAATAGGGTCTGGAGATGCACCCGATGGAAGCGTGGTAGATGATGCGATCTATTATGCAATTAATAATGGAGCCGACATAATTTCAATGAGTTTAGGTTTAAATCCATCAAGTGCTATCAACACTGCAATACTTGCCGCTGAAAATGCAAATATCCCAGTTGTTGCTGCAGCAGGGAACTATAATTCTTCCAATGTTACATATCCAGCTAGTAACTCAAATGTAATTGCAGTTGGAGCATCTGATAAAAATGATCAAAAAGCGAGTTTCTCCAATTATG
Source organism: Prolixibacteraceae bacterium (assembly GCA_963676845.2). Lineage (GTDB taxonomy): Bacteria > Bacteroidota > Bacteroidia > Bacteroidales > Prolixibacteraceae. The sequence continues at coordinate 68,596 of CAXXKK010000021.1, read as the reverse complement.
GGAGTAACTTATTTATGGTTGCACCTGGAGTTGATATTTATACTACAAAAAATTCAAATAATTATGGAGTGACAGAAACAGATGGAACTTCATTTTCAGCACCTCAAGTAGCAGCCACCATCGCTCTAATGAAAATGATTAACCCCCTTTTGACTAATGATGAAATTCGCACAATCTTAAAAGATAGTTCAATTAAGTCAGGGGGATATACCTATGTTGATGGGAAAAGCACGGAATTAGGTTATGGTCGACTTAATGCTTTTAGAGCAATTGAGGCTGTTTATCCATTTACAAGGCAGGATTATTTATGTTCTTCAGGATTCTCATTTTTAATTGATAGTTTGGAGTATGGAGATGATGTTACATGGAGTTTTAGTACAAATATTGAACTAGCTCCGGGTTATGATGTAGATGATAATCCATGTGTTTTACAACCAAAATCTACTTATAATTCAACAGGATGGGTTGAAGCTACAATTACACATGGTAGCAGTAATGTTGTACTTAATCAACCTCTACAATTAAATCCTCCATATTTTGAGGATACTGAGTTTATAGTAAGAGATCATTCTGGTTGGATAGTAGATCCTATCGGAGCGGATACATGGTTGCTCTCGCCAAATTCATATTATGAGATATATCTTAGCTATTTTGGTTCAACAAGTTGCACCCTCTCGGACTATGATTTCAACCTGCCCCCAGGTTTCACAATAACTTATGATATGGGGTGGGGCGTCAGGTTCCTCACTCCAAGCGCGGAAGATTACTACTACGCAACGGTAGATGCAAATACTTGCTGTGCTGACGACGTTATAGTTCAGACCGGTTATCTGTTAGTGTTTTCTCAATTCTATTCTATGTCTTTCAGCCCAAATCCATCATCCGGAGAAACCATTGTTACCCTTGCTGATGAGAATGGAGACTTTAATGTAAACACGGAATGGGACATAGAAGTTTATGACATGGGACAATCATTAAAAGCAAAAAAAGAGAAGATAAAAGGGAATAAACATACCCTTAATGTCTCAGATTGGAAAACAGGTGTCTATATCGTAAGAGCCAAGGTAAATGGTAAGTTTGTAACTGGCAGGCTTGCCGTTGAATAATTATACTCAAAAAAATTAATATTAAGGCTGGCTTCAAAATTTAAGTCAGCTTTTTTATTTCTTCAGTTCAAAAAAATTAATTTCAAAATGGTTACATAGGCTTCATGTGATGGGATTTCGCGTCCATTTTTCATGCTCAACTTTCTGATTTGTTGATATTTCAACTCTTTTGCCATTCTCTGTAATTCGTACATAAATAGGCACTTTGTCTACTTAGCTTAGATACCTTAATATCGAACAGATTGCAAAACGGAGATAGACTAAAAAACCGAAAGAGCTTGAAATCCTGCAATTTCAAGCTCTTTCGGTTAGTCTTTTCAGCTCCCCAGGTAGGACTTGAACCTACGACCTACGGATTAACAGTCCGCCGCTCTAACCAACTGAGCTACTAGGGAATTTACTTTTTATTTAAAGTGCTTTTGTGTTTCAAAAGCGATGCAAAAATAACAGCTTTTCTGAAAACAAAAAACATTTTTCAAAAAAATATATTTTCTCCTTTCTTAAAATTTAAATATCCTTCAAACCTTGATTAACAAAGCTCTTTAATAGGGTTTAGCATAGTGCTTGTTTTCTGATTGTTATCAGAAATGTTTTTCCAGAGCTGAACGCCACCATGAAAAGTGTTTGCTTTCCAGTTCTTCAACAGAAGGGAATGGATAAAACAGAAAGTGTTTGTTGTCTCCAACAAAGAATCCGGTTTTAATGGTTCGGTATGAAATATCATAGCGAATATTGCGCAAAACTGTTTTTGTTTTCCTGTCTGGTGACTCTTTAAGCTTAATAATACAATCCCTTAAATGATCTGGGTTGGGATAAGGTAAATTACTTAATGGAGCATAGGGATTATCAACCAGGTCATTCAACTGTAAGTCAACCATGCAGATTTTGGGTGCAGAAACAGGGTTTTTAGTATCTGTTAAAAGTTGAATAAAATCGGGTGGGATTAATTTGCTGGCAACACGTGTGGTAATAGGCATGAGTTGCTGGTATAAATGAATTTCTTCGGGTTTGTTGTTGATGTAATCTTTTTTCTCTAAAGCTAAAACTCGTCCATCATCAGTAACAAGGTATAAATCTCTTAAGGCTTCCAAAGGGATATTTTCTAACGTTCTGTATATAGAAATATATACTGATCGTTTGGGTTCTCCATCATCATACGGTTTTAATTTGAGGTTTATATATTCCTGTGGAACTTTTGTTTTATCAGGATTTACCTCAAAAAAGATGGCTTGTCCACGAATCTGTTTTTTAGTTCCCACGGCCAGGTAATTTCCGAAATCAACCGGATTAAGGTGGGATACAATTAAGGATTCTGGTGTTACTACCAGATAATAATATTTTTTCATGGTTTTTTGTATTTTGTTTCTTCTTTTAACTACGATATTTGACCATTGAATGTTAAAGTTTTAGCATGCAAAATGCTGATAAACAAGAATAATCTCTGTTTATTCTTTGTGGACTGAAAAACGTACTTAGCGGTTTTGTTTATTTATGGGAGATGACTTTTTCTCAATGTGGTATTTCCCAGATGCAGGAATTGCCTTTTTTCGTAATCTCAATATATTAACTATTTTCGCCTATTATTTTCAGAAATAGAGAAACATGTGGGTTTGGCTTTCAAGATTTATCCTTCGAAATAGGATTTTTTTATTGACTTTAGTAGGCGTTATTACAATTTTCATGGCTTTTCAGGCCACAAAAGTTGAAATGTCATATGAACCTTCTCAGTTAATTCCCAAAAAAGACAGTGCATACGTTGATTATGAGCGGTTTCGTGAATTATTTGGTGAAGAGGGAAATTTAATTGCTGTAGGTGTTGTTGATCCTGATTTTTTTCAACTTGATCATTTTAAAAAATGGAGAGAGCTGAACCATGATTTGCAGGATATTGATGGTGTCGAAGATTTGCTTTCTGCATCAAGCGCCTATAACCTCAACAAAATATCCAGTGAACGTAAGTTTGAACTGGTACAAGTCTTTCCCGAAGAAATAAATACACAAGCAGAACTTGACAGCCTGAAAGAAGAACTTCTGGCTCTTCCATTTTATCGAGACTTATTGTATAAGACTGACGACAACGCTTACATGTTGGCAATAACGGTCAATAAAGACAAAATGAAATCGAGGGAACGGGAAGACCTTGTGATGGCGATAAAAGATCGTTGCGACCAGTTTACTGAAGAGACCGGATTGTACCTGCATTATTCGGGATTGCCTTATATTCGGGTAATTACATCCATGAAAATTAAAAAGGAAATTTACATGTTTAGTGCGCTGGCAATGGCGCTCTGCGTGATAATCCTTTTCCTTTTCTTCCGCTCTTTTAAAGCTGTCCTTATTCCAATGTTAATCGTTCTAATTGGTGTTGTTTGGGCCTTAGGGACGATGGCTTTGTTTGGCTATAAAATTACCTTACTTACCGGGATGGTCCCGTCACTCCTTATTGTAATCGGGATACCTAACAGTGTGTACATGCTGAATAAATACCACCATGAGTTCCGATCGCATGGTAATAAGATCAAATCACTTCAGCGTGTTATTATAAAGATAGGTAATGCTACATTTCTGACGAACCTTACAACTGCTTCCGGCTTTGCTACTTTCGTAATTACGAATAGTGATATCCTGCGCCAGTTTGGCGTAGTTGCAGCACTAAATATCATTGGCTTATTTGTCCTTTCAATTCTGATTATTCCTTCAATATTCAGTTTTATTAAACCTCCTGAAAGCAAGCATATTCAGCACCTAGACAATAAAAATATACAAAGTATTGTGACTCATTTGGTGGATATTACTTACCATCATATAAAATGGGTGTATGTTTTTGCTGTTGCAATATTATTTGTTGGTTTTTATGGGATTACTTTAATAAAGAGCTCTGGCTATGTTGTTGAAGATATTCCTGAAAGTGATCCTATTTATAAGGATTTGAAATTTTTTGAGAAACACGTTGATGGGGTAATGCCTCTCGAGATTATTATTGACACGAAAAAACCCAATGGGGTAATCAATATTTCTACTTTTAAATTGATTGAAAAGCTGGATGAGCGTTTAGCAGAATACGATGAGTTATCACCTTCTTTATCATTGTTGAACCTGCTTAAGTTCTCTAAACAGGCTTTTTATAATGGGAAAGAAGCATATTATTCTCTGCCAAGTAATCAGGAAAAGAATTTTATTTTGAGCTATGTAAATAATTCAACTGAAGATTCAGAACCCAGTATAAATGCGTTACATGCCTTTATTGATAGTACTCAGCAGATAACACGTGTAAGCATTCGTGCAAAAGATGTCGGGACGGTTCGGATGGATGAGTTGTATACTGATTTTGTACAGGAGGTAGATTCTATTTTCCCAAAAGACCGATATGATGTTACCGTAACGGGTTCAAGTGTTACTACTTTTAAAGGGAACCAATATTTGGTTAAGAACTTGTTTTCAAGTTTAGCGTTAGCCATTTTTCTTATTTCGGCATTTATGGCCTTCATGTTTTATTCCTGGAGGATGGTTGTTATGTCGCTTCTTCCAAATATTATTCCTCTGATATTTACAGCTGCTATTATGGGATTCACAGGTATTCCTATAAAATCGTCGACAATATTGGTGTTTAGTATTGCTTTTGGTATTTCGGTTGACAATACCATTCATTTTTTGGCCAAATACCGGCAGGAGTTAAGCCTTACCGGATGGGATATTCAGCGTTCTGTAAAGCTTGCCCTGAAAGAAACGGGGGTAAGTATGATCTATACTTTTGTTGTTCTCTTTTTCGGTTTTGGTGTTTACAGTGTTTCTCAGTTTGGGGGAACAAGAGCATTAGGAATATTAGTTTCACTTACCTTATTGGTTGCTATTGCTTCAAACCTGATTCTTCTTCCAAGTCTTTTGATTGGACTTGAGCGCTTAACAACAACCCGTTCATTTAGGGAGCCTTTGCTTTCAATTTATAATGAAGAAGAAGATATTGAGTTGGATGATCTTGAGATTCAGAAAAAACCACCCCAAAAGGATTCTAAATAATGCAATCATTTCAGGAAATACAGAACCTTGTTGTATCAAGACTTGAGGAGGAAGCTCAAATAATTGGGAAAATTCAACCAGTTAATTTGTATGATCCCATAAAATATACCTTAGGTATGGGAGGGAAACGCTTGCGTCCAATCATGGTCTTAATGGCTTGTGATCTTTTTGAACCCAATTTTGAAGAGGCCATATATCCTGCTTTAGCCATTGAGATCTTTCATAACTTTACCTTGTTGCATGATGATATTATGGATCATGCAGATATGCGAAGGAACAAACCTTCAGTACATAAAAAGTACAACGAGAATGTTGCAATCCTTTCAGGTGATGCTATGTCGATCATGGCATATCAATACTTGGCAAAAACAAATTCTGAAGCCTATCGTGATGTGATGCAGTTATTCTCAGAAACAGCTATTCAGGTTTGTGAGGGGCAGCAGTACGATATGGATTTTGAAGATCGCATGGATGTTTCTATCGATGATTACCTGAATATGATTCGCTTGAAAACAGCTGTGCTTATTGCATGTAGTTTAAAAATGGGAGCATTAATTGGAGGGGCTTCAAATGAAGATGCAGATTTGATTTATGACTTTGGCATCAATTTGGGTTTGGCTTTTCAGCTTCAGGATGATTTGTTGGACGTGTATGCTGACCAAGATAAGTTTGGAAAGAAAATAGGTGGAGATATCGTTGCCAATAAAAAGACTTTTCTTCTTTTAAAAACTTTGGAATTGTCTTCGGGACCTCAAAAAGAAGAGCTTCTTTCCTGGATAAACAAAACTGATTTTGACGCAGAAGAAAAAGTGAAAAACATTAAAAAAATATACGAAGAGATTAATGTTAAATCCATTAGTGAAGATCTGATTGAAAGCTATTTCGGGAAGTCTCTTGAACTGCTTAACTCGGTAAGTGTCAGTGAGAAAAAGAAGGAACAGCTTTTGGCATTGGCACATATGATTATGAAGCGGGATTATTAAACTTCCTTCATTTGTTACTTTTCTTTTTCAATTTGCATTATTCGATTTGTAAATTTGTTCATTTAAACTTGATTTAGTATTTTCCGCCTCCACTCGATTAAACCTATAAAATAATGAGTCAAAATATTGGTAAAATCGCACAGGTAATTGGTCCTGTAGTCGATATAAGTTTCGACCAGGAAGGAAGCAAACTTCCTGAAATTCACGATGCTTTAGAGATTAGCCGTGAAGGCTTAGACAACCTGGTTGTAGAGTGCCAGCAGCACATTGGTGAAAACACCATTCGCGCAATTGCGATGGATTCAACTGATGGATTGAAACGTGGCATGGATGTAATTGCAACAGGTAGTCCAATCACTATGCCTAAAGGTGAAACAGCCCTTGGTCGTCTGTTGAATGTAACAGGTGATGCTGTTGATGGACTGGAGCAACTTCCCAAAGAAGGATTGCACATTCATAATAAACCACCAAAGTACGAAGAGTTAACAACTGAAACGGAAGTTTTATTTACAGGTATCAAAGTAATTGACCTTATTGAGCCTTATGCAAAAGGTGGTAAAATTGGTCTTTTCGGTGGTGCTGGTGTAGGTAAAACAGTACTTATTCAGGAGTTGATTAATAACATTGCACTTGCCCATAGTGGTCTTTCTGTATTTGCCGGTGTTGGAGAACGTACTCGTGAGGGTAATGACCTTCTTCGCGAAATGATTGAAGCAGATATTGTTGACTATGGTAAAGAGTTTAAAGAATCAATGGAAAAAGGCAGCTGGGATCTTTCTAAGGTTGACTTGGAAGCTGTGAAAAAATCTAAATTGGCATTGGTGTTCGGTCAGATGAATGAGCCACCAGGGTCTCGTGCCCGTGTAGCACTTTCAGGTCTTACTATTGCTGAAAGTTTGCGTGATGGCGATGGTACTGCCGGATCAGGTAAAGATATTCTATTCTTCGTTGATAATGTATTCCGTTTTACTCAGGCTGGTTCTGAGGTGTCTGCACTTCTTGGACGTATGCCATCGGCTGTAGGTTACCAACCAACACTGGCTACAGAGATGGGTGAAATGCAGGAACGTATTACTTCAACTAAAAACGGATCAATTACATCGGTACAGGCGGTTTATGTGCCTGCAGATGACTTGACTGACCCTGCTCCTGCGACTACATTTGCTCACTTGGATGCGACAACAGTATTGAGTCGTAAAATCTCTGAGTTAGGTATTTATCCTGCGGTTGACCCATTGGATTCTTCATCTCGTATTCTTACTGCTGATATTGTTGGTAATGAACACTATGATTGTGCTCAACGAGTAAAAGAAATTTTACAACGCTATAAAGAACTTCAGGACATTATTGCTATCCTTGGTATGGATGAGCTTTCTGAGGAAGATAAATTGGTTGTTCACCGCGCTCGTCGTGTGCAACGTTTCTTATCTCAGCCATTCTTCGTCGCTTCTCAGTTTACCGGATTGGAAGGGAAACTGGTTTCTATTGAAGATACAATCAAAGGCTTTAACATGATCATGGATGGTGAAGTTGATAAGTATCCTGAAGCTGCATTTAACCTTGTAGGTACAATTGAAGAAGCAATTGCAAAAGGTGAAAAAATGTTGGCTGAGGCTAACGATTAACCAGGAAAATATAGCTTATGTTTCTTGAAATAATTACACCAGACAAAAAAGTCTTTGCAGGGGAAGTTAAATTAATTCAGCTGCCTGGTTCAAAAGGTGCATTTGAAATATTAAATAACCACGCCCCTATTATATCAACTCTTGAAAAAGGTAAAATTCGATACGTTGATATGGATGATCATTCCAGTTCTGTGGATGTATCGGGTGGAGTTGTTGAAACAAAAGATAATAAAATCATTGTTTTAGCAGAGTCTGCTTAATTTGAAATATTTGACTTTATATATACCCTGAAGATGTTTATCTTCAGGGTTTTTATTTGCACATTGAAAACAAAAGTACTTATCATACGGTTTAGCTCCATCGGGGATATTGTCCTTACAAGTCCTGTGGTGCGCTGTATTAAGCAGCAAATGCCAGATGTAGAAGTACACTTTCTCACAAAAAAGAAGCATTCCGATCTGGTAGCCTCAAATCCTTATATTGATAAGGTTCATTTGTATGAAGAGAGATTGAATGAAGTAATTCCATTTCTTCAGGAAGAAAAATTCACCTATGTTATTGATCTTCATCGAAATATTCGGAGCTTAATAGTGAAGAAAAGGTTGAGAGCAAAGTCTTTTTCATTCAATAAATTAAATATTCGGAAATTTTTCCTGATTCATCTGAAGATTAATACAATGCCGAATAAGCATATTGTTGATCGAATGTTTGATGCTATTCCCGGTTTGGGAATTAAGAATGATGGCAAAGGATTGGATTTTTTTATTTCGGACTCAGATGATTTTATCGACAGACTTCCACAACAATTTTCAGATGGTTATGTAGCTTTGGTTTTAGCAGGAAGTTATGACACAAAGCGCTTTACCCGCTGAAAAGCATTTGGAATATATTAAAAACAGTGATGTCCCTTTTGTCTTATTGGGAGGGAAAGATGAGTTGGAGATCGCTGATGTAATTCAGAGAAATGGAGGAGAAAATGTGTTGAATCTATGTAATAAACTTACGATTGGACAGTCAGCATCAATTGTGAAAGACGCTCGTCTTGTTATTACAAATGATACCGGACTTATGCATATTGCGGCTGCATATAAAAATAAAATTTTATCGTTTTGGGGAAGCACCACTCCTATTTTGGGAATGTATCCTTACATGTCCGATCCTGCATCTGTACGTATGAAAGTAGAAGGATTAAAATGCCAGCCTTGCTCTAAAATTGGAAAAAGAAAATGCCCCAGAGGGCATTTTAAATGTATGATTCAACAAAATACCGGTGAAGTTTGAACGTTGGATCAATACAAACTTCCCGGTATAGATATTTTATTGTGATGAGATTTATAAAACTTCTTCAAGTTATTTCTGGTGGTTGGTGCAAGAACAGCTTTTTTCCCATTGACAATAATCGGTCGTTGCAACAATCGTGGATTTTCGGAAAGTATCTTAACCCATTCTTCGTCACTAAGTTCTTTGTCTTTATATTCTTTTTTGTAAAGATCTTCCTGTTTCCGGATCAAATCGGTAATACTCATATTTGAAATTTTTAGAATATTACGGATTTCTTCTTCAGAGATACCATCTTTCATATAATTAATAATCTCTGTTTTGTAGTCATTTTCTTCGAGATATTTTAATCCTGCACGGCTTTTTGAGCAACGTGGGTTATGGTATATTTTCATGGTAAATAAATGTTTTTCTTTTATGTATTGATAATAATCTTCCTGGGCACGAAACCTGGTTTCTATTTCAGGTCTGTTGTAGGTGTTTGAAAGTGCATTGTCCAGAATACGAGATTTTGTGTTGTCCCGAAGCTGTATCTTTAGCATTTCTTTCAACTCTTCTTTAATTTCATCACTATAGATAGGACAGGCAACTTCAATCCTGCGGTTTAAATTTCTTGGCATCCAGTCAGCTGAGGAAATAAAAAGCTCTTCTTTCCCTCCATTTCCAAAGAGGAATATTCTGGAGTGCTCCAGGTATTTATCAACAATACTTATTGCCTCAATGTTTTTGGTTATCTCTTCATCTTCAGTAAGTAAACCAAAAATACCACGTACAATTAAACGAATTTTTACACCTTCTTTGGCGGCCTCATAGATCTTATCCATCATGTCCGGATCAATTAGGGCTATTCATTTTAAGGATCATGATGTCCTCTTCGCCCGGCCTTTTACATGCTCAATCTCCCGGTTAATTTTTTGGGTGAAGAAGTCCCGCATCTGGTAAGGACTAACAATAAGATTCTTATAATCGTAGATTCGGTAATTTTGTTTGAAGAAGCTAAATAAATTTTTCACCTCGTTAGCAATGCTGGGATCGGCAGGTTAACAAACCTTCATCACCATAAACCTTAGCCGTTGATTCATGGAAGTTCCCAGTTCCAACATAGGCATAATTTCGGTACGTATTTTTTTCTTTTCGCTTTATCCAGGCTACTTTTGAGTGTACTTTCAATCCTGGTACTCCATTAATGACATGGGCTCCTTCTTCCTGAAGTTTGTTAGACCAGTATATGTTGGCTTCTTCGTCAAAACGAGCCTGTAATTCAATAACAACCGTTACTTTTTTACCGTTGCGAATGGCATTTAGTAATGTGTTGACAACTCTTGAGTTGTTTGCAACCCGATATATGGTTATCCCGATCTCTTTGACTTTGGGATCGATGGCAGCTTCTCGTAAGAGGTCGATGAAATGACCGAAATTCTGATAAGGATAATGCAGTAAAATATCTTTTTGCCTAAGGGTTTTTAGTATGCTTTTTCGTGGATGTAGATCCTTATGACGAATAGGCGGAAGCTTTTTATAGTAGTGATGAGGTTTCCCTATTTCAGGGAAGTTCATGAAATCCTTATGATTGTGGTAACGAGCTCCCGGAACTGTATCGTCCAGATCAAGTTTCATCTTTTTAACAATGAAGGTGAACATGTCATCAGGAATATCACGATCGTACAATAACCGGACAGGTGTCCCTACTTTACGAAGTTTTAAGCTTAACTCCATCTTTTGTATGAAACTTTTTGAAATGTCGTCATCCAGATTAAGCTCAGCATCCCGGGGTTACTTTAATAGTGTAGGCCTCATAATTGTCGTATTTAAATAGGGCAAATATGTCCGGTAAGCAGTAACGGATTACATCATCCAGTAAAATGACATATTGTTTCCCGTTGACTTTTGGCAAAACAAGAAAACGCGAAAGAGTGATGCTTGGAACACGTATTAATGCATATGCAAATTTTTCAGGATTGGTTTTCTTAGATAACTTAATGGCCAGGTAAACAGATCTGTCCCGTAGGTAAGGGAACTTGCAGTCTTTGTCCAACATGATTGGAACCAGGTTGGTAAGAACCTTCTCGTGAAAATACCTCTTAACAAATATCCCCTGATCGTATGAAAGGTCTTTTTCATTTAGAATATAGATGTCCTCTTTGCCCATCTCATCAATAATCTGGTTGTAGATTTCATGAGATTTTTGCTGGTGTCTAACAACTGTTTCCTGAATTTCTTCATGCAGTTTCTCTGGAGTGAAATTTCCAAGCAGAACTTCATCGCTTTCAAGATCAACCATCCGTCGTACAGAGGCAACCCGTACCCGGAAAAATTCATCCAGGTTGTTGGAAAAGATACCAATGAATCGAAGTCTTTCAAAAAGAGGAACCTGTGGATCTTCGGCCTCTTGTAAAACTCTGGCATTAAACGATAGCCAACTTATTTCCCTGTTTATATATTCCATAGTAATCTATTTGTATGCAATTAACTTTTTAATCCTGGAATTTTCAAAATAAACAGCTAAGTTTTAATTAAAGTTGCTGCCTGTTTTAAAATTTTATCAAGATTAATGCTCCCCTGAAGCTTAGGGAATGGTACAGTTTCTTTGGGAATCCAGTTTTCTTCAAAAAGGAATAGTTCCCACCATCCAACCTGATGCCACTTGTTTTGTTTATAACCAATTTTGTTGAAAACAGCACAGGACTTAAACCCCATGCTTTCATGTAATGCTACACTTCCTGTATTGGGTAGAGTTATTACGGCTAGCAGGTTCGCAATGTTTTGTTTTTTAAGAATATTGAATAGTGCATGATATAATGCATGTGCAATCCTTTTTCTCATAAATCCATCCCGTATATACACAGAAATTTCTCTGTTCCATCGGTATGATGCGCGTTCCCGATATGTTGAGGCATAAGCATAACCCACAATCACCCCTTCAATTTCACATACTAAAAAAGGACAATCTTCCAGTATTCCTGCAATTCTTTTCTGAAAGTCCGGGATTGATGGAACTTCTTCCTCAAAGGTGACAACTGTATCAATATAAGGTGAATATATTTCAAGTATTTCTGAAGCATCTTCAGGAGTAGCCAACCGTATTTTAGGGTTATTTTTCATTGCCAAATTCCATCAGGTATGCCTTAATAAAACCATCAATTTCTCCATCAAGTACTGCTTGCACATTCCCTGTTTCATGTCCGGTACGGAGGTCTTTTACCATTTTGTAAGGTTGAAGAACATACGAGCGTATCTGTGATCCCCATTCAATTTTTTTCTTTTGAGATTCGATTTCGGCCACAGACTCCCGACGCTTTCTCAGTTCAAGTTCGTATAACTGAGATTTTAAAAGACGAAGGGCATTTTCTTTGTTGCCTAGTTGTGAACGGCTTTCGGTATTTTCAATGATGATGCCAGTTGGAGCATGTCGTAGACGAACTCCTGTCTCAACTTTGTTTACATTTTGTCCGCCAGCACCTCCTGATCGAAAAGTGTCCCAGGTAATGTCTGCTGGGTTTATCTCAATTTCGATAGTATCATCAATAAGTGGAGCAACAAATACCGAGGTGAATGAAGTCATCCGTTTGTTTTGTGCGTTAAATGGGGAAAGTCTAACCAATCGATGTACTCCATTCTCACTTTTTAGATAACCGTAAGCAAACTCACCGTCAAATTCGATAGTGCAGTTTTTTACACCGACTTCGTCTCCTTCGTTAAATTCTGAGACTTTTACTTTGTAACCTTCCTTTTCTCCCCAGCGAAGATACATGCGCATCAACATATTGGCCCAGTCGTTACTTTCTGTTCCACCTGCGCCTGCATTGATCCGAAGAATAGCTCCCAATCTGTCTTCTTCATTTTGAAGCATATTTTTCGATTCCAGTTGCTCAATAAGTGAATCCGTTTTGTCGAATTGCTCAGTAACGTCCTCTTCGGAAGCTTCATCTTCTTCAAAAAAGTCAAAAAGCACATTCAGGTCTTCCATCGCCTGATCCACTTCTTTGAAACCTTCAGTCCATACTTTTATGGAGCGGATGGCTTTCATTTGTTGTTCAGCTTCTTTGGGGTTATTCCAGAAGTCTGGATCCTGAGTTTTAAGTTCTTCTTCTTGTAGTTGAATTAATTTTGCATCGTAGTCAAAGATGCCTCCTCAGCGCATCCCGGCGCTCAGCAAGCTCTTTCAGTTGCTCCTTTAAAATCATGTCCTTCTCTTTATGTGTTATGCAAAAGTAGGAAAACCCACCAGATTATTCAATTCGAAAAGGTCAGGATATCGTAAAATTAATCTTCCCAAATTATCGATTTTTCATAAATAGATCTGGCTTGCAGGTTGATCCCAACTTTACCAGCTTCATATTGATAGGTATTTACCTGTAATTTGTAAGTAGAACCAGCTGTGGGCGCAATGTTATTTGCCCAACCATATAAGTCTGCGTAAATCTGATAATCATGACTTTGACCCGACATGGGAGAACTGGCGAAAATAATGTTTCCATCTTCATTATATAATGCAATGATATAGGTGTCAATGGAATCATCGTTTTCCCATTCTATATTTAACATGGATGAAACAAAAGAGACGGTTGTTACTTTTGCAGGATATATTACATCATCCGTAAGTATATCAGTTGAAAGATCTGCATCATCAGTTTGAAAATTGGCAATAAAATTGTATTCCCCGATTGTTGGAATATCTGTTGAAAAATCTTCTTCTTCCGGCTCGTAGAAAAAATCATAGGTGTTTGTATTGTCAGGACTTAGCGTATAAATACCATCGTCTTCGTCTTCCGAAGTAGCAGTTACACTTGCCATGGGCGCATTTGCATTTGCATGGAGGCTAAGTGCATAAAGAGTATCTGTGTCTATAATTTTTGTTACAATGAAAGCATCACCCCTAGCTACAGGTATAATATCTTCACTTTCACAGGATGCAAATATTGAAATAATTAGTGCTGCTATTGCTAAGTTTAATCGACGTTTCATTTTGTGTTTGTTTTATGATTTGAGAAATTCTATATGATAATAACTGTTGAAAATTATTTCTATTGTACACACAAATGTAAAAGGAAAATTTGTGTAATCGATTTTTAAAGACTTGTATTGTTTTGATTCAGAAATAAAAGATTATCTTTGCGCCACATTTTTACAATTTTTATTTATCAATTTAAATTAAAATTCAATGCCAGCAAAAATCAGATTGCAGCGACAAGGTCGCAAACGTTACGCATTCTATCACATTGTGATAGCTGATAGCAGGGCACCACGGGATGGTCGTTACATTGAAAGGATTGGATCTTATAATCCAAATACAAATCCTGCTACGATCGATCTTGATTTTGATAAAGCTTTAAACTGGCTGAACAAAGGTGCCCAACCAACAGACACTGTAAGAGCTATTTTATCTTACAAAGGTGTTATGTATATGAAACATCTTCAGGGTGGTGTTGCAAAAGGTGCTTTCTCGGAAGAAGAGGCTGAAAAAAGATTCAAAGCTTGGGTAGCTGATAAAGAATCTAAAATTCAGGCGAAAAAAGACCGTTTATCTAAAGAAACTGAAGCTGACAAACAAGCTCGTTTGGATGCAGAGGCTAAGATTAACGCAGAGAGAGCAGAAACAATTGCCAAAAGAGCCGCAGAGGCAGAAGCTGAAGCCGCTGCTGCAGAAGCAGAAGCTAATGCAGAGGAAACTGCTGAAGAAGGAGCTACTGAAGAAGCACCAGCAGAGGATACTCCTGCTGAAGGAGAAGAAAAAGCTGAGTAGTTTCAGGTCGCCTGTTAATAAGAAGAAAATATTTTTAACAGATATCGATCAATAAAAGAACCGTTCCATTTGGGACGGTTTTTTTGTTTCTCAAAGTTCGTTTTCAATGATTTTACATGCAGTTTCAATAAGTGACGGACAAACCTTATTAAAAAGATCTTGTTGTTGGGATTTTTCCAGTCCTTCCGGTGTTGATATATCAGTTCCCAGTAAGTATTTACATTGAAGTGATCCGTATTTTTCAAGGAAAAGCTGGTTAAAGCGTTGCATTTTTCTTTTCGCTATATTGTTTTGTTCCTGCAATGATTTCCCGGTTTTTGTTTGCAAACTAATAACCATACACGCCCCGGTTACAGCACCGCAGGTTCCTCCGTTTCCCAAACCACTGCTAAATCCGGCAGCAATTTTAAGTGCAGTTTTTTTGTCTAGTCCCAGTTCTTCTGAAAAAGCAGTTAAGACTGACTGGGTACTATTCATTGTTTTGAAGTTCTCAACAGCTTGTTTCGATTTCATAATTAAAGAATTTTAGAATAAAGTTAAAAAGAAAAAGCCCGAAGGTCAACCTCCGGGCTTGTATTATAGAAAAGAGTGTTTTCTAACTATCCTTTTACTGCAGCTACTCCTGGAAGAACTTTTCCTTCTAAGTATTCCAGAGAAGCACCACCCCCAGTTGAGATGTGGCTCATTTTGTCAGCTAATCCACTTTTGTTTACAGCAGCAACTGAATCACCACCTCCAATAATAGAGATAGAATCAGAATCAGCAACAGCCTGGCAAACTCCGAAAGTACCTTTTGAGAAGTTAGGCATTTCAAAACATCCCATAGGACCATTCCATACAACAGTTTTTGCACTTGCAATTTCTGCTGAATAAGCTTCGATTGTTTTTGGACCGATATCCAATGCCATTCTTCCTTCAGGAATTTCAACACCTACAACTTGAATGTCTGCGTCATCAGCAAATTTGTCAGCAGCTAAGTTGTCAACAGGTAACATGAATTTAACTCCTTTTGCTTCAGCATCAGTCAAAATTTGTTTTGCTGTATCAATAAGATCTTCTTCAACCAAAGAACCACCAATCCCGTGTCCCTGAGCTTTAAGGAAAGTATATGCCATACCACCACCGATTAAAATTGTATCTACTTTTTCAATCAATGATTTCAATACTTCCAATTTACCTGAAACTTTAGCACCACCTACGATAGCAACGAAAGGTTTAACAGGGTTTTCAACAGTTTCACCCAAGAATTTGATTTCTTTGTCAAGTAGGTAACCAGGCATTTTTACATCAACAAACTGAGCAATAACAGCTGTTGAAGCGTGGCTACGGTGAGCAGTACCAAATGCATCGTTGATGTAAACGTCACAACCTTCTGCAAGTTGTTTTGCGAAACCTGGCATAGCTTCTTTATCTTTATTTTCTGCTTTGTAGAAACGAAGGTTTTCCATAAGAAGAACTTCACCTGGCTGAAGAGCAGCTTTGGCTTCAAGAACTTTTTCACCAATGCAGTCATCAACAAACTTCACGTCAACACCAAGATGAGCTGAAAGATTTGAAATAACATGTTTCAATGAAAATCTATCTTCTGGTCCGTCAGTTGGACGACCAAGGTGTGACATAAGAACTACGGAACCGCCATCAGCCAAAACTTTTTTAATAGTAGGTAAAGCTGCACGGATACGAGTATCATCAGTAATTTCGAATTTATCGTTTAAAGGCACGTTGAAATCAACACGGATAATTGCCTTTTTCCCTGAAAAATTGAAAGTATCAATTGTCTGCATAATTTTGTTTTTTTTAGTTTCTTAAAAATCGTATCAAATATAAAAAAAAGATCATTCGTAACTTTCACTCTTTCTTTCTTATGAAGAATTATTAATGCAGAAGTAAAGTATGTTTTTACGTGTTGATAGTCAAAGATGTTCATAAAGTTTTTGGTCTTCAATATGAAAAAGGAGAGGGTTTTGTTATTTTTGTTTTTCTAAACAACAGCTATGTTTTTTCGCGATGTAATAGGGCAGGAAGCCGTTAAAAAAAGAATGATTCAAACAGTAAAGGAAGGGCGTGTTAGTCATGCTCAATTGCTTTCTGGTTCAGTTGGATATGGTACATTGGCTTTAGCCTTGGCTTATGCCCAATATGTTTCATGTTTGAATAAAACAGAAAATGATTCTTGCGGGCAATGTTCTTCCTGTAAAAAATATAATAAGCTGATTCATCCTGACTTGCATTTTGTTTTCCCGGTTGTAAAGACCCCAAAATTTAAAGAACCGGTTAGTGATAATTTCCTGGAAGAATGGCGTAAAATCATTCTGGACAAACCTTATTTTAACCTGGAGGAATGGTTTAATCAAGTAGGTGTTGAAAATGCACAGGGTTTGATTTATTCTCATGAAAGTGAGGAAATTATAAGGAAGTTAAATCTGAAATCTTTTGAGGCAGAATATAAAGTGATGATTATTTGGATGCCTGAGAAGATGCATGTTTCATGTTCAAACAAGCTCTTGAAAATGATTGAGGAGCCACCGGTAAAAACATTGTTTCTGTTGGTTACAGAAAATGAGGAAGATATAATTGGGACAATTCGTTCCCGTTGTCAACTTGCCAAAATACCGGGTATTGATGCAGAGTCGATGACTGCAGCTTTGCAGAAATTACCTGAAACAGAAGGGAAAAATATTACAAATCTTGTACATCTTAGTAGAGGAGATTACCGAAAGGCTTTAAATCTTTTGAATACCAGTGAAAGTAATCTTTATAATCTAGACCGATTTAAAGAGTTGATGCGCTTCGCTTATGGTCGTAAATTTCTGGATTTGTTTAAATGGGTTGGTGAAATTTCAACTATTGGTAGGGAGCGGCAAAAAAGTTTTTTGAATTATTCCATGGGCTTGGTTCGTGAGAACTTTGTCAATAACCTGCACAAAAAGGAATTGGTTTACATGGATGAAGAGGAGCAAAATTTTTCGTCCCGTTTTTCACCTTTTATTAATGAGCGGAATATTATTCCAATCTCAGAGGAATTTGAAAAAGCTTTTAAGCACATAGCTATGAATGGCAATCCCCGAATTATTTTTACCGATTTTTCCCTACGTATTGTAAAACTAATCAGAAAGTAGGGTTTATCGGGATTTTGAAATAGAAGCTTGTTCCAACTCTTTCTTTTGATTCAAACCAGATTTCTCCCTGAACCAGAGATAGTATTCCTTTTACGATGCTTAATCCTAAGCCTGAACCCTTTTGAGGTATCTGGGATTCAATTTTGAAGAAAACGTTTAAAAATATCTTTTTGTGCATCTTCCGGAATACCAATACCGGTATCTTTTACATAGAATGAGACAAAATTGTTCTTTTTTGAAAACTCTTTAAGTCCGAGCTCAATTGATCCTTCATGGGTGTTTTTGATTGCATTGGATATAAGGTTGTCGAATACTTGTTTTAGTCGTATGGGGTCAGAGTTTATTTCAAGCTTTTTAGGGATTTCTTTTATGTTTAACTTCAGTAGAATTTTCGGTTTTCTCTGTAATAATGGATTTTGACACTGATATTCATAGATGTCTTCAAGCATTTTTATTACATGAATCCACTTGAAATGAGAGCCTTAACTGATTGGATTCTATTTTAGCGATATCGATAATGTCATCTACAATACGAAGAAGGTGTTCTCCGGAATTTTTAACATATCCTGAATATTTTTTTCGGCTTTTCTCTGAAAGTGATTCTTCGGCCAATATATTCGAAAACCCAATAATGCTATTCATCGGGGTTCTTATTTCATGAGACATGTTCGCCAGAAAAGCAGACTTTAGCATGTCACTATTTTCTGCTTTACGTTTCGCTTTTTCAAGTTCTTCATTGCTGGTTTTTAACTCTTTTTCGAGTTTTCGGTATTGAGTGACATCGTTGAAAAATGCAACTAATGTTTGGTTTATTATATTCCAGGAAACCTGGATGTTTTTTTTTGTTCCGTCTTTACAGGTGACAACATTTTCAACTGCTATTTCATGTTTATTGTTATCTGGGTTGGTTCTTTTATTCCAATCATTATAAACCGTTTTTCGGTATTTTTCATCAGGAAAAGCTATTTCCCACATTTTCCCATTCTTTAACTTCGTCTATTTTGTAGCCAAATAGCTCTGTAAATTTTTCATTGACAAATTCTATAGAGTTGTTGTTATGTCCAATAGCAATAGCCATTGGGGCATTTCTTAATAATGCTTGTAGTCCATAGTTGCTTCTAAGTAGATGGGTAATTGAGTTTTGGTGTTTGAACCTTTTGGTGATTGTTCCAATAATGCAATCAGTTTTACCATTATTGATTACGGGAAATTCTTCAATTCCAACGCGAACAAAAGATTGGTCTTTATGAATTAGCTCAAGTTCATAGGGAAGATTATTAGCTTTTGTTTCATGTGTGATTGCATCATTGTTTATATGACTACTAGACATAAGATCAGTCCATTTTATTGTTGTTATATTGGGTTGATATCCGATTATCTTTTCAATATTAGGACTGATGTATTTGATCCTCTCGTCGGGAGTTCTTGAAAAAATGGCAGCTGGTAAATGGTCTGATATCTTTTTGAGGTGATGAAAATCGCTACTGGAATAATTCGTCTCACATAAGATGCAGATCATTCCCTGGAAAGATTTGTTTGTTGCTATTGGATGAAATTCTCCGTGAAATCTTAGAGAACCATTAATTTGCATGGTAGATGACGATAGATAATTCTTAGATTGAATATATGTGTTAGTTATTCGCTCAAATAGTTCTGAGTTGAAATCGTTTAAAATATTTCGATTCATTAACTGGTCGGGTTTACAATCTAAGATATGAGCAAAACCACGACTTACGAACTTAATTCTATCATTTTTATCCGTAATCAAAATCCCTTTATGCATAATAAATTAATTGCTTTTAAAATATGTTGAATAATTTTTGCAGTTATAGGTTTTATAGAAATTGGACTATGAGGTAGAGAAGAACTCATCGTTTATCACATTTTTTATTAAATGTAAATAATTCTGCGAAAATACAAACAATAAATAAAATACGATAAGTCCAGAGATTGTTGCTGGTTGTACGAATAATTTATACATAATTTTCTGAAACTTTGTATATCAGCATTATTAATTATTTTTGTATTCATTATAGCTTAGGCTTTCTGGCTCAATTTCGAACCAGATGAAACTAAAAACATTATGGATGAGAATTTATCAATCGAACGTGGATGTTGTAACACTAAAGCGGGGACATGTGCTAAATTAGATGTTTACGATTGGCTGGGAGATGTTTCCAATGTTACCGACAGGGAAAACGTTATTGAAGTTCGATTTAAGAATACACGCAAGGACTATTATAGGAATGTCAATAATTTACGTTTAAAAGAAGGAGATATTGTTGCTGTTGAGGCCAATCCCGGCCATGACATTGGAATAGTAAGTTTAACCGGTGAGTTGGTTAAGCACCAGATGAAAAAACACAAGGTAACCTTAGTTAATGGTGAATTGCGTAAAGTTTACCGGAAAGCAAAACCGGCAGACATTGAGAAGTGGGAAGAAGCGATAAAGCTTGAACACAATACCATGATAAAATCGAGGCAGATTGCTTCAGATTTAAAACTGGATATGAAAATTGGTGATGTTGAATATCAGGGAGATAAAACCAAAGCAATTTTCTATTATATAGCTGAAGGGCGGGTGGATTTTAGACAATTAATTAAGGTTTTGGCTGAAACTTTCCGTATCCGCATTGAGATGAAACAGATTGGTGCCCGTCAGGAGGCTGGTCGCATCGGTGGGATTGGTCCTTGTGGAAGGGAGCTTTGCTGTGGAACCTGGATTAGCAATTTTGTTTCGGTAACTACAAATGCAGCCCGTTATCAGGAAATCTCGCTAAATCCACAAAAACTTGCCGGGCAGTGTGGTAAATTGAAATGTTGCCTGAATTTCGAAGTTGACTCATATATTGATGCTCAAAAAGATTTTCCACCAAACAATATTTCACTGGAAACAGAGAAAGGAGTTTATCGTTTCTTTAAGGTCGACATCTTCAACCGAATTATGTATTATGTAGATGATTCAGATAAGAGTACCGGACCTGTAGCTGTTCCTGTAGATCGGGTAAAAGAAATTATCCGACTGAACAAGAGAGGCAAGAAAGTATCTACTTTGGTAAAAGATCAGTTTAATGCTCCTTCTCAAAAAGCAAAAGAATACGAAGATGTATTATCGCAAGACAGTTTAACGCGGTTCGATAAGCCTAAAAATGCCAATAAGCCGCGGCGTAAAAAGCGAAAGCCTAGAAAAAACAACAATAATAACGAGAACAGGCCAAATCGAAATAGAAACAAGAAGTAAAAGGTGCAGCGAAACAATATCTTCTACCTTGAAACAATTAATTTAAGATGAGATACATAGCTTTATTTGCTATTTTGGGAGCATTGCTCTTTTCATGCGATTCAAATGGGGTGTTTGAAGACTACAAAACAATAGGTGAAACCGGATGGAACAAAGACTCGCTTGTTGTTTTTCCCGTAATGCTGGATAGTACCTCGGAAGATTTCAATCTTTACATCAATATTCGAAATAATGGAAACTATCCCAATAGCAATATTTGGCTGTTTGTTGAGATTCAATCACCTGATGGAGAGATTCTCTCAGATACGATTGAATATACTTTGGCTGATAATCGTGGACGATGGTTAGGAAGTGGTATTGGAGATTTATTTGACAATCAGTTTTTATATAAAAGGAACGTTTATTTCCCTCTCGAAGGAGAATATAAGTTTGTTATTCAGCATGGTATGCGGACATCAAATTTGAGAGGGATACAGGATATTGGGTTTCGTATTGAAAAAACAAATTAGCTAGAAGTGGGAAAGAATAAGTTGAAAAAGTTTGCTGAAATGGCAACTTTTGAAAATGTCATACAAGTTCCGTTTCAGTCTCCGGAACAATCTGATCATGAGAATAAAGGAGAATGGAGTCAGAAGTTTTTTGGTAATACAAATCCTCTAATTCTGGAATTAGGTTGTGGAAAAGGTGAATATTCTGTTTCGTTGGCAAAATATATTCCTGAAAAGAATTTTATTGGGATTGATATAAAAGGAGCCCGAATGTGGAAAGGGGCAAAGCAAGCAATTGAAGATGGAATAAAGAATGTATGTTTTATCCGTTCAAAAATTGAATTTGTTGAGAAGTTTTTTGCTCCCGGGGAAATTGAGCAGATTTGGCTTACCTTTCCTGATCCGCAAATGAAGAGTGCACGGAAAAGGCTTACCGCTTCTAACTTTATGGAAAGGTATCGGCGTATTTTGGGTGAGGGTGGAATCATTCATTTAAAGACAGATAGCAATTTTCAGTATCAATATACATTGGAAATGGTAAAGGAGAATGGCCTGAAGATTCTGGCGCAGACGGAAGATCTATACGAGTCGGATATTTTAGACGATATTTTGTCTATTCAGACCTTCTATGAAAAGCAATGGCGAGAACGGGGAATTCCTATAAAATATTTATCTTTTCAGTTAAACCACAACGAGCCACTACGGGAACCTAATGTTGAAATTGAAAAAGACCCGTACCGTAGTTTTGGACGTTCAGCCCGGGAATAAATATGGATGATTTTTTTGAAATGGTTTATGACGTCGCGAGACTAATTCCTTCAGGAAGAGTTACCAGTTATGGGGCTATTGCCCGTTATTTGGGAACTGCCCGATCTGCAAGAGTGGTTGGTTGGGCAATGAATAAAGCTCATTCTCAGGATGTTTTTGTGCCAGCTCACAGGGTTGTTAATTCAAAAGGATTGCTAACTGGCAAGCATCATTTTACAACACTATCTGCGATGCAAGAATTGCTTGAAAACGAAGGGGTGAAAATAAAGAATGATGAAGTTGTTGAGTTCAAAAAGTTGTTCTGGGATCCGAACATAGAATTGGAAATTAAAGTTTAAACATAAATTCAGATATTATGGCTGATGTACCACGAAAAATAATAATGCCTAAGGATGTAACAGATGCGTTAAGATCTGTTATTTATCCTGGATCAAAAGAGGATATTGTATCAATGGATATGGTTCAGGAAATTCGGATTGCCGGTAAAAAGGTGAGTTTTTCCCTTGTTTTTCAACGTTCTGATGATCCGAATGTTGAAACGGTTAAGAAAGCTTGTGTTGCAGCCATTGAAAAATATATGGGAGGAGATGTTGAGATCCGCGGTAACATAACTGCAAAAGCCATTCACCAGATGGAACGTCCAATTTTGCCAAAAGTGAAAAATATTGTGGCTGTGGCTTCCGGAAAAGGTGGAGTTGGTAAATCTACCGTTGCGGCAAACCTGGCTGTTTCCCTGGCAAAAACAGGAGCTAAAGTGGGCTTGATTGATGCAGATATTTTTGGTCCTTCAATTCCCAAAATGTTTGGGGCAGAAGATGAGCGTCCTTTAGTCGAGAAAGTCGACGGTCGTGATGCCATTCAACCTATTACAAAATATGGTGTTAAAATTCTTTCCATTGGATTTTTTGTTCCGGTTGAGGATGCTGTGGTTTGGCGTGGACCAATGGCTTCAAATGCGCTAAAACAGTTAATTACTGATGGAAACTGGGGAGAGCTGGATTATCTGCTGATCGATCTTCCTCCGGGAACCAGCGATATTCACCTCACTTTGGTTCAGACTGTTCCGGTTACAGGAGCAATAATTGTAACAACTCCTCAAGATGTGGCTTTGGCTGATGTGATTAAAGGAGTTAGCATGTTTAGCAGTAAAACGGTTGATGTTCCGGTTATTGGCTTGGTAGAGAACATGGCTTGGTTTACGCCTGAAGAACTTCCTGATAATAAATATTACATCTTTGGAAAAGATGGTGGTAAGAAATTAAGTGAGAAGCTGGGGCTTTCTCTTCTTGGAGAAATTCCTATTGTACAGGGAATTCGAGAAGGTGGTGATATCGGCAAACCTGTTGCTGAAGATGAAACATCTCCAATGGGAAAAGCTTTTTATGAGTTGGCAGCAAATACAATCAGGCAGGTAGAGTTGAGGAATACTAATCTCGATCCAACGAAAAAGGTGATAATTTCAAAGAAATAATCAAATACAAAATAAGTTTTCAAAAGCTTTCCATATACCGGAAAGCTTTTGTTTTTTATCCTCGCTTTAAACTACCTGTGTTATTGCATGCTTTTTTGTATTATTGTAAGCTTAAATTTGATTGTGTGGAAACTGGTTCCGTTTTTTATTAATTATCTTGAAAACAGCCAGTAACACTGAGTTTTTCTGTTTTAGCTTTTTATTCGGTAAAAGCAATAATATTGGATTTATTCAGTTTATCCTAACAGTGCAAAATATGATGGGTTGAAAAAATTTTTACAACATAGATTCTTCGTTTTCTTTTTGCTTCTTATACTAAGTGCTTGTTCAACGAATAAAAACACTTGGGTAACAAGAAGTTATCATAATATCACATCTCATTATAATTTGTATTTTAATGGGACACAAAGTATGCTTCAGGGAGTTGACAGGATTAATTCTTCAGTTGAAAATGATTTTACCAAGTTGCTTCCAATTTTCAAATCAAGTGAGCCAGGCACAGAGGCTATGGCTTCATCATATATGAATGTTGCGATTGAGAAATCGATTGAATTAATAAATGTCCATTCCATTACAGTAAAACCCAAGCGTAGAAGGATTAGATCCAATGCAGATCGAAGATTAGCGAGTAAAGATGAGTATAATAACTGGGTAGATGATAGTTACATTTTAATGGGTAAGGCTTATTATTACCAGAAAAATTATTCATCTGCAATAAAAAATTTCACTTATGTAATTCGGAATTTTGAAGAAGAAAAAACGGTTTACGAGGCATACGTTTGGTTAATTCGTACATACACCGATGCCGGTCGATATTTGGATGCCTTGGAAATGATTGAAACTGTTGATGCTTCTGAAGGTTTTCCCTCAAAGCTGGACGATGATTTCTCATTGGCTGTTGCCGATTATTACATTCAACAAAACCAATATGATGAAGCTATTCCTTATTTAAGAGCAGCTATTGATAAAACTCACCGCAGAAAAGATAAAATTCGTTATACCTATATTCTGGCTCAGTTGTACCAGGAAACAGAGCAGGATGAGCTTGCTATGCAGACTTTCCGGGATGTCATAAAAAGGAATCCGGATTATGAAATGGCTTTTAATGCGCGGATTAATGAAACGGAAAGTTTCTCAGGAAACCAAGATCCGGAGGATTTGATCAAAGACCTTCAGAAGATGCTGAATGATGATAAGAATGTGGAATTTCAGGATCAGATTTACTATGCTTTCGGAAATATCTATTTAAAAGAAGGCAATAAAACCCTTGCTATTGATAATTATAGAAAGTCTGTTGCAAAGAGTGTAAGTAATGATTTCCAAAGGGCTTTGTCGAGCCTGACTTTGGCAGATATTTATTTTGCAGATGGAGATTATCTGGGGGCACAGAGTTACTACGATAGTGCTATGTTAGTTATTGATTATAACTATCCACGCTACGATGAAATTGAAAAAAGCTATACAAGCCTAACAAATTTAACTGATAATTTATACACCGTTGAAAGGGAAGATAGCCTTCAACATTTGGGGTTAATGGATGAAGGAGAAAGGGATGCTTTGATTGACAAATGGATTTCGGAAAGACAGGCAGAATTGAACAGGCAGCAGGAAAGCCAATCGGGTACAGGTGGTTATTATAATTATCAGAATCAACGATTAAATCAGCAAAACCAAAGCTCAGGATGGTATTTCTATAATAATTCCATGATCAATTATGGAAAAACGCAATTCGAGCAATTATGGGGAGAACGCCGATTGGAAGATGATTGGAGACGAAGTAATAAGAGTTCATCTAATTTTGAGATGGATGATTTAGATGGAGAAGAAACTTCAGAAGAATCAACATCAGAAGAAGTAGTGGAAACTCAAACCGATGATTTTTTGAGCCGGGAGTACTATACCCAGAATATTCCTTTTACAGATGAAGAGATGAGGGAATCGCATCAAAAAATTAGGGATGCATTATACAATGCCGGGCGCATTTTCGAAGAAGATTTTGATGATTATGACAATGCAATTATGAGGTATGTTGATTTGCTGGAAAGATATGAAAACAGCAGTTATCACCTTATAGCATGTTTTGAGCTTTGGGACCTTTATCAGAAAATAGGGAATACGGAAAGATCAAATTATTACAGAAATCTAATTATAAATGATTATCCGGAAAGCAAATATGCCAAATATTTGATCAATCCAAACTACTTTATTGAATTGGAAGCTTTTAATGATAGTCTGAATAATCTTTATCAGGAATCATTCAACTTATACCAGAAAGGCAAATACGTAGATGCAGGAATGATTGCAAAACAGGTGATCAATATGGAGCCGGATAGTTTGCTTCTTCCCAAAGCTGCTTTTATTAAAACTATTGGAGATGGTGCTCAATCCGATTTGGAAACTTTTGGGGCACAGTTGCAAAGCTATATTTCAACTTACCCGGAAAGTGCAACAACGCCATTGGCCGAGGATATATATGAGCTCATTCAGGATAGTACCCTTGTTAACTATCAGCAATTAGTAGCAATGGGTTATTTGAATGATGAAATTCAAAATGAAGAGGTCTTCTTGGAAGAGCAGGCAGAGAATGATGAGTTTGGTGGTAAATTTTCATATGATGAGGAACTGCTTCATTATTTTGTAATTTCTTATCCCAGATCGGCAGATATTGATATAAACCGATTGAAATTTGATATTGCAAACTATAACATTGACCACTATACCCGAATAGATTTTGACGTTGAAACTGAAAATCTTAACTCCAGAACAGGGTTGTTGGTTATTCGTTCCTTAGCGGATAAAGAACAGGCCTTGATATATTTTCGGTCGATTATTCGAAAACGCGAGGTTTTCCAAACTTTAGAAGGAATTGATTATGCCAACTTTGTTGTTTCGTCCTACAATTACCGGGAAATTTTGGCAGATAAGAGTATTACTGATTATCTGAAATTCTTTGTATTAAATTACAGTCGTTTTATTGGTAGCGATTTCCCGGAAGATGAGCTTCCTGATCCGGAAGAGTTAATGGAACAAGCTCGTGAAGAAGAAAACAGAATTGAAGAGCGAGGTTCTTATGTGGTTGTGAAAGCCGAAACAGGAGTTGCTTCATTTACTAGGGACAGCCGTGCATCTCAGAATTTTGTGATTGCCGTTCAGGATGCCTCATTTAATATGCAAACTGTTATCGATGATTTCGTTGAGTATAACCTTTCTGAGAATGAAGGCTTAAATCTTTCCGTGGAACAACAATCATTTGGTGATTATAAGCTTATGGTTATCAGTCCGATTTCAACAATCGATGAGGCCATGACTTATTTCAGGAATGTTATTACTAACAGAGACCTTTATGAGGAATTTGGAGAGCGTAGTTATCGAAATTTTATTATCTCGGATGAGAACCTGAATACCTTGGTTGAAGATGAAGATATGAACGCATACATGGATTTCTTCCGTGATTTCTATCTCGGTGGCGGATACTTAGATGCTGTTTCTCAACCGGAAGAATCTACCAGTCCTGAAGCACCGGAAGAAGAAGTTACACCTTCACAACCCGTAATTGATAATGTTCAGGAACCAGAAGAACCGGAAATTTACAATATTGATACTTCAGGGATACATTCGTTTGTATTGATTCTTCCAGCGGATGAAGTTGATATTGAAAGCGTCAGTAATTCAATCCTGGAATTTAATTCTGCCAATTATCCGGACCAAAACTTGCAGCAAGAACAGCTTCCATTCGATGAGGAAAATATCATGTTTAAGGTTTCATCTTTTGATGGCAAAGACAGCAGTATGGCTTACCTAAGAAGCATTGTTCAGGATGATCAGGTATATGATCCATTATCTGCATTAAACTACCGCAATTTTGCACTATCAGAAACAAATTATCCAATTTTGATGGAGCGAAAAGACATTTCTGAATATTTGGATTATTACCGGACTTATTACCTGAACAGGTAATCTCGTTAATCTTTGTTAAACACATACTTATTTCTGTTGTTTTTTGTTTATATTATCAAAAGCCCTGGATTTCGTGATTTTTTGTAGTTGAGGTTTTTCAAAGAAAGATTGAAAAGCGAATCGGGTGAAATTGTAGTTTACTTTATAGAAGGATTAAAATGAAAAAAATACGCATACTTTGGACCGACGATGAGATAGATATTCTGCGGGCACACATCATCTTTTTAGAACAAAAAGGTTATGAAGTGGCAACAGCAACCAATGGCGACGATGCTATAGAAATGGTGAAAGAAAGTCATTTTGATATTATTTTCCTGGATGAGAATATGCCGGGACTTACCGGACTGGAGACTTTGAATGAGATAAAAACCATTGAGCCCAATGTTCCTGTCGTGATGATTACAAAAAGTGAAGAGGAAAACATCATGGATCAGGCAATTGGTGCAAAAATCGCTGATTACCTGATTAAACCGGTTAATCCGAAACAAATCCTTTTGACGATTAAAAAGAATGTCGATCAGCAGGAACTGGTGACGCGCAAAACTACTTCGGACTACCAAAGTGAGTTTTCAAAAATCAGCATGCGCCTGAATGAAAGATTGGATCATAACGACTGGAAAGAAATTTACCGCAAATTGGTTTTTTGGGAGCTTGAGTTAAGTTCGTCCCAGGATTCGGCTATGGATGAGGTGCTGAAAATGCAAAAAGAAGAAGCAAATAATTCATTCGCCCGCTACGTAAAAAACAACTACTTAAGCTGGTTTGATAAGAATTCTTCAGATAAGCCGTTGTTGTCGCCCGATATTTTTCGCAAAAAGGTTTTTCCCTTACTGGATAAAAAAGAAAAAGTGTTCGTTTTGGTGATTGACAACCTTCGCTACGATCAGTTTCAGGTATTGAGCAAAGTCATTAGCCAATATTATTTGAGTGAAGAAGAAGAGCTTTATTATAGTATTCTTCCAACGGCAACCATGTATGCCCGCAATGCGATTTTCTCCGGATTAATGCCTTCCGAAATTGCTAAAATTTACCCTCAATATTGGGAAGAAGATGATAATGCAGGGAACAAGAACGTGCATGAAATTGAGTTGATGGAAGAGCACCTGAAAAGGATGGGCCGAAAGGAAAAGCTTTATTTCGAAAAAATTACAAGCTTGAAATCGGGTAAAAAGCTTATTGATAAATTAGGCAACATTCTTCAACATGATTTATCGGTGATGGTCTTCAATTTTGTAGATATGATGTCTCATGCTCGCACCGAAATGGAAATGATGAAAGAACTGGCCAGCAATGAAAAAGCATATCGTTCTTTAACCTTAAGCTGGTTTAATCATTCTTCACTGCTTGAACTACTGAAAAATCTTGCAGAGAATAATGTGAAGGTAGTACTTACAACGGATCATGGAACAATTCGAGTTGATAATGCCTTAAAAGTGATTGGAGACAAAGAAACCGTTACGAATTTGCGCTATAAACTGGGACGAAACTTAAACTATAATGCCAAGCAGGTTTTCGAGATAACAAATCCGGAGAAAGCACATCTTCCTGGCAGAAATGTAAGTTCAAAGTTTATTTTTGCGATGAATAAGGACTTTTTTGCGTATCCGAATAATTACAACCATTACGTTCAGTATTACAGAGATACATTCCAGCATGGAGGAATTTCGATGGAAGAAATGATTATTCCGGTGATTACACTTTCTCCTAAGGTTTAACCTTTGTTGTTTTTGATCTTTAGGTCTCGGATTTGGCGGTATTGTTGATTTGCGAAAACGAAATCTTCAAGCTTTTTGTTTTTGGCGAACAGAATTTCATCTTTTGTTCCTTCCCAGGTCATTTCACCTTCACTGATAAAAAGGATTTTTTCTCCAATTTCCATTACCGAGTTCATATCGTGGGTGTTGATGATCGTTGTCATGTTGAATTCTACTGTAATGTCATGAATAAGATCATCAATAACCAGGGCGGTTACCGGATCAAGTCCGGAGTTAGGTTCATCGCAAAACAAGTAGCGGGGATTTAAGGCGATGGCCCGGGCAATAGCAACTCGTTTTTGCATTCCACCGGATATTTCGGAAGGGAACAGGCGGTGAGCTTCCCTTTCAATATTTACATGATCGAGGCAGAAATCAACCCGTTTTTGTTTTTCTTGAGCAGTTTGTTTGGTAAACATATCCAGAGGGAAGCGCACATTTTCTTCAACGGATAGCGAGTCAAATAAGGCTCCTCCCTGGAAAACCATTCCCATTTCCTGGCGTAACTTCTTTCGTTCACTAATCTTCATTTGTGTAAAATCACGGTCATCGTAGAAGATGCTACCGGTATCAACTTCATGTAATCCTACAATTGATTTTAATAAAACGGTTTTCCCAGAACCACTTCGTCCAATAATCAGGTTTGTCTGTCCTGGGTGAAAGTCAGTTGAAATATTTTTTAAAACTGTATTTCCGCCATCAAAAGTTTTATTTACATTTTCAACTCGAATCATCAGAATAACAAAAAGGTTAATACTAGGTCAACAATCAAAATCACAATATTTGTACTTACAACCGCCTTGGTGCTTGAACTCCCGACCTCAAAAGCTCCACCTTCAACATAAAAACCAAAGTATGCAGGAATGGAAGCAATTAAAAATCCAAAGAACAACGTTTTTACAATTGCAATTGTCACATAGTATGAATTGAATAAATATTGTATTCCACCTATGTAATCGGGAGCAGAGATGGCTCCTAAAGCAGGGCCTACGATTAATCCTCCCAATAAACCGAAGGCAACACTTAGTATGTATAAGATTGGTGAAATGAATACAACTGCAATTATTTTTGGGAGAATAAGATAGCCTGCCGGATTAACACCCATGATTTCCAATGAATCTATTTGCTCCGTTACACGCATGCTTCCAATTTCGGATGATATGTTGGAGCCAATCTTCCCAGCCATAATCAGTCCCATGATGGTACACGAAAACTCTAGAATTAATGTGTCTCTGTTTCCTAGTCCAACCAGGTAGGATGGGAAAATAGGATTACTCATGTTATAAGCAAGTTGTATGGTAATAATACCACCCATGAAGATTGATATAATCACAACAATACCAACGGAATTAATCCCAAGACTTTCAATTTCCTGAAAAAGTTTTTTAAGGTATATTTTTGTCCGTTCAGGCTTTGAAAAAGCTTTGGACAACAGCGAGAAATACCTGCCTATATGATAGAATAAATTCATATGCTTTATAAGGAACTTTTTTCTTTTTGCACGTTTGATAAAGGTACAAATTATGAGAAAAGAAGGTTGAAAATGATAAACGAATTTTTTTAATACCTATTGCCATGTTATGTAATTTTGAAACAGGCCATTTAATAAAAATCAAAATAGGTATATTTGACAATCATCTTATAAATGAAGACAACTATGAAAAATAATTATTGTGTGATCATGGCAGGGGGAGTAGGAAGCAGGTTTTGGCCTTTAAGTAAAAGCTCAATGCCAAAACAATTTCTGGATATCCTTGGTACGGGTCGCACATTTATCCAAATGACTTTTGATCGGTTAAAAAAGGTTTGTCCGGTAGAGAATTTCTACGTGGTAACCAGCGTCGATTATAAACAATTGGTACTTGAACAATTGCCAGAATTAGCAGAGAATCAGGTTTTGTTGGAGCCTTTGCGTAGAAATACAGCTCCTTGTATTGCTTATGCAAGTTGTAAAATTAAAGCAATAAATCCGGATGCAAATGTTATTGTTGCTCCTTCTGATCACTTGATTTTAAAAGAGGATGAATTTGTAAAATATGTTGAGACTGGTTTTGATTTTGTAAGTAACAATGATGCATTGCTTACTTTAGGGATTACTCCCAGCAGACCTGAAACGGGTTATGGATATATTCAGATAGACTCAAAAATCAGCCAAGGTGATAATGATGAGCTATGTAAAGTAAAAACATTTACAGAGAAGCCTAACCTGGAAATGGCCAAAATTTTCATGGAAAGTGGTGAGTTTTTCTGGAATTCAGGAATTTTTATCTGGTCGGTTAAAAATATCATGAATGCATTTGATACCTATTTGCCCGATGTTGCAGACTTATTTAAAAAGGGAGAAAAGCTTTACGGAACACCGGACGAAGTTCATTTTATCAACAAAACGTATTCGGAATGTCAGAATATTTCCATTGACTACGGTGTTATGGAAAAAGCAGATAATGTTTACGTATTGTGTGCCGATTTTGGGTGGAGCGACTTGGGAACCTGGGGTTCTCTCTATGAGAATAAGGAGAAAGATGAAGATGCCAATGCGGTTTCCGGTGATGGAGTCCTTCTGTACGATACGAAAAACAGTATTGTAAATATGCCCGATGGGAAAGTTGCTGTTTTACAAGGTTTGGATGGATATATTGTTGTTGAATCGGACGAAACTTTGCTGATTTGCCGTAAAGAAGATGAGCAACAAATCCGCCAGTTTGTTACGGATGTTAACAGGATCAAAGGCGCTGATTTTGTATAAGTAAAATAGAAGATATCAAGATACTAATTCCCGGGGTTACCAGTTAACTCTGGGTTTTTTATTCCAAACAGCTTAAGATTTCTTTGAGCATCAGGTTTGAATCAAAATCTCCATCTTTTGAAAAACCGGTTCTTATGACTATTAATTCTTTTGAAGGAATAATGAAGATGAACTGTCCGTCATGCCCTTTGCACATATAAGTATCTTTAGGGGAATCGGGTTGGTCGCCTGAACGATTTAGCCAGAAAAAAGCTCCGTACTTTCCATCCGACCCATTTGCTGGCTGAACCGTATAGTCAACCCAATCTTTGGGTAGAATTTGCTCGCCCAGCCAGTTCCCATCATTTTGGTAAAGCAAAGCAAAGCGGGCGTAATCCCGAAGTGTCGCATATAAATAGGAAGAGCCCACAAAAGTCCCTGAGGCATCAACTTCAAAGATGGCACTTTTCATCCCTAATTTGTTGAATAACTCCTGACGGGGAAACTTAAAATAATCAGAATCTGAATCAAAGGAACGACGTAAAACCAGGTTTGCCAAATTGGTTGTTCCGGAGGAGTAAACCCAAACAGAATCTGTCGGATATAAAGCTCCAAGATTCGCAGTATATTGTCCCATATCTCCGAATTTATGAAGCATTACTGTTACATCAGAAAGGTTACCGTAGCTTTCGTTCCAATCCAATCCGCTGTTCATCTGAAGCAAATTGTTTAACGTGATGTTTTTGCGATCATCATTTCTCCAGTCGGGTAAATCTATGGGTTTTTGCAGGTCAAGTTTCCCCTGTTTTATTCGGATACCAATAAGGGTATTGGTGAAGCTTTTAGCCATAGACCAACTTAAAAACCTTGTCTCCGGTGAAAAGCCTTTTTGATAAGTTTCAGCAACCTGTTGTCCTTTGTAAAGTACCATCAGCCCAAAGTTCCCTTTAAATGGAATAGTATCCGCCATAATTTTTTCAACTGCCGAATTTAACTTGTTGATGTTAATTCCTGGTGGAATGGAGTCTGTTATCAAATTCCCCATAGGCCATGCTATGGTATCCGGACTTTCGGGTAACGATGGGATGACCTGGTAAGGACGGCTTCTAATTTCTTCCTCTGGAAATTCTTCAACCAAGGTACAGCCAAAGCCTTCAATATAAATGGCTTTCGATTTTCTCCAAAGGAAACTGCTGGTTACTTCCTTCTTTTCATAATCAACTTTGTTATTGACAAATTTTACGATGGAGAAATTTAGGTCTATGTCTTCAATTGATTCCTGAGTACGGCCAGCAACAAATATCCCGGAAGCCAGGTTTTTTGCGGAATAACCTGTGGCAATTGGGAGTAGCTGGTTTAGATAAACACCAGCACCAAAAAGTAGAAGGAAAAGTCCACTAAAAAAGATCTTCTTTTTCATCAGTATCAATTTCTCATAGCAAATATATAATACTGATAATAAAAAGGAAACAGGGTTTTAGTTTTGATTCTATTTGACTGTTAATTTGCTTATTTCTTTACAAAAGAAAAGAAATAGTAGGACAGAACTGAAAGGATCACACCAATTAAAATGGGATCAAATCCGAATGGAATTTCTACTTCAGCAATTGTTAATGCAAGCGTGCTGAACCCTCCGGCAAGCATTGCAGCCATGGCACCGTTGCGATTCGCATTTTTAATAAAAAGCATAGCAATTACGGGAA
This sequence comes from Prolixibacteraceae bacterium, assembly GCA_963676845.2. Classification (GTDB taxonomy): domain Bacteria; phylum Bacteroidota; class Bacteroidia; order Bacteroidales; family Prolixibacteraceae. The sequence goes on along the minus strand of CAXXKK010000021.1, from coordinate 34,618 downwards.
CAAATAAACCGGATACCATAAATGAGTAGGACATCAACATGAGATCGAGTACGCTGGTCATGGTGGTTGCTAATAAGATTGCAACGACTCCAACTCCAAGCGTAATTACCTGCGATATCTTTATGCTGTTTGATTTGTGTGGATCAACTTTTAGTAAGTCAGTCATTAAATTACCGGATGCAGCAAGCAGGCAGCTATCAGCTGTTGACATGATGGCTGAAAAATATGCGGAAAGTGTTAATCCCATTAGTCCAACTGGTAAAATATGACGAAGAAGGAGGGGTAGTCCAAGTTCGCTATCCATTTGATCAGCAGTGGTAAATCCATCAGAGACAAACATTCCTTGTTCCAAAGCTACTCGTGAAAGAAGCCCCAAAATGACACCCATAAAAGCCATCACCGGATATTCAAATAGACCGGCAACATACCAGGCTCTTTTAGCTGTTTTTTCATCCCGGCAGGCAAAAATCCGTTGGTAAAGTGTCATTCCGATAAACCAAATTGGAATGATTGTTATAAACCAGTTTGCAATTTGTATCCAGCTGACATTATCCAGCCTCATAAATTCTCTGGGAATATGAGTCATTATTTCATCGAAACCCCCAAGCGTAAAGAATGCTAAGGGGATAGCAATGAAAATCAATCCTGCCATAAGTAGGATCCACTGAAAAGTATCGGTATAAATAACGGCTTTAATTCCTCCAAATGCGGTATAAACGACAGCAACGACTCCCATAATAAGCAATGCCATATTGGTGTCAAGCGTTGGGAAAGTACCAACTGCAAGTTTTGCTCCGGCTAGTAATTGGGACGATGTAAATCCCAGGTAGCCGATAAATGAAATAACTCCGGCAAGTATTGCAACCCGTTTCCCGTAAGTGTTTTCGAGAAGTTGAGGGAAGGTAAGCATTTTCATTTCATGCGCCTTCCCAATTACACGTGGGATAAGCAGAGTTGCACTTAACCAGGCGCCAATTAATCCGGTAAATAACATCCAGGATCCGGAAAGTCCCATCAAAAAACCGAGTCCTCCCAGTCCAATGGAGAATCCTCCACCTACGTCGGTTGCAACAACAGAAAGCCCAATGTGCATGCTGCCCATGCCGTTTCCTCCGGCGAAATAGTCGTGAGAATCTTTGTTTTTTTTGTGAAAATAAATACCAATGAGAATTACAACGATAATATAAATGACAAAAACCAGCAGATCAACAAAATGCATAAAATAGTGTATTTGATTATTTTGGGGGCAAATGAATATTGATTGTAAGTTGTAGCCCCGATAGGAATATAAACCTTATTTAACAAAGCTAGCAATCTTCTGTAAGTGATCAAAAAAGATCGGGGGCTTTTCAAAGAAAGTCCCTCAATGAAACAATCTTCTTATTTCTTTTCTGTTATTTTTATAGTTTATTACACAAGCGATGAAATTTAACGACCTTCACAAACAATACCTGAGTTATAAAACGGAGATTGACAATGCCATTCATTCGGTAATTGAAACGTTTTCTTTTATAAACGGTCAGGAAATTAATCTTTTGGAGGAAGAACTGGCAGAGTTTGCAGGGACAAAACATGCTGTTTGCTGTAGCTCAGGAACCGATGCATTGCTGCTTTCGTTGATGGCTTTGAATGTTAAGCCCGGGGATGAAATTATTTGTCCGGCATTTAGCTTCATTGCTTCTGCATCGATGATCAGCTTTTTAAAAGCCCGACCAATTTTTGTTGATGTTTCCCCTGTTGATTTTAACCTGGATGTGACGAAAATTGAAAGGAAAATTACTCCGCGTACCAAAGGGATTTTAGCAGTTTCTTTATTTGGTCAATGTGCCGATTTTGATGCCATCAATAAAATTGCACAAAAGCATAAGTTGTGGGTCATTGAAGATGGGGCTCAGTCTTTTGGAGCAACTTACTTTGGCAAAAAATCATGTTCCCTGACGGATTTGGCTACGACCAGTTTTTTCCCGGCCAAACCATTAGGTTGTTATGGAGACGGAGGTGCAATTTTTACGAATAATGATGATTGGGCAGCCCAATTAAAATTGCTTCGGAGTCACGGACAGAGTGAGCGATATATCCATAAAGCTATAGGCTTAAATGCGCGGATGGATACCTTGCAAGCGGCAATACTTCGGGTTAAGCTGAAGTATTTTGAGATGGAAATTATAAACCGACAACGAGCTGCTAGTATCTATTCTGAATTGTTGAAAGGACAAGCTCTTTTACCTGATTTGGCTGAAGGCCGTGACAGTGTTTGGGCTCAGTATACCGTCATGTTGGAAAATCGGGATGAGATTAAACGAAAGCTGGAAGAAAAGGGAGTTCCAACAGCTATTCATTATCCCAAAATACTTCCGGAACAGGAAGCTTTTCGCGATGATGTTTTAACCGAGCCTAAGTTTGAAGTGGCTTCGTTGCTTTCAGAAACAGTACTTTCTTTGCCTATTCATGGTTTTATTACCGAAGAAGAAATTAAATTCGTATCAGATTCAATAATAGAAATCCTAAATGACTGATTTATCCATTTACATACATGAAACAGCTTGCGTTGATGATGGAGCTAAGATTGGTAAAGGCACAAAAGTCTGGCACTTCTGCCATGTAATGAGCCAGACAGAAATTGGACAAAATTGTGTTTTAGGTCAAAATGTGTTTGTAGGCGGAAAAGCGAAAATTGGAAATGGTGTAAAAATCCAAAACAACGTGAGTGTTTACGATTCGGTAATTTTAGAAGACGATGTTTTTTGTGGACCGAGTTGTGTTTTTACTAATGTTGTAAATCCGCGCTCGTTTGTTGAACGAAAATCGGAATACAAAACAACTCTGGTAAAAAAAGGAGTAACTATTGGAGCTAATGCAACTTTGGTGTGTGGTATAACTGTGGGAGAATATGCTTTTATTGGGGCAGGAGCTGTTGTTACCAAGGATGTAAAACCTTTCGCCTTAATGGTTGGTGTTCCAGCCAAACAAAAAGGATGGGTAAGCAGAACGGGAATCATTTTAGATGATAACTTGGTTTGCCCTGAAACAGGTGAGAAATATGAGCTTGTTGATGGGAAAATTCAAGCTATTCAGGCTTAACCTATAAATTGAAGTAAGATAAATTCCAGATGAAGAAATTTGCATTAATGGGAGCTGCTGGGTTTGTGGCAGAAAGACATTTGAGGGCAATTAAGGAAACTGGAGGATCATTGGTTGTGACTAGTGATCCTTTCGATGTTATGGGACGAATTGACAGTTATTTCCCTTTTGCTGAATTTTTTAAGAATACGGACAAGTTTTGGAATTTTGTAAAAAACAATGAAGAACTGGATTATGCCAGTATATGTACTCCAAATTATCTGCATGCCGAACAAATTGAGAAGGCTTTGAAAAGCAACTTAAATGTCATTTGTGAAAAGCCTTTGGTTTTGTATCCCAGTGATGTTGAGCAATTAAGAAGAACTGAGAAAGAAACCGGGAAACAGATTTTTAGTATTCTACAGTTACGCCTTCATCCAGCAATAAAAGCATTAAAAAACAAGATTGAAAATGATCTTTCAGACCATATTTATGATATAGATCTTTCATACATAACATCGCGAGGGAAATGGTACGATAAGAGTTGGAAAAGTGATGTGAAAAAATCTGGAGGAGTTGCCACAAACATTGGAATTCATTTTTTTGATATGTTGATATGGATATTTGGGGATGTGCAGAAGAATGTTATCCATATGTCCCGGCATAATAAAGCTTCCGGTTTCCTTCAGCTTGAGAAAGCAAATGTGCGTTGGTTCCTAAGCCTGGATTACGATGATATTCCTGCTCAATCAAAGGCAAAAGGAGCAAGGACTCATCGTTCGGTTACAATTAATGAAAAAGAAATTGAATTTAGTGAGGGTTTTACTAATCTGCATACAAAATCGTATGAGAATATTTTATCTGGTAATGGATTTGATATTGATGAGGCTGAGAAATCAATCTTTTTAACCCATGAAATAAGAAATGGATCACAATCACCTTTGCTTGATGATTATCATCCATTTCTAAAGAAATATATTTAATTCTAAATGTTATCCGTTTAGAGCTTCTGCACCATTCGTAACCTCTAATATTTCGTTCGTAATTGCAGTTTGACGTGCTTTGTTGAATGTCAATGTTAGTTCTTTGATGAGTTCTGTAGCATTATCCGATGCTTTGTGCATGGCAGTCATTCGTGCTCCGTGCTCAGATGCATTGGAATCCAGCAAAGCTTTGTAAACTTGAATTTTCAAGGATTTAGGAATCAATTCCTGAACGATCTCTTTTTGTGAAGGTTCGTAGATAAAGTTGTAGTTGCCAGATTGTTCTTCTTCAGCATTTACTTCAACCGGTAAGAATTGCTCCGTATAACATATTTGAACAGCAGCATTTTTAAACTGATTATAAACCAATTCAATACGGTCGTACTTTTTCTCAACAAAGTCAGTCATGAGTTTTTCAGCCAACTGGGCTACATTTTCATAATCCAGAGTGTCGAATATATCATTGGCATCTCCAGCGATAGAAAATTTTCTGCTTTTCAGATATTTTTCACCTTGTTTACCAACAGCAAGAAAATCTACATTTCCGGCTTTAAGTTGTCTTTCGTATTTCGATTGCGCAAGCTCAATTCCTGTTTTTGAGATGGCTGTGTTAAAAGCACCACAAAGCCCACGATTCGAGCTGACCAATACGATCAACACTTTTTCGGGGATACGTTGTTGTGTGTAAAGTGAATCTTCGGCATTTTCAAGGTTTGCACTTAAAGACGTAAGTATCTCATGCAATTTATCAGCATAAGGCCTGATCTGCATAATTGCATCCTGAGCCTTTTTAAGTTTGGCAGCAGAAACCATTTTCATGGCACTTGTTACCTGCCGGGTTGTTGATACCGATGATATCCGTGTACGTATTTCTTTTAAACTTGCCATTTCTTACAAATTTGGTTGAATGAGTGACTTTAGAGAATGATCTGCCGTGTTTTATTTGAAACGTTCAGCTACTTCAGCAGCAGCTTTTTCAATATTTGCTGATCCTTCATCAGTCATTTTACCTTCTCTAAGTTCATCCAGTGTTGGACGGTATTGCATTTCCATCAATTCAAGGAAATCTTTCTCAAAATCTCTTACTTTTTCTACTGGTACTACACGTAGCAATTCTTTTACACCACAATAGATAATTGCAATTTGGTGCTCAACTTTCATTGGTACGTACTGACCTTGTTTCAGGATTTCAACGTTTTTACGTCCTTTATCCAAAACACGCATTGTAGCTGCATCAAGGTCGGAACCGAATTTTGAGAAAGCTTCAAGTTCACGGAACTGAGCCTGGTCAAGTTTCAATGTACCGGCTATCTTTTTCATTGCTTTAACCTGAGCGTTACCACCTACACGAGATACCGAGATACCTACGTTAATCGCTGGGCGAACACCCGAGTTGAATAAGTTAGATTCCAGGAAGATCTGACCATCAGTAATCGAAATTACGTTGGTTGGAATATATGCAGAAACGTCACTTGCTTGTGTTTCAATAATAGGAAGAGCTGTTAATGAACCACCACCTTTTACTTTACCTTTCAAACATTCTGGGAGGTCATTCATCTCAGCTGCAATCTCATCCGACTCGATAATTTTTGCAGCACGCTCCAATAAGCGAGAATGTAAGTAGAATACATCTCCAGGATATGCCTCACGACCCGGTGGACGACGAAGCAACAAAGAAACCTCACGGTAAGATACAGCCTGTTTTGAAAGGTCATCATAAATAATCAATGCATCACGACCAGTATCACGGAAGAACTCTCCAATCGATGCACCAGCATAAGGAGCATAATACTGCAATGCTGCAGGATCTGCTGCTGTTGCAGAAACGATTACTGTATAATCCATTGCTCCATGTTTTTCTAAAGTAGAAGCAATGTTTGCTACTGTTGAACCTTTTTGTCCTACAGCTACATAGATACAATATACCGGAGTTCCTTTTTCAAAATTTTCGCGTTGGTTAATGATGGTGTCAATTGCAACAGCAGTTTTACCTGTCTGGCGGTCACCAATAATTAACTCACGCTGACCACGACCGATAGGAATCATTGCATCAATCGCTTTAACACCTGTTTGAAGGGGCTGATTTACAGGGTTACGATAGATTACACCTGGTGCTTTACGTTCAAGAGGCATTTCAAATTTTTCACCTTGAATAGCTCCTTTACCGTCAATAGGGGCACCAATTGTGTTTACTACCCTGCCCAGTAAGCCTTCACCTACCTCAATAGATGCAATACGACGCAGACGTTTTACAACATCACCTTCTTTAACATCTTCAGAAGGACCTAAGAGTACAGCTCCAACGTTGTCTTCCTCAAGGTTAAGAACAATTCCTTTAAGCCCATTTTGGAACTCAATCATTTCGTTGGATTCAACATTTGATAGTCCGTATATGCGGGCAATACCGTCACCAACCTGGAGAACTGTTCCCACTTCTTCCAATTCGGCCTCGGACTTGAAGCCTTCCAGTTGTTGTTTAAGTATCGCAGATACTTCAGCAGGTTTAATATCAGCCATGGTATATTAGATTTTAGCTATTTTATTTCTGATTGTAATAAATTGTCTTTTACTTTTTTAAGTTGGGTTGCAATACTTGCATCAACTTGCTTATCATCCACACGAAGGATAAAGCCACCAATAAGAGAAGGATCAACTTGTTCACTTAATTCAATTGTTGCTTTAAATTCTTCCTGAAGTTGAGATTTTATCTGATCGATAATTCCTGGAGATAAAGATACAGCACTAGTCATCACAACTGTTCGTACATCCTGATCGAGTTTATACAAGCTGAGAATATTCCGGCAAATTCCAGCCAAATGAATTTCTCTTCTGTTTTCAGTGATCAGTTGCAGAAAATTCAAACTCAATTCCTGAATTTTACCTTCAAAGATAGAACTCATCAATTTTAATTTTTGTGAAGTTTTTACAACCGGGCTTTCCAGTAAAAGCTTAAAGTCTGCACTTTCTGTGCAAATTGTATAGATAAGCTCAATGTCTTTTCTTAGCTCTTCGAGTTGACCTTTTTCTTTTCCTAAACTGAAAAAAGCCTTGGCGTACCGTACTGTTATTTTACTTTGATCCATGAATTACTGTAATTTCAAATCTTTCAAAAGATCGTTAACAAGTGACTCTTGTTCACTTTTTGCTTCTAATTCTTTGTGTATGACTTTTTCAGCAACCATTACTGAAAGCTCTACAACTTGTTTTTTCATTTCGTTTATCGCTGCATCTTTCTCTGCCGTTAATTGTTGACGAGCAGCATCAAGCATTTTTTGACCTTCAGCCTGAGCCTGAGTTTTAGCTTCAGAAACAATTTTTTCTTTAATTTCTTTTGCTTCTTTTAAGATTGCATCTTTTTCCAAACGTGCCTCAGCGATAATTTTTTCATGGTCAGATTTTAGGTCAGCAACTTCAGACCTGGCTTTATCAGCAGAAGATAAAGCATCAGCAATCGAAGCTTCTCTGTCTTTTAATGCATTAAGAATAGGCTTCCATGCAAATTTCTTTAGGATAAAAAGTGTAATCCCAAAGATGATGACCATCCAAAATATTGTTCCGTAATCCGGAGTAACAAATCCCATAGTTTTTCTTTTTTAAAGCCATCCTTGCTCCCGGCAACCCCGGGAGTGGATGACAAGTGAAAAAATTTTCTTAGCTGAAAATTACAAGAGCACAGATAATAACTGCGAAGAAAGCAACACCTTCAATAAGAGCAGCAGATACGATCATGTTTGAACGAATATCTCCACTTGCTTCAGGTTGACGTGCGATAGCTTCCATAGCACTAGCACCGATTTTACCGATACCCATACCTGCACCAATTGCAGCTAGACCAGCACCAATAGCAGCTCCCATATTTCCAAGAGATGCTCCGGCTGCAGCCTGTAAAATCACTGTTAAAATTGCTGATAACATAAGATTGAATTTATAGTGTTAAAAACTAGTGATGTTCTGATGTTGCCATTCCAAAATATAAGGCTGATAGTAAGGTAAATACATACGCCTGAATAAATGAAACGAGGACATCCAATATTAAAATGAATACTGAAAATAGTACAGAAACAGGGCTGACTGCAGCACCCATTCCAGCGCCTCCCATGTACGTGAAGATGAAAATCAAACTTACAAACACAGTAACAATCATGTGTCCTGCCATCATGTTAGCAAAAAGTCGGACCATCAATACAAATGGTTTTGTAAAAACACCTGTAAGCTCTACGATAGGCATCAAAGGCACAGGATATTTCAACCACCATGGTACATCAGGATTATATATTTCTTTCCAGTAATGTTTATTTCCGTTAATTGATGTTATTGCAAAAGTGAATAACGCTAATACTAATGTAACAGCAATGTTTCCTGTAACATTAGCACCGAATGGAAAAATAGGGATTAGCCCAAGAAAGTTATTGATTAGGATAAAAAAGAAAAGTGTAAGCAGAAATGGCATGAACTTTTCGTATTTTTTCTCGCCTAATGCAGGTTTTGCAACTTCATCTCTGATAAAAAATATTACAGGTTCAACTGCATTTTGCAACCCTGATGGAGCTTTTCCAACGTTTTTCTTGGCCGATTTGGCTACGCTTAAGAAAACCCAAAGTAATACGATAATACTTACGATTATTCCAGCAACAGCTTTTGTTATTGAAAGATCGATTGGTAATCCAATTACGTCACCGTGATCATCCATTTCAACAATTTTCCCTTCATTATCTCCTTCGCTGGCAATAGCGAAATTTTTGTAAGACTCATGCCCATGATGAAATTTTGAAGACATAAAAATGTTAAGACCACTATTTTCGCTATACAATATAATAGGGAGAGGAATACTTACGTGAGTTTCACCGAAAGTGGCAATGTGCCATTCAAATGCATCTGAAACGTGCTCAATAACAAATTCACCCGGATTGAATTCTTCTTCATGAGAAGATGAATGATCTTCATGGGTTGCTTCTGAATGAGATTCTGTACCATGAGTTACTTCTTGCCCGTGTTCTTGTGCAAAAGCTTTTAAACTGCCTGAAACAGAAAAGACTACTGCGGCAAGCAGGATTATTAGTTTGTGTGGTTTAATTAGCTTCATAAATTCGTTAAACTCCTCAAGTTTATTTTTCTGAAAAAGCCACCCCAAAATAGTAAAAAAAATATTAACCCGCTAGCTTTTTGTTCTTATGAGCTTTACTATTTCGTGTATCTCAAGAAATGTAAAAGCTATGTAAAATACTAAGTAGTTGATCAGGAAAATTTTAGCATTTTCTTGGTGTAAAAAGGAATAAATAACAGCAAAAATTAGGTAGATGAACATTTTGCTGAAATTCAGGGCCATAAACCAGTTAATAAACTTTTTTATATTGGTGTTGGCTACTTTTAATAAATAGGAATGGATTAGGTTTGTTAAGAAATAGATAAATATTAAAGCAAAGGGTAAAATGGGCAGATACATGTGTGGTATGAACTGTGAATACAAAACATAACCAATTGCAATAATGGCTAAAAAGAGAATGCTTGTTTTAATTAGAAAGCTTTTCATATAGGAGATAGCTATAAAAAATTTTTAATCGCATGATAAATTGCGCCAATCACAGAAAAGATCATTAACCCCAAAGTAAATGCAGGAAAAGATAAATTCAACCATTGATCTATTTTATAGCCAGCAAAAACACCCACGGCCATAATTGCGATCATTTCAAAAGCTAAACCGGAATACCTTATAAATTGATCCAGTTTCTTCTTTCTTTTATTTAAGTTTTGGTTTTTCATTGCTTACCTGCGCTCCCATAGTACAAGAACCGGTATATATTGCTCCAGGCTCGATGCTCAACTTTTCAGTTTTTATTTCACCTTTTACTTTCGATGTTGACTTCAAACTTAAAAGCTGGTCGATAACAAGTTTCCCTTCTAAAAGACCAGAGACCTCACAATTCTTACAGCTTACTTCTCCATTTATTTTCCCAGTGTTTCCAATAACAACTCTTCCGGAACATTTTAGGTTTCCGTCTAGAGATCCGTCAACGCGAATATCACCTTCAGAAACTACATCTCCTGTAATTTGTGTTCCTTTTCCTATTAGATTGATTACTTGAGAATCAACTTCTGCATACGATTTTGCCATTTTATCTTGTTTTTTTAGTAACATCGAATCAAATATAATAAAGCTTTATTGCATATAATCGTGTTGATATTAAAATAATTATAAAGTCAACGATTAATTAGCAAACTTATTATTACTTGTTGAAATGATATAGAAAAACAATTTCCCCGTCAAATGCAGGTTTTTTATTGCCTTCAATTTCCATAGAAACCCGAAGCTGTACTTTGCTAATGCCTCTTAAGTTGGCAATAGATTTTAACCATACGTGGGTTCTAACCCGACTGTTTACAAGGACAGGTTGCCCAAATTTGAAGCTTTCGATTCCATAATTCACCAGCATGCTGAAATTTTCCACATCAACTACCTGATCCCACATATAGGGCAAAAGAGAGAGGGTTAAATAGCCATGCGCAATAGTAGCCCCAAAGGCACCTTCTATTTTGGCTTTTTCAGGATTTGTATGAATCCATTGATAATCCAGTGTGGCATCTGCAAATTTATCTATTTGCTCTTGCGTTACTGTGTGATATTCTGATACACCAAGTTTTTGACCGACATACTGTTCAAAATCTTCGTGACTTTTTATAAGAAGACTCATGATAATATTTAGGTTTTATGTTTTTGTTTCCGGTTATGAATTGTATGCCCACTTTATGTATACAGATCCCCATGTGAATCCAGCTCCAAAGGCAGCTAAAATCAGATTGTCTCCTTTTTTTAGTTGTTTTTCGTAGTCGTACAGACAAAGTGGAATAGTCGCTGCTGTTGTATTGCCATATTTTTCAATATTGATCATCACCTGACTTGGACTGATTCCCATTCTTCGTGCAACAGCGTCAATTATACGCATGTTTGCCTGATGAGGAACGAGCCATGTTAAGTTTTCAGAGGTGACAGAATTACGATTCATCATTTCAACTGCAACGTCAGCCATTCTTGAAACGGCATTTTTAAAAACAGTTTGTCCGTCTTGTTTTACAAAGTGTTCTTTGTTCTCTATGGATTCTGTAGAAGCAGGACGTTTAGATCCTCCGGCTTTCATGTACAGGTAATGCCTTCCTTTTCCATCGGTATGGTTCTGGTGGTCAATTACTCCAAGGTCTTCTGTTGTCGGTTCAAGCATAACAGCTGCTGCTCCATCTCCAAAAAGAGGACAGGTTGTTCTGTCTGTGTAATCTGTAATTGATGACATCATATCAGCTCCAACGATGATTACCTTTTTATATCTTCCTGACTCTATAAACTGAGTTCCGGTAGTGAGAGCAAAAACAAAACCAGAACATGCCGCGTTTAAATCGAAGCTCCATGCATTTTTAAGCCTTGCTTTTCGGCTGATAACATTCGCTGTTGCGGGGAGAGGTGAGTCGGGTGTGATTGTCGCACATATTAATAAATCAACCTCTTCGGGCGAAGTGTTAGTTTTTTCCAGTAGTTGCAGAACAGCCGAAGTCCCCATGTCAGAAGTTGCTTTCCCGCTTTCTTTTAAAATTCTTCTCTCTTTTATTCCGATGCGCTGCATGATCCATTCATCGGAAGTATCAACCATAGTGCTAAGTTCACTATTAGTCAGCCTGTATTCAGGCAAATATGCACCAATTCCAGTAATTGCTGCATTTATCTTTCCCATAATATATACTTTATTAAGTTAGCCTATTTAGGGCTATGACAAAAAACAAATGTTTAATTTTTAAAACGCTCGAAGATAGAATGAAAAATTTGAAGAGCAAAGAAAAAAAGCTCAAAAAGGGAGGTGTAAAACGTTTTAAAACAATCAATTAAAACGTTCGAAAAATTTGAATAAAGCAAAAAAAGATCAGAAGGTTTGGCCTTCTGATCATCTTATAAAGGATTTAAACTGTAACGTCTTTTTCAATTGCAAGTTTTCCTCTGTAATATCCACATTCAGAACAAACAGTGTGAAATTTTACAGTAGCACCACAGTTAGAGCAAGTTGCTAATGTTGCAGGGGTTGCTTTGTAGTGAGTTCTTCTCTTGTCCCTTCTGGATTTTGATGTTTTGTGCTTTGGATGTGCCATTTTTTAAAATCTTTATTCGTTTTCTAATAATTTTCTTAAATCATCCCATCTTGAATCAGTTTTGTTTTCCAATTCTTCAGGGGTATGAGAAAAATTCTCCAGTTTGTTAATCATTTCCGGATTACAGAGACTATTACCATCTCTATCTTCCGGGTGAACCAGACGGATAGGAAGGGAAAGTAAAATAAAATCATACATCAATTTCCCAACGTTTATTTGGTGCTCATTTGTTGATACCCAAATGACATCGTCTCCTTCTTCGTAGCTGTCTTCTCCATATTTGACATACACTGAATTTTCACCTTTCACAGGTTGATCATACAGCTCCAGACATCTGTCACAGGAAACTTTTACCGTTCCGTCTACAAAAAACCAAAGAACCATTAACGCACTTTGTTTCTCCAATCTGACTTTTACCGAGACATTTCCATCTTCGGCAATTCCTCCGTCAAAATAATCAAAGAACCCTTTATCTATTTGATAATCAAATTCATGAACTCCTAGAGCCAATCCTTTGAATGGAATATTATATTTTGACAAACCAGTCATTGCTTCGAAAAAAGTGATGCAAAAGTATAAAAAATAAACAAACGATAAAAATTTCCTGATTTTTTTAACATCAAAGTTTTAGGAGATTTATCTGCTTTTGTAAGGAGCTGTTATATAGTTTATTGTAAAAGTAGTGAGTGTTGAAAAATCATGTCCTTTTTAGTATTATTCTGAAAGTTGTACCCTTACCTAATTCTGATTGTTTGATAAACACTTTTCCTGAATGATAATTTTCTACGATTCGTTTAACCAATGAAAGCCCAAGTCCCCATCCTCTTTTTTTTGTTGTGAACCCAGGATCAAAGATCGTTTTAAATTGGGATTTTGGTATTCCTTTACCAGAGTCGGTGATGTCTAAAATAAGCTGTTTGCCTTCATTTGAAAGTTTGAGTTTAATATTTCCCTCATTTTCAATAGCATCAACAGCGTTTTTACAGATATTTTCAACAACCCAGCTAAATAATGCTGAGTTATGGGGTGCTTCATAGTCTTTTGATTCATCAATATCTGTTTCAAACTTAATTTTTTTCGGTACACGAGTTTTTAAGTAGTCGATTGTCGAGAATATGACAGGCTTTAAATCAGAATTTTTTAGTTCCGGAGCAGAGCCAATTTTTGAAAATCGTTCTGTGATTTTTTCCAGCCTGTTGATGTCTTTTTCAAATTCACGGATAAATTCAGGATTCAAATCCTGCATCTTAAGTATTTCGATCCAGGCCATTAATGAGGATATAGGGGTCCCTAATTGATGAGCTGTTTCTTTTGACATTCCAACCCAGACCCTGTTTTGTTCTGCTTTTCGTGAGGAACTGAAAGCAAGATAAGCTACTAAAATGAATAGGGCAATGACACTGAACTGAACTAATGGGAAGTAGCGAAGATTTTGTAGAATCGTGGAGTCTCGGTAATAGAGGAACTGTGGTTCGACTCCTGCTACAAGAATTTCAATAGGTTCATGTTCTTCCTTCATTTTTTTTAATTCTCGCTGAAGGATTTGGGTCTTATTATTTTCCTGGTAATTCACATTATTTGTGAAGAATATACTATCATTTTCATTTGCGACAATTACAGGGATATTAGTATTGCTTTCAATAATGCGCAGGAGGAAATCCATATCGCCTGAAGATGAGTTCTCTTGCTGAATAAGACGTTCTTCTGCTTCAGCCCAGATGGAAAGACTTTTCCGCTCCTCAGCTTCTACTTTTTTAACGAGCCAGTTGGTGTAGTATAGGGATATTATGCCGATTGACAAACCGACAAGCAGAAGTAGAAATTTCCAGCGACGTTTTTTTAAATAGAATTCCAAGCTCGTATACTTTAGTTTCGTTTAGAAACGTGTTTTGCGATTAAAAAGTATGGCTAAAAGTAGGTTTATCCTTTAAGTATTTCAAGAGCTGCCTGATAAATTCCTTTTTGATCATAGCCACAATCCCGTTGAAGTTCCTCTGGGGTTCCATGTTCAATAAATTTATCCGGGATTCCTAATCGAATAACTTTAAGAGATTTGTTATTATCTGCCATATATTCAAGAATGGCAGAACCAAAACCTCCTTGAATAACACCATCTTCAACCGTAATGATTGTTTTAAATTTTGAAAATATTTGGTTAAGAATATCTTCATCAAGAGGTTTTACAAAGCGCATGTCATAATGGGCAACAGAATAACCTTCGTTGTTTAATGCTTTTACGGCACGCGAAGCAGCTATTCCAGGTGTTCCAATTGTTAAAATGGCTAAGTCATTTCCCTCTGTTAATATTCGTCCTTTACCAATTTCAACTTTTTCAAAAGGTTTTCTCCAGTCTACTTTGCATCCACAACCTCTGGGATATCTTATTGAGAAAGGCCCCATATTTTCCTGTTGGGCGGTGTACATTAAATTTCGGAGTTCAATTTCATCCATGGGAGCAGAAACCGTCATGTTGGGGATATTCCTCATATAGGTTAAGTCGAAAACCCCATGGTGGGTAGCGCCGTCAGATCCTACAAGTCCGCCTCGGTCAAGACAGAAAACTACATTTAGATTTTGTAGAGCAACATCGTGAATCACCTGATCATAAGAACGTTGCATAAATGTAGAGTAAATGCTGCAAAATGGAATCATTCCCTGTATAGCCATGCCCGCAGAAAAGGTAACAGCATGTTGTTCCGCAATACCCACATCAAAAGCTCTATGTGGCATCTTCTCCATCATAATGTTTAGAGAACTGCCAGTTGGCATTGCAGGAGTTACCCCAACGATACGATCATTGTTTTCTGCCAGTTCCACCAAAGTGTTGCCAAATACGTTTTGAAACTTTGGTGGCTTATCTAAAGCGCATTCACAGTTTAGAATTTTTCCTGTGTCTTTATCGAATTTCCCGGGTGCGTGAAATTCTGTTTGGTTGATTTCAGCTTGTTTAAATCCTTTTCCTTTTTTTGTAATAATGTGAAGGAGTTTAGGTCCTGAGATATTCCGCAAATCTTTAAGAACCTTGGCAAGGTATTCTACATCATGTCCGTCAACAGGACCAAAATAGCGAATTCCCATTCCTTCGAACATATTGGATTCTTTCAGTAGGGCTGATTTTAACGCACCTTCAGTTTTTTGGACAAGTCTTCTGGCTTTTGGTCCAAGGCCGTCTAATTTCCCCAAGGTATCCCAAACGTCTTGTTTAAGTTTGTTGTAGTGTTTTGATTTTGAGATGTTCAACAAGTAGTTGCTCACTCCCCCTACATTGGGGTCGATAGCCATATTGTTGTCATTTAACACAATAAGCACATCCGAGTTATTTACAGCAGCATTGTTCAATCCTTCAAAAGCTAATCCTCCGGTCATAGAGCCATCTCCAATTACAGCAACTATCTTCCGATTATTTTCATTTTTCAAATGACTGGCCATAGCCATTCCCAGTGAAGCTGAAATTGAAGTGCTGGCATGTCCTACGCCAAAAGTATCATAGAGACTTTCACTTGGTTTCGGAAATCCACTAATGCCTTTGTATTTTCTGTTTGTGTGAAATTGTTCTCTTCTGCCCGTTAGGATTTTATGAGCATAAGCTTGATGCCCAACATCCCAAACCAATAAATCATATGGCGTATTATAAGCGTAATGCAAGGCAACAGTCAGTTCTACAACTCCCAGACTAGCACCGAAGTGCCCGGGATTATTGGAAACTTCATCAATAATAAACTGCCTTAATTCTTTACAAACTTTAGGTAAATCTTCTTTTTTTAACTGACGAAGATCCGAGGGTATATTTATATTTTTCAGGAGATTTCCCGCTAATTCATCCATTTGCCAAAATTAATCTTCAAATATACGATTTCTCACTGTTCCTTATATAAACAAATAAGATAGAAGAAATATTGATGCAAAAGTTCAAAATATTCTATTAATCAAGAAACGTTTTTTAGAAGAAAATAGAAGGAATTAGTATTCTTTGAAGGATTTTGCTTAGATGCTCATGAATTCACGTTTCCGTTTGTTGAAAGTTACGAGTTTATTATAGCCGGCATCTTTTAATAGTTTAACACCTGACTGGTAATGCCTGGCAATTTGTTTTTTTTTGATGTGCATCTGAAGATATGGTTAGTGGAATATTAAAATAAGCACAGCGATGGATAATTTCCGGGGAAGGTGTAAATTCTGCACAGGGTCGATCTGCTCCTCCGGTGTTTAACTCAACAACAACATTGTTTTTCTTTATTAGCTCAAGTGTTTGGTCGATTAGTTTGGATTGATCGGACTCTGGATATACACGAAACTTTTTAATGATATCGAGATGTCCAATGATGTCAAATAATTTTGAACTTACAGACATTTGAACAATCTCATAGTACATCTGGTATAGTTCATCGTTACTCCATTTTCCGTACAATGATTTGTCTGTATCGAAGTTCCAATCACCAATAAAATGAACCGAACCAATGACATAATCTAAAGGTAAGGAATTAATTAGGTTTTGAATTTCATCTTCTTTTCCGGGAAAATAGTCAATCTCTATTCCGTATTTTACTTTTATTTGGTCTCTATATTTTACTTTTAACTCAAGAATTTGCTCACTCATAACTGGTATGTCTACAGGAGAAATTGTCCATGATACAGGTTTCAGGCAAACATGATCGCTAAACCCAATCTCATCAAGTCCTTTTTCAATTCCTGATAAAATCATTTCCTCATACGAGTTCTTTCCATCTGATAAGATGCTATGCATATGGTAATCAATCATACCGATCATATTTAATCCCTTCGTTTTTTTTGAGTTTCTAATAAAAAGTACGAGACAATCGAGTTTGTCTTTGAGAGAATTAAATTTTGTTAAAGAAAATAAAAAAGGAGGGAAAAATAAAAGTAGAAAGGAAAAAAGGCAGCTCTTACAAGCTGCCTCAAAGCCATGAAAACAATTAAACAATGTTCAGAAAACAGAAAACTAGAAACAATTATATTGTAAAAATCTCGTCATTCTTTGTCTCAATTTGCACGTCAACTTTCTTATTGTAATTGTTTGTCATATCCTGAACCTGAGCTTCTGCATCTTTTTCAAGATCTTCTGACAAACCATCTTTCAATAATTTTTTTAATGCATCGTTGGCATCTTTACGTGCTGTGCGAATACTTACTTTTGCATTCTCACCTTCACCATTTACTTGTTTTGATAAAGACTTACGTCGTTCTTCAGTAAGAGGTGGTACATTAACACGGATAATCTCTCCGTTGTTCTCAGGATTTAAGCCCAGATTTGCGTTCATAATTGCTTTCTCAATAGGGGCTATCATTGTTTTTTCCCAAGGTTGAACAGCAATTGTGCGGGCGTCAGGAGTACTGACATTTGAAACCTGACTTAGGGGAGTCATACTTCCATAATAATCAACAACAACTCCATCCAACATTTTAATTGAAGCTTTTCCTGCTCGGATATGTGCTAATTCATTATCCAAATGATCGATGGCTGATTCCATTCTTTCTTTGCACAAATCCAATATTAATTCAACTTCTTCCTGCATTTAATTATCGATTATCCTTGTGTTCTCAGCAAATATAGAAAAATATTAAAATTCGTTAAACTTTTTAAATAAAAAATATAGCTAAAGGGATTTTTAAACATGTACCAGAGTTCCGATATTTTCGCCCAAGATTACCTTTTTTAGGTTGCCGGGAACATCCATATTGAAAACAACAATGGGCAAATTATTTTCTTTACACATGGTTGTTGCTGTTAGATCCATCACTTTTAATCCTTTGTTATAAATCTCATCAAAAGAAATTTTATCGAATTTAACAGCATTGGGGTCTTTTTCAGGATCTGCTGTATAAACACCATCCACACGGGTTCCTTTAAGCATCACATCTGCTTCTACCTCAATGCCGCGTAATGATGATCCTGTGTCGGTAGTGAAATAAGGATTTCCGGTTCCTCCGGATAGGATGACTACTTCATTTTTGCTTAAACTATCAACGGCTTTGTCTTTTGAGTAGAACTCACCAACAGGTTCCATGCGTATGGCTGTAAGAACTTTGGATTTAACCCCTACTGCAGTAAGAGCAGAATTTAGGGCAAGGCTATTAATAACTGTTGCCAACATGCCCATTTGGTCTCCCTTTACACGGTCAAAACCTTCAGTTGCACCACTCATTCCCCGAAAAATATTACCGCCTCCAATAACAATAGCTACCTGAACTCCAAGTTCTGATATTTCTTTAATTTGTTGGGCATATTCGTTTAATCGGGTTTTATCTATTCCATATTCCTGGTTGCCCATAAGTGATTCACCACTCAATTTTAAAAGGATACGTTTGTATGCAGTCATTTTTAGTTTTTTGACAAAAATATGAAAATAATGAAAACTCATTTATAAGTTTCAGCTTTTGTTCTTTACTCCTCAATCTTGATTTCTGGCTTAATATTCTTTCTTCTAATTATTAGTTAATATGAATAGATACATCATGAATTTATTATTTCAATGTTGTATCCTTTTTATCACTTCCAATTTCATGGGGTTTGAAATTCTGATTTCACAATTAATTATTACATTTACAGCCGCTGATTTTCAACAGATACGATGATGCTTACAGTAATTTTATACATATGGAATTTTATCCGGACCATTCTGTTTATTGTGGTTGCGTATTATCTGATTAAGTTGATAAGCAAAGGGTATTCAAGTCTTGTCAATAAAAATTCAGGTCGTCCCGGTAATCAAAGGCAGCAAGGACCTCGTTCCAACAGGCCCGAAGGGGATGTTCGCGTTGAAAATAATTCCGGTCAAGGATCTCGGATTCCCAAAGACGAGGGAGAATATGTTGATTTCGAGGAAATAGATTAATCCAAATAAATAGCTTAGAATTAAAGTACTATGGCTCAGGAAGATGTTTTTAAAAAACTGATTGCTCACAGCAAGGAATATGGATATGTTTTTCAATCCAGCGAGATTTATGATGGCTTGGGTGCAGTTTATGACTACGGACAAAACGGAGTAGAATTAAAAAATAACATTAAAAAATATTGGTGGGACAGCATGGTGTTACTGCACGAAAATGTGGTTGGTATCGACTCTGCAATTTTTATGCATCCAACCATTTGGAAGGCATCCGGCCACGTTGATGCATTTAACGACCCGCTGATTGATAATAAGGATTCTAAAAAACGATATCGCGCAGATGTTCTGATCGAAGAACAACTTGCGAAATACGAAGAAAAGATAAACAAAGAGGTCGCTAAAGCGAAAAAACGTTTTGGAGATTCTTTCGATGAGGAACAATTTAAAACTACCAATCCTCGTGTTTTAGCGAACCAGGAAAAGTGGAATACGCTTCACGAGCGTTTTTCAAAAGCGTTAAACGATGAAGATTTAACAGAGCTAAAAACAATTATTGAGGATGAAGGTATTGTTTGCCCGATTAGTGGTAGCCGTAATTGGACTGATGTTCGTCAGTTTAACCTGATGTTTGCCACAGAAATGGGTTCAACAGCTGATGGAGCACTAAAAGTTTTCCTTCGACCAGAAACTGCGCAGGGGATTTTCGTGAACTACCTGAATGTGCAAAAAACAGGTCGTATGAAAATTCCTTTCGGAATTGCTCAGATTGGTAAAGCTTTCCGTAACGAGATTGTTGCCCGCCAGTTTATTTTCCGTATGCGCGAATTCGAGCAGATGGAAATGCAGTTTTTTGTGAAGCCGGGAACTGAATTAGATTGGTTCAGCAAGTGGAAAGAGACACGTATGAAATGGCACCGTGCACTTGGCTTTGGCGATGATAATTACCGCTTCCATGAGCATGAAAAATTAGCGCACTACGCCAATGCTGCTGTTGATGTGGAATATAAATTCCCATTCGGTTTTAAAGAAGTGGAAGGTATTCACTCCCGTACGGATTTTGACTTATCTCAACACCAGGAATATTCAGGTAAGAAAATTCAATATTACGATCCTGAGATTAAAGAATCGTATGTGCCTTACGTAGTTGAAACTTCAATTGGAGTGGATCGCATGTTCTTACAGGTACTTTCTGCATCGTATTGTGAAGAAGAAGTTGAAGGTGCAAATGGAAAAGTGGACACTCGTGTTGTATTGAAATTACCAGCAGTCTTAGCTCCTGTGAAACTGGCTGTAATGCCGTTGGTAAAAAAAGACGGTCTTCCTGATAAAGCGCGCGAGATTATTGATGATTTGAAATTCGATTTCAATTGTCAGTACGATGAAAAAGATTCAATTGGAAAGCGTTATCGTCGCCAGGATGCAGTGGGTACTCCATTCTGTGTAACGGTTGATCACCAAACACTGGAAGATCAAACTGTGACCATCCGTAATCGTGATACCATGGAGCAAGATCGTGTTGCCATTAGCGACCTAAGAGGAATTCTTACTGAAAAAATTAGCTTTAAAAAGTTATTTGAGAATTTGAAATAAACTCAAAAACAAGATACAGAAAAGGCTCCCGAAAAGGAGCCTTTTTTATTTTGAGTATTTTGTTTTTTCTGAATTAATAAGCCGATTCAAACTGACGAAGGAATCGTACATCGTTTTCAAAGAAATGACGAATGTCCTTGATTCCAAATTTCAACATAGCAATTCGTTCGATTCCCATACCAAAGGCAAATCCGGTGTATTTTTTTGAATCGATTCTGCAAAGGTCAAGTACGTTTGGATCAACCATTCCGCAACCCAGAATTTCCAGCCAGCCGGTATATTTACAAACGTTACAACCTTTTCCTCCACAAATGGTACAGCTTACATCCATCTCTGCTGATGGCTCTGTAAATGGGAAGAATGAAGGGCGAAGACGAATTTCCGTATTTTCTCCAAATAACTCACGGGAGAAATAAAGAAGTGTTTGTTTCAAATCTGCGAAAGAAACATTTTCATCCACATATAATCCTTCAATCTGATGGAAGATACAGTGTGCACGGGCAGAAATTGCCTCGTTACGGAAAACACGACCTGGAAAAATTGAACGGATCGGTGGTTGTGTTTTCTCCATCACACGCACCTGAACACTTGAAGTGTGCGTACGTAGCAACACATCCGGATCTTTCTGAATAAAGAATGTATCCTGCATATCACGAGCCGGGTGTTCCGGTGGGAAATTCAAGGCTGAAAAAACGTGCCAGTCATCTTCAATCTCTGGTCCTTCTGAAACTGAAAAACCCAGACGGGTGAAGATCTCAATAATTTCATTTCGAACAATAGCAAGTGGATGGCGTGTTCCGGGGCGCATTGGTTCTGCAGGCATTGTTAAGTCTGCTCCTCCTGATCCTTGCTCCGCATTTTCAAAGCTTTCTTTTAGCTCGTTGATGCGTTGCTGGGCAAAGTTTTTCAACTCGTTAATTGCCTGTCCAACATCTTTCTTTTGTTCTGCCGGAACATTTTTAAAGTCAGCAAAAAGCTGGTTTAATAAACCTTTTTTACTAATGTATTTAATCCGAAGCTCTTCAACTTGTTCTTTAGCTGAAACGCTTACTTCCTCAAGTTCTTGCTTTAATTGTTTTATCTTATCTAACATCTTCGTATCCTGTTAAATGGAGGCACAAAGATAATGATTCGACCGGAAATACTAAATGTGTACACTATTTATTTGAGTAAACATTGCTTTGTTTAAGTAAGCTTTATGCGCAAAGAAAAATCTTGGTCCTATATTTCTGGTTGCAGACTTTACTTTCTTATTGAATGACTTTGACACTAATTTTTAAATCAGTTAAGGGGCGGTCATTTTTATCGGTTGGCAAGGCTGCAATTTTGTCAATAACATCAAAGCCTGAGATACATTCTCCAAATACTGTGTAATCCCCATCAAGATTTGGATAGCCGCCAACGGTAGTGTAAGCTTCTCTTTGTATGTCTGTAAATTCAAGATAGTCGTCATTAGTTCTCATACTCATATCGATATCTGATTTTACTTTGTTTGCAATCTTTCGAAATTCATCAACCTTTTTTTCTTCTCTCAGCCTGGCAAGTTCTTCCTTGATTTCTTCAGTATAAATTAGAGCAGTTGCTTCCCTTTTTATGGGTTGATTGTTTACTAGCTCAAGAGTGTCCAGAAGTCCTTCGGTATATATTTCTCCCTGTACAATGTAAAACTGAGAAATGTCGGATTGTTTTGCAGGATTTTTTTCATCTGGTTGACGTGGGGCACAAAGAGCACCTCTTTTGTGTATGTGATTAGGAAGAATTTCGTCATCTACCTGATGATCAGGATCTCCAATCCCCAGCTTTTTCCCGGGAGGGGCATTTCTGGTTGTCTTGGAACCACCCTGAATCATGAAATTTTCAATTACCCTGTAAAACAGAGTGTTTTCATAATATCCATCGCGAGCCAGTTCCAGGAATGCATCTCTGTGTTTTGGAGTGTCATTATACAATTTGAATCGCATTGAACCCATGTCTGTTGAAATTTCAACAATGTGTTCGTTTTGTGCGGTTGAATTAAGGCTGAAAAATAATGCCAGTACAAGTGATAAAACAGAAAACTTCATTATTCTAAAACTTTAATTTTCATTTTCATATCAGACAAAGGTCGGTCACTACTGTTGGTTTCAACAGCTGCAATCTTATCTATTACCTCTAGTCCTTCAACAACTTCTCCAAATACGGTATATTCGTTATCCAGGCTGGGCGTGCCACCAATTGTTGTATAGACTTCCCGGATTTCCTCGGGGAAAGAAAACATTTCTATATTGCTTAATGAATCCTGTACTTCAATCTGAATTTCGGCAATACGGGAGTTCAGTACATCACTGTCACCTTCGTTTTGAAGCTCCATTAATTCTTGCTGATATTCCATAATTATTTGTCGGCTAATAATCTGCATCTTCTGGTTGCTAATACTCATTTCAAGAGTATCCAGCGCTCCTTCTGTATAGACATTCCCCTGTACGATATAGAATTGAGAACCTGATGATTCTTTTTGGGGATTCACCGAATCACTTTGCCGGGCAGCAGCCAAAGCCCCTTTTTTGTGGAAGAGTTGCGAGTTTATTTCTGCAGGAATGGTATATTCGGGGCCACCATTTCCAAGAGATTGATCTGCAGATGCATCTTTTGATTCAGGGTCGCCACCTTGTATCATAAATCCTTCAATTACCCTGTGAAATAGTAAGTCGTCATAATATGATTCATTAACTAATCTCAGAAAGTTTTCCTTATGCTTTGGTGTTTCATCGTATAGTTTTACAATCATATTTCCCATGTCTGTTTCAATTTCTACATAGGTGCCATCCTGATATTGTGAATCTCTGCTGCATGAAAAGCCGATTAAAAGAATAATCATGAGTGAGAATAGAGATAAAGTCTTCATAGAATTTGTTTTTCGCAAATATAACGATTCTGAAATGTCTCAAAAACAGGCATTCTTATTATGTATATTGTGTTTCTGATTATTAAGGTGGCTAAAGTGGAATTCATTATTTTTATGCCATGAAATCATTAATTGTAGATAAGAAGATTAAGCTTGAGCCTTTAAAATATTCACATGCTTTTCAGATTTTTCAAGCTATTGATAATAACCGCTCATTCTTATCCCCATGGCTCCCATTTGTACAGCAGACATACTCTCAAGATGACACTGAATCATTTGTCCGTTCCGTCCTTTCAGATACTTCACACCCCAAAGATGAGGTTTTTGTGATTTGGTATGATGAATATTTTGCTGGCTTGCTAGGTTTGAAGGATACTGATTCCTTAAATCTGAAAACAGAAATTGGTTACTGGTTGATCGAGTCCATGACGGGCAAAGGCATTATGTCTAAATCAGTAAAAACATTGGTTGATTATGTTTTTTCTGTAATGAATATGAATCGAGTTCAGATAAAATGCGGAGTGGGGAATGATAAAAGTTCAGCCATCCCAAAGAAGCTTTATTTTAAATATGAAGGGATAGAAAGGCAAGGTGAAAAGCACAAAAATGGTTACATAGACCTTGAAATTTACAGTATGTTAAGATTAGATTGGAAAAAAGAAAGGAAATAATATTAATTGTTGATTAATTTTTATGTCTTGTAACTAGTTGTCGTTTAGTGGTTAATGAATATTGTGTCCGAACTTTTTAAGCTTTGTTGTTATTAAATGGTGTTAAGACGTAAAATTTATTCAATATTTTCCAGTTTGAACCGTTTAGTATTTTGTTCGATTTTTTAATTTTGAACCAAATTAATTTCAACATACTAGAAACATGGTTGAAATAAAAAATGGAAGCTATATGGAAAACAGGACAATTAGAAGGACTTTGTACAGAGTTCTTCGTAAAACAGGTGTGCCTAGAAAGAAAATTAAGCTGGATGCTTCTTTTGAGCAGGACTTAAGCTTTGATAAAGTTGACTGGGCATTGTTTCTTTTTTATTTAGAAGATTTTTTTAATATCTCAATCAATGATGATGATGTTACTCGCTTAAGTAAAGTGAGGGATTCCATCGAGTTGGTTCAAGATATCGCATAATTGGTTTTAGATGGTTTAGTTAGTACAGGAAGGAGATTGCCGTTAGGTAATCTCTTTTTTTAATGTCTAAATTGTATCTAATTACATTCTACAATTCTCGATGCATTCAGAATCATTTTACTGCATTTAGCAGTTTTTCTGCTGCCTGCTCAAGTTTTTCATTTGATTTAGCGAAACAAACCCGGATCATTTGAGGCTTGATTTTATCGTGATAAAAAGTAGAAAGTGGGAGTGTAGCAATGCCAAACTCGCGGGCAAGTCTTTCAGCAAAAACTTTATCTTGCTCATCCGATAATTCAGAGAAATCAATCAATTGAAAATAACTTCCTTGTGTTGGGATGATTTTATAGGGACTACTTTCCAGTAAGCGAATGAAATAATTTCGTTTTCCCTGATACAATTCAGAAACTTCTTCAAAGGAATTGTTTTCTCCAATATAGTCAGCCAGCGCATATTGTAATGGGGCATTGACATTATAAATCTGGAATTGTTGAATCCTTCTAAATTCCCTCATTAACTTTTCAGGAGCCAGGCAATATGAAATTCCCCAACCGTTGATGTTGTATAAAGGGCCAAAAGATGAAATGATAAAACTTCGCTCCGCCAACTTGGGAAAACGAGCTATGCTTTGATGTATTTGATTATCGAAAATTATTGATTCAAAAATCTCATCACTTAGAATAACAATATTTGTTCCGTTTGTCAATCGTTGTAGAGATAACATATCTTCTTCTGACAAAACATTACCTGTAGGGTTGTGAGGAGAGTTTATGATGATCATCTTGGTTTTGGTGGTAATCATTTTGCGAACCTCTTCCCAGTCAACATTAAAATTCGGAGATTTTAACTGGATGTAAATTGGCCGTCCTCCGTTTGAAATAACTGAAGGCGCAAATGATTCGAATGACGGTTCAAAAATAATTACTTCGTCATCGTCTTTTACAACAGTACTAATGGCTGTATGAATAGCTTGAACTGTTCCTGCTGTGATTGTAATTTCACTTTCTGGGTTGTATTCAAAGCCATATCTTTTGGTAACATGCTCAGAAATATTCTTACGAAGTTCAGGAATACCCTCAAGTGATGCGTAATTGTTATAGTCGCCCGATTTTATATAGAAAGCAGCAAGTTCCGAGAGCTTCTCAGAGCAAGTAAAATCGGTTTTCCCGATTGCCATATCAAGTGCACCTGTTTCCTCAATCAGTTCATTTACAGTTGAGAATACGCTTAACGGTGTATTAGGGAGTTTTGAGTTTATCATGACAAGTTTTCAAGCCGCAATTATACAAAAAGAACAGAATATAATTCAATATATTTCATTCTATACGATATATATCACGTTCATTTTAAGAATTAAAAACTTCTTTTAAGACAATTAAAGATTTCAATTCGCCCGATATTTCGAGGTGAATCCTATAATACTCTAATATCTTATTAAGTAAATCGTTTCGTTGTGTATTTGTGAAATCCAGTTTTTCTATTTCTGTTAGTTCATACTGAAAAAAATCGAAAAAGTTCCGGGTGGTTTCAACTTTCATAAATTGGTTATGAGATGGTTCGTCCCATTTAAATGACGCAGAAATAAGGTCGAAAAAACGAAAATTTTCAGATTCTGGTTTTTTCGGGGCTATACCCAGATACCTGCACAGTTTAAACATGAATGAAATCGTAAAATTAGCAATGCCTTCATTTTTTATATCAAGCAAAGAGGAAGCATGATAAATAAAGTTGAATAGATCCGGATTAGGTTCTTCTTCTCTCAGGCAGTGTTGCAAAAGATCTGTGATAAAAAAAGCCTGAGAACTTCTTTTTATGTCATAAGGAAGATTCTCAAAGGGAACTGATACTTTCACGTCCTTTAAACGTTGAATGTTTTTCCCTTCTTTGTGATAGGCTTCAAGATCAAGCAAAAAAAGAGGCTGAAGCAAGTTCATTTTAATACCTGATTTTTTTGATTTTGGCCTGTTTACCATGTAGGACTGAATGCCATACTTTTCAGTATAAATCTTTGCAATTAAAGATGTATCTGAATAATTCAGGTAATGGAGGAAAATTCCACGGGTTGTTTCAAGCACTGTTATTCCGTTTAGTGAATCACAAGGATCTTCGTAGTGAAAGTCTGATTACCATAGCGATCATTTCCAAAAACGACATAAACACCTGTACTTACCCGGTTGCCAAATAAGTTAGTGCCATCCCAGACAGCTTGTCCTCCTAGTGATGTGGTTTCGTAAACCAGATTCCCACTGATATCTGTAATCTTTATATCTGTATCCTGTATCAATCCTTTAATAACAATGTCTCCTTCATAATCTTCACGTACAGGATTGGGGTAAGCATATACATCCGTATAGACATTGTTCCCTGATATGGCTTCACCCTGATAAGAAATAAGTCCTTTAGGTGTGCCAAAGAATACTTCTCCATTTTCACCGTTTATGGCAATGCTGGTTATTTCGTTGGAATAAAGAGGGCTGTTTGCCGATGTAAAATGCTCCAGTTCCTCTTCTCCATTTTCCGAAATCAGGTAAACACCTGAGTTCTTTGTTCCAAGCCATTTTCGGTTTGCTCCATCAACTGCAATAGCTGTTACTGTTTCTGAACTAAGTAGTGGGTGGTAAAGTCCATCTCCCTCGTCAAGACTTGGCTGTGAAACGTAAAATGTTTCATCATTCCAGACATCTTCAGGATCATAAGCTACAGAAACACCAACAGAAGTTCCGAACCAGATTGCTCCGTCCAAATCCATGGCGATGGAGTATATATCTCTCATATGGGTGTATCGTTGGTCTGTTCCATTGGTGAAATATGCGATTAGTTCTACTTGCTTACTTTCAGTGCCATCTTCTTTCCTTACCGCTATATCGTTTCCACGGGGAAGAACCATCCACTGATCGTCATCCTCGGAGACAACAATTTGTCCTACATCAGTATCAGAACTTACATCTTCAATTTCATAAGATTCCCAGTTACCATCGGTTGTGAATACTGAAAGTGGTTTGCCTACAATACTGTTTGTTACCCAAAGGTTTCCTTTCGAGTCAAAATCCATGCCTCCAATTCTGACGTATGGATCATTGGGCGACTCAGGAAGTGCAGTTTGCAAACTGCTGTTTTGATTATTGTATCGCTCAATAAATTCACCATCTTGAAATTCAAAAACACCACCTCCCCACGAACCTGCAAAAATATGATTGGGATTGTCCGGATCAACTGCAATACATACGATGTCGTGTAAATTGCTCATTGCACTAACTGAACGAGCATTAAAACTCTTCCATTTATTATCGCTAAAAAGCTGGAATTGTGCATTGGTATACATGTTATTCCAGGAGGCGTTTCTTCCTCCAGAAGAAAGCCATAAGTTTCCTTTGTTAGAGGTAAGTGCGAATACATTATTATCTACAGGACCTTCAGGCTTGATTGATTCTGCTGCATTCCCGGATACCTTTACAAGCGCATGTCTGTTGTCTGCAATCCAGAATGTGTTGTTATCATCTAGTGTTGTGCTTACCGGAGTGATTCCATCAACACTATATGATGGAAATTGATATGATGAAATTTGGGCAATTCTGGAGAATGATGAATTGTAAATATCAATTACATTATTGCAAGTGATCATTAAGTTCCCGGATGCCACGGATATTTCACAAACATTATCGATACCTGATTGAAAATTAACCCAATTCCCATTCGCTAGTCTGTAGATTCTGTCATTCCCATCTCCTCCGTTATAATTAACGATGACCTCATTATTGAAAAATTCAATTTCATCAAAATCTCCTGAATAATTTGGAATAGCTTCATCTCGTTCCCAATTGTTAAAATCCTGAAGATTGGATGAATTAATATCTGCCTTATAGATACCATTTTCAGTAGCTGCATATAAATATTGACCATCAAAAGTCATATCATTCACCAACAAGTACGAACCATTATTCCCAATGAAATAAGTGTCCTTAATTTCTTTTTTCTCAAGATTCACCGCTACAATTCCAAAGCCACAGGACAAGTAAGCTGTCTGGTCAACAAAAAGGATGTTGTAGATGGTTTTGTCTGCGGGAATTTGTTTGCGTTTAATTGCCGAGATATTGTAGGGGTCAGTGTCGTTCCCAAAAATTAAATCAAGGTTGCTGTTTCCATATGCTATAAGCAGAACATCAGCAACTTCCCCATAGCTAACAGTTTGGATACCTACATCAGAAAGATTGTGAGCACTGGTGATTTTTTGCAGGCTGTAATCTGTTTTATCGTAAGCGAATAAGCCTCCTGTTGTCACGCAAAAAACCTGATCTCCGGCAAGGGTAACCTTTGTTGCCGATGAATAGGAAGAATAGTCAGTCCACTCGCCCAATGCCAATACATGAAATGAAGTAAGAAGAGTGAGCAAAAAAGTAATTAGTTGTTTCATAGTGTTTCGCTTTTCAGGTAATCGACCAATTTTTGAACAGCACGGGCACGGTGGCTGATTTTGTTTTTTTCGTTTAGATCCATTTCTGCAAAAGTTTCGGAATATCCTTCAGGTTGAAAAATAGGATCGTAACCAAAACCTTCATCTCCTTTTTTTTCTCTTAGAATTTCACCGTTAACAATGCCTTCAAAAAGTGTTTCTTTACCATCAATAATGAGGGAAATTACTGTTCTAAAACGAGCTTTACGCTCATTTATTTTGTTCATTTCAGTAAGTACCTTTTCCATGTTTGCCTCAGAGCTTTTTGTTTCTCCGGCATAGCGTGCCGAGTAAACTCCGGGTTTGCCGTTCAGAGCTTCAATCTCCAAACCTGTGTCATCGGCAAAACAGTTGTAGCCAAACTTATTGTACACATAAAAAGCTTTTTGCGATGCATTTCCCTCCAGAGTTTCACTGGTTTCGGGAATATCTTCAAAGCATTTAATATCTTTTAGTCCAAGTAGCTCAATCTGATCGCCCAGAATATGTTGTATCTCTTTTAGTTTATGTTGATTGTTTGTCGCAAAAACAAGTTTCGTCGTCATTGTTCAATTTTATTGTTTTGTACTTTTGAAGTAGTCAAATTTACAAAAATCGGACAATGACCCACGAAGAAATAATTAATATGATGGTTGATGACCTAAAAAAGGTTTCTACACCTGAACGAAAAGCTCAGGCTTCAGCTAATTTCCCCACATCCATGGAAATGTTTGGTATACGGATGCCCGATTTAAAAGTGCTTGTAAAGAACTGGAGTTCTCATTTAAAAGGTTTGTCAATTACAGAGTGGGTTGAATTATGCAAGTCACTCACCCGGCAGGGAATTTTTGAGTGCCAGATTTTTGCGTATGAATTAATATGGAAGAATAAGAAGGTTCTTAAATCACTTACCGAAAAAGACGTTCTTGACTTGGGAAATGTTCTTGATAATTGGGTGTCGGTTGATACCTATAGCACCATGATTGCTGGTTGGCACTGGCGCGAAGGGACTTTGCCTGATAGCCAAATTTTAGGTTGGCTGGAAAGTGAAAACCGATGGTTGAGGAGAACAGCAGTGGTTTGTACTATTCCACTTTCTCAAATGCCACTCGTTATCCTGAACTTGTTTCAGTATCTCCATCAAACAGCGCCGGACTAAGCTGGATGCAGATTACAAAACAAGTTCGGAATGACAATTCTCTTCTTTGGGGGGCGTACTTGCTTTTTTATGGCTTATCGTAATGTTTTGTATTTTTAAAAGAAAAATCATGAATGAATTTAAAGTTAGAAAAATTTGTCCAATAACAGGATGGAAAATAATTAGTTCAAAAAGAGACTATCGAAATATATTCTATGAAATAAAAAATCAAAATATTGTTCGTGGATTATATTTGTCTATTGATTCTATAGAATTTGCTAAAAGTAATAAAGAAGTAATTAGGTGGTTACTATATAACGATAGATTTCCAAATATTAAAAATTCGGATGATGAAAGTATAATTAAAGCTAAATTGATTACAACGGATTTAATAAAAGAAGTTATTTCTGAGACTTTTATTCCAATTACACCTAGAGAAAAATTTGATAACTTTTTGATCTTACTGTATAGTATTTTTCCTTCATTTCAAGGTAAGATATCATATCGCAAATTATTCCATTGTACTTTTTTTAATTCAAAGAATGAAATAGATCTCTATCTAAAGTCCCTTCTTTCAAAAAAGTATCTTGATGTAAAGGGTTATGGGATACTAGATAATGAAGAACTTACGGATGATGACTTATATTTTAAATTTACATTTGAGGGGCTTAATTATATTTCTAGTTTAGAAAAGAATAATAGGTATTCAAATAGATGTTTTATTGCGATGTCTTTCTCAGTTGAACCAAAAATTAGAGAGATAAGGGATACAATTAGGAGTGCAATTGAGGCAACAAAAAATCAACCGATTTTTATAGATGAAGCGCATTATGAAAGTAATAAGACTATAAATGATGCGATTCTTGCTGAGATAAAAAAATCAAAATTTTTAGTTGCTGATTTTACAGAGCAGAAAGAAGGTGTCTATTTTGAAGCTGGATTTGCTTTGGGATTAGGGTTACCTGTAATTTATTGTTGCCATGATGATGATTTTAAAAATTCACATTTTGACCTGAATCATTATCCTCATATAATATATAAAACAAATGATGAGTTAAGAGAAGCCTTAAAGAACAAAATTGAGGCATGGATTGACTAGTTAAAAAAGCTAAGACAAATGCTCCCGTCATCCTGAACTTGTTTCAGTATCTCTTTCAAACAACGCCGGACTAAGCTGGACGCAGATTCCGAAACCCTGTCGGACCATCCCGGGCCGGAAGTTCGGCATGACTATAAAATGATGCCGATTAGAAACCTACATCCCCCAAAGAGCCATTTCCTGCTCTTACCCTTTCAGGGCGAATGTGCTACCACACAATCATCAACACAGGGCGTTGCCTAAACCCCGTTGGGGAAAACACAACACAAACAAACAATGAGAAAAAACCAATATCCAATTTTGAAGGGAAACAACCTGATAACCGAAGAACTCCCCGCACCGAAGGTGCAACAGCAACATCATCGGGCAACGTCCGATGATAAAAAGAGCCGAATGTTTTAAAGCCCTGAAAGGGCGGAAGCCCAAAATAAAGTGCTTGCTGGAGGAAATGAAAAAGGAAGAAGAGTGATGTTAATAGCGAAATTGTTGAATAATAGTTCCCTGTTAGATTTTTAGGTGCCTTGCGTGTTCTTAATTTCTCCTGCGGGAGTTTTTTGCTTTCTTGCGCCGCAAGACGGAAAAAAATCGTGCAAGATTTCAAAAAGAAGTTGCAAGGTCAGGAAAAAACGATGCAAGACTGTAAAAAATTCTGCAGGAAGTTGAAATTTTACTGCAGGACTCTAAAAAAAGCTGCAAGGCAACCTGTAAGCTTACTTTTGAAAAATATTCAACGAACAAATGCCGGTTAGAAACCGACATGCCCCCCCAAAAAAAAAGCCACTCCCTTTTGGGAATGGCTTTCTGTATCTTGATTGATTGGATGACTTCAAGTCATCCGATCAATAGGGTTCAATAATAAACTGGAATTATTCAGCAAGTAAAATCTCAAGGATTTTCTTACCGGCAGCTGAAACGCTTGTTCCAGGACCGAATACGGCAACAACACCAGCATCGTACAAGTATTGGTAGTCTTGAGCTGGGATTACACCACCGGCAATAACCATGATGTCTTCACGACCCAATTTTTTCAATTCTTCGATTACAGCAGGAACTAATGTTTTGTGACCTGCAGCCAATGAAGAAACTCCCAATATGTGAACATCGTTTTCAACAGCTTGTTTTGCAGTTTCTTCAGGAGTTTGGAATAATGGTCCCATATCTACGTCGAAACCAGGGTCTGCATAACCTGTTGCTACTACTTTTGCACCACGGTCGTGTCCATCCTGACCCATTTTAGCGATCATGATACGTGGCTGACGTCCTTCCTGCTCAGCAAATTTCTTCGCTAATTCTGTTGCATCCTGGAAGTTTTTGTCTGTTTTACTTTCTGATGAATACACGCCTGAAATAGTTCTGATTACAGCTTTATAACGTCCTACGATTTTTTCGCAAGCGTCTGAAATTTCACCTAATGAAGCACGTTTTTGTGCAGCTTTAATAGAGAGATCAAGCAAGTTACCTTCTTTAGTTTCTACACATTTTGTGATAGCAGCTAAAGCTTGTTGTACTTCTTCTTCGTTACGCTCAGCACGCAGTTTCTCCAATCGTTTGATTTGTGATTTACGAACCTCAGTATTGTCGATTTCCAAAATGTCGATTGGATCCTCTTTTTCCAAACGATATTTGTTTACACCCACGATAGTCTGAGAACCACTGTCGATACGTCCCTGAGTACGTGCTGCTGCTTCCTCAATACGCATTTTTGGAACTCCTGTTTCGATAGCTTTCGCCATACCACCCAGTTTTTCAACTTCCTGGATGTGAGCCCATGCTTTTTCGTAAAGGTCTTTTGTTAATGATTCAACATAGTAAGAACCTGCCCAAGGATCAGCTCCCCTGCAGATTTCAGTTTCCTGTTGAATGTATAACTGAGTGTTACGTGCAATACGTGCAGAGAAATCAGTAGGCAATGCAATTGCTTCATCAAGAGCATTGGTGTGCAATGATTGAGTATGTCCCAATGTAGCAGCCATCGCTTCAATAGCTGTACGGCCTACGTTGTTGAATGGATCTTGCTCTGTTAATGACCAACCTGAAGTTTGCGAGTGAGTACGCAATGCCATTGATTTTGGGTTTTTAGGATTGAATTGTTTTACAATCTTAGCCCATAGCATACGTGCAGCACGCATTTTTGCGATCTCCATAAAATGGTTCATACCAATAGCCCAGAAGAAAGATAAACGAGGAGCAAATGCATCTACATCAATTCCGGCGTCAATACCTGTACGGATGTAATCCAAACCGTCAGCAAGGGTATAAGCCATTTCGATGTCAGCAGTTGCACCAGCTTCCTGCATGTGGTAACCCGAAATTGAGATCGAGTTAAATTTAGGCATATGTTGAGATGTGAACTCGAAGATGTCAGCAATAATTTTCATTGAGAATTCTGGTGGGTAGATGTATGTGTTACGCACCATGAATTCTTTCAAAATATCGTTCTGGATTGTACCTGCCAATTGATCCATTGTTGCTCCTTGTTCCAATGCAGTAACAACGTAGAAAGCCAATACTGGAAGTACAGCTCCGTTCATTGTCATTGAAACAGACATTTTATCCAATGGAATCTGGTCGAACAAGATTTTCATATCCAGAATAGAGTCGATAGCCACACCCGCTTTACCAACGTCACCAACT
This sequence comes from Prolixibacteraceae bacterium, assembly GCA_963676845.2. GTDB lineage: Bacteria > Bacteroidota > Bacteroidia > Bacteroidales > Prolixibacteraceae. Next base: position 689 of record CAXXKK010000021.1, on the reverse strand, counting down.
ACACGTGGGTGATCAGAGTCATAACCACGGTGAGTTGCCAGGTCAAATGCTACTGAAAGACCTTTCTGACCTGCCGCAAGGTTACGACGGTAGAATGCGTTAGATTCTTCAGCAGTTGAGAATCCGGCATACTGACGGATTGTCCATGGACGCATAGCGTACATCGCTGAATAAGGTCCGCGAAGGTAAGGAGGTAAACCGGCAGCATAGTTCAAATGCTCCATACCTTCCAAATCTTCTTTTGTATAAACTGGCTTAACAGGAATCTGTTCCGGAGTCACCCAGTCTTTTTCTATTTTATTTTGAGCCATCCAGGCCGCTGTGTCAGCTTTCTGCCCTGCTCTTTTAATGTTTATATTTTTAAAATCTGGTTTCATATTTTTAAGATATTAGATTCAAGATTCTAGAACCAAGACAAGAAACATCCTGATACTACAAACTCATCTTGAATGAATAAATCATTTTCTGAATTTCTTGTAATAATACTTGTATTTCATCTAGTTTGTCTTTCGACAAATAGTTGATGTCTGAAGCAAGAATCAATTGAGTTTCCAATTCAAAAGCAGAGCCTAAAGCAATGTCAAGGAATCGTGCAAACTCTTTATTCGTTGAACGCCCTGAACCCTCGGCAATATTTGAGGGAATAGAATAAGCACATCTTAAAATTTGCGAGGTAAGTCCATACTTTT
>CAXXKK010000020.1:0-133537 GCA_963676845.2 Prolixibacteraceae bacterium | reverse complement strand
TCTAACAGAAACTCACCCGGAAGCAATGAAGCAACCGGGTGAATTCAATTGTTTTATACTCAAATTAATCTGCCTGATTAATTAATGCATCACGTTCTTTAAGAAATTCTGAAAGACGTTCAATCGGATCACGGGTAATCGCAATTCTTCCGGAACGAATAAACTGCATTACGTGGAACTGGTTAAGCAATTCCAGCAAAGCTTGCGTTTCCTCCTTATGCCCTGTCTTTTCAATTACAATATAATCCCTCGTAATCTCTAAAATACGGGCACTTGCCTTACGAACAATTTTTTCAACCTGATCACTCTCATATAAAGCCTCAATTGGTACTTTATAAAGAGCTATCTCCTGATAAATCATTTCATCATTCGTATGATAAAAAGCTTTTAGCACGTCTACAACTTTTTCCAATTGCCCAACCACTTTTTGTATACGGTCTTCTGTTTCATTTACAACAATGGTAAATTTAGAAATACCTGGAATTGCAGATTGAGAAACGGTTAAGCTCTCAATATTCATTTTACGACGTGTAAAATTGATGGTAATCCGGTTTAATAAACCAATATTATTTTCCGAAAATATGGTAATTATAAATTCTTTTTTCATTTTGATTCATTTTAAGATTATGCTTCAAGAATAATATCGGATACCGAAGAACCTGCCGGAACCATTGGGAATACGTTATCTTCTTTTTCAACAACAACCTCTAACAAGTAAGGCCCATCATGTTCTACCATTTGTTTAATTCCGGCATCAAGGTCTTCTCTTTTTTCAACCTTATGACCAGCCATTCCAAATCCTTTGGCAATCGTAATGAAATCCGGATTATGCAATTCAGTAAAAGAATAGCGTCTTTCAAAAAACAATTGCTGCCACTGGCGAACCATTCCCAGAAAATTATTATTCAAAATAACAATTTTTACTGGCAATCTATTTTGAACAATCGTACCTAATTCCTGCAAGGTCATCTGAAAACCTCCGTCACCAACAAAGCAAACAACAGTACGGTCTTGCGCCCCAATTTGAGCTCCCAATGAAGCAGGCACACCATATCCCATTGTTCCTAAACCTCCCGAAGTTACTACACTTTTAGATTGCGTAAACTTAAAATATCGAGCCGCCATCATTTGCTGTTGACCAACATCGGTAACTAAAACAGCTTTGTTTTCAGTTGCCTCCGACGTTTTGCGAATAACTTCGCCCATTGTCAATCCATCTTTTGCAGGAGTAATATCTTTATCTATGACTTTTTCATGCTCTACTTTATCGCAATCACGAAACTCCTGCACCCATGCATCATGTTTATTTTCCTTTACATTGTTTGTTAACATTGCCAGTGATTTTTTAGCATCACCTAAAACGGCAACATCTGTCTTAACAATCTTATCAATTTCAGCAGGATCAACTTCAAGATGGATGATCTTTGCATTTGTAGCATAGGCACTAACCTTACCTGTAACACGATCATCGAAACGCATACCAACAGCAATAATCAAGTCTGCTTCATTGGTTTTAATATTTGGACCATAATTACCGTGCATTCCCAACATTCCAACATTTAATGGATGATCTGTTGGCATAGCCGAAAGACCAAGCAATGTCCAGGCCGCAGGAATTCCTGTTTTCTCAACAAAAGCTTTTAGTTCATCTTCTGCATTGGAGATGATTACACCTTGTCCAAAAAACAACAACGGTTTTTTAGCTTTATCAATCAATTTTGCAGCTTCCTGTACTTTAAACGGATCAACAGGAACTTCTGGAATATACGAGCGAATCTTTGTACATTTTTTATACTCAAAATCAAGTTCCTGAGATTGAGCATCCTTCGCAATATCCAACAACACAGGTCCAGGACGTCCAGTGCTTGCAATGTAAAATGCTTTAGCTATAGCTTCCGGAATTTCGTCTGCCGAGGTTACCTGATAATTCCATTTTGTCACAGGCATTGAAATACCAACTACATCTGATTCCTGAAATGCATCGGTTCCCAGAAGTGGTGAAGCAACCTGTCCTGTTATACAAACCAATGGAATTGAATCGATCATTGCATCTGCAATTCCGGTAATCAGGTTTGTTGCCCCTGGGCCAGAAGTTGCAAAGCAGACCCCTGTTTTTCCCGAGACTTTAGCATAACCCTCGGCAGCGTGAATTGCACCCTGCTCATGACGGGTTAATATATGCGTAACTTGTGTGTCAAAATCGTAAAGGGCATCATAAATCGGCATAATTGCCCCACCAGGATACCCAAAAATGGTATCAACGCCTTCTTCCAGTAAAGACTGAATTACAGCTTGTGATCCGGTAATACGCTTTGTTGCCATATAATTGAATTTTTGTTGTTACTTAATCGATTAAGCGAATTGCACCTTTGTCTGCCGATGAAACCAGGCTGGCATAGGCTTTTAGCGCTTTGCTTATTTTTCTGTTTCGGCCAACAGGAGTATATGCATCTTTCCCCTTGGCTTCTTCTTCTTTTCTTCTTTTTTCTATTTCTTCCTGACTCAATTTAACCTCAATTTTACGAGCAGGAATATCAATTTCAATAGGATCTCCATCTTTAACCAGTGCTATAAGACCTCCGGCTGCAGCCTCAGGTGAAGCATGTCCAATAGACAATCCTGAAGTCCCTCCAGAGAAGCGACCATCAGTTAATAAAGCACAAACTTTATCCAGCTTCATTGATTTCAGGTACGATGTAGGATATAACATTTCCTGCATTCCAGGGCCACCTTTAGGTCCTTCATAACGGATAATCACTACATCTCCAGCTTGTACAGCATCACCTAAAATACCATTAACTGCATCTTCCTGTGATTCAAATACACGAGCTACACCCTGAAACTGGAACACCGATGGATCTACTCCTGCCGTTTTAACAATACATCCGTCTTCTGCAATATTTCCGTAAAGGATAGCTAATCCACCATCTTTGTTGTAAGCATTTTCAACATTACGGATACAACCAGAGGCACGATCTTTGTCAAACTCCTTGTAGTAGCTTTCCTGTGATCCCATGACTAAGTTCCTGACACCACCAGGAGCAGACTTGAATCTTTTAAGATCCTCTTCCTGAGCGTCAGGATTCATTATATCGTATTTGTTAATAGCTTCACCAAGAGTTAAACCATCAGCGCGAGGAACCGATATATCCATATGTCCACCACGGTTCAACTCGGCAAGAATACCTAAAATACCTCCTGCACGGTTCACATCCTGTATGTGATAGTGTCCGTTTGGCGCAACCTTACAAAGGTTTGGAGTTACTTTAGATAATTCGTTAATGTCTTGCATAGTAAAATCAACACCTGCTTCCTGGGCAACAGCCAAAATGTGTAAGACAGTATTGGTTGATCCTCCCATTGCAATATCTAACTTCATTGCATTATCAAATGCCGCTTTTGTTGCAATATTTCGGGGAAGGATACTTTCATTTCCTTTATCGTAATAATCGTAAGTCATTTCAATGATACGTGAAGCTGCATCTTCAAATAACTTTTTACGATTAGCATGTGTAGCTACAATTGTACCGTTTCCGGGTAAAGCAAGGCCTAAAGCTTCTGCCAGACAGTTCATTGAGTTAGCAGTAAACATACCGGAACAACTACCACAAGTTGGACATGCATCTCTTTCAACCTTGGATAAAAGATCTTCTTCAACATTCTGATCAGCTCCCATTACCATTACATCTACTAAATCATAGTCTTTACCTTCGATGTTTCCAGCTTCCATTGGACCACCTGAAACAAAAATTGCAGGAATATTCAATCGCATTGCAGCCATCAGCATTCCTGGAGTAATTTTATCGCAGTTTGAAATACAAACCATTGCATCTACTTTATGTGCATTACACATATACTCAACGCTATCAGCAATTACATCACGTGAAGGAAGAGAATATAGCATCCCATCGTGTCCCATTGCAATACCATCATCAATTGCAATTGTATTAAACTCAGCTGCAAAACATCCTTGTTTTTCAATTTCACCTTTAATTTGCTGACCTATTTCATGCAAATGCACGTGCCCCGGAACAAATTGAGTAAACGAGTTTACAACAGCAATAATTGGTTTTCCAAACTGTTCTTCTTTAACTCCATTTGCACGCCATAAACTACGTGCTCCAGCCATTCTTCGACCTTCGGTAGTTGTTGCAGATCTTAATTTGTATTTCATTTTATCGTTTTTTAAAATAATATTCTAAAAAAAAGCCTGTCTCATTTTGAGAAAGGCTTATTATTTTTCCAATACAGTAGCCTTTCTTAGTTAAAACCAAGAATGACGAGTAAAAAGACTAACGTGTAATATGTTGATTTTATAATCATTACCAAACTCCTTAAAATAAAAAAAGCCATTCTCTACGTGTGAGAATGACTAGCTGAAATACCTACGTACAACATCCTCACTTCGCTTGCGAAATGACCACAACGACTAGAAGAATGACGTTAGATATGATAGCCAGATTTTTCATTTTCATTAATTGTAAAAGCAAAAGTATGAATTAATTTCTAAAAGCAAAATTTATTTCTCTTCAAAAACACCTGTAAAATTTATGTTTTGGAAATAGTCGTATCTTAATTTTAGAGAACATAATAGCCTCATGATTGTTTATAAGAAAATTGATTTTACAAAATAAAAGCTAGCATATTAAAGTTTGAATGTTGCTAACATGTTGTATTATTAAGTATGAATTTCAGTAAATATTTTTTTTATAACGACATAACTGGATCTATAATAAGGTTCATTTAAAAACACAAAATCATGTCAAATAAACTTCTTGGCCCCAAAACAAATCAATTTGCAGAGAACCTTTGGTTACTAATCTTTCGGGTAAGCGCAGGTGCTTTCATGCTAACTCATGGTATACCTAAATTACAAAACTTATTTGCAGGTGGAGAAATCGCTTTTGCAGATCCTTTTGGCATAGGTGCAGCCCCCTCTCTAGCGATGGCTGTTTTTGCAGAAGTATTTTGCTCAGTTCTACTAATTCTGGGAATTGCAACCAGGTTAGCTTCCATTCCACTTATTATTACAATGGCAGTAGCAGCATTCATTGCCCATGGAAGTGACCCTTTTAGCAATAAAGAGATGGCTCTTTTATATCTTTTAATCTATATTACTATATTGGTTTATGGAAGTGGAAAATTTGCGTTGGGAAGATTTATTAAAGGAAAATAATTCCCCAAAAACTTCTCCTTTCAATGAAATACCATTTTAAATGAACAAAACAGAGATTAGTTATTAATAATTTCTGATCTCTGTTAGCAAATTTTCGATTGACTGAATTGCTTCAGACTGAGAACAAGAAAAATTATTTAGGAAAATTGCAAATAGTGCATCTTTCCCAGAACTCATCGTGATTTGTCCTGCGAAACATCTAACTCTTGTCATACTTCCACTTTTTGCATGCAGACTATTATTGGGAAAATTTCTTGCATGAAAATAATATAAAGTCCCATTTGGAACTGTTGGTAGTGAATCAATAAACGCATCACCTTCCGGACTGTATGTTTTAAGGTAAGCAAGAACATCGACTATCTGCCTTGCTGTTATTGCATTAAAACGGGAAAGACCACTTCCATCAGCCATAAAAAATCCAGATTCGCCAATACCTTTTTCGTTCCAAAAATCAGTTACAATTTCCAATCCTTTTTCAATCGAACCTAATCCGGTTTCGACATAGGCCAGGTGTTTTAATAAATGCTCTGCAAAAAGATTTACGCTTTCATGATTGGTTACATCAATAATTTCTATCAAAGTAGGAGAAAGTGTTTCTGCTATTGGGAAAGTAATATGATTATATTTTGAAGTAGTTAATACATGAACTTTCCCACTTATACAAATCCCTAAACTGTTCAGTTTTTGCTTTAATTGCAAACCCAACAAAGATGGAGGATTAGGTATTGAAGCCTTAATTTCAAAATCAGACCTGCCAAATGGAATTGTCCCGCGAATAGTACGATCATTATCCATTGGGCTTCCAAACACATAAGCACGATCTTTTTGAATTTCAGAAGAAATAACCTGATTTTTGAATTTAATTCCGGGAATATCCGGTTCTGTATATAATATCTGAGTCTGTTGATTTGGCTCAACAGGAGAACTCATGTGTATTCGAAACATATTATCATAAACAGAAAGGGCACAAGCACCTGCCCCAAAATAATTACCGATATCTTCCCAAACCCACGTATTGGGGATAGTTTGCTCTTCATAAATTGAAGCATCTGCTATAATATCACCATTTATATATTGAATACCCGATTGCTTCAAACTATCCATCCATACATCTAAAAAATGATTCTCCAGATAATGATCCTCAAAATAATGCGAACCAAGTGCAGGATCCCCTCCTCCAGTAATTACAATGTCTCCAAATAAAGTGTCATTTTTTATTTCCCCGGAATAAGCCAATTGGGTTTTAAAACGATAATCTGCTCCAAGTATTTCCAATGCCGCTCCTGTAGTAAGTAATTTTAAGGTTGATGCAGGCACCAAACTTAATTGAGGATCTGTTGATGCTAATTCCTTTCCTGATTCAACATCTATAACATAAATACCAATTCCTGCATTTTCCAGTAATTTCTGATTTGTCCAATCGTCAACAATCGTTTGTAATGGAGAAGTATTCTGAGAAAAAACATTAAAAGTTGCTGAAAGAAAAAGCAACATTATCAAAAAGCATGGAAACCTCATAAAATCAGGAATTATATTTTTTTATAAAAAAGAACTATTCAAGTTAACAAAAAAGGTTCAAGTAAAAACCTGAACCTTCTTCATTTTCAAAAATATTTTTCGATTATAATTGTCCCTTACAAGCTTCAAGCAAAGCTGTTGCATTTGCATTGCTTGCATCCAACGCAGCTGCTTTTTCCAAAACTTCAACGGCTGCAGTAAATTCAGCTTTTGACTTTTCGATCTCAGCGATATATGCTTCATCAGCTGTAGAAATAGTTCCTGCATTTACTTGTTCGTTGGCAGCACTAATAATAGCCGCGCCTTTTTGGTAAAGTTCGTTACCTTCTATTACATAAATTTTTGCCAAGGCACTGGTCAATTTTTCTTCTGCAGGGAATTTCTCAACACCTTCAATCAAAGCTTGTTTATACTCTTCATCATTCCCTAGATTTTTCAAACATAGTGTTTTGTTATACATAGCAGTTTCTGCATTATACCCTGCATCAACCGCATTTCCAAAAAACTCAGCACCCTGCTCATACAATTTACCATTATATGCTGCAGAACCAGATTTATAATAAAGCTTTCCTGCATCTTCAGAACCAGCTTCAATGGCTGCCTGATATGCAGTAATTGCGTCAGTATAATTCTTTATTTTCACATAAGCTTCACCCTTATACATATATGAATTTACAACTTGTGCACCAGCCTCAATTGCTTTGTCAAAATAAGGAATACATGCTTCATATTGCTCTGATTGATATCCAGCATAACCAATATTGAAATTTATAGCATCATCAACCTGAACATCACCTAAATCACCCATTGCACTATCATACAATTCAAAAGCTTTTGCATAATCTTTGCTTGATAAAGCTTCATTCGCACTATTAAGAAGTTCAGCTGCACTTTGAGCAAACCCCACGTAAGCTCCCAAAATCATTGCAAATACAAGAATAAAACGCTTCATAATCACTTTGTTTTTATTATAAGTTTAGAATTTGTTTCCCATCAAAATCTTCCTTTTTCTTAAGATGTTTCCCAAAAATAGTAATTCTGTTTTAAAAACCTAATCTCTTATGTGATCTAATATCCAAGCACCTATCACAAAAAAGGGAGACTATATAGTCTCCCTACAAAAACCTAACCAAACTAAACTTGAATAAACTAAAATGCTATTTATTATTTACATTACCTATACCTTCAACGCTTTTTTCCACCTCAGGGTTTCCTTTATAACTAATCTTTCCAACACCTTCAATACTCGCGTTTAACTTTTCTACAGCATAAACTGATGCAGATCCAACTCCCTCAATACCAACATCAACATAGTCACAACGAAACTCTTCGGCATTCAATAACCCGGCACCAGAAATTGTAGCTATCATTTTATTAGCAGCACCTCTCAAATCAAAATAAACGCCACCCTCACCTGAAACGTCTAACACCTCTGCTTTCATTCCCATTTCAATTTTTGCACCCCCTTCAACTTTCAAAATGAAATTTTCCAAATCAATATAACCGATCGTCTCAAGCGTCACCCCTCCTTCAATATATAATTCCTCAAGATCTTTAAAACTGATGTAAATAGTTGTACTTCGAAAATCAAAATGCTTTTTACTTATATGTAACTGATCTGAAAAAGAATCCACTTCTATGTAATCGAAATCCTCTTCATCTGCTTTTATTTGGACACTGGGAGTATTTGACTGCTCAAGAACTACCTTGAAATTGCCCTCTATATAGACTTTGGAAAAATTATCAACATCATAAGACTGCTCAATGACATCATCCCACTGATTTGCGTCTGATGCATTTACAAACAATGCTGTAATCAGCAGAAAAACCGTTAATCCAAAATATTTAATTGTTTTCATAACTCTAGTATCTTTTACAAATCTAGTTCAATTAAATATTCAACAATTGCACGAATCGATGAAAAGCAGATATTAACAGGTAAGATTCGAAGAAATATTCACGAATGATCTATGATTTATCTTTTAATATAAACCGGATATATAAAATCGAATAGACAATGACAGTTACAGAAATAACTAATATTATCCAGTCAATAATGGAAAAAACACGAATTAGATTGCTGGACAACAAAAAATAAGAAACTACTCCTAAAATCAAAAAGATTAAGATCCATGAAAAACCTGACTGCTTCTTTTTTACTAACCCTTGAATCAAAACAAAACCAATAACACCAATTAGCATCCAAATAATAGCTTTCATGGTATCACCACCATAGTAGTTCAATAACGCATAAATAATTGGAACAACCGCAAGCAGATACAAAATTCGGGATAGACTTTTAAGCACCTTCTCCGCCTGTTCTGCTGTATTTAAACGAGGGAATAATACAAAACCAGAAGTATCACCCAGATTATATTTATCTGATTTTAACTCCTGCTCATTACTAATGATACTTCTTTCCAAAGCTATTTCAGTAGCTGCTTCCACAGCCTCTTTCTGATAGGATTTTTGCTTCTTCAGAATCTGAATAATTTCATCATCACTGTAATCCTTATATCGGGAAAGTAAACTTTCTTTATCTGGAAATTTCATATGATTCTGTGTTCTTTTTGGTTATAGAAGCAATCAATTTAAAAGCTCACGAGCAGTTTCACGTGTCCTATCTGAAGCCTGTTCTCCCCCAAGCATTAACGCCAGCTCCTCAATCCGCTCATCGTCTGTCAATTGACGAATTGAAGTATAAGTACGATCTCCTTCATCAAACTTATAAACCTTATAATGATGTTGGCCTTTTGCTGCAATTTGAGGCAAATGGGTAATATTAATCACCTGCATTTTTGAAGAAAGTTCTCGTAAAATATCTCCCATTTTTATCGCAACCTCACCGGAAACACCGGTGTCAATTTCATCAAAAATAATAGTTGGCAAGGAGTTGCTATTTGTCATCAAAGACTTTAAAGCCAACATTAAACGAGAGATCTCTCCACCTGAAGCAACCTTTGATATTTCCTGAGGAACAGAATTTTTATTCGCTGAAAATAAGAAACTAACATCATCAATACCATATTTCCCAGCTTCTGCAAGCTTTTCAAAATTCACATGAAAAGCCGCATTTTTCATCCCCAGTTTTTGAATAACCTCTATTACAATATCTTCAATTTTTGAAGCTACATTTTTCCTGCGTTCACTAATAAACGATGCTTGTTCATTGACCTGTATATTCAATGATTCTATCTCCTTTTTCAGTTCATTTATTTCATCCTCAGATGAATCAATCTTTTGAATTTTTTCATCAAATTCATCCTTCAACTGAAGCAACCCTACAACATCATCTACATGAAACTTTTGCTGTAATGAATACAATAAATTCAACCGATCATTTACAAACGTAATTCTCTCCGGATTAAATTCAACATTTTCAGATGTAGAAGAAGCCTCATCTGCAATGTCCTTCAACTCAAGATAAACAGATTCCAGGCGTTCACTTAAATCCTTTGCAGCAGGCAGAAAATCGAATAAACTTGCTATTCTATTTTTGTCTGATTTTATCCTTGATAAAAAGCCAAACTCCTCACCTTCCAAATTATCGGAAAGTTGTCCAAGTGCATACTTAATTTCTTCAGCATGTTCCAGTGTCTTCAATTCTGTTTCCAATTCTTCCTGCTCACTTTCCTGCAAATTTGCCTCATCTAATTGTTGAAACTGAAATTTGAAATAATCCAAATCAGCAGATGCTTTTTCAGACTCTTCTATAAGCTCAAAAAGTTGTTTTCTTAACCTTTGAAGTTCACCAAAAAGTATGGAATAATTATCAAGCTCCTGCTTATTCTCTGCAACCAAATCAACCAAATTAAGCTGAAATTCGCGGCTTGCCAGCTCCAGGTTTTGATGCTGTGAATGAATATCAATTAAATTCAAAGCAAAACTCCTTAAAACTTTCAAATTTACTGGAGTATCATTAATGAAAGCGCGGGTCTTACCAGAAGGGGAAATCTCCCTGCGAATTATTGTTTCATCCTCATAATCCAGTTCTTCCTGTTCAAAAAAGAGTTCCAGATGATATCCTTTTATATTAAAGGATCCTTCAACCAGGCATTTTTTTTCTTTGCTCAGGAGCACATTCAAATCAGCGCGCTGCCCTAACATCAGCCCAAGAGCTCCCAGAATGATCGATTTACCAGCACCTGTTTCTCCGGTTATAATATTAAATCCCGAATGAAAATTGATAGACAACTTATCAATTAAAGCATAATTGGAGATGTACAATGATTGAAGCACGTTCCCTGTTTATTTTTTTAAGGTTACTGTTCAAAAACAGAATTTTCACTTATTCTTTCATATTTACTTGCATTTGATGGATCAACCTCTTTTAAAATGGCTAACACCCTGTTCTGTTCATCCGGATAAGATTCAGAAAAGATATTTACCAATTCAGTTGATTTTGCATCAAAAAACAATTGCAAGATATAAAGTGAAGGGCGATTTCTAAATACCCTTTGAATAAGTCGTAAAGATTCTGCAACCTCTGCCCTTCCATCAACAACCTGATCAGACATTAAATCCAAGCCTAAGCGATGATACCTATAAATACATTCACGGTATGGAGAATAAGCATTATTCAAAATATTTTCCACTAACCAGTATCGGTTATTCTCACTTTCGTAGGCCTTCCACCCAGGCTCACGCGCGTTCTGCATATTATTTACAATTTGCTGCGCTTTTTGAAAGTATTCAGTTCCTCCTTCCTGAGAAAAAGAATCATAATCCATACCTAAAATTATGTAAGCATAGTACGCCATCAAACTCGTAAGATTCTCGGTATTAGAATTTTCGTTAAACTCTAAAGTTTGGTATTCCTCATAAGTAAATTGAACATCGTTATCCTTAATATTCAATATTGGAGATTCGTAAGTTGAATTATAGGTAGGACGCGTAAGCTGAACGGTCATTGATCCGGAATATTCATCTGTAGAAATTCTGTCATTTAGTTGAATAAAGATATTACATTCAATCTTTTCTTCCTGACTATACACATGATCCGTCCATTTCCTGTTGTTCATGAATTCATACAAATCAGCCTGAAGAGTTTGGAAAACATTTCTGTTGGCATTTTCAATTTGAGCAGCAGAAACACTCACATTACAACGTAACTCCTGTGCTGAGACAACAGTTGACACAAACAATAGAATTCCAATTAAGACAATATTCAACTTATTCATAGTCTCTACTCTGGGATTGAAGTAAAATTAAACAAATATCCGGAAGTCTTAATATCCCCAAGTACATCAATCATTTTTTCGACGATATCACGGGCAACTTCCGCCTTCATTTTTAACTTAAATTCCTGTGCTTTATTGTCTTTACCAATAATTGTTATTTTATTGGTATCAACACCAAAACCAGCTCCTTTATCTTTTAAAGAATTGAGAACGATAAAATCCAGGTTTTTCTTTTCCATCTTTGCACCTGCATTTTTCATCTCATTTTGAGTTTCCAGAGCAAAACCGACCAGTACTTGTTTTCCCGTTTTTATTTTACCAAGAGTAGCAGCAATATCATCTGTAGCTTCCAGCTCGATTGACATTTCAGCCTGAGTTCTTTTTATTTTCTCGTTAGCTTGAATACGTGGCTTGTAATCGGCAACTGCTGCACACATAATAGCTCCATCAACCGTAGGAAATACTTTCATGCAGGCTTCTTTCATTTGCAGTGCAGACTCTACATCAATACGATTTACATTCGGATGATTTACCCCTAGCTGAACCGGACCTGCAACTAAAGTAACTTTTGCACCCTGTTCTGCCAGTTCTTCGGCAATGGCAAATCCCATTTTCCCGATGAATAATTGCCAATAAAGCGAACGGGATCAATTTTCTCATAGGTTGGACCTGCTGTTACAAGGAAGTGTTTATTCTGAAGTTTTTTTTTTGAATTGAAGAAACTGATAATCTCTTCAACAATTTGTTCGGGTTCCTGCATTCTGCCTTTTCCATGAAGGCCGCTGGCAAGCTCGCCTTCTCCTGGTTCCAGAATGATATTTCCAAAAGACTTTAATGTTTCCAGGTTACGAACATTTGAAGGATGAACAAACATATCAAGATCCATAGCTGGAGCAATCATTACCGGACATTTAGCGGACATATAAGTAGTAACCAATAAATTATCGGCAACACCACTTACCATTTTACCCATTGTTGCAGCTGTAATTGGAGCAATTAACATTAAATCTGCCCACTGCCCCATATCAACATGCGAATGCCAAGTACCGTCATTAGCAGAAAAAAACTCAGAAGCCACCGGTTTTCCAGAAAGAGCACTCATAGTTACAGGAGTGATAAATTCCTTCGCTGCCGGAGTCATCACAACCTGAACCTCTGCTCCTTCTTTCACCAGTAACCTTAAAAGATAAGCTGCCTTGTAGGCAGCTATACTTCCGGTTACACCTAAAATGATATGTTTTCCTTCAAGCCTCATAAAGGCTATAATTTATAAAGCTTTGCGATTTTCTTTTGCAGGGTTCCTGTGATAGATCTGTCCCTGTTTGAATTCTTCGTAAGCAATAAGTGTTGGTTTTGGCAGACGTTCGTAATATTTTGAAATCTCGATCTGCTCACGATTTTCAAATACCTCTTCAAGGTTATCTGAATAAGACGCAAACTCTTGCAATTTTTGATTCAACTCTTCCTTCATTTCTGAAGCAATTTGATTTGATCTTTTTGCAAGAATCATAACTGTTTCGTATACATTTCCAGTTTGCTCTTCCAAGTCTGTTAAATCTCTTGGAATTGTTGAGCTCTCAGCTTTTACTTTTTTAAAATCCATATAAATATTACTCTGTTATTTCTTCACTATAATTCAACAAATCTGCTGTCACTTCATAGAATTCTTCAGCATCCTTACGGTGCTCGCTTTCAGGGAATTCATCTACAAAGGTAAAATATTCATCTAATGCTTCACTCAAACGTTGGTCTTTTTTTGAATCAACACTTCTCACTGCCAATAAATATTTTGATTCTAAAAGCATAAACATTAAATCTTCTCGATAATCAGTTTCAGGAAAATCTTCGATACTATTAGTCAAAGCAACAACTGCTGCTTTGTAATTTCCCATATCATAATACAATTTCCCCGTTAAGTATGATTTATAAACCAGTTTTTCCTGAAGCTCAAAAATTAAGCTATCTGCCTCTGCAATCCTATCGCTTGCCGGATAAAGATTCTTAAATAACAGCAAAGCATCTATTGCATTTTGAGTTACAGTTTGATCCAAACGAGGTTTTGGTGACTCTTCGGCATAACAATAACCACTCATAAACTGAGCTTCTTCTGCATAATCGCTTCCCGGGAATTCGCTAAGCAAACTACGGTAATACTGACCAGCCAGCAAATAATCGCCCATACCCTCAAAACTCTTTGCATAATAGTAGTAAATATCATCAGCTTCACTGGTTCCCCGGTACACATTAACTACATCTCTCAGCAGGGTTGCAGCACGTACATACTCACCATCTTCGTAATATTCCAGGGCTTTCTTGTATTTGAAATCATAATCCGTACTTTGAAGAATTTTGCTATAATCTCCACAAGAGCTTAAGATCAACAAAAAGAGCAACATAAGTGCCCCGATATTTACATTTCGTTTTAGCATGGCGCAAAGATACATTTTTATTAAAAATTTAGATACAAAGTAAGTAAGAAAAGCCTTTTTATCATTGGGTTTAATATAATTTAACAAATTTGCATACTTCTTAAAAAAACCTACATTTGCACAGTCTAATTTTAAAAGTTAAAATAGTGGATATCTTTGATAAGTTTCGGTCTAATAAAGGAAATATAGGCCAATATATGCAACAAGCCCATGGTTATTTTGCTTTCCCAAAACTGGAAGGTGAAATTGGGGCAAGAATGGACTTCAGGGGTAAAAATGTATTAACATGGAGTTTGAACAATTATATCGGTCTGGCAAATCACCCCGAAGTAAGAAAAGCAGATGCTGAAGCTGCCAAAGAATGGGGACTTGCTTATCCTATGGGAGCCCGTATGATGTCAGGACAAACTATTCATCATGAAGAACTGGAAAGAGATTTAGCCGCTTTTGTTGGCAAAGAAGATGCCTTCTTATTAAACTTTGGTTACCAGGGAATGGTTTCAATCATTGATGCTCTTTGCGGAAGAAATGATGTGATTGTGTATGATAGTGAATCACATGCCTGTATCCTTGATGGCGTACGTCTTCATATGGGTAAACGCTATGTATATCCACATAACAACATTGAAAACTTAAAGAAACAACTTGAGCGTGCAACAAAATTGGCAGAGAAACAAGGTGGCGGTATTTTAGTAATTACTGAAGGTGTTTTCGGCATGTCCGGTGATCTTGGTAAACTAGATGAAATTGTTGCCCTTAAAAAAGATTTCAACTTCCGTCTTTTAGTTGATGATGCTCACGGTTTTGGAACAATGGGAAAAACAGGTGCTGGCACTCCGGAACATTTTGGTGTTCAGGATGAAGTAGATGTACACTTCTGTACTTTTGCAAAATCAATGGCTGGTATTGGCGCTTTTGTAGCTTGTGAGAAAGATATTTGCTTCTACTTAAGATATAATATGCGTTCCCAAACTTACGCCAAGTCACTACCAATGCCAATCGTATTGGGTTCTAAAAAACGTTTGGAGCTACTTATTAACGAACCACAACTTCGTGAAAAACTTTGGACAATTGTAAATGCCCTTCAAAGTGGACTTAAAGAAGCTGGTTTTGATTTAGGAAAAACCAACTCTCCAGTTACTCCTGTATACATGAAAGGTGGTGTTGGGGAAGCAACAAACGTTGTACTTGACCTTCGTGAGAATTACAGTATCTTCTGCTCTGTAGTTGTTTACCCAGTAATTCCAAAAGGAGAAATTATTCTTCGCCTTATTCCAACAGCAACCCACAGCCTTGAAGATGTAGAATATACGATCAATGCATTCAAAGAAGTTCGTGACAAACTTGAAAAAGGAGAATACAAAGGAAAAGAAGTTCCTCAAATGGGTGAAATGTAAGATTACACAATTTCTGATATATATTGAAGCAGCGAGATTTTTCCCGCTGCTTTTTTTATTCTAAAAAAAACAAGAGTATCGTTTGAATTAAGAAATATAATAACAGAGAAAACCTTAAAAAATATCTGGTACAGCATTTGCTTCCTTAATGACAGAAGTATTTTTTGTAGTAAAATCACCTATTTCCTACGAAATGGTAAAATATGAGAATTTCAAACTACAAAAATGTAGGACATTAATGTTGAACTAAAAATTATAAGTTATGGCTATCAACGATGCAATGAAGTTTATTAAAAAATCGCAAACGAGTAGAGAATTAAGAAAAGAAGTAAACAAACTGCAAGCTGAGGAGATTTTCCCCAAACTTAAGGAATTAGGTTACGACTTCAGTACCTTTGAATTTGAAGAAGCAGTAAACCTCATGCATCTAAAATGCCAGTTCGAGGAAGATGCAGATCTTTTAATGCAAATCAGCACATGGTTTAAGATGCAAACAGATTCTTTATAAAGAGAGTTAAACCTCAAACTCACCATCTTCAAATTGCTTATACCTTCCAGATAAATGACCAATAAGCTTGGTGATTTGCTCCACTGCAGATTCTGTTTGCGGAGTTATAGTTTTATTTTGAAGTCTTAATAGAACTATGCCATAAATTGCCTGAAAAGCAACAAGAATTTCATTGGCATCCTTATAGTTACTCTTTTCCCTAAACTCTTCAATTATTGGATGTGCTGCTTGATAAAGAGATAAGTATTTAGCATCATTTGAGTTTTGAAGCATACGGATATGAAATAAATATAAATCTTTAATAAGATTTAGAATAAACTGAACGTGCCCTTTCTCTGCGACATTCTCTTTCTTCATCATTATTGCCAGATTTTTATACCAGTCGTATATTTCAAGCTTTTTTTCATCATCTACATCAAACTGCATGACAAGTGTCTTCCCAATTTGATCATAGTCAAAGTTTAAAGCCCGAAGGATATCCTCAACCTGCCAAATATAAAGTATGTACTCAGCTATATTCGTTCTTCTTTTTTCCTGTGCAATAAGCATAACTAGGTATTTTCAAAAAAATCATCAAGATCTCGTCTATCTTTCTTGGTTGGCCTACCTGTTCCTTTTTCACGCTGAAACCATCCCATATGCTTCTGTACTTCAAGCACCTCCAATTCTTCCTTTGGAGTTACATCAAGCATAAACTCAGATACAAGTTTAGCCCCAACTCTTTTTTCAATAAGCTGTAAAACCTTGTAACGATAAGTAACAGGATTCTTCTTCACATATACAATATCGTCAATTTTAAGGACACGAGAAGGCTTTACGGATATGTTATCGATTATAACACGACCTTTTTTGCAAGCGTCAGAAGCCATACTTCGTGTTTTAAAAACACGCACAGCCCACAACCATCTATCAACGCGAACCTGATCCCCCATACTATTTTTTCTTATTAAAATGATTCATTGTACGGGCAACACCAATTGTTCCAAAACTCTGAATAATTTTTATGCAGGTATCAATCTTTAAAGGTAAATCAAGCTCTTCATCTTTATCCCATTCACTTAATACAAAGTCTATTTGCTGCCCTCGTTTAAAATCATCACCAATTCCAAATCTAAGGCGGGCATAATCACTTCGTCCAGTTGTTTCCTGAATATTTTTCAGTCCATTATGACCTGCATCTCCTCCTTTTGCACGCAAACGTAATGTTCCAAAAGGCAAAGCAAGATCATCAGTAATAACAAGCAGATTTTCAAAAGGAATCTTCTCCTTTTGCAACCAATAATTTACTGCTTTTCCACTAAGATTCATATACGTAGTGGGCTTAAGTAATATAAATGTCCGGGCTTTGAATTTATACTCCGCAACATATCCGTATCGCTTATCACTAAAAACAATATTGGACGCATCTGCCAGAGCGTCCAATATTTTAAAACCGATATTATGTCGGGTATTTTCGTATTCTTTACCCGGATTACCCAATCCAGTTATCAGATATTTCATCGTAAACTTTTTATTCTTATCCTTCTGCATTCATTGCTGCACGTGCTGCTCTGGTAACAACAATTGATGCAACAGGAATTGACTTAGCGTTTAAGAATTCAAGATTTTCAACCTCGATATCAGCAACTTTAATACTTTGTCCAAGTTCTAACTCTGTAATATCAAGATTAATTGAATCAGGAAGATCTTTTGCTAAAGCTTTAACTTTCAAACGACGAAGATTCAATTTCAATTTACCACCAGATCTCATACCTTTTGCATAACCTGATACTTTTACAGGAACTTCAATTTTCACAGGCTTTTCATCGCTTACCTGAAGAAAATCAACATGTAAAATACTATCATCAACTGGATGATACTGAATGTCCTGCATAATTGACTTGTAAGTTTTTCCTTCAATTTCAAGATCAATCAAATATGCATTTGGAGTATAAACTGCTTTTTTGAACTCAGAAACTTCAGCACAGAAGTGGATTGGCTCTTCGCCACCATAAACTACACAAGGTACTTTTCCTTCTGCTCTTAATTTTTTTGACTCTTTTTTACCTACTACAGTTCTTGACGAACCGGTAATTTTTAATGATTTCATTTTTTCGAAGTATTAATTTTTAAATATGGTACTCAATCCTCCCTTCTCTGTGGAAGGGCAAAAAGCATACATACCTTCATGTCGCTTGGAAAAAGCGGTGCAAATATATATAAAATTACTTGTAAAATAAAGTACTGATTGACTCGTTTTTATGCACTCTTTTAATAGCCTCAGCAAAAGCATCTGCTACAGAGAGATACTTGATTTTTGATGATTTTTTCTTTTCTGGAATAGAATCTGTGAAATACACTTCCTGTAAAGCTGAATCTTCGATTCTTTCAATTGCAGGGTCAGACAAAAGGCCATGAGCAGCAAAAGCCCTTACCGAATTCGCACCTTCTCTAATCATTAAGCCTGCAGCTTTTGTAATTGTACCAGCAGTGTCAATAAGGTCATCAACAATAATTACATCTTTATCACGAACATCCCCAATCAAAGTCATACTTTCAATCACATTTGCCTTTGCTCTTGATTTATGGCAAATTACCATATCAGCACCTAACAACTTTGCATATGTGTTTGCCCGTTTAGTACCACCAACATCTGGAGATGCAATTACAACATCACGCAATCCCATTTGTTGAATATGAGGAATAAATAAAGTTGAAGCAAAAAGATGATCTACAGGAACATCAAAAAATCCCTGAATTTGATCTGCATGCAAATCCATCGTTATAATCCTGTCAACCCCAGCCCGTGAAAGCATATCGGCTACTAATTTAGCACCAATTGAAACACGAGGTTTATCTTTTCTGTCCTGACGTGCATACCCAAAATATGGTATCACTGCAACTATTTGATGTGCAGAAGCACGTTTTGCAGCATCAATCATCAGCAATAATTCTAAAAGATTATCCGCACTTGGAAAGGTAGACTGAACAATAAACAAATCGGAACCACGTATCGTTTCTTCATAACAAGGTTCAAACTCACCATCTGCAAAAACCGGACATGATGATTTACCCATGTCCATTCCTAAACTATCGCAAATTTTTGTTGTTAAATACTTAGTAGCTGTACCTGTAAAAACTTTAACGGGGGCTTTTTTTCCCATATCTCTTATTTTAAATTATGACCCTTGGAATCGCGCGCAAAGGTAAAAAAATCTTTATGATATAGTAAATCTATTCGTATGTAAGATATCGATTTTTAAAGGAAGAAACAAGCATATTGAAAAACAATACACTGACGATCAAGCATCTAAAATGATTGGTTATTAATACTATGGATATAGGATAATATTTCTTCTTTACCTAAACCTGTTTGCGAAGAGGAAACGATGATAAATGGAAGTTCTTCCCATTCTTGTTTTAACTGGCTCTTGTAATATTCAATATTCTCTTCCAATACATTCTTTTTCAACTTATCTGCTTTAGTAAAAATAAGCGAAAAAGGCACTCCGTTTTCACCTAACCAGGTAATAAATTCCAAATCTATTTTTTGAGGTTCTAACCTGGAATCGATCAACACAAAAAGACAGTAAAGGTTCTCTCTTTTCTTAATGTAATCAACAATGTACTTCTGAAATTTTGATTTAACAGATTTTGAAACTTTAGCATAGCCATAACCTGGCAAATCAACCAAATACCATTCATCATTTATAAGAAAATGGTTTATTAATTGTGTTTTCCCCGGTCTGGATGATGTTTTCGCCAATTTATTCTGATTGGTGAGCATATTAATCAGGGAAGATTTACCAACATTTGAACGACCAATAAAAGCATATTCCGGTCTGTCAGGTGCCGGACACCTGCTAACATCGGAATTACTCATAACAAATCGGGCTTTCTTAATATCCATTCTTTATAAATGTACTTCTAGTAATTTTACCGACGAGCTTTTGGGCATTAAAATATATTGATTGATTGAAGCAGGCACCAGTACAACATCTCCCTTTTTAATATTCTCTTCAGAATCGTTATAATTTAAAGAGCACACACCTTCAATGCCAATATAAATAACAAATGAATCAAGCTCATAAATATCCTTATCTATTTTTTTATTGAACTCAAGAATATTTGTTTTGAAATACTTACAATCTACAATCTGGTTGCTCTCGTTTGATTTAGCTTGATATTCTTTTTTATATTCTCTTGGATACTCAAAATCAATGGCATCAAGGGCCAAATCAGTGTGCAATTCACGCGCATTACCATTCTTGTCCCGACGATCAAAATCGTAAATTCGATAGGTAATATCAGATGTCTGCTGTATTTCCGCCAAAAGATTTCCCCGGCCAATAGAATGAACTGTTCCTGCAGGCATATAAAAAACATCCCCCTCTTCAGCATGCTCAAAATTAAGCACATCACCTAATTGCTTTGATTCTAGCTTTTGCAAGTAAGTTTCCCGGGAAACTGGTTGATTAAATCCAGTTGCCAGCATAGAATCGTCTTCTGAGTCCAAAACATACCACATTTCAGCCTTACCAAATGCCCCATGCCTTTCCTTTGCAATTTCATCATTCGGGTGCACCTGAACAGATAAATCTGCAGCTGCATCAATAAACTTAATTAACAACGGGAATTCTAGTCCAAACTCATCAAAAACCTTTTCACCTACAAGCTCTCCCATGTATATTTCTATCAGTTCTTCCAGATTATTACCTGCCAAAAAACCATTGGAAACCACTGAAACTTGCCCTTCAATAGCTGAAATCTCCCAGCTTTCACCACAACCGAGAGATTCACATGCGTTTTTGCCAAGTTCCTTTCTTATTCGATTTCCTCCCCATATTTTCTCCAAAAATATCGGATTAAATTTCAGAGGATATAAATTATTCATGCGCCTTTATGTCTTTTTTTTTCTTTCTAAAATTCAAAGTCAACCGCAGCTCTTGCTTCTGTTGATTCCTTTATTAACTCAAGAACTTTTAGATGTTCAGGATGAACTCTGTACACATCTAAATCAGCTTCATTCTCGAAATGTGAAATCAAACAAAGATCATACGATTTTGATTGTAATTCGTAGTTTGTTCCTACCTCTAGATACTTACACTCTTTAATTTTTCCTCTTAATCCTTCAAGTGCAGTTTTTATTTTATTTAAAACTTCTTGTTTTTCTGCCTTCGGATAATCTTTCAATTTAAATAAAACAACGTGATTTAGCATAGTATTTCTCTTTTAACAACAATTTTAAAGTTACGAAAATAATACATTCCTTCAATTGTTCAATTTCAATTGAATATAAACAAAAATTAAATTGTTCATGCTTATATTTGATATAAAATAATTGAAATGGTTATAATTGGTATTGCGGTGGTACAGGTTCGGGTAAAACTACTGTCGTTCAGAAAATATTGGAACAAATTCCCAAAGATAAAGTTGCTGTATTATCGCAGGATTCTTATTATAAAGACAACAGTCAGTTACCTTTGGAAGAACGCCGGAAGCTAAATTTTGATCAACCGGAATCTATTGAATTTACTTTACTTACAGATCACATTAAGCAACTAAGAAAAGGTATTCCCATTGAACAACCCTCCTATTCATATACAACTTGTACCCGTTTAGATAAAACAACAACCATTATTCCTAAACCTGTTATTATCATTGAAGGGATTCTTGTTTTATTTGATCAGGAACTTAGAGATCTGATGAATATGAAAGTTTTTGTCGACTGCGACTCAGACCTTCGCCTCTCCAGAGTTATCTGCAGAGATATTGAGGAACGCGGAAGAGATGTACATGATGTATTAAAGCGTTATGAAGACACAGTAAAACCCAGTCATCTTCAGTTTATTGAACCCAGCAAACGTTATGCGGATATCATTATCCCTGAAGGAGGAAATAACAAAGTAGCCATCCATTTATTGACAAATTTCATCAAACAAAACTTATAAATATGCTTTACAACCTTAACATTGAAGATGTACTTTTTTTAGATATTGAAACCGTCCCTCAATTCCCGGCTTTCGAGGAAATGCCGGATAATTTTCAAAGTCTCTGGGAGAAGAAATCAATCTATTTTCGTGATGAAGAACAAACTCCAGGAGATGTCTATGAGCGAGCAGGAATCTATGCTGAATTTGGACGAATTATCTGCATATCGGTAGGTTATATTGCTCAAAAGATGGGAGAAAAAGTATATCGTGTAAAATCATTTTACGATGATGATGAAAAGAAGCTTCTTTCTGATTTTAACCAGATGCTTAATAAATTCACATCACATCCAGGCAAGCGGCTTTGCGCACATAACGGACAGGAATTTGATTATCCATACATTGCCCGCCGGACTTTAATCAACGGCCTTCGACTTCCTAAAATTCTTGATATTGCAGGGATGAAACCCTGGGATGTAAAAGATAAACTCATGGACACACTTCAACTTTGGAAATTTGGAGACTACAAAAATTATACATCACTCAGCCTGCTATGCGCGGCTTTCAATATTCCAACACCAAAAGATGACATTGATGGAAGCCAGGTTGCCCAGGTTTATTATGAAGAAAATGATATAGACCGGATTATTCGCTATTGTGAAAAAGATACACTTGCGGTAGCCAACCTGGTTTTACGATATAGAGGAGAAGATATTATTGATCCTGAGAAGATGGAAGTGGTTTAAGGCAATTCTAATTACTGCTAAAAAACCAAATATTTAAAACTTCATCGCCCGATCCATGTCGCGCTTGGCATCTTTGCTTTTCAGGCTTTCACGCTTGTCATGCATTTTTTTACCTTTTGCCAAACCTATTTCCATTTTGGCCAAACCACGGTCGTTTAAAAATAGTCTTAACGGAATGATGGTTAAACCACTTTCTTTTATTTTCTTTTGAAGTTTTTCAATCTCTTTTTTTGTCAACAAAAGCTTACGGTCCCTTCGAGCTTCATGATTATTGATATTTCCGAAATCATATTCCGAGATATTCATATTTATCACGTAAAGCTCTTTTTGAGAAAAGCGGCAATAAGCTTCAACAATACTGGCTTTGCTATTTCTAATTGACTTGATTTCAGTTCCAACCAACTGGATTCCGGCTACAAACTTTTCAAGGATTTCATATTCAAAATAAGCCTTCTTGTTTTTAATATTGATATTTTGAGTTTTATGAGCCATACAGATATAAAGATTGAACAATTCTTGCACTTACCATATTAACCATTCCCCACACCAACAAAATAAGCAAAATAGACAATACCATATATTTGGTTTGATGTTCCTGCGAAAGCCCCATACATGCTTTTGTTCCAACTATAAAGATATAAAATCCATATAAGCCAAGAATATCCAAAACATATAATCCCGGGAAAAGACCAGTAATAAATGAAGCTGCAACAAAAGGGAAAAGAGAATATGCCAACACAAGACCTGTTCTGTTTCGATCTTTAATCCCTCCATTATTATTTTGAACCGCCTGCAATATTGGAATCAAAATAAAAAATTGGGCTAAATAATTAAAGATAGTACGAACAGCACTAGCCAATGCATAGGATATCAAATATTCGTCGCTCCAGATAATTTCACCAAGAAAAACCCCCACCCCTGCCAACAAAACAAGAGGTAAAAAGTATTCATTAAAATACCTACCATCAAAAGGCCCTTCTTTCTTTTTATCCCAAAAAGATTTGGACTCCAGAATTAGTTCTTTACTTTCGAGTATAAGGTGCTTATATAGTTGTTTAATGCGCATATTTCGTAATTTTGGGCTACAAAAATACATTTTTTCATTCGTTTATAATTGTTTACCTTTTAAGGTAACTCATGGAACTCGCATAATTATTCTCTTATGTATTTAAAAAGACCTATTATTATGCTCGTTTCATATCCGCAACAAAGATAGTTAATGGAAGACAGAAAATACCAAATGCTCACAATTCTTGGTCCAACCGCATCAGGAAAAACAACAGTTGCAACACATTCTGCAAAAATATTGAATGGCGAAGTCATCTCAGCAGACTCGCGTCAAGTATACCGTGGAATGGACCTGGGAACAGGTAAGGATTACGAAGATTATGAGATAGATGGACAACAAATCCCATATCACTTAATAGACATTGTTGATGCCGGTTATGAATACAATGTATTTGAATATCAAAAAGATTTCCTGAATGTTTACGAAGATGTTAAGAATCGGAATAAGTTCCCGGTTTTATGCGGAGGAAGTGGCTTATACTTAGAAGCCGTGCTTAAAAATTACAAATTGATCCAGGTTCCGAATAATGAAGAATTGCGAGAAAAACTTGCAGGAAAAGAGCTGGATGAATTGACAGAAATCTTAAAAAGCTACAAATCCGATCTCCATAACACAACTGATGTTGAAAATAAAAAACGTGCCATACGAGCTATTGAAATTGAAGACTATTTGCAAGATCATCCGGAAATTGACACCACCATGCCTAAAATAAACAGTCTTGTTGTTGGTGTGAAATTTGACCGTTTAAGCCGCCGTAAAAGAATAACAGAACGCCTTAAACAACGCCTGGATGTAGGCATGCTGGATGAAGTTCAAAAACTCCTTGACAGCGGACTAACTCCAGAGCAGCTTACTTATTACGGCCTGGAATACAAATACATGACTCTACATTTAACCGGAGAATTAAGCTTCGAACAAATGTTTAAAGGCCTTGAAACAGCAATCCACCAATTTGCCAAACGACAAATGACCTGGTTCCGCCGGATGGAACGGCAGGGAATAACAATTCATTGGCTGGATGGCTATATGCCGCTGGAAGAAAAACTGGGGAAAATTAAGAATTGGCTGGATCAATAAACCTTTCCCTCCATGAAATTTTCGCCGTGCATAAATTCGTGCGGTCACTCTCTCGTAAGATGGTTGAGTGGGTTCGTTTTTCGTCTTCAAATTCTGATACAACGGCCAATGAATCTTCAGGCAATCCTTCTTTTAAATAATTCATCTCAATAGTTGCCGGCTCATTGTTTTTAAGAAAATTAACTCCTCTGAAATCAAGGATACGTTCCAGTGATTTTACACTATTGAAATGCCTGTTCAAGTCTAAATCGCTGAATTTCACAGGTGAGAAGATCAACTCTTCAGTATGCTTATTCGGACGTATTCTTTTTGGCTCACGACAACTATCCTCATTTTGCCTTCTAGGGAAAGTATCAATCTGATCTTTAAGCAAGACGATTTTTTTCGTTTCCTGATTTAAAATCAGCCACGAAGAATTTGCCCTCAATATAACTTCTCCCGACTTATCTTCCAGTACAAACTCACGAAAAGCATACATCCCATCTGTTCCTGCCGACCAGGTTTTCAAGGTAATTTCATCCTGCCATGACGGATATTTATCAAATTCAATATACACCCGCGAAAGCACCCAAAACATATGATGATTTTGCAGGTCGTCGTACCCCCAATCCAGTTTTTGCGCATGAAGCCAGGCCGCCTCCAGCATAATCTGAAATAAAGCGCAAGGCGTTGCACGGGCATACAAATCGGTTTGGTAAGAATTAATACAATGTGTCTGGGATAAAAAGTTAGTGTTTTCCGAATTCATGGGTAAAATTTATGCAGGCAATAAAGCCGTTTGTTCTTCAGCCTGCAAAAATACACATTATGGTTCAATTGCAAACCGTGCAGAAACCCGATAATTCAAAGTTATTTTTTGAAATGAAATTTCCGGAACTGCTTTTGCCATTTCATCATCGACATAACTTACAGCACTTGTCATCATTCGCGCGGTATTAACCGGAGTCACATAACTCCCCTGCTCCTGAATAACTAAAGCCTGCCCAACTTCTTCGCCAACAGCTTCCAGCAAATAAGTCGCTTTTTCTTTAGCATTCTTCATGGCCATAATTTTCACTTCTTTTTTCAGTTCCTCCCGCTGACTGTGATCCGTTCTTGAGACATAGGCATTTTGCACCTGAACTTCGTCTAACACATCAAGCAAATCAGCAATTTCACCGGATGTTGACAGCTTCATCTCATACTCTTTGGAAGCCAACACATCCATCTTTTTCCTTTTTATGGTGATGTAATCTGCATTTGCATCGGCCAGAGAAAGATTTTCAAGATCAAAATCGGCTCTTTCCATCAAGCGAAATAAATCTTTCTCCAAATCATCCAGTTCCACTTTGTCCCGTCCGTCATAAAACTCCTGAAGCGTAAAATGCAAATAAATTTCATCGGGAATAACTTCTTTCTCGGCTTCACCTGTCACCTGTATATAAGGGGTTGATTCTATTGTGTTTGTCAGGATTTGTGCATTTGCAGTAACGGCAAACAGCATTGCCAGCATAATTGTATAAACTGTTTTCATCTTGTATAAATTTAATTTTTTATTGTTCTATTTTATTCTATTTAAAGCAGATGGATAAAAACCCATTTTAGTTGCAGCTTTAGAGCAAAATTTTAATCTTACCTTTAACAAAATTTGACCAATGAACCCTTTTCTGAAACAAGTTGCAAGTTCCCTTTTTGAACAATATGGAAATCGTATTGACCAACTTTCTGTTGTTTTCCCCAACCGTCGTTCCGGGGTATTTTTCAATGCCTATTTAAAAGAACTGGCTACTCAATCTATACTTGGCCCGGAGGTTATCACGATCAATGAATTCGTTTCACAGCATACTGAAATGCAAATTTCAGACCAAATCGGGCTAATCCTTCATTTACACCAGATTTACTGCACCGAAACCGGACACCCGGAAAACCTGGATGAGTTCTTTTTCTGGGGAGAAATCCTGTTGAATGACTTTAATGACGTTGATAAATATTTGTTGGATGCAGATGACTTGTTTCAGAATATCTCGGATTTAAAAGAAATTGAAAACCAGTTCGACTACCTTACAGAAAACCAAAAGCAAGCTATTGAACGATTCTGGGGAAACCTGGGGAAAGCAGGTGAATCAGTCAACCGGGAAAAGTTCCTGAAAATATGGAATAAACTGGCAATCATTTATCATCGGTTTCGAGGAGAATTAATTGAGCAGAAAGCGGGATATAGTGGCCTTGTTTATCGCGATTTGGTTGAAAAATTGCAGAATGATGAATCGATCGAATTCCTTTCCAATCAATATATTTTTGTTGGATTCAATGCTTTAAATGCATGTGAAAACAAATTATTCAGACTTTTAAAAGCTCGTAAAAATGCACAATTCTTTTGGGACTATGACGAAAGTTTTGTCAACGACACAGACAATGAAGCGGGCTTATTTATGCGAAGAAATTTGGTTGAATTCCCCATGCCTTCTGAATTTTCAGTAAATGAGCAAAACACATCCGAAAAGGAAATCAACATTGTTTCTGTTCCCGGACAAGTTGCCCAGTCGCAAATCATCAATCATGATGCTTTTTTAAACAAGGCTGAGGAAAAACTGAATTTTGACGATACCGCCTTAATATTAGCTGACGAAAATTTGCTTGTTCCGATAGTTTCTGCCGCCGGATGCAAATACGATCCCATCAACATTACAATGGGTTATCCACTCAAAAACACGCCTGTTTACAGCCTGATTACCCAACTTATTGAGCTTCAAAAAAACTACCGAAAACTAGATGGGAAACCAGCAATTTATCATCGTCCGGTGCTGGCTTTGCTCAATCATCAGTTAATTATAAACCCGGAAACCCGTAAAAAAGTAAGCGAAATAATCGAGCAAAATAAGATATACGTCCGCACTTCCGACCTGGCTTGCGAAAGTCTGCCCAAACAACTTTTCACGAAACAGGAAAGCTGGTCAGACTTTGCAAATTACCTGATGGAAATTACACGGGAACTGGCTATTCAGTTTTCAAAAGATGAAGAGAGTCCAAAACTGGAAAATGAATACCTGTTCCAGGTTTATACTTCTCTTCAACGATTAACAGATACGCTAAATCAATATACTACAGAAACAATTTCACTCTCGCTTTTCTACCGGATTTTAACCCAACATTTACAGCGTGTTTCCATTCCTTTTGAGGGAGAACCACTTTCCGGACTTCAGGTAATGGGAGTACTGGAAACCCGAAATCTCGATTTTAAAAACCTGGTACTTTTTTCGGCAAACGAAGATAAGTTGCCCAAAACATCAGCTGTTCATTCATTCATTCCATATAACCTTCGGAAAGCTTTTGGGCTGCCGGCTTATGAAGAGCAGGATGCCATGTTTGCCTACTATTTTTACCGCTTATTAAACCGGGCAAAGCATATCACCCTGGTGTATGACTCATCGAGCGACGGACTAAATACAGGGGAAATGAGTCGGTACATCTATCAGCTTTTATACGACTCAAAACTGTCGCCTAAATTTTATCATCTTGACTTCGATTTTAAATCATCCGAATCGCATCCGATATCCATCCAGGGGACAAAGCAACATCAACAAACACTTCTTTCACATTATTCTGAAAGAAGACTTAGTCCAAGTGCCCTAAACACATACCTCGACTGCAAGCTGAAGTTTTACTTCAGGCATATTGCCAGACTTAAAGAAACCGACGAGGTACTTGAAGATGTTGATCCCCGACTTTTTGGAAACTTATTCCATTTTGCGGTGGAACTGCTTTACACGGATTTAGTTGGAAAAACCGTAAGCCGTGAAAACCTGGAAAGCCTGGCTGCCAATAAAAACAAATTGTGGAAGGTAATTCATGCGGCTTTTGGTCGCGAATATTACAAAGACAAATCACTGAAAGATGTTAAGATCACAGGTAAAAACATTCTGATTGCTGAAAATCTGCTCACCTACATTGAGAAAATGCTAGAAGAAGACATCCGTTTTACTCCTTTTAAAATTCTTGACCTGGAAGGTGATTTTGAAGCCGATTTCTCAATTCAAACTGAAGATGCAGAACACACCATCAAACTGGGAGGAATAATCGACCGTTTGGATAAGACATCCGCCGGAACCCGGATCATCGATTACAAAACGGGACAAAGCCTGGTCTTGAAATTCAGGGATTATACGGAATTTTATGACCGAAAAAGACACAACCGTCCCAAAGAAATTCTGCAAACACTGGTTTATTCTGAAATCTATAGAAAAAGCAAAAATGCCCCATCCATATACCCGACAATATACAAGATTGATGATTTCTTTAATTCCGAATTCGCTCCGCAAGTCCTGAAAAATGGAAGTATTCTTGAATACAACTCCATACATGAATCATTCACAGAAAGTCTTAACGAACTCCTGCAGGAAATTTTCAGTTCAAGCAATGTGTATGATCAAACCGAGGAAAAACGAAAGTGCGAACACTGTCCCTACAATCTTATTTGCAGAAGGTAATGAGTTACGGGTTGCGAGTTATTCCAACAAATCGGGTCTTCGTTCCTTTGTAATTTTATAAGCCTGCTCTTCTTTCCATTGTTCAACCTGCTTATCGTTTCCGCTTAGGAGAATATCAGGCACTTTCCAGCCGTTGTATTCGGCCGGGCGTGTATATACCGGAGGGCTCAATAAGTTATCCTGAAAAGAATCCGTCAATGCTGAAGTTTCATCGGATATACTTCCCGGAATTAAGCGCACAATACTATCAACCATGATAGCTGCCGCAAGCTCTCCCCCGGTTAAGACATAATCACCAATAGATATTTCACGAGTTACAAAATGATCACGTATGCGTTGATCAACCCCTTTATAATGGCCACAAAGAATAATGATATTTTCCTTGAGGGATAAATGATTTGCTGTTCGTTGTTCAAACAATTCGCCATCGGGTGTTGTATAAATCACTTCATCATACTCTCGTTGCGACTTTAGATGATTTATTGCAGCTTCAATAGGCTGAATAGTCATCACCATCCCTGCCCCGCCACTAAACGCATAATCATCTACACGTTTATGCTTATCCGTTGAAAAATCACGAATATTATGCACATGTATTTCAACCAATCCCTTCTCCTGGGCTCTTTTTAAAATTGAATGCTGAAACGGACTTTCAAGCAATTCCGGAACTACTGTTAAAATATCAATGCGCATACTATTTATTTTTCTGCAAAAGTAGCAACAATTCCAGATTACAGAAACATTTTCAAAATCAAGAAACACATACACATGTATAGATATCATGCCATTTTGACTTCCTGAAACCTTGAGATCGGAATATTTGACATGGAAATTATGAAGGTTTCACTAATTTTTGTCTTGTTTTTTGAATTGGAATAAAACTTGAAATTATAGGGTCAAAGAACAAAAAAACAGAAATCAAAAAATTTAAAACAATTAAAAAATAGGAGAAAAGAATTATGAGACTAGTTAGAGTTAACAACCCAGTGAATCAATTCAATGCAATGGATCGTTTATTAAATGACTTTTTCAACCAGGGAGCACACAATGATAGTTATAACAAAAATGAACTTGCTTGCTCTCCTGCAACAAACATCTATGAAACTGAAAATTCAGTAGAAATTGAAATGTCTGTTCCTGGTTTTGACAAAGAACAAGTTAAAATCTCGGTTGAAGAAAAACACCTAATCATTAAAGGGGAAGTTCAGGAATCTGAAAAAGAAACACTTTATTCTCATGTAGAATTTAAGCCACAAGAATTTGAAAAGAAATTCAAACTAACAGACAAAGTTGATGATGAAAAAATCAACGCTTCATTTAAAAATGGAATTTTGAAGCTATCAATTCAGAAAAAAGAAGAAGCAGTACCTCAGAAAAGAGAAATTGAAATTGTATAAGTTAGAATAGTTTAGTTTAGTTAGAGTAAAACCGTTGAGAATTATCTCAACGGTTTTTTTATTTCGCAAGAAACATCATTTAGTCGTTTACATATTCAGATAAAAGTTTGCCCAACAAACCATATCCGGCTACTGATAATTTCGAATTACTACTTCCAAGACTAGAATCCAAGCCTGTTTTTTCTTCATTCAAAAAATGTGGATATAAATCGAGGTAAGTCATTTTAGTATCCTTACATAAAGACTCCAAACGAGCATTTATGACTTTAACATCTTCATTTGAAACTCCTGCCCCACCCGGTCCAGGCATAGCACCAGGAGAAGCTCCAGCTGCCGGTAATATGGAAAACACATAAACCTTTGTACTTGAATTAGATTCAAGTACAGCCTGAGTTATTTTACCAATATTTTCAACAATACTCTCAATTTCAGTCCCACCACTTAAATCCTGTGTTCCAATTTCCAGAAATACTTTTGATGGGTTATGCCTGATTAATTCTTCAGTTCTATTTAAAACATCACCTGTATCATCTCCATCAATACCCCTGTTAATAATAGTCGGATTATTTAATAACTCTTTCCATTCACAATCTTCCATAATGCTACCACCAACAAATTCAATACACCCTTTATTGACAGGCATAATCTTAAAAATATCGGCTCTTCGTTCCTTACCTGCTACAAATGCCCTTGAAAAATCTATACCTCCAAATCCCTGGGCAGAGACAGTAAGGTGAAATATTGCAATTATAAATAGTAAACTTACTCTTTTCATTAAATTCATATTTATTCTGTTTTTATTAACTGTATATTCCTTTTTAGTAATTCTTTTCAATTAGATCTTTCGGATTTAAATGCCTCCATTTTACTAATTGAATTTTCATCCATTACTCATTCACATAATCAATTATCAGGCTCTTCCACAATAAATATCCTTCTCCCAATATATGTAATCCGTCATTCGTGAATTCAGGTTTAAGGTGATAACCGTCATCTGCAAGAAAATGAGAATTTAAATCGATATATGTACAATTATTCTCTTTACAGAACTGCTTATATCGTTCATTTAAAGCAAGAACATTATCATTTTTACTTCCTGGTCCCCAAATTGATTCTTTTGCTACAGGTAATACAGATTGAATATAGATTTTTGTATTTGGACTTTCTTCCCTAAATATCTGTACAATCTGACTCATATTTTGAACAATTGTATCTATAGGTGTTCCACCCAAATCATTTGTACCTATCCCCAAAAACATTTTTGCAGCCTTATGTCTGGTTAGTTCATGAATCCGTTCCAATACTGTTGTTGTAGTGTTACCATCAATCCCCCGGCTTAAAATATTGGGATTTTGAAATAACTCCCCCCATTCACAATCATCGGTTATACTATTTCCCACAAAAAGAATCGCAGTACCTTCTTCATGTATTGGTAAAACTTCATACCTTTTTTGTTTGGATTGATCATTCATCTGGGCGTATCCAACAAGTTGAATAAAAATAAAACCGAAAAGTATTATTGTCTTTTTCATTATTACTAATTATTAGTGTTTTCTAGTTTTTCTTTGCCTCTAATTCATTGATTAAATCACCAAAGGATACTAACTCAATACCGTTATCCTCAATATATTTAAGAACCTCTGGACTCGTAAAAGTATCTGTTACATCCTGACGGTCAGCTCCAACATCATTTCTTTCTCCATTTCCGGAAATCTGGTAAATACCATTCATCTCTTCATTATCCAATCCCGGGTGTTCCAGCAACCAATATGTTTTTCCTTTTTCCAGTGATTTCAATATTTCCATAAAACTTGCCAGACGTTTACCATCTTCATCTTTTCTTATAGACATGAACGATATTGCGTTTAAATCTCCCATTTCTTCATCTAAGCCACCTGTACCGGAAGCCTGAAGATACAATCCATATTCACCTGCAACACGAATCGCCATTTCTTTCAATCCAGGCTGAGTAGTCCAGAACATGTGGTCAGAAATATGGGTTACATTATCACAATACTTTAATCCGATCTCTATCTGAGCTCTTAATTCAGCTTCTACTTCTTCATAATTAATTTCTCCACCTCTGCTCAAACTTAAATATCCATCTTCATCACATAAAGAAGGGCAATAAGTAAAAGGTTTCCACTTATAATTCTCCCATTCACTATTAAATGCAACATGAATACCTACATCCAAGCCTGGATTTTGGTTTAACATCTCAGCACCTTCTAAAAACCAGGGGCAAACTGTCATTATTTCTGCAGATCTGCCTATGCCTTCCTGATAAGATTTAATAACTGCAATATTCTCGGCATGAGAAGCACCGATATCATCCATTCTCACAACTAATCTTTGCGCACTCAAGGTAGCCACGCTAAACAAAACAATAGCAATGGTAAAAATTTGTCTTTTCATCATATGTTTTTTTTAAGAACTCACCAATAGTTTTTCTAAAAAGAAAAAACAGGTAATCAGAACCACACTATACCTTAATTTCTTTTTATGGTAGCTCAAGTTTTTTTCAGAATTATATTTTTGAAGATTACCTGTAATACCTCTAAAGACTGGATTTCCCCTAGTGTTTACTATAGATTTATTTACATATTTTATCCCTGTTTTTAAGTATAAATCTGCCAAGCTATTTTAGGAAAAGTCAATCCTTTTAATATTCTACTAATCCTTTTAGCATTTTTGTCGTCCTTTTAACTTTTTGCTAATCCTTTTAGCAATTCATGCTTCCTTTTAAGATTTTGCCCATCCTTTTAAAAAGGAAGGATAATTTTCCAAAAGGAAACCAATAATTGTAAAAGGAAACTCCAAATATTAAAAGGAGATGACGAATTTTAAAAGGATGTAATAAATTATAAAAGGACAGTGGAACTCATGGCAAAACAATCCCATACTTATACAAAAAAGAAACCGGCACCTCTATTTCTTATTCAGAAATAAAAGTGCCGGTTATCAATCAAAAACAGTAAGAATAATTACATACTGCCTTTTTTATTTTATTACCAACCTGGATTTTGTTCTAATCCACCTTCAGCATTTGCAACCATTACTGTTTCAGGAATTGGGAATAATGTCCAGTTAATTCCATTAGTATAATATGGTACATCTGCAACAAACATAGCATGGTTTTCAATCTGATGAACCATTACTTCATTTGTTTCTTCGATACTGCTACCCATGCGAAGTAGTGTTGGCCAACGATGCTCTTCGTAAGCTAATTCACGAGCACGTTCAGCTAAGATTGTATAAATATCAATCTCTCCCGCTGTGATTTCTTTTGAAGCTTGAGCACGGTCACGAATAACTTTAATATCAGCTGCAGCAGAATCAGAATCACCATTTCTGTAATAAGCTTCAGCACGAAGTAATAAAGTCTCAGAAGAACGTACTGCATAGAAGTCACGGCCATATTGTTGAACGTGTGCCTGAGCAATTGTCAGCTGAGTTTCATGCCATCCCCAATCGTCTTGCATTGCAATTTTAGAACGTAGAGGAGACATCATTGCAGGAATTTCAAGATCATCTGCAGACACATATGTTCCATATCTACTAGATTCAGTATTAACACATAAAAGCTCTCTGCAAATATTGATAGGAGCATTACGAATATCATCTGCATAGTCACCAGCCCAAACTTTTTCTGACACATATTTAGTTTCAGCTACTCCACCTACAGTGAATCCACCAAGATATGCAGAAACAACACCACCAGGATACAACTCAGTATCAATATTATCACTAAATGGGCCACCTACATTTTCTTCAGCTTCAGGTGTTCCTTCTTTCCATGTCATATTTCTGGTAACAGGACCCACAAAAGCAGAAACATAATAAGGGTTACCACCAGTCCATCCACCACGAAGACCAGCAGCTTCTGCTTCATCATAAGTTGCAGCTTCCAATGTCCATACAGCTTCGGTATTACCTTCACTATAATCGTAGTTTCCTATCTGGAATAAATCATAGAAAACGTTTCCATCTGGTTTATATGCAGGAACACCATTATTCTCTGACAAGTCAGCAGGATTTGCACGAGAACCAAAACGCTCTGTCATTAGAGGGTGAGCATTGATTGTTACAGTTGCAGCAGCAATTGCTTTGTCGTAATTATCACCATCGGCATTGTTAGTTTCAACTCCAAGAGCCAAATAAGCTTCAGCAAGGAAGTGATTAGCCGCTCCCTGAGCAATACGACCATCTTCCATTGGATATAAAGGAAGATCTGCAGCTGCTGCCTCTAAGTCAGCAATTACATAACGATAAATAGTTTCACGTGATTCACGTGTATAATCTAGTTTAAGCTCTTCACTTACAGTTGTAACATAAGGAACACCACCAAAACATTCAGCCAAACGTAAATATCCGTAAGCACGGAAGAATTTTGCTTGAGCAATTGCATATTCTTTATCACTCTCATCTGACCAGTTAACCTGCTCTGCTCCCTGCAATGACATATTTGCATAGCTAATCAACTGATACATGTCGTTCCATAAACCGTTGAATTTAGGATCAGCCTGATTCCATAACGCAAAGTTAGAGAAAGCATTCGCTGTAGGCAGACCAACACCAATGGTTCCATTATCAAAAAAGTCAGCACCTTGTCCATGCAATAACTGCTGTGTTGAACGTCCAGTCCAGAACATTGCATATTCTCCATACATACCAAATGCTTTTCTGTAAGCAGTTGCTAACTGAGCATCAACCTGGCTGCTTTTTTCGAAAGCAGTTTCCGGTGTATAAATTGTGTTTGGATCTTCAGTAAGAAAATCTTTATCATTATCACAAGATGTGAAAGATGATATGGCTATCAAACCAAAAATTATATATTTTAAACTTTTCATATTCAAAAAATTACAGTGTTAAGTTAATACCTAAAGAAAATGTTCTTGGCAACTGAGCTCTATCATATCTTCTAACTTCAGGATCGCTGTATTCCCAGTCAGGAGCAATAAAGAATAGGTTTGAACCAGAAACAAATACTTTCAAATTTGAAACACCCCATTTTTGAAGCAACTCTCTGTCAAATGTATATGACAAGTTCACTTCCTGAAGTCTCACGAAAGTATATCGTTGCAATGCTGTAAATCTATCATCAGTAAAGTTTACTCTTGGATATACTTCACTTGGATTTTCTTCAGTCCAGAATGGGTGGTTCAACATATTTTGATATTGGTAACCATTTGCAGACAAGTAAGCCATATCATTTTGAGCATAACCATAGTTTCCTCCACCAAAAGTACCGTTAAGTAACATATACAACTGGAAGTTTTTATATGAGAATGTGTTTTGTAAACTCATTCTGAAGCTTTCAACACCAAATCCAAGAATTTTCCTATCTGCAGGAGTAATTAGATTATCTTCACTTCCATCAAGGTTAGCATACATTGCATCACCATTCACTGCATTATTGGCTGCTTTATATTCAACATCATCTTCCTGAACAACACCAATAAATTCATATCCATAA
The DNA here is from genome assembly GCA_963676845.2 of Prolixibacteraceae bacterium. Taxonomy (GTDB): domain Bacteria; phylum Bacteroidota; class Bacteroidia; order Bacteroidales; family Prolixibacteraceae. The sequence continues at coordinate 97,189 of CAXXKK010000020.1, read as the reverse complement.
ATACCACCTAACGATTCACCAATGAATAAGTTCTCATTGATATTATCTGCGTCATTATCTCCACCGTACAATTCAACCAATTTATTGCGGTTTAATGAGAATGTTAATGCAGATGTCCAACGGAAATCACCAGACTGGATATTTGTTGATCTGATTACAGACTCAATACCCCAGTTTTGAATTTTACCCATAGTAGATAACTGCTCATCAATACCTGCAGTCATAATAGGGATAGTTCTTTTAAAAATTTGGTCTGTAGTTGTAGATTTATAACCATCTAATTCAACATGAATGCGACTCCAAAGATCAGCTTCAACTCCAATGTTGTAAGAAGTTGTTGTTTCCCAGGCCAACATAGGGTTTCCTAAAGCTTCTAAACCTTGTCCCCACATAATTTGATTATTAAACCAATAAGCCAGACCACCTGTACTACCAACATTCATTGTAGACATTGTTCCATAAGGATCAAGAGTTTGGTTACCATTTTTACCCCATGAAGCTTTTAGTTTCATGTTATCAATAGCATTAATTGTACTCATGAATGACTCATTTGAGATAGTCCATGCGAAACCAACCGCTGGGAAATTACCCCATTTTTTATCTGCACCAAAAACAGAACTACCATCACGACGGATAGAAGCATTAATGTGATAAGTATCTTTATAAGAATAACTTGCACGTGCCAAGTAACCAACATCATTATGTAATTCATATTCAGTATCGTCAATTTGCTTACTTGCAGCATTTGACAACCCGTAAAAACCTAATTGAGTATTACCAATCACAGAATAGTCACGACCAGTCATACCAAAATAATCCATTTGTTTTGAATCACGAGTATAAACCAATGTTCCATTAATAAAGTGGTCCCCAAACTCATTTGTATAAGTAAGAATATTATCGATTACCCAAGATTTTACTTTTCTTTCATTGATAGCACCATTAGCCTCTGATAGAAATTGTTCTTGAGCATCAGGAGTATAACCAGCTTCTCCAAGAGCCATATCTACAAAACTTGATTCATATTCGAATTCACGCATCAATGTATTATTCGTTGTATAAGAACCTGTCATTTTATAGCTTAAACCTGTAACTCCAGGAATCTTAATATCAAGAGTTCCACCCATCACTGTAGAACTTCTACGATTTTCTCTTTCATTTCCATTAACAACAGGCCACAAAGGGTTCTCTGTAGTTGACTCACGACCATCAACATATAGTCTGTATCTTCCATCAGACAAATATGGTTCAGTCCATGGAGAAAGAGTTACTGCAGCACCATAATTAGGAGTATAACCATCATTGTTATTAAATGCCTGATCGAAATTGGCACTTATAGAAATGTAGTCATTAATTTTTGTATTAATCCTTGCTGTAAATGTCGATCTCTTATAGCGGTTACCCACAATAAAGTTTTTGTTATCTAAGTATGAAGCACCCAGGAAATAATCCATAGCATCACCAGCTCCGGAAACATTTACAGAGTAGTTTTGTTGAACACCTGTACGTGTAATTAAATCATAGTAGTCTGTAGGAGTTCCAGCATCAATATTTTCCTGCTCCAATGCAGAAACCCAACCTGTACCTCCACGACGAGCATTCATCAATTCAATATAAGCATCAGGACCTCTCATATCTGGAGTAAAACCAGGATTTGAAATTGAAGAAGTTGCACTAACACTAACCATTGGTTTACCTTTAACACCTTTTTTACGGGTAATCATGATAACACCATTTGCAGCCTGAGAACCATACGCAGCTAACGAAGTAGCATCTTTCAACACCTGAATAGTTTCCACTGTTGAAGGATCAATGTCATTCATATTACCAGAGAAAATAATTCCGTCAACCACCAATAAAGGAGCAGAACTATTTAGAGCATCAGGGTCATTAGGATCGTCATTAATCGATTTTTGACCACGTACCATAAGAGATGATTCATCTCCTGCTTCACCTGATTTTGTGAAATTGATACCTGTTGTAACACCATCCAATAATGAGAAAGCATCTGTAGTTGCTTTATTCATTATAGGAGAATCTTCCATGTCAACATTTGCAACAGAACCAGTAAAGTTTTTACGTTTTGTAACACCATAACCTACAGCGATAACTTCGTCCAAACCGATAGTTTCTTCAATCATTGTAATATCAATTACAGATTGACTACCAGCAGTAACTTCCTGAGTTTGCATTCCAATAAAAGAAAATTGTAATACATCAGTTGAAGAAACACCTGAGATTGTATAGTTACCGTCGAAATCAGTAATAGTACCAGTAGTTGTACCTTTGATCATCACAGTAACACCTGGTAATACTTCACCAGATTCATCAGACACCTTACCAGAAATAGAAGCTTCCTGTTGAGTTAAGGATTCTGATTTATTTGTTTCATTTGAAACAGACGCAGATACCTGCATCAAACCTGCCATCAAAAAGATTGCAGAAAATAAAAATACAAATTTCACTCCTTTACACTGTAAAAAAGTGACTTTACTTCTTTTTTTCATAAATTGAAAGTTTTGATTAAAAAGTTAGATAGGGTAAGAAGCACCCCAATTATTTAAAAATCAATAAATCAATGATGCTCTCACACCATTAACCAGGTCTTTTAAATTTGTTTTACTTCATAAATTTCCTCCGTTTTTCTTATGTTTTTATCTATTAGTTTATACTCAAGTTTTAATTCTTTCAAATCTTAATTAATTCAAAAACTTAGAAACTATACATATTTCAAAAAAACATTAGCTTTATTTGAATTGTATTTTAAAAAAACTAAGGATGCAAATATAAAAAAATAAAGATAACTTGTATAGACATCTTAATATATTAACCAATATTTACCAATAATGCAGAATATATCCACCTTATCAATAATTATAAAAATGAAAACTTTGAATTATCAACAAAACAATAATTAATCGACCATTAATTAATGTATCAGATATAACCACCAAAGCCTGACAAACAATTACACACTCATTGACAGACAATTATATACCTCATAAAAACCGCAAAAAGGAAGGAAAATGAATATAATCAATTATACAATAAATTAATCGACCATTAATCAACAACTACTTTTCATATAAAAACAATATTAATTGTTAATTATTTATTTATTTTTTTTGAGATTTCATTAACACAAAATAGAACATCCTACATTCTTATTTTTTAAGAAAACGCATAAATTCACATAAAACAAGTACGAATAATCAGCACCTTGTTAATACAAGTCAATAGCTATATCTTTACAACTCGGGCCTTCAAAAACTTTCTATATTTTTACTCTACTTCTCCCCAAAACATTAGTGTCAATTTCGTTTTAACGATATAGTATTTCATATCACAAAGCATATTCTTACATACAAAAATTAGCTCAATCAAATATTCACAGTTATTTATTATTACTCTTTACTAAAACTAACTATCAGACAATTTCTGATTTCAAATCAGCAGTAAAAAATTTAACGGGAAAAATGTTTCCACAAAAAAAGGCTGCCCCCTGGCAGCCTTTGTATCTGAACCAATCTTTTCTAACTTCTTAAAAAAAACTGCTCAATTTATGAAAAAAAAAGTCAAATTAAAGGACTAGTTCCATCCCTCATTCTGAGGAAATTCAGCCTCTGTATTTAGGTTAATAACCGTCTGCGGAATAGGGAAAAGAGTAAAGAAAACTCCTCCGGTATAATATTCCACATCACTAACATACATGGCATTCCCCTCAACCTGATGAGTCATAACTTCATTTGTTCCCGACATACTACTACCCATACGTAACAAAGTTGGCCAACGATGTTCTTCATAGCACAATTCACGAGCACGCTCATCCAGAATTGTATAAATATCAATTTCTCCTGCAGGAATTTCATATGTTGCCTGAGCACGATCCCGAATAGTTTTAATATCATCATGAGCTCCATCAGCATCTCCATTTCTCAGATAAGCTTCAGCACGAAGCAATAATGTTTCAGAGGAACGTACTGCATACCAATCACGACCATACTGATTTTGATGAAATCCCGAAACTTCAGATGGATGCCATCCCCAATCATCCTGCATGGCTATCTTTGAACGCACAGGAAACATCATTCTTGGAACCAAAAGATCATCCGGAGTTACAAGAGTAAGGTAGCGAGAATGATTTTGATTAAGACACAGAAATTCTCGCTGCAGGTTAATCGAATCATTACGCATGTCCTCTCCATATACTCCAGACCACACTGTTTCTGATACGTACTTTGTTTCAGCAGTAAGAGCCATAGACATTCCTCCAAGATATGCCGAATTAGGACCTCCCCTGAACAATGTTTGATCAACATTTCCTGCAAATGGACATACATTAACACCTTCTTCCTGCAATTCAGGTTTCCATGCCATATTTCTAAAACAAGGACCAACGTTACTTGTTAAAGAATAATATTGACTAATTCCAGTTGCTTGAATTTCGTCATATGTTGAAGCCTCCATTACCCAAACCGATTCAGTATTACCTTCACTATAATCATAATTCCCCACCTGGAATAAATCATAAAAGACATTTCCCTCCTGCTTGTATGCAGGAACACCATTGTTCTCTGACAAATCATTCGGATTAGCACGAGATCCAAACCGAGTTGTCATAAGTGGATGCAAACCAATAGTTACAGAAGCTGCAGCAATTGCATTTGTATAACAATCACCGTCTGAATTATTTGTTTCAACGCCAAGTGCAAGGTATGCCTCGGCAAGAAAGTGATTAGCAACTCCTTGTGCAACACGACCATCGGCTAATGGATATTCAGGAAGATCCTGTGCAGCAGCCTCCAATTCACTGATTACAAACCGATAAATATTCTCACGAGATTCACGCGCATAATCCAATTTAAGATTTTCAATTATCTCTGTAATAAATGGCACACCTCCAAAACATTCAGCTAAACGCAGATATCCCCATGCCCGAAAAAATCTAGCTTGAGCAACAGCATACGTTTTATCATCATCATTTGTCCATTCAACTTCTTCAGCTCCTTGCAAAGCCATATTTGCATAACTAACTAGCTGATAAAGTGAATTCCAAAGGCTTTCGAACTTAGGATTCTCTGGATTCCATTTTGAGAAATCGGAAAAAGCATCTCCAGTACCATCATTTATACCAATATGCCCCCCATCAAAAAAATCAGCACCACCCCCATGTAGCAATGTTTGATTTGTTCGACCAAAAAAGAATGGAGCATATCCACCATACAAATCAAAAGCAGAACGATATGCAGTTACCAACTGAGCATCCACCTGGTCACTTTTCATAAAAGCGGTTTCTGGAGTATAAATCGTTTTTGGTTTTTCTGTCAGGAAATCTTCATCATCACATGAAGAGAACAAAAATGAAATGGCTATAAATCCTAATATAATATATTTAATATTTTTCATCTTCAATAAATTTTATAAGGTTACATTAATACCTAAAGTAAATGTTCTTGGTAGCTGAGCTCGATCATGGCTTCTAACTTCAGGATCACTGTATTCCCAATCTGGTGCAATAAAAAATAGATTTGTACCAGAAACAAAAACCTTCAAGTTTGAGACACCAAACTTATCAATCAATTCATTACCAAATGAATAAGAAAAATTAACCTCTTGAAGTCTTACAAAAGTAATTCTCTGTAATGCTTGAAATCGATCATCTCGATAGTGAATCGAAGGATAAATTTCACTCGGATTTTCCTCTGTCCAGTAAGGGTGATCTAATGTATTATGATAATTGAAATTATCACTTGTTAAATATGCCATATCATTCCTCGCAAAACCGTATTTCCCAGTGCTAAATATTCCATTAAGCAACATATAAAGTTGAAAGTTTTTATATGTAAGCGTATTTTGCAATCCCATCCTAAAACTCTCTTTTCCAAAGCCAAGAATTTTTCGATCATCCAATGTAATCTGTTCATTATTATCTAAGTTTGCATACATTGCATCTCCCGGATGTGCACTATTTGCTGCGATATATCCAGCATCATCTTCTTGAACAACACCAACAAATTCATATCCGTAAATTGCCCCCAATGATTCACCAATAAACAATCTGGCATTAACATCATCCTGACCATCACCATACAATTCAGCCAATTTGTTACGGTTTAAAGAGAATGTAAGACCAGAAGTCCAACGGAAGTCACCAGACTGGATATTTGTTGAATTAACAACAGCTTCAATACCCCAATTTTGGATCTCACCCATTGTTGCCGGCATTTGTGAAATACCTGCTCCCATTACCGGAATATCCCTGGTAAAAATCTGATCCGTTGTTTTAGATCCATACCCATCAAGTTCGATATGAAGGCGCTTCCATAGGTCAACTTCTACACCCAAATTATAGGAAGTAGTCGTTTCCCAGGCCAACTCGGTGTTACCAAGAGTAGCAAGAGACTGACCATATATCAGATCATTCCCGAAGTAATAACCAATACCTCCACCTCTACCCATATTCATAGTAGAAAGAGTACCATAGGCTCCTATCGTTTGGTTTCCATTTTTACCCCAAGATGCCTTCAGTTTTAGATTATCAACAACACTACTTGTACTCAAGAAAGATTCATTAGATATTGTCCAAGCCAAACCAACAGCTGGGAAATTACCCCACTTCTTATCTTCACCAAAAACAGAACTTCCATCACGACGGAAAGATGCATTAAAATGATATGTATCTTTATAAGAATAATTTACACGAGCCAGGTATCCAATATCATTATGCAACTGATAACTAATACTAGACACCTCTTGTGTCACGGCATTTCTCAAACCATAAAATCCTAAATTAGTATTTCCTATAGCTGAAAAATCCCTACCTGTCACTCCAAATGCATCAGTTTGCCTTGAATCGCGCGTATATACTAAAGTAGCACTAACAAAATGCTCATCAAACTCATTTGTATAAGTAAGAATGTTATCAACAACCCATGATTTATTTATATTCTCAGAGATCGTTCCATTTGCCTGAATAAGAAATTGAGCCTGACCTTCAGGAGTATAACCATCTTCTCCAAGTGCCATTTCCACAAAGTTTGTTTCATCGGTAAAACTCCGTTGTAAAGTTGAACTCTTAGTATAAGAACCTGTCACTTTATAGCTTAGCCCTTCAACTCCTGGGATCTTCAACTCAGCATTACCTCCCAGCACCGTTGACGTTCTTCTATTCTCTCGGACAACTCCGTTATATGTATTCCATAATGGATTCTGAACAGACTGCTCACGACCATCCACATAAAGTCTCCATCTGCCATCAGACAAATAAGGTTCAGTCCATGGAGAAAGAGTTACTGCTGCACTATAATTAGGAGCAACACCATCATTATTACTGAACGACTGATCGAAGTTCGCTCCAATCTTTAGATATTCATTAATTTGAGTATTGATTCTTGCATTAAAAGTTGTCCTTTTATAACCATCTCCTTCAATAAAGTTTTTATTATCCAAATATGACCCTGCAATAAAATAATCCATATTGTCACTTGCTCCTGAGACATTCAATGAATAGTTTTGCTGAACCCCTGTTCGTGTGATCATATCATACCAATCAGTAGGAGTGTTTTCATTATAATTAGCAAGTTCCAAAGGAGAGATCCAACTCATATCATCGGTACCATTCCGGTCATTCATCAACTCAATAAAACCTTCAGGACTTCTCATCTCTGGATGATAATTAGGAGTTAAAATTGCTGCTGATGCATTAACGTTGATCATTGGCTTGCCCTTTATTCCTTTTTTACGGGTAATCATAATAACACCGTTGGCAGCCTGAGATCCATATGCAGCCAAAGAAGTAGCATCTTTCAATACCTGAATATTTTCAACCGTTGATGGATCAATATCATTCATGCTCCCGGAAAAAATAACACCATCAACTACCAATAAAGGAGTAGAACTTCCACCTTGAATTGAGCTCTGCCCTCTCACCTCAAGCTGTGTTTCACTACCAGCTTCACCTGACTTTGAAAAAGTAACACCAGTAGTAATACCGTCCAATAAAGAAAATGCATCAGTTGTTGCTTTATTCAATATTGGTGAATCATTCATATCAACAGTAGTAACAGAACCTGTAAAGTTTTTTCGTTTTGTAACACCATAACCTATTGCAATAACCTCATCCAGCCCAATTGTCTCGTCTTCCATCGCAATATTAATCACAGATTGACTCCCTACAGTAACTTCCTGAGATATCATACCTATAAAAGAAAACTGCAATACATCATTTGCCGATACATTTGATATTGAATATGTCCCATCGACACTAGTGACGGTTCCATTGGATGTTCCCTTAACAAGAACAGTAACTCCAGGCAATAACTCTCCACTTGCATCAGTAACCTCGCCGGAAACAGATAATTCTTGTTGAGTTGATAATCCTGTATTATGAGACTTAGTTATCTCTGTGCTTAATATAATTAAATCGTCATCCTGAACCTTATACGTTACCCCCTCCCCAGAGAATATTTCATTCAATATAACTTCAACTGTTGCTTCTTTGAATTCAGCAGAAACAGGACGATCAACGTCAACCTGTTCTCTAACATAAAAAAATCTAAAATTACTAGATTCTTCGATCTCTTTTAAAACGTCTGCAATTCGTTTATTCTCAACTTTAATCTCAAATTTTGTAGCCTGAGAATACACTGATGCAGAAACCTGCATCAATCCAAGAATCAAAAACAAGGTGGTTAGTTTCATAACGAATAATAACTTCCGCACCTCTTTACAATGTAAAAAGGTAGTCGTGCTAATTTTTTTCATAAATTTGAATGTTAAAATTTAAATAGTTAATAAGGGTGTCGTATACCCTGATTATTTAAGAAAGATAATGAGTTGGTTGGTGTTCCAGCACCTTCCAGCTCGTTTGTTTAGTTAGGGTTCACATCATATAAAATCCTCCTTTAATTAGTTTATTTCTATTTTCTGATCAACTATACTATAACTGATCGGCAATGTATTTTTTAAAATCTCCAGAATATCTTCAATTGATTTATTTTCAAAAGTTCCATCAAAGTGAAGATCCATTATTTCTGTATTTTTAACCACGATATCAACACCATACCTTTGTTCCAACATAGTTATAAGTTCTTTCAAACCAGTATTTTCAAAAACAAGTTTGCGAGTTCTCCAAGACGAGTACAATTCTGTGTGAACATTTTTTACCGAAAACTTATTGGAATTTTCACTAAGAACAGCTTGTTCTCCCGGAACTAATACCACCTCTCTCTCTATTTCAGAACTTTCTGATGATTTAAGAATAACCTCTCCTTCTTCCAATGTTGTTATTATTTCTCCCTCACGATCATAAGCTTTAACATTGAATTTTGTTCCTGTTACATTTATATTGTACAGTTTGGTATATACAATAAATGGTTTTTCAACATTCTTTTTAACTTCAAACCAAGCTTCTCCATTTAAAAACACTTCCCGAACTCCATTTTCCGCTCCAACACTGTAACGTATACGAGAGTCTGTATTTAAATAAATTATTGTACTATCCGGAAGCATCACCTCCGAAACAGAACCTTTAAGAGAATATGCAGAATAAAAGACAGGAGCATCAGGATTCCCCTCCAAAGAAGCAGCATATAAACCTATTATTACTCCTATAAACAATACTGCTGCAATCTTTATAATTTTATTAAGAACCCGTATTTTTAAGCCTTGTTGCAGATTATCTGTTTCTATAATTTCCCATAAATCTTCAAATCGATCTTCAAAATCGCTTTTACTGCTATCAAACTTAACCGATGATAAATCATCAAGAAGCAAGGTTTTAACCTCATATTCTTTTTCTGGCACATGAAACACCGCATACATCTCCTGCCTATCCTGTTCTGAACAGTCCTCTTGTTTACCTTTATTAAATATCTGTTTTATACACCTTCCCATTCTTATATCTATTTCACAACTGAATAAAAGACTTTAAAAGTCTCAAGCTAATCTTACCCACACTCAACAACTAATGCTACAAGATTTACTCACATAAGTATAATACGAACCAACATTCGATTTTACTCATCGACTGGAAATAAAAAATATTCAAAACAAAACACAGGGAAGAAAAAATGAATCTATTTCACAAATAATTAACAATAAGATTTAAGAAATAAACCTAGAAAGGTAGAAAATAAATGTACATCGTATAAAAAACAACTGAATATCTGATTTTCACACTAGTATTAAAACATGAAAAAAAATGAAAGAGGAAGCTAACAAACAACTTAAGTCACACAAGACAACGGAACTATTGATTTTTCAAGTATTCGTTTTTTGAGGAAAGTAATTGATCGGTACAAATGATTCTCCACAGTACGCTTTGACAAGTCCAGTTTTCGCGCAATTTCTTCATTTGTCAATCCCTCAAACTTGCTCAAATAAAAAACCTTACGCTGCTGTTCTGGCATTTGAGACAAAAGGCATTGTAAATTTTGTTGCATCTCTTCATAAACCACAGAATGCCATGTATAATTTTCATCCAATGTGAAATTCAATCTCAAATAATCACTATACGCTTTCTCAATATTTTTTTTTCGGATAAAATCATAAATAATATTAACACCTACTTTAAAAATAAATGACTTAATATTTTGTTTATCATTTAGTCTCTCTTTTTTTTCCCATATCTTCAAAAACGTATTCTGAACGATTTCGTCTGAATCACCTTTATTCTTAAGATAAGACATTGCAAACTTATAAACCCTAGGTGCATACCTACAATACAACTCATGGAAAGCTTTTTTTTCACCTTGTTTAATTTTGCAAGCCAGTTCCTGGTCTGTTAGTTTATCATACAAAGTCAAGGAATTATTAGGTTTATTAAATGTAACAAAACAAATGTAAATTAATTTCCAACAAAATTCAAGATTAAAAAGACCTCAACTTAACAACAAAAGCATATAACTTAAGAACATTATCTAATAAATATTATCCATGAAATATACCACTCTTAAAACACCAAAAAGAACAAAAAAAGCCACTGCCCAATCGGACAGTGGCTCATTATATAAATGGAAATAACTACTATTCCTCTGTAGAATAATCCATTGCAGCCTGACGTTTATACGAAGCATAACGCCATTTAGCATTTTCTTCAGCAGCTGCGAATAATTCATCAGCAGCTTCAGGGAACGATTTTTTCAATGAAGTATAACGAACCTCACCTGTCAAGAAGTCCTGGAATTTACTCCAATCTGGTTCCTTACTATCTAAAACAAATGGATTTTTACCTTCTTCTTCCAACATTGGATTATAACGATACAAGTGCCAGTATCCAGAATCTACTGCTTTTGCCTCTTCCGCTTGCGATTTACCCATGCTTGCACGTAAACCATGGTTAATACATGGAGCATAAGCAATAATCAATGATGGTCCTGGATAAGCTTCAGCTTCTTTTAATGCTTTGAAGTATTGAGCCTGACTTGCTCCCATAGATACCTGCGCAACGTAAACATAGCCATAAGTCATAGCCATTGCACCAAGGTCTTTTTTACGAATCTTCTTACCAGAAGCAGCAAATTTAGCAACAGCACCAACTGGAGTTGATTTAGAAGCCTGACCTCCAGTATTTGAGTAAACCTCAGTATCCATTACAAGAACGTTTACATCTTCACCCGAAGCCAATACGTGATCTAAACCACCATAACCGATATCATAAGCCCATCCATCACCACCAAAAATCCAAACTGATTTTTTAACCAAGTATTGTTTCAATTCGGCGATCACTTTAGCAGTTTCGCTATCAGAATCTTTAATCGCAGCTAAAACTTTTGCAGATGCAACTTTTGAAGCCTCAGCATTATCTTTACCTTCAATCCATGCAGTATAAGCCTCTTTTTCTGCATCGCTTGCTCCATTTCCTATAGCTGCTTTCATTACCATCTCCAAACGGTCGCGTTGAGCAGAAACACCTTCAGCCATACCCAAACCGTATTCAGCATTATCTTCAAATAAAGAGTTAGCCCAAGCCACACCTTGTCCGCTTACTTTGTGTTTACAGTAAGGAGTTGCAGGAGCAGATCCACCATAAATTGAAGAACAACCAGTAGCATTAGCTACCATCATTTGCTCACCGTATAACTGAGTAATTGCTTTAACATATGGAGTTTCACCACAACCAGCACAAGCTCCAGAAAACTCAAACAATGGTTGAGCAAATTGTGAGTTTTTAACAGTTTTAAATTTGTCAACAACTTCTTTATATCCTACTTTTTCATCCAGGTACAAGAAACGCTCAGCTTCAGCTTCCTGAGTACCAAGTGGCTTCATCACAAGAGCTTTTTCTTTCGATGGACAAACATCGGCACAGTTACCACAACCAGTACAGTCAAGTGGTGAAACCTGAATACGGAATTGTAAATCAGGGAATTGTTTTGCTGGAGCAGCAGCTTTTGTTACTGTACCTTCCGGAGCAGCAGCAACTTCTTCTTCAGTTAATAAGAAAGGACGGATTGCTGCGTGAGGACAAACGTAAGCACATTGGTTACATTGAATACAGTTGTCTTCTTGCCATTCAGGAACATTTACAGCAATACCACGTTTTTCAAAAGCTGTTGTACCTGCCTCAAAAGTACCATCTTCTGCACCTACAAATGTAGAAACAGGAAGACTATTACCATTCTGAGCATTAATTACATCAACAATGTTGGCAATATAATCAGGTCTGCCACAAGAATTACATTCTTCTTCAACAGCTATAGAAGCCCATTCTGCAGGAACATCAACTTTCACCACATTTTCACCACCTGCATCAACTGCAGCGTAGTTCATGTTTACAATTTTCTCTCCTTTTTTACCGTATGACTTCACAATGAATTTCTTCATTTGCTCTACAGCCTGATCGAATGGAATTACACCTGAAATTTTGAAGAATGCAGATTGAAGAATAGTGTTGGTACGGTTACCTAAACCAATTTCTTCTGCCAAAGCAGTTGCATTAATAATGTAGAATTTAATGTCATTTTCAGCCATGTATTTCTTCATCTTAGCAGGAAGGTGTTTTTCAACTTCAGTTGCATCCCAAATTGAGTTCAACAAGAAGCTACCACCTTTTTTCAAGCCTTTCATCAGGTCATACATATTCAAATATGCAGGAACGTGACAAGCAACAAAGTCTGGGGTTGTTACCAAATATGTTGAACGAATAGGACTGTCACCAAAACGCAAGTGCGAACAAGTGAAACCACCTGATTTTTTTGAGTCATATTCGAAATAACCCTGGCAATATTTATCAGTTGATTCACCAATAATCTTAATTGAGTTTTTGTTTGCACCAACAGTACCATCAGAACCTAAACCATAAAATTTAGCTTCAACTAGGTCTTCTGGAGAAACTTTTACTTCTGGTAATAAAGGAAGAGAAGTGAAAGTCACATCATCTTCAATACCCAAAGTGAATTTATTTTTAGGTTCTGGCAATTCAAGGTTATTGAAAACTGAAATAATTTGTGAAGGAGTAGTGTCTTTTGAACCCAAACCGTAGCGTCCGCCAACAACAACAGGCCATTTTGCAAATGGAGCAGTACCTGCTTCCAATGCTTCACCAATTGCATTACGTACATCTAAATATAATGGCTCTCCAAGAGCTCCTGGTTCTTTGGTACGGTCTAACACTGCAATACGTTCGGTAGTTGCAGGGAATGCGCCCATTAAGTGCTTAATTGAGAATGGACGGTATAAGTGAACCGCAAACAAACCCAACTTTTTTACCTTCTGCAATTAAACTGTCAATTACTTCTTTGATAGTTTCTGTAACAGACCCCACATTGCAACAACAATATTTGTTGCATCTTCAGCTCCGTAGTAATCAAAACAAGTCATATTTACGTCCAGTAATTTTTGTAACTTCTTTCATATAATCTTCTACAATAGCAGGAACTGCATCGTAAAATTTATTTGCGGACTCTTTAGCCTGGAAGAAGATATCAGGGTTTTGAGCAGTACCACGGGTTACTGGAGATTCAGGATTCAAAGCACCTTTACGGAATGCTTCAACTGCATCCATATCAACCAATGGTTTCATATCTTCCATATCAATTACTTCAATTTTTTGAACTTCATGAGAAGTACGGAATCCATCGAAGAAAGAAAGGAAAGGAACTCTTGATTTTAATGTTGATAAATGAGAAACACCAGCTAAGTCCATTTCTTCCTGAACTGAACCAGCAGCTAACATTGCAAAACCTGTTTGACGTACAAGCATATACATCACTGTGGTCACCGAAAATTGACAATGCATGAGCAGCAAGAGCACGTGCACTCACGTGAAAAACTGTTGGTAATAACTTCACCTGCAATTTTATACATGTTAGGAATCATTAACAACAATCCCTGAGATGCAGTGTAAGTAGAAGTCAATGTTCCACTTTGAAAGTGATCCGTGTACAGCTCCTGCTGCACCACCCTCACTTTGCATTTCAGCAAGACGCACAAGGACGTCCAAACATATTTACTTTTCCATTTGCAGCCCATTCATCCACATATTCTGCCATAGTTGACGATGGTGTAATAGGATAGATACAGGCTGCTTCACTAAACATGTAACTCATGTACGCTGCAGCGTAATTACCGTCACATGTAATGAACTTTTTTTCTTTTGCCATGTCTATAAAAAATTAAATTTTAAATTACTTTTTACTTAGTCTATTTTATTTATTCTCTATGATTTAGGTTTTTCAACTCCTAATTTTAATATAAAAATCCAAACAGCCAAAGCGGAATAATATTACCACTTCCCTCTTCAATCATATCTGCAGCTGCATAATCATTCAATCCTACAGGCTCGGTATACTTTCCACCCACAGAAAAATTATATTTTTTCTTCAACTTTAAAATCAGAATTTTTGGAACTTTTTACCTGATACTTATATCCAACCTGGTTATAAAAAAACGTTGTCCGTAAATTTCCTATTTGTAATATTATCTGGCTCAATAGCATATAATAAGTTCGTATTATGCGCATATACCAAATCAGGTTTTTTCATTTGATCTTCATCTCCATTTGAATAAAGCATATTGATTAAACGTGCATTTTTCAAATACCTTAAGTAGTTCATGATCGTTGCCCGAGAGGTTTCAACATCGCCACTCAGCTTACTCACATTTGGAGAAAAACGGAACCTGACTGCAGACAATCTGTAATAACTTTCGAAGTTTTGGAAGATATTTTAATTCGATCTGGTTCAGATAAGTCACATCAAATTTCCAGAGCCAAATTGGCATGTTTCAGCAATTATCTCGCTGTAGAAAGATTCATCATTCAGAAAATAGGGATAAAAACCTGTTTGCAAGTATTCATTAAAATATGCAAGTGGCTTTACAACATCTGTTATATCTCCGGCAATCTTTTTATGATTTGTAATAATATCATCCAAACGATACTTTTTAAAATTGAACTTGCCTCTTACAAAATTTAAGTATTCACGAAACGAAAGTCCTTCAAGGTGATGTACCTTCAAAATACCTTTTAATTCATCATGACCTTCAATGACACGCAAAACAGGTGAAGCTGAAAATATAATTTTCAGTTCCGGCATATTATCATAGCAAGCTCTTAATTCTGAAGCCCAATCGGGATATTTATGAATCTGATCAAGAATAAGAACCTTACCTCCTTTTTTATAAAATTCATCTGCAAAATTGTAAATTTTACGACGAGTGAAGTAAAAATTATTGAGGTTCACATATAAACAAAGATCTATCTTCAGGGTACTTTTCCCTCACGATATCCAGGCAAAAATGTAGTTTTCCCAACTCCCCGAAAACCTTTAATACATATCAATCGCTGAGACCAATCAATCTCATCAAACAACTCCCTACGAATTGAATCGCTCATAGACTCTCGTTAAAGATTGATGTATTTGTATTAAATATTCCATTTACTTCTTTCTTGAATGCAACCAAAAGTAAACAGAAATATCTAATTTTTGCAATCCAGAGATGACAATTTAGAAATCAAAGTGCTATTTATATCTAATAAAAATAAGAAATTAATGACAACTATGCATTAAAAAACAAGTCTCAAAAAGCGAATAAACACTGACAATCAAAGCACTAACACAAACAACAAACATCTAGAACTTTACATTATTCCATAAACAGAATCAATAAAATAGTTCTATACCGGAAAAATAAAAACTAGAGCATATCGTCTAAACATTCTATCGGACTTTTATATTTAAACTCAAAACATAACTCTTTAACAAGTTTACTGCTATCAACTATTTTAAAAGGAACAGGATCAGTAGAAAATATCGGAACAGGAATTCCTGATTTTTTAGCCGCTGTTGTATAGAATTCTCTTTTTATAGGATGCTCAGGACAGGATGCATTATAAATTTCACCCCAACAATTTTGTCGGACAATTTCCTTAATAATCTCAACACAATCATCCAAGTGAATAAAATTAACACAAGCAGTTCCATTTAATGGTTGGGTAATCCGTTGAATAAATCGTATCGGATTCCTATTCGGGCCAATTAATCCACCAAAACGCAAAACGGTCGTATCAAAGTTGATGTTTGACATCAATAAATTTTCGGCAATTACCAAGGCTCTCCCTGAAGGTTTTACTGGCTCTATTGATGAGTTCTCGGTGACGGTTTTTCCATTTTCGGCATAAACAGAAGTCGATGAAATGAATAATACTTTTTTTATTTTGTACTTTTTCAATATAGTTATCAGCTGCTTAATTTTTGCAGGAAATTCATTTTCAACCTGAGAGGTTCTTCCCGGAGGAATAGCTACAATAACAACATCTGTTTTAAACAAACCTGGATCATTCAGAGTAAAATCATTAGTATTTAACTCAAATAAAAATGGCCATATACCTGACTGTTGAAGCCCCCCAAGTTTCTCTGTCTTAGTAACAGATCCTTTCACTTTATATCCCTTAGCAATAAAACTTTTAGCCAGGGGAACACCTAGCCAACCGCATCCAATTATTGATATTGTCTTATTCATCATTAAACAAAACAATCAAACAGATGTAATGATTAAAATTAAAGGTATTTTTTATGAAAAGATAAGTTTAAATGTACATCAGCGACACACTACTCTCCTTTATTCCATTCCAGCTTATTATCTATACGATGAATGATTTTCCCATTTTCAACCAACCAACGAATGACATCTATCACCTTGTCCTCATGGGTTTCAATTTTAAAAATAAGCTCTTCGTAAAGACAAGGCTCTGCCAGTAGTTCTTTTAACTTATTTACAATCTGGTCGAACTCAAACTTACTTAAACCAAGTTCGTTCCGCTCCAGACAAATATCACAGATGCCACATCGGACTGAATTTTTTTCTCCAAAATATTCAAGCAACAACTGACTTCTGCACTTTAACTTTGATCCGGAATAGTGCAACATGGCATCAATCCGTTCCTGATAATCTTTCTTTCTTTCAATATAACTTTCTTTCGAAATCCTCAACCTATTTGTCTCAAGCCTTTCTTTATTGAAAATGATAAACGGCGTTTTTTTACGAGGAATATATCGAATGATCTTAAAGCTATTCAGGTTATTCAAAAACTTATAAACTTTTTCAACAGGAATACCTGCACGCTTCGCCAACAATTCCTCGTCAATGGCTATATAATTATTAAATAAACCGGTATACGAACGTAACAACAATTTGGTAAAACCATCAAAACTTGCATTGGCCACCTGAAAACGATACAAGTCATCACGGTCAACAATAAAGAAAACACGGGAAGGATTATCCAGTTCCTCTGTAAGTTCCAGGTAACCATCCCGCTGCAATATTTTCAAGCTACTCAAAATTAAACTTATTGAAAAGCTATAGCGCCCGGCAAAATCACCAATACTAAAATCAAACACTTGATTTTTCCCATAACCAACAGCCAATTGCAAATAATTACACAAAGACTGGTACACACGTTTAATATCCTCAACAGGAGGGAAAGCTTTTGCCACCTGCCTTTTTAAAGCAAGCTGATCGGATTTGGCAGCCAGTAAAACTGCAAACGACTTTTTACCATCCCGGCCAGCTCGACCAGCTTCCTGATAATAAGCTTCTAGAGAATCAGGCATTCCATAGTGAATAACAAACCTCACATCGGGCTTGTCAATTCCCATTCCAAAAGCATTTGTTGCAACAATAATCCGGGTTTTACCCTGTTTCCAATCGTCTTGCTTTTTTGTTCTAGTCGCTGCTCTTAATCCGGCATGATAATAATCTGCTGAAATTTTATTTTTACGTAAGTATTCCGCAATTTCCCTTGTTAATTTTCGGCTTCTGACATACACAATTCCTGATCCTTTTGCTTTTTGCACAGATTGAAGAAGATACACCATCTTATCCTCCCTATCCCGCACCAGATAACTTAAATTATCACGAAAAAAACTTTTCTTCAGGACATTTTCCTGCTGAAATTTTAATTGTTTTTGAATGTCTTTTACCACTTTTGGTGTAGCCGTGGCCGTTAAAGCTAAAATCGGCACGCCTGGTAATAGATCACGAAGTTCACTTATTTTTAGATAGGAAGGTCTGAAATCATAGCCCCACTGTGAAATACAATGCGCTTCATCCACAGCAATTAAATTGACATTCATTTGCGGAAGACGTTCACGAAAACGCTCCGTAGCAATACGCTCCGGTGACAGGTACAAAAACTTATAATCTCCCCAGGCTGCACTATCAAAAGCCATTTTTACTTCTTCCTGGGTCATACCTGAATGAATGGAAAGTGCTTTTATCCCTTTACTATTCAGGTTTTCCACCTGATCTTTCATTAAAGAGATTAATGGGGTTACAACCAGGCAAATCCCGGGCTTCGACAAAGATAACTAACCTGAAAAGTTATGGATTTACCCCCACCAGTTGGCATCAATCCAAGCGTATCCTTACCGGAAGCTACCGATTGGATAATTTCTTCCTGCAATGGTCTGAAACTGGAATACCCCCAGTATTTTATCAATATCGATTGAAATTCACTAACCATACAAACCTGAAAGTTTTAAACTTACAAAAATATATGAAAAAAGCAGGTTTAAAGGTCAACCTTTAAACCTGCTTTAAAATTTTGTATCTCTATTTCAGTAGTTAATGAAAAACTTACTTTTTCAAGCTCACATTTTTAGCTTTCAAACCATTCATGCCTTTTTCTACCTCAAATTCAACTTTATCCCCTGTTCTTATATCATCCAGGCAATCATTAATATGGAAAAAGATAGATTCACCGAACTGTTTATCAACAATAAAACCATATCCTTTTGAATCATTATACTTGCTTACAGTTCCCTGCTTTGCTCCACTTTCCTCCTCATCCTCGCTTCTGGAAACACCAATCTGAATGCTCTCTACATCAACTTCTGTTTTCTGATCCGGATCAGGAGGCGTTGATGTAATCATTCCATTTTCGTCAACATACGCAATCATATCATCCAGGCTTTTTTTGCCTTCCTCTTTTTTATCAAGCTTGCGTTGTGCTTTGTCTTTACGTTTTTTAAGTTTTTTATTCCGAACTTCTTTTTTTCCAAATGTTTCTCGTGATCTACCCATTTAATATTTTTTAAGTTACTCTAAAAAAAATAGTTTCTAAGCCTGTGGTGCAAAGCCAAAATGTATCATACAATTTTCTCAAGAATCCAACTTTTAGGTATTTCCTAAAAATATTCAACAATAAAATGAGCCAGATGATACTGGTTGCTTCTGAAAAAGAAAAAAACAAAGCTGAAAAACTATTTCAACCAATTAATCCTTAAAGGTTTGATCATTATTGTAAGTAAGCAGAGATAAAGCAATGACAAGTCATACTAAGTTTTTGTTCCAGCAGAAGTAATAGTATCAATATCAAATAGAAAACTTTACGATACCGAAAGGCAATAACAATCCTAACTATTGATTTGCAAGTTTACTATTTTTCTTCCTATTCTCAAAAAGATGAATCAAGTACAAATAAGTTTTAACACATAGACCTCCTCTAGCCTGTCAATAGTAACCATCAAACTAAAAAACAACAATTCTCAATTGCCCTGAAAATTGGCACACAAGAGAAAATCCGTACTGATATTTTTCGTAGATTTGATTATTAATCAATCTAAATAGCTCAATAATGTCATTTTTTACGGAGAAGGTTATTTCTGAAGGACTGACATTTGACGATGTCTTACTCATTCCTTCCTATTCTGAAGTGTTACCCAAAGATATTGAATTAAAATCGAATTTCACCCGAAACATTCAACTAAACACACCCATTGTAAGTGCCGCGATGGACACGGTTACTGAATACCCTTTAGCAATTGCCATCGCCAGGGAAGGGGGAATTGGAGTCATCCACAAAAACATGAGCATTGAGGAGCAAGCCCGCCAGGTTATGATGGTTAAGCGTGCTGAAAACGGAATGATCTATGATCCGATTACTATCTCAAAAGAAAAAAATGTTGAGGATGCTCTTCAGTTGATGAGAAACTATAAAATCGGGGGAATACCTGTCGTTGATGAAAGCAGAGAACTCGTTGGTATTGTTACAAATAGAGATTTACGATTCGAACCTAACATGAGAAAACCAATTTCCGAAGTGATGACTTCAGAAAATCTGGTATATACAACAGAGTCAACGGACTTAAATAAGGCCTCTGAAATTCTTCAAAAGCATAAAATTGAGAAACTTCCGGTTGTTGATAAATCAAAAAAACTGATCGGACTCGTTACTTATAAAGACATTACGAAAGCCAAAGACAAACCCCTTGCCTGCAAAGACGAAAAAGGCCGACTGCGGGTAGCCGCCGGAATAGGAGTAACTTCTGATGCTTTTAAGCGCATGGATGCATTGGTAAATGCACAGGTTGATGCACTGGTTATCGATACTGCACATGGTCATTCCAAAGGTGTAATACAAACCCTGCAAGAAGCAAAAAAGCGTTTCCCTGATATTGATATTATTGTTGGAAATATTGCAACAGCTGAAGCTGCCAAAGATTTGGTAAAAGCAGGAGCAGATGCGGTTAAAGTTGGTATTGGCCCCGGATCAATTTGTACAACCCGAGTTGTTGCCGGAGTTGGAATTCCTCAACTTTCAGCCATTTATACTGTTTCCAATGCCATTAGAAAAAGTGGAATACCTGTTATTGCAGATGGTGGAATTCGTTATTCCGGAGATATTGTAAAAGCCATTGCAGCAGGCGCTTATTCAGTCATGATTGGATCACTATTTGCCGGAGTTGATGAATCTCCGGGAGAAACCATCATTTTCCAGGGAAGGAAATTCAAATCATACCGTGGCATGGGTTCTGTTGAAGCGATGCAGGCCGGCTCTAAAGATCGTTATTTTCAGGATGGAGAAAATGATAATAAAAAACTGGTACCCGAAGGAATATCGGCACGCGTTCCCTATAAAGGATTATTATATGAAGTTTTATACCAAATGATAGGTGGACTACGTTCTGGTATGGGTTATTGCGGTGCAAAAAATATCAGGGAACTGATGGATGCAAAATTTACCAGGATTACAGCCCCGGGAGTTCAGGAAAGCCATCCTCACGATGTTTCTATCACCCAGGAAGCTCCCAATTATAGTTCACGGCAATTATAGATTGCCCTTTGTTTAAATTTGAAAAGTAGATGTTGTACAAAATAAGCTTGCTTGTTGTAGCGTTAGTCGTTCCATTTATCACATTTAGTCAATCACAACAGGTCATTGTTTCAATAGGTGATCATGAGATTTTAGCCGAAGAATTTGAAAGGTTTTATCAAAAGAACAATCAGTATTTAACCGACGAAGCTGAGAAAAAGTCACCTAAAGAATACATGGATCTTTTCATTGACTATAAATTAAAAGTCATTGAAGCCGAAAATCTGCAATACGATACCATTTCATCTTTCCAAAAAGAAATGGAACAATACCGTTCGGAACTGGCAGAACCCTATCTTACCCATGTTGAATATACGGATGAAACGGTCAAAACTGCTTATTACCGCATAACACACGAAGTTGATGCCAGCCATATCCTGTTGCTTTTAGATTCCAATGCCATGCCGGAAGACACAGCCCGGATTTATTCAAAGTTGATGGATATTCGCAAGCAAATACTTGAAGGTGCTGATTTTAACGAAATGGCAGCTCAATATTCTGAAGATCCTTCTGCAAAAACAAACAGTGGAGAACTAGGCTACTTTAAAGGTTTTGAAATGGTTTATCCTTTTGAAGATGCAGCTTACAACACTCCAATTGGAGAAGTTTCACTCCCCGTACGTACATCCTATGGCTATCACCTTATCAAGGTGCACGACAAAAGGGAAATTACAGGCCAGGTAAAACTTGCACACATTCTACTGAGAACTTCCACTGGATCGAGTGAAGAAACCATCAACAGCAAAAAACAACTGGCAGACAGCCTGCTCGTTTTGCTAAAAAATGGTGAAGATTTCTCAAATATGGCTCAAAAGTTCTCGGACAACAGACAAACGGCTGCCAATGGTGGTGTTGCTACCTATTATTACTATTCCGACCTCCCTGAACCCTTGGCCGAATCCGCATTTTCGCTTCAAAACGACGGAGATATTTCCGATGTAATAAGAACTGCTTCCGGATGGCAAATTATTATGCGTTTAGATTTCCAGCCCGTTGCATCCTTTGAAAAACAAGAAGAACTGCTCATCAACAAAATCAAGCAAAATCCTGAAATTAGTTCGCACAACGAAGAAATATTCCTGAATAAATTAAAAGCTGATTACAATTACTCAGAAACCGGTTTGTCGGAATTTATCAATCAAGTTCTTCAAAATGAATCCAACATTCCTGTTGCTGAACAAATGGAAAACCCAGACAAAACACTGTTCTCCTACAACAATAAAAATTCAACCTTTGGTGATTTTTCAAGCTACATTGACCAATCGACTCCAAAACAGGGAACATTCGTAAAGAGCAAAATATCAGATTTCTATAATCAATTTCTGAAAGAAGTGCTTTTAGCCGAAGAAGAGAATCAACTGGAAGAAAAATACCCTGAATTCAAATACCTATATCAGGAATACTACGAAGGCATTCTGCTTTTCAACTTCTCGGAAGATGCAATCTGGAATGCAGCCCTTGAAGATTCTGTAGGTTTGGCTGAATTTTACAAAAATAACCCCAGACTTTTTATGTGGAACAACCGCTTTGAAGGATGGATTTTTCAATGTAACACGCAGGATGAAAAAGACCTTATTGAAACGATTCTGGCTGAAGACGACAAAATAAGTAAAGAAGAATTATTGGACATTATAAATAACCAGCAAACCCATTCAATTCAAATAGAAAAAGGTATTTTTGCGAACGGAGATAACCCAATTGTTGACCATCTTGTTTGGGACAAGGCAAAACCGGATAATTTCAAAAATGGACTTAGTTTCATCCATGGAAATTTAATTAAGTCCGAACCTAAAACACTCAAAGAAGCAAAAGGGCTATATATCTCGGCTTACCAGGATTACCTGGAAGAGGAGCTGTTGAAAACCTTACATAAAAAGTACAAAATCAAAGTCAACAAGAAGTTATTGAAAACGATAGAAGCAGAATAGCTATGATGAAAAAGTGGTTGGCAATAATCATCTTTCTGGCAACAATTTCTTGTCAGCAGTCTGAAACGGAGAAAACTCCCTTGGCACAGGTAGGTGAAAATTATTTGTACCTAGAAGATGTTGCCGAAGTATTACCCGGCAACCTAGACGAAACAGACAGCACACTTTGGGTTGATGATTTTGTAAAAAAATGGGTACGCTCAGAACTAGTTGTGCTAAATGCAGAACAGAATTTATCACCAGAGCAAAAAGATGTTCAGGAAGAACTGGACGAGTATCGCAATTCATTACTTACTTACCGATATAAACAGGAATTGGTTCGTCAGAAACTGGATACAGTAATATACAATTCGGAAATCGAAGATTACTTTTACGATCATCCAGAAAATTATATCCTTCATAGCAATATTATAAAAGCTGTATTTCTTAAAATACCACTTGACGTAGCCTCCCCTGAAACCATCAAAGACCTTTGTGAAACATCTGATGAAGATGATCTTACATTGCTTGACGAATACGCCTTTCAATATGCAAAACAATACGATCGGTTTAATGACAACTGGATAAATGCAAACCAGGTTTTTAGTCAAATGCCGGAAGAATTTAACGTTAATGAACTTTTTTTAACAAGAAACAAGATCGTTGAAAGTAGCGATACAAATTATTATTACTTTATTTGTATCCGCGATTACAGAATTGCAGGAAGCTCCGCCCCTATCGATTATGTCAGTTCGGATATAAAAAACATCCTGATAAACGAACGCAAATTGAATTTTTTGAAAACAATTGAAGACGACATATACAACGAAGGCGTTGCATCCAACAAATTTAAAATCTTTAATATCAAAAAATAGAAGAGATGTTCAAACAAGTTTTCCTGAGTTTAATTTCATTTTGTCTTTTAGTTGGAACTACCCATGTTTCTGCGCAAGATAGAATGGTTGATGAAATTGTAGCAGTTGTTGGTGGAAATATAATCTTAAAGTCAGATATTGAAAATGAATACATAAACCTTCAGGCACAAGGACAATCAATGGATGGAGATATGAAATGTAGCATTCTGGAAAATCTCCTTCAACAAAAATTATTAATTGCCGAGGCAGAACTAGATTCAACAATTATAGTTACCGACAGTCAGGTTTTACAAAGTATGGAACAACAAATTGATTCATACATGGAATATTTTGGAACAGAAGCAGCTGTTGAAAGATATTTTCACAGTTCCATGGCCGAAATAAGATCTCAGCTGGAAGATGTAATACGCAACTCGAATATTACCAGCCAAATGCAAAGCAAAATTGTATCAAATATCGTGGCAACTCCTGCTGAGGTTCGTAGATATTACCGACAACTTACTGAAGATGAGATACCAATGGTAAATACACAGGTTCAATATGCTGAAATTATTGTAGAGCCGAAGATCGACATGGATCAAATAAATGAAATTAAGGCACGTTTAAGGGATTACAAAAGAAGAATTGAAAATGGAGAAAGCTTCTCTACATTAGCACTTTTATATTCTGAAGACGGTTCAGCATCTGATGGTGGTGAAATTGGCTTTTATGCCAGAGCAAACTTGGATGCCGCTTATGCAACTGCTGCATTTAATCTGAAAGGTGATCGTATTTCCAATGTCGTCGAAAGTATTTATGGGTATCACATAATTCAACTAATTGAAAAGCGAGATAATAAAGTAAACACTCGTCACATATTACTTACAGCCAAACCATCTCCTGAAGCTCTTGATGAAGCAAAATCAAGACTTGACAGTATTTCTGATATTATTAGGAAAGAGACACTTACGTTTGAACGAGCAGCTTATATGTTTTCAGACAATGAAGACACGCGAAATGGAGGAGGTCTAGCAATTAATCCCAATACGATGTCATCCAAATGGTACCTGGAAGAACTTGATGGAGACATATCTAAAGTTCTGGATGAATTAAAAATCAACGAAATATCAGAACCATTCCTGTCTATTGATAGAAAAACAAATAAAACTGTATATAAAATTGTAAAATTAATAGATAGAATTGATGACCATAAGGCAAACCTTCAGGAAGATTACCAGGTCATAAGTAATATGTACCTGAATGAAAAACAAAATGAAATTTTACATGATTGGATAGCAGATAAACTAAATGTGACATACGTCCACATTAATGATGCCTACTTGAATTGCAACTTCGAATTTGACGGCTGGATCAAATAAAAAACAGATAGCAAGCTATGAACTTTAAAAACGATGTAGAAGCAGTAGATGCACTAAAAGTAAAATTCGATCTTCTACAGAATGAAATAAAGAAACGTATTTACGGACAAGATGAAATCATTAAACAAATTTTGATTTCCATGTTTAGCCGTGGTCACTGTCTATTGGTTGGTGTTCCAGGCCTTGCCAAAACATTGCTTGTAAATACGATTGCTGAAGTTTTAGGATTAAAATACAACCGTATTCAATTTACCCCCGACCTTATGCCATCAGATATTATCGGTACTGAAATACTGGATAAGGAACGGGTATTCAAATTTATTCGGGGTCCTCTTTTTGCAAACATCATCTTAGCTGACGAGATTAACCGGACGCCTCCCAAAACACAAGCAGCATTGCTTGAAGCCATGCAGGAACGTGCCGTAACTGCTGCCGGGGATCGTTTTGAGCTAGACAAGCCTTTCTTCGTACTTGCAACACAAAACCCGATTGAACAGGAAGGAACTTATCCTCTACCCGAAGCACAGCTCGATCGCTTTATGTTTTCTATTTGGCTGGATTATCCCAAGTTCGATGATGAAATGGATATTGTTCGCAATACAACATCCGATTTTTCAGCAAACTTGCAGGAAATCGTTTCCGGAGAGGAAATCAGATATTTCCAAAGCCTTATTCTGAAAGTTCCTATAAACGATAATGTACTGAGATACGCTGTTAATCTTTCGTCAAAAACACGACCGGGGACAGAACAAGCAGCCCCTCTAACTGACAAATATCTAAAATGGGGAGCAGGGCCAAGAGCTTCTCAATACTTGATGTTGGGAGCGAAGGCACATGCTACAATATCGGGCAAGTATTCACCGGATATTGAAGATGTTCAAGCTGTAGCTAAAAACATCCTGCGTCACCGAATCATTAAAAATTATAAAGCTGAAGCTGAAAATATTTCAGTTGGTCAGATTATTGATGAACTTTTATAATCATTTCGACGACTCATCGTGGGCATTAAAAATAAAAAAATAGGACTATTCTTAATTATTTTCACTCCTCCCCCTTTTCTCAATTGCTCAGGAAAAGCAATTGATCAACATTAATCATGCGGATTTTTTGAGAAATGATGTAAATATTGTTGCCAATGCACAACGCCTAATTGGGAATGTGCAATTAGAACATCAAAATATTTTTATGTGGTGCGATAGCGCATATTCCTATACTGATGTAAATATGGTTGATGCTTTTGGAAACGTGCACATTCTAAAAGATGACACCCTTCATATGTATGCTGATTACCTCAATTACAATGGCGACACAAAATGGGCAGAAGCATATGGACATGTGAAACTGGTTAATAAATCAACTACACTCACAACTGACACCCTTAATTTCGATATGAACCTAAATATTGGTTATTACGATGATTATGGCACAGTTCAAGACAGCACGAATACACTTTACAGCAAAATCGGAGAATATCATGCCGATCCGGATATTGCCTATTTCAAAACTGAAGTTGATGCACAAACCCCCAATTACAACCTCTCTTTCTGACACAACTAATTTATGAGCAGATTACAGGTATCACCAGTATTTTAGGCCCAACTACAATATACGATGAAGGAGATACTCTATTGGCAACATCTGGGTTCTACAATACAAAAACTGAAGATATTGAACTTTTTGAAAGGCCTGTATTTATTACAGAAAACCAAAACATTACAGCCGACTCTATTTACTACAACAAAACGTCAGGAGAAGGAAAAGCTCTTGGGGATGCAAACATTCAGGATTTTGAGAACAGTCTGATTGTAAAAGGAAACAAAGTAATTTACAATGAAATAAATGAAACTGCCCTTGTTACCGATTCAGCTCATTTATTACTCTATACCGAAGCAGATACACTGTATTTACGGGCAGATACATTAAGCACAATACCCGACAGCATCCCTGATGAAAAAATCATCAAAGCTTATTTTCAGGTGAAATATTTCCGAGAAGATTTACAAGGAAAGTGTGACTCATTGGTTTACTGGTCAAAAGATTCAACCATTCAAATGTTTAATGAACCCGTCATATGGTCCGGAGACAACCAAATGACTGCGGATTATATTGAAATGAATTCACTGGATAAAGAAAATCAGGAAATTGACATGCAGCAGAATGCTTTCATTATAGCGATGAAGGACTCAACAAAATTCAACCAAATAAAAGGAAGAGATATGATCGGTCATATACGAAAAAATGACCTTTATAAAATAGATGTTGATGGCAATGGCGAGTCAATTTATTATGCCGAAGATGATAATGGAATCATAGGCATTAACAAAGCTCAAAGCAGCAATATCGAAATACACCTGGTTGACAGTGAAGTGAAAAAAATAGCATTCATCTCATCTCCAGATGGCCAACTTCTTCCTCTCATCAATGTTTCTGAAGAAGAAAAGAAGCTTAGTGGATTTAATTGGTTAGATGAAATACGACCAAAATCCTATCTGGATATTTTCATAAAAAAATAGCAGGACGAAAGCCCTGCCATTTTCTATTTAATTCAACTTTTAATATTCATCTTCATTGAAGAAAAAATCATCCTTGCTTGGATAATCTGGCCATATATCTTCAATACTCTCATAAACCTCTCCTTCGTCTTCAATCTCCTGCAGGTTTTCGATCACCTCCATTGGTGCTCCTGAGCGAATCGCATAATCAATTAACTCATCCTTGCTGGCAGGCCAGGGTGCATCTTCTAATTTCGAAGCTAATTCTAGTGTCCAGTACATATTCGAAGGTATTTTAGTGTTATTTCTTTTAATTTTTTGCGAATATATAAAAAAATAAATCAATATCTAGCAAAATATGCCGTATCATTTTACACTTCATTTTTTGGTGGAAACCAAAGGTTTTCAGGGAGTTTTAAGTCATGAGTTATTTTTCGCGCCAAAGCAAACAAATAATCAGACAATCTATTGACATATTTTATGAGATTTTCATTCACTTCTTCCTTCTCTGCAAGTTCAACAATACGTCTTTCAGCCCGACGGCAAACAGTTCGTGCAACATGTGCATAAGCTGTACCAATACTCCCTGAAGGCAATAAAAAGTTTTGCAATTGCGGAAGCTCTTCTAACAAGTAATCGATTTCCTGCTCCATTACAAGAATGTCTTCTTCCCTACATGGTATTTGTTCTTTAAAAGAAGACGTGTTAACATCCGTCGCCAATTGGGCTCCAATGATAAACAGTTTTGATTGTACCTGAAGTAAAAACTGTTTTGTGCGATCATCAATTTCAGTGGCCAAAATCAATCCAATATGACTATTCAATTCGTCAACCGTGCCATAAGCCTCCAGTTTTACATCGTATTTTTTTACCCTACTGCCTCCAATTAAGCCAGTTGTTCCATCATCTCCTGTTTTGGTATATATTTTCATCGTATGCTATTTTATTGAAAACTTTTACCAGACTCCCTACATCTGGCCATTATGTATTATTTTGAAAGAATTCTTATTAATTTCTTTAACAATAGTACTTAATGCTTGTTTGGTGAAATTATAAAAATATCTGTGAATAGATTATGCATGACAGAAATTGATTAGAATCATTCACAGAAAAAAAATATCATTCTAAACTTATCTGGAGATGAAGTATTTTTACTACCCATTTATAAAAAGCGTATTTTTGAACCATGATTTCCAGAAAAAATAATTGGCCGGATGCTTTTAAGCATCGAATTGAGAAGCAGTTTCCAGACACTTCCCAATCGTTTATTAACGCACTTGATCATCAAGCTAAAGTTAGCGTACGTTTAAATCCAACGAAATCTAATTTGAGTTTAACGAATGAAAGTGTCCCCTGGTCTCAGTATGCCTATTTTCTGGAAGAGCGACCCGTTTTTGCAATCGACCCGCTGTGGCATGCCGGAGCTTACTATGTGCAGGAAGCCAGCTCTATGTTTCTGGAACAGGCCTTTAAACAAATTCAAATTGAAGGGCCTAAACTGGTGCTCGATTTGTGTGCTGCGCCCGGTGGAAAATCAACGCACATCAACAGCTTGCTGAATCCGGAGGATTTGCTTGTTGCCAACGAGGTAATCCGCTCACGCGTTCCTGTGCTTATTGAAAACCTGACCAAGTGGGGACATCCAAACTTTTTGGTTTCCAATAGCGATGCTAAAAACTTTGGCGATATCGGAGGACTTTTCGATGTGCTGGTAATTGATGCTCCCTGTTCCGGTGAAGGGCTCTTCCGCCGTGATCCGGAAGCTGCAAAAGAATGGTCTGAAGAAAATGCAAATTTGTGCTCAGTACGTCAACGCCGCATACTCGCAGAAAGCTGGGATTGTCTCAAAAATGACGGATACCTGATTTATAGCACCTGTACTTTCAATCCGGAAGAAAACGAAGAAAACCTCGATTGGCTTAAAAATCAGGGAGATTTTGAAAGCATCTCCATCCCCTTAAAACCGGAATGGAACATTGATGAGGTGGAATACAAAGGAATTCACGGATACCGATTTCTTCCACATCGGTCAAAAGGAGAAGGTTTCTTTATTTCAATATTGAAGAAAACAAATGATTCGGCATCCGTAAAATTCCCCAAAAGGTTTAAAATAAAACTTCAAAAACCGACAACAATCCCGATGGATTGGTTAAACCATCCTGAGAATTACAAATTCTTTCAACATCAGGATCAACTTAAAATTATCCCTCAACAATGGGAACGTGAAATCCTGCTACTTTTTGAAAAGATTAAGCTCGTAAAATCAGGTATTAATCTGGGACTTTTCAAAAAAAACACCCTTTTACCTGAACATGATCTGGCAATGAGTACAGACCTAAATCTGGATACATTTGAATGCATTAATCTGGATTTAAATCAGGCACGAAACTATTTGTCACGTAATGTTTTTCCACTTACAATGAATAAAACAAACTGGCAACTGGTATGCTTTCAAAACACACCTTTGGGCTTTATAAAAAACCTGGGGAATCGCTTCAACAATTATTACCCCAAAGAGTGGCGCCTGCGCATGCAAAGCACAGAAGATGCAAAAATCTGGCACATGCTGTAGGACAAACATAAACAAAGGGCTTTCCCAAATAACAACCTCTAAATAAACCCCTAAACAACAACCACTTAGACCGAAAAATATTTTTATTAATTTTAGAAAAAAGTATTTTGAAATATTGAAAAAAAGTATTTCCTTTGGCGCATTATTAATCACATTAATCTTGTAAAAATTAAATGGGAAAAGTATTGATTATCGGTGCAGGCGGAGTTGGAACCGTAGTGGCTCAAAAAATGGCTGTACTACCTGAAGTTTTTTCAGAAATCATGCTGGCAAGCCGCACAAAATCTAAGTGCGACGACATTGCCAATAAAATTGGTGGCAACCGCATTAAAACCGCACAGGTTGATGCAGACAATGTGCCTCAATTAGTTGAGTTGATCCAAAGTTTTCAACCCGAATTAGTTGTAAACGTTGCTCTTCCATATCAGGATCTTACGATTATGGATGCCTGTTTGGAAACCGGAGTAAGCTATCTGGACACTGCCAATTATGAACCCAAAGACGAAGCGAAATTCGAATATAAATGGCAATGGGCTTATCAAGACCGTTTCAAAAAAGCAGGTCTAACCGCCATTTTAGGATGTGGGTTCGATCCGGGAGTAACCAGCATCTATACAGCTCATGCAGCAAAACATCACTTTGATGAAATCCAGTATCTGGACATTGTTGACTGTAATGCCGGTGATCATGGTAAGGCTTTTGCTACCAATTTCAACCCGGAGATTAACATTCGTGAAGTGACCCAGAAAGGAAAATACTGGAAAGATGGCAAATGGGTGGAAACAGAACCGCATGAGGTTCACAAACCATTGACTTATCCAAATATCGGTGAAAAAGAATCATATTTGATTTATCATGAAGAGCTGGAGTCGCTGGTGAAAAATTTCCCAAGCATCAAGCAAGCCCGTTTCTGGATGACTTTTGGACAAGAATACTTAACACACCTGCGTGTGATCCAAAATATTGGAATGGCCGGAATTGAGCCAATCATGTACGAAGGAAAAGAAATTGTTCCTATTCAATTCCTAAAAGCTGTTCTTCCAAATCCAGGAGAGCTGGGTGAAAATTATACCGGATGGACATCCATCGGCTGCCGTATAAAAGGGATAAAAGATGGCAAGGAGAAAACGTACTACGTATATAACAACTGTAGTCATGAAGTAGCCTACAAAGAAACAGGCGCACAGGGAGTAAGTTACACAACCGGAGTGCCAGCTATGATTGGAGCCATGATGTACATGAAAGGATTATGGAAAAAACCAGGCGTTTTCAACGTAGAAGAATTTGATCCGGATCCGTTTATGGATGCCTTAAACCAACACGGACTTCCATGGAATGAAATTCATAACAAAGACCTTGAAATGGAATATTAATTCTACTGATTAGATAATAGATTGAAGCTCGGCAATGCCGGGCTTTTTTTATACAGGATATAATAGTCTTCATCTTTACAAAAGAAACTGTTCTTTCTGTTCGTTGGTTGGCATCATACATACATTCTTTCGCCCAAACCACTTATTGCGATTTTTTGCCACAAAATCATAAATTGAATTTAAAAAGGGAAATGAGAAAACCTTGAACATTCCCAAAATAAGAAAGATTCCTCCCAACTCATCAGCGATCATTAAAGCTGCTTTTGCTTTTGTAAAAACTTCTCCATCTTTTATAAGGATAACAGAATCAACATCTTTAGCAATCTGAAAATCTGCAATATGAGCTTTCCCATATTCACTACTTAGTGGAGAAAATAAAAATTTCTGTTTTTTATCAAATCGGAGTATAGTTCGAACAGACCAGCTACATAAATGACAATAACCATCAAACAAAATCAGGTTTTTGCCTTTGGGCAGCTTCATTATTTATTATTGTTGTAGTCCATGATTAAGCCATCTGCCAACCAGTTTGCTAATGCTTGTCTGTTGTCTTCAATTAAAAAACGAAGTTGATCTCTGGAATGGTTAATATTTCCCAATTCAATATACACTGCAGGTGGATATGTATTCTTTAGAACATACAAACCACGGGTAGAAATTGTTCCTTTATATCCCCGGCTAGGCTGATGAAAATCGTATTTTTCCTTGAATGTTTGCTGAAGGTTCTTGGCTAACTTTTCACCAGTTTCACTACGCTTATCATGATAAAAGAACACATCAATATTTTCCCCTTCGCTTCTGGAATCAACATGAATAATTACTACACGTTGTGTTTTATCTCGATTATTCATATATAAATTATTCACAGCATCAGTACGCTGTCTTAAGCGTGCCACCTGATTTCTGGGTATTGTGAGATTGGGATAGCATTTTTCATCTTGATCCATTTTCAAAATACGGTCATCCCTAATGCCATCATTGGGATCACGAATAATCATATAAACCAGAGCTCCATGCTGAATTAATACCCTTGCCAACCGCAGAGTAACATCATAAGCATATTCATCTTCACTTATTGATGTATTTTGATAATTTCCCAAAGCACCGGGATCTGGACCGCCATGCCCGGCAACTAAATAATATACAGCACCTGAAAGTTGTTCATCCTCAATGGTTACATCTTTGTACTTTTCGCCAAAAATATCATAAGTAGCCACCCGTGCACTTGTAGCAACAGGAATTTCTGTTGTTTCCGAATTGGGTTCATTTGATGTAATCTCACTACCTCCGGCTTCTGCACTTCCAACAGCTACTGGTAATAAATAAGTAGTTCCGGCAAACAAACTATTGTCGGGTCCCAGATTTTCTTTATTCAGTTCAAAAAATTGATTAATATATTTAGCTGGCGAGATTCCCAACCTTCTCAACAAGGCATATGCACCTTCTCCTTTTTCTGCCTTAATTTCCTGATAATCCTGAGCAAAAGAGGAAGATACAAATGCAACAGAAAAGATTAATAAAAATAATATCCTATATGATTTACTAAAAAGAGCAGTCTTCATTGATTTCATCTTCAAGATTAGTTTTAATTAAAACTATTAACGGAATCCGGAAGTTTAATATTTTAAAGCTAAATTTTTAGATCAATAAAAAACAAACAGTTATTGCAATCAGCAAAAAACTTCCAAACATTAATAATAACAATCATTACATTAGAACTCACTTTCGCAAATCTACATGGATATATAATGATTTCAAAACATAAACAATCGAATTAAAGAAAACATTTCAACAGTCAATTGTGCAATAATCAGCATCTTGGTTTCTAATAAAGCATTCTTGTATAAAACACAGAAGAAAATTGTTAAAGACGCCGAAGAATCCCTCACCTTCTGCATCATTATAAAATTATGGTTTTAGCACAAATTGATCTTATCTTTGATACAGTTAATAATAAATCGTCAGCCTTGCTTT
The DNA here is from genome assembly GCA_963676845.2 of Prolixibacteraceae bacterium. GTDB lineage: Bacteria > Bacteroidota > Bacteroidia > Bacteroidales > Prolixibacteraceae. The sequence continues at coordinate 63,043 of CAXXKK010000020.1, read as the reverse complement.
CGTAAAAATCAACATCTTATGCAAAAAAGCCTGCAGGCAATTTTTTTAAGTATCTTTTCCTCCGTATTACTTAGCCTGCCCTGGCTAAATATTTTGCCCGGATGTATCCTTTTTATTGGTTTTGTACCCTTACTTATTTTGAATGATCAATTCAAACAGGAAGAATCTAAAAAACTCCATTTATTAGGTTATTTCTTCTTAACATTCTGGCTTTGGAACCTATTCGTAACCTGGTGGATATCCTATGTCTCTGTAACAGGAATGTTACTAATTATTAGCCTAAATGCATCTTTAATGACCTTGTGTTGGTGGCTTTTTCACATTAGCAGTAAACGTTTCTCAAGCAATTTATCAGGAATCTCATTATTAGTTTTTTGGATCGGACTGGAGTACCTCCAATTTAACTGGCAAATTGAATGGCCCTGGTTAACCCTCGGAAACGGTTTTGCCAATCAACCTAAATGGATACAATGGTACGAATACACTGGCGTTTTAGGAGGTAGCTTTTGGGTCTTGTTTATAAATATCACTTTGTATAATTACCTCAAAGCCTCAACAGAAAAACCTCTTCGAAAAACAATTTTTCATTTAGTAATTGTAATCAGCTTTATTATTATCCCACTATCGATATCCATAAATAGATATCAAAATTATAATGAAGATGGAGAAGAATACAACATCGCTATTCTTCAACCCAATATTGATCCTTATACTGAAAAATTCACAACTGCTCCCAAAATGCAATTGAAGAATTTACTCGAGCTTACAGATTCATTGATTAATGATCATACTGATTTTTTAATTGGTCCCGAAACAGCCCTCCATCCTCTTTGGGAAAGCGACAGCCTGGAAAAACACGAATACACACAACCTTTCATTGAACGAATAAAAAATCACTCTAACCTAAAAATTATACTGGGAGCTACTACAAAAATCAAATACGAGAGTAATGATAAACTCACAGAAACAGCACGAAAACTTGAAGAAATTAATCAATATTACGATGTCTTCAACACTGCTCTATTTTTTGAAAAATCTGGACATATTCAGAAATACCACAAAAGCAAACTCGTGAGCGGAGTCGAAAAGATGCCTTTCTCAAAATATTTATCCTTCATGGAAGATTTAATAGTGGATTTGGGAGGAACAACCGGAAATCTTGGCAGACAAAAAGAGGCTTCTAATTTTTTGATAACTCAGGAATTACAAGTTGCACCGGTAATCTGCTTTGAATCAATTTTTGGAGAATACATTACCGATTACATAAAAAAAGGAGCATCAATGATTTTCATCATCACAAACGATGGATGGTGGAAATCATCGTCAGGAGCCAAACAACACTTCTCTTTTGCCAGATTACGTGCCATTGAAACCAGAAGAAGCATAGCCCGTTCTGGCAACACAGGAATATCTGCATTTATCAACCAACGAGGAGATCTAATAAAGCAAACAAAACTGGGAGTAAAAACTGGGATAAAAGGAGAGATAAAATCCAATAACAAAATCACATTTTACACGGTTTATGGAGACTTTATAGGTCGAATATGCTCTTTTATAGCTGTTATGCTGATCTTATTCCTTTTAGCTCAGGGTAAATTAAACTCCCAAGAAACTAATAAAAGTTAATCTGTTATTATCACGATAAGAAGAATTGAATTCGGATACGAAGACTTACAAAATTTAGGACAAAAAAAAGCCGCACTAATTCGATTGCGCAAAATCCCAAAATACAGGATTTGAGTGCCGAAACGATCAGACTTCCAACGGTAGTAAACTACTCATCCGGCAAATGCCGAACTACAAGGCCTGTCTTTACATTCCAAAGCTTGCTCGGTTCTAATGTAAACTGTTGAATTTGCCAATTGTGAATTAATGCGGACAATATTTTTAAAGAACGTTGTTTTCTATGCTTCAAATATAGACTCAATAAGGCTGTAAACCAAGTAAAATCGGTGTTTTTATAACATCAACCCAATATCTAACTGATTTATAAATACATCCAAAGCTCATGTCCCAAAGGTCTAAACTTTCTGTATTTTTAACCGTAAAAAGGAAAGTGTAACTTTTTCTGATTGCTATAAAATTGAGCATCAATACCCCTTCTAAAATCCGGATTAAAATTCATTACATTTTTCGAAAATTTATTTTGCGAAAGCAAAAACTAGTTCTATATTTGCACGCACGTTCAAAGAAGCTATGGTACAATAGCTAACAGTGATGGATAGTAAGAAGTGAGAGATTGAGCTACTTATACGGAGAGATGGGTGAGTGGCTGAAACCACCGGTTTGCTAAACCGGCGTACGGGTAACACTGTACCGGGGGTTCGAATCCCCCTCTCTCCGCGTTTATATAAAATTTCTCGGGATGTAGCGCAGTCCGGTTAGCGCACCTGCTTTGGGAGCAGGGGGTCCCAGGTTCGAATCCTGGTATCCCGACAATTAAAAAACGAAGGAGTTAGATATAATCTGACTCCTTTTTCATTGAAAATATTATTCGGGATGTAGCGCAGTCCGGTTAGCGCACCTGCTTTGGGAGCAGGGGGTCCCAGGTTCGAATCCTGGTATCCCGACAGAAGCCTGTAAACCATATGATTTACAGGTTTTTTTTTAATCCTGAAACATATTTCCTTCCAATTAAATTATTATAGACAAGAATCTCCTTTCAGCTCTCCATTACCCCATATGATTGATCTACTTCTAACATTATAAATTTGATAATTTATTTGTAGTACACTTCAAATTAACATTACTTGCAGAACTATTTTGCATGCTCCTTTTTCTCGTTTGATAAGTCTTTTGATAAATTTCACCAAACACTACACTTTATTAGGCATATATAAGTAGATTTGCATAGAGAAAGATTATTACATTAAGTATGTTGAGTGGTTATTTATTTCCACACAAAAGCTTGTTGTGTATTTCCCAAGTTATATTACACGTCAAACAAACAACAATAAAATATTTATGTTTTTTGTGACAAACAAAATGACATATCTATTTGTAATAAGTATTAGAAAAAAACAACTAAAATGATATTATCTATGTTTACACCAACTACAACATTAAGAAGTCAAATAAAATTGCTTTTACAATTTTCGATAATTGCAGTTTTTCTTTTTGCTTTTTCATCTTGTATAGATGAAACAAGTTTTACTGGTGATGAAACAGAAAAGACAGGAATGGAAAGCCTGGTTGTTTCAGAAAACTTCTCATGGAAAACTACACAAGATATTTCACTAATATTAAGTGCAGAGTCCCAAAATCCAGAATTCAAGTCTAAGATATCTGTTTACAACGGAGATCCGGAAGAAGATGGAGTATTAATTTTAAACTGTGGTGTTTCGGAAGAAAATAACTATAATGGTGTGATTCAAATTCCATCTTATATTTCTACTTTATTCCTTAAATGTGAATTTCCATCAGGAGCTACGATTATTGAATCTGTAAATACAAGCAGTACAATTGACTATACATTCTCGGAATACGCTACAAAAAGTAGTCGTGCATATAACATGGTAGACTTTAGCACTGCACCTGAAAGTCCTAACTGTTCAGATGGAATTGATGAAACAATTACGGCAACATCTGGTAATATTAATATTGAAGGTGGTAAAACATATGGTATTACCGGCAACTTTTCAGGAAACGTTACCTTTAAAGGTGATGGAGGAACATTGAGAATTTGTGGAAATGCTATGTTAGGCAATATAAACTATAATGGAAATGCTTCTGTAGCAATAGAAGTAACATCAACAGGAACTCTTGGATTTTCAGGCAATTTCAATTTAAATAAAAAAGATTATCGACTAAGTAACTGGGGTGTTATAAACTATTCAAAACAATTCTCACCGAATGGTATTGTCAACAATTATGGAACAGCAAATTTCTCAGGAGGCCTAAATATAAATTCAGATGGTACTCTTTTAAATACAGGAATTTTAAACATCTCTGGTAATTTTAATAATAATTCCACTTCGATAAACAGTGGATCCATGCAGGTATCAGGGCATTTTAACAACAATGGAAATAGTGAATTTATAAATGACTGTAAATTAATTGTTACGGGCAATTTTGCTCAAAACAGTGATTTGTACAACAGCAGCTATATTTATTGTGGTGGCAGATTCTCTGATAATGGAGGCTCATCTACAGAGATGATCAATGGAGCAATGATACAAACTACTGACATTCACATAAACTCAAACATTAATGGTGTTGGTAATTATTCAAGTATTAGCGTTTCTTCAACTACCCGAATCAATGGTAGCGGATCCCTAACAGGAACAATGGATATTTGTGATGAAAATGGCATTGAATCAAATAATGGAACAATTGCAGCAACAGTAACTTATTGTGAAAATTATATTCCCGTATCGGAATGCAACCCTGTAGGAATTGGAGAAGAACCAATCTCTGATACAGATGGAGATGGAGTTCCAGATGAACAAGACGAATATCCAAATGATCCGGCTTACGCTTATAATTCATATTTTCCAAATGAAGCAGACAGTGCAACACTTGCATTTGAAGATCTTTGGCCTTCAAAAGGAGATTATGATTTCAATGACCTTGTATCCAATGTTATTGGTCAATATATCACAAATGCCAACAACAAGGTTGTAAAAGTAATTTTAACATTCAAAGTAAAAGCAGTTGGAGCATCAAAAGCAAACGGCTTAGGTGTTCAGCTTGACAATGTTACCCCTGGCGAAATAACATCTGTAACCGGAACAATAAGAAATCCGGCCAGTGGAATTTCTCTTAATCCTAACGGAACAGAAGCAAACCAAAGCAAAGCTGTAATAATTGCAATTGAAAACATAGAAGATGTACTACACAGAGCTGGTGGTTCAATGTTTAATACAATTGAAAACGGATATGTGGGTTCTTCCGATGAAGTTACCATTACTGTTTCATTTAAGAACAACCCTATCAGTTTAGATAAAGTATGCTCATCAGGATTCAATTTCTTCCTTATTGTAAATCAAGATAGAGGAACAGAAATACACCTTGTAGACAAAGCTCCAACTGATTTAATGACTTACGAATTTGGTGTTTCGGAAGATACTTCAAACCCTGAAAGTGGCAGATATTATAAAACACGCAGTAATCTTCCATGGGGTCTATTTTTACTTGAAACTTTTGATTACCCTAAAGAAAGAACTGAAATAATTGAAGCATATACAAACTTTGCAAATTGGGCAGAGTCCGGTGGAAGTTCAAATAGAGACTGGTATCATCATGCCAATTCATCGAAGGTATGGTAACAAAATATTTTCCAGAAAGAAAGGAGCTATTTACAGATAGCTCCTTTTTTGTTTCTTTTACTCAAACGACTTTGCTAATATTCATGTACATCTAATTACTATGAAAAACAAAAAAGCTAAAACTCACAATTGAATTTTAGCTTTTTGTGCCCAGGACGGGACTCGAACCTGCACGCCGAAAAACCGGCACCAGCCCCTCAAGCTGGCGTGTCTACCAATTTCACCACCTGGGCAAATACTGTTTTGGATATGATTGCAAAACTATAAAAAATCTGAAAACAGCTAACTTTTTCAACAAAAATATCCCGATATAAATATGCAAAATAGATAAGAATAGACCTCTCTCTTTTATTAGAAAGGATATTTTAATGGGAAAATATTACTTACTTGCAAAATAAAAGCAACACGAATACCAAAGTGGTTTTAGAGAACGATGAGAAGAAATGATTTAACAGAACATGAACAGCTATTCTACAGTGACGGGCATCAATTGGGACAGCGAGCTGCTGCAAACGTAAGCAATGAAAAACAATTTTTAACTTATATTGCTGAAACGTATACTGCAATTGACAAGCTTATTGATTCCTTACTTGCATATGCCCAAAAGCAAGGCGTACAGGTCGATTGCAAAAAAGGATGTGCCTGGTGCTGCCATCAAGCTGTTTTTGCCAATTCCTATGAGATCCATTATTTAGGAGATTTCATTAAAAACAACTTCTCTCCCGAGGAAATAAATGATATAAAAAAGAAAGCACACAACAAACAAAACAAAACGTCCAAATTAAAAGAAAAAGATGTTTTAAACTATAAACACCCCTGCCCTCTTCTGGTCAATGGTTCTTGCAGTGCATACGAAGCCCGTCCCATGGCTTGCAGAATTTACCTATCTATGAAAGTTGCAACATGTCTTGAATTTTATAAAAATCCCCGGAAAAAGGATAGCTATCCGGCATTACTTGATTTCCCTCTCAAAGCAGGTAGAATGATGAATGAAGGTTTTATAGATGCCTTAAAAGAAAAAGATATTCAGATTGCTGAATTTAGGCTTGAAGAAGGGCTAGAACGCATACTAACACACGGGAGTAATCTTTAAAGTTTCATTTTACTTTCGATACGGACAATGGATTCGGCTCTTTCCATCGAATAACTATGACTTTTCCCTTCGATATAATGCAAAAGCAAAAGTGATTTTTGAAAATAAAGACTCTTTCTTAAAACTGTCTGATGCTCAAAAGCATGATCACCCAATGTTTCAAAAACTTCAGCCATCTTTTCAAAATGTTCATCAGCCAGTAAATTCTCTTCCATCAGATTTACAAAGCCTGCTTCATCCATAAATAGCAAATCTTCAAGATCCAATCCAAACTGAATTGAAAAAGCATCCTTTGCTTCATCAAGCATTTTATCCTCCTCTCCTGCCTCAACTTTTTTCTGTAAAGTTCCCATAAGCTTAGCAATAAACAATCCTAGCTCATGAATCTGATCCATTAAATAATCCCTTCTTTCCATAGCAAAACAAAATTGAAAATAAATTTAACTAAACCTTTGTAAGCGCACAATTAATAAATGCGAAAAGAGTTAATTTCTTATAGAATACTATTTTTGTGCTCATGAAACAAAATCACTTTCTTATTTCACTGATATTTTTCCTTTTATCAGTAAATATGCTAACAGCACAACCCAATACTCAGGCTACTGTTTTTGGAGAAGTAACCAATTCCGAAGGCTCACCTGTCAGTGCTGTAAATGTTTCCATAAAAGGGCTTCCTGTTGGAACAGTAACCGACAAGAATGGTGAATACCTTTTACGTGTTCCTGCCAACCGACATATAACCTTAACATTCTCATTTATTGGATATAATACGATAGAAAAAGAACTTCAACCGACCACAAACGAACGTATAGGACTAAATATTACATTGCATGAAAGTCTGGAACAACTGGACGAAGTAGAAATTGCCAGTCACCGACAATCGCAAAATAATATGATCAGCCTCGATCCTAACATATCAAATACAATTCCCAATGCAGCAACAGGAGGAATTGAAACACTTATAAAAACGCTACCAGGAGTTTCTTCCAATAATGAAATGAGTTCACAATATTCAGTTAGAGGAGGAAACTTTGATGAAAATCTGGTTTATGTAAATGGAATTGAAATATACAGACCTTTTCTGGTTAAATCGGGTCAGCAAGAAGGCTTAAGTTTTGTAAATTCGGATTTGGTTTCGTCTATCGATTTTTCAGCTGGTGGTTTTGAAGCAAAATATGGAGATAAAATGGCTTCTGTTCTGGATATCACCTATCGAAAACCTACTGAATTTAAAGGTTCATTCTCTCTAAGTTTACTGGAAGGATCTTTACATCTTGAAGACATTAGTAAAAACGGAAAACTAAGCTACATTGGTGGTATTCGATATAAAACTAACCGCTATTTACTAAACAGCCTGGATGAAACAGGAGAATATAATCCAAATTTCACTGACATACAAGCTTATATTAGTTATCAGTTATCCAATAAGGTTGAACTTTCTTTCCTGGGAAACCTGGCACGAAATCAATATGATTTTATTCCACAAGACCGGGAAACAAGCTTTGGAACCTACACCAATGTTTATAATGCAAAGATCTATTTTGATGGTCAGGAAAAAGATTTGTTTAACACTACTTTTGGAGCATTGTCTGCAAATTATTCACCTAACGAACATCTTGATCTTACACTAACGACTACAGCCTTCCAAACCCAAGAAGAAATTAATTATGACATTCATGGGTATTATTATATCAGCCAGTTTGGGATTGATGAATCTGCCTCCGACAGTACATTAAATCTTGGGAGAGATGCCTTTTTAGATCATGCCCGAAATAATCTGGATGCTCAGGTTTACAGTGTTACCCATAGTGGAAGTTTCAAAAAAGATCGTCACCAATTAAACTGGAGTGCAAAGGTTCAATACGAAAAAAATTGATGATACTGTTAATGAATGGGAAATGAGAGATTCTGTGGGCTACTCCTTCCCCCTATTCTGACGAAAGCCTGGAGCTATACAGTACAGTGAAACACATCAAACAAGATGAACACCTTACGTACCACTGCTCATATTCAAGATACATATTCAATCCCCCTAAAAAAAAGGGAATTTATACCTTACTGCCGGAGTAAGGGCTAACTACTGGGATTATTCTGATGAGTTAATTATAAGCCCCAGAGCCACGATTAGTTACACCCCTGACTGGGAAGCTAATTTCTCATTTCACCTAACTGGTGGAAGCTATAACCAGCCTGCTTTTTTTTAAAGAATTGAAAGATCGGGAAGGAAATATTTACCCGGACATTAAAGCACAAAAATCTCAACAGATTTTACTAGGATCTGATTATATATTCAGAGCATGGAACAGACCGTTTAAATTAACCTCAGAGATTTATTACAAATACTATTCAAACCTCATTCCCTACCAAATCGACAATGTACAAATAAGCTATCTGGCAGATCAAAAAGCCAAAGGTTATGCAGCTGGTATTGATTTCAAAATAAATGGTGAATTTGTAAGTGGCGTGCAATCCTGGGCAAGTGTTTCATTGTTAAAAACAGAAGAAAATATTTATGGTGATGGGCACGGATGGATTCCGCGACCAACAGATCAACGATTAAATATAAGCTTGTTTTTTCCAGGATTATTTCCCGGGAAATCCAACATATAAGATGAATCTCGCCCTGTTTCTTTGGCACGAGGCTACCAACAGGACCTCCCAACTCAGAACGCTACCAAGACACCTTTCACATGCCTCCATATCGAAGAATTGATATTGGGTTCTCTAAAATCATAATTGATCCTGAATCCAATAAATACTCAAGTGGAATTTTTAAGTCATGTAAAAGACATGTCAATAGGTGTTGAACTTTTAAACCTGATCGATATCAACAATACGATTTCATATTTTTGGGCAACCACCAACTCCGGAGGAATGTATGCTGTTCCAAATTACTTAACAGGAAGAAAACTAAACATCAAGCTTAGCGTTAAGTTTTAAAAAATAAACTCAAAACCACTATTGAATAATGTTTGCGTATTACTGTCCAGGCAACAGAGGACACTAGAATAAACAGCTATTTCAGATATTCCCTGGCCTTTTCTACTGCCTTATCAAACGAAGAAAGTACCTGCTCGCTTTTTATAATTTCAAACAACTGTCCTTTCTCCAAATCTTTTAAAACAGATGGCTGAACACCCGATAAAATCACCTTCGAACCTGTATGTTGAATGTCTTCAATTACACCCTTCAGGTTCTGCAAACCTGTTGAATCAACAAATGGAACATGTCGCATACGAATAATCAAAACTTTACAACGAACACCAATAGATTTTAAAGTAGAACTATATTGCTTTGCTGATGCAAAAAAGAAAGGTCCGCTAATTTCGTAAACCCCCAATTCTTTTGGAAGATCAGCATAATTCTCCAGAACATCTGAATCCATTTCAAATCCGGGTTTTGTTCCTGCATCTGCCATTCGTTTCATAAATAATAAAGCAGAAAGTACAATTCCAATCTCAATAGCAAAAGTCAGATCAACCAATACAGTAAGGAAAAAGGTCACTAGTAAAATCAAGATATCAAAAGCTGAACCTTTGAAGATGTTTACAAATGAGCGCCATTCACTCATATTATAAGAAACAACGATAAGTATTCCTGCCAGGCACGACATAGGAATAAGCTTAGCATACTGCCCCACAAAAAGCATTATAGCCAAAAGTGTAATGGCATGAATCATTCCTGCAACAGGTGTCCGTCCTCCATTTTTCACATTAGTTGCTGTTCGGGCAATCGCTCCGGTAGCAGGAATTCCTCCAAAGAAAGGAGAAAAAATATTGGCAATACCCTGGGCTATTAGTTCTGTGTTAGAACGATGATTGCCACTTATCATACCATCGGAAACCACGGCAGACAACAAAGACTCAATACCTCCAAGCAAAGCAATTGTTAATGCAGGTGATAAGTATTCCTGAATTTGAGAGAGATCAAAGGCTGGAAAAGAAAGACTAATCTTATTGGGAATTTCTCCAAAAACAGTTTCAATTGTTGAGACAGGAAGTTTTGCCAACTGAACGACTAAAGTAACCACAATAATAGCTACAAATGATCCAGGTATTTTTGTCGTTATCTTTTTAAAATATACTGAAATAAGGATGGTAACAATCGTAATAATTATTGCCGTCATGTTCACTCCATCTATATTAGATAGGTATACTGACCACTTTCCAAGAAACTCTGATGGAACGTCTGCAAGTTGTAACCCCAAGGCATCTTCAACCTGAGTTGTAAAAATTGTAAGAGCAATACCACTTGTAAAACCAACAATTAACGGATGTGGAATAAACTTTAAAAGGGAACCCAGTTTTAGTAAACCAAAGAGCACAAGAAATACTCCGGCAATCATGGTTGAGATCATCAATCCATCGAGCCCATATTCCTGAACAATTCCATAAACAATAACAATGAAAGCCCCGGTTGGCCCACCAATCTGAACACGGCTCCCTCCCAACATGGAAATGATAAACCCCGCAACAACGGCCGTTATTAACCCCTTCTCAGGCGAAACTCCAGATGCAACAGCAAAGGCAATTGCCAATGGCAAAGCCACAATACCCACAATTACTCCAGCAAACAAATCACTGGTGAATTGCTTCTTTGAATATCCTTGTTGAAGTACACTTAACAACTTAGGACGAAAGATATGTTTCATAGCATGTTTTAGAAAAAGAAGGCGCAAATGTAGAGACAAATCAGGCACATTATTCTCAGATAAAGCTTTTTTTAATAAAAGAAAAGAAATAATTTACATAGCAAATAAAAAGACTCCACAGTCTGAAAATAAGCAAATTAAGATTAAGTAATTGCTAGACAACTAAGAACAATTGTTCAGATGAATAATAAACTATCAACTAAACTAATGTCTTACTCATCCTAACTCATTAAAATCTATTTCATAAAAAACATGAGACAAGAAAAACATTTACCCTACATGACCACACAGTCACATTATTTCCTATCTTTATGACTATACAGTCACGATTATGCCCAAGAAGACATTTAAAAATTTGAAAGAGAGCAAACAAAAGCTTATAAAAGATGCTTTCCTACGTGAATTTGCCATTCATACTTTTGATAAGGCATCTATTTCTATCGTAGTCAAAAAGTTGAATATCGCAAAAGGAAGCATCTATCAGTATTTTAACGACAAGCTTGATCTTTTCATATATCTTATTCAAGAATGTTCCTCAGTAAAAAGCAAATACCTGGAACCTGTAAAACGATCTGATTACCCGGATTTCTGGTCATTCTTTCGTGATTTGTACGAGAAAGGCTATCTTTTCGACAAGGAAAATCCATTGGAAAGTCATTTCCTGCACAATCTCGGTCAAAACCTGAATTCACCATCAGTCACCGAGCTTTATCAAAAAATGCTTCAACAAACGGTTTCCGGTTTTGAAGAGATGGTAAAATACGAAGTAAAGCAAAAGCTTTTTAGAGACGACATCCCCATACAAACTATGGGATTCACATTGTATAAACTTGGGATGAGCATTCAGGAACAACTGGAATTCTCAGGTTCAATTACCCCAAAACAAAGTATCAATAATAATACTCCGGTCTACAAAGAAAGAAAGGAAATACTCCTGCAAACCGTCGATCAATATATTCAACTTTATAAACCAGCTTTTGAAAAACAAACGACACTATGATAAAAGTAGAAAATCTGGAATACCAGTATCCTCAAAATGGCAGCCTGACCCTAAAAGGGCTAAATTTTGAAATAAAAGAAGGTGAAGTATTTGGGTTCCTCGGCCCATCGGGAGCAGGAAAAAGTACTGCCCAAAAAGTACTCTGCAAAATTTTAAACGATTTTCGTGGATCAGTGACAATTGACGAGAAAAGTATTCTGGATTGGGACAATACATTTTTTGAAAAAATTGGAGTTGGATTTGAACTGCCCAATCATTACTTAAAACTCACAGGCAAAGAGAACATGGATTTGTTTGCTTCATTTTATCCAAACGGAAGAAAAACAAAAATCACAGAGCTCTTTGAAATGGTTGATTTACAGGATGCCATAAATAAACCCGTTGAAAACTATTCCAAAGGAATGAAGATGAGGTTAAATTTCATCCGGGCTATTCAACATGATCCTGACATCCTGTTTTTTGATGAACCAACTACCGGGCTTGATCCGGTAAATGCCAACAAAATCAAGCAACACATACTGAATTTAAAAGCTGAAGGAAAAACCATATTTGTAACCACTCACAACATGTACACTGCCGACGAAATCTGCAACCGGGTTTCTTTCATTATTGATGGGAAACTACATGTAACGGATACTCCCAAAAACCTGAAAAGCAGATATGGGAAAGAAGCAGTAAGTGTAGTTCTAAAAAACGGAGAGACATCTGAATTTCCATTAAAAGATCTTGGAGTAAACACTTCATTCCTTAACTTTTTAAAACAAGATGAAGTAAAGCAGATCCATACAATGGAAGCTTCTTTGGACGAAGTTTTTATTAGCGTAACCGGTGAAACTCTTGATCTATGAAAACATTTCCACAACAATTAAAATGGCAGTTTGTACTGTTACAAAAGAACAGCATCATAAGCATCAGTTTTGCCGTAACGATCATCTATGGTCTAATCCTCTATTTTTTGCGTAATGCCAGTACTATTGATCAGATATTAATTTCACTTGTGCTTAACGATCCGGCAATAATTGGTTACTTCTTTATTGCACTGGCCATTTATTCTGAAACCAAGCACCAGATATTGTCTGCCATCATCATTACTCCGGCAACAACACACCAGATATTGCTTTCAAAAACGGTAAGTTTAGCGATCATTGGAACAATTTGTTCGCTAGGACTTGTACTGCTGGTAAAAGGATTGGAATTTGACATTCTCAGCTTTGCAATTGGCACATTCAGCATATGTATCATGTCTATTTTACTAGGGCTAATCATGCTTACGTTCACAAATGATTTCCTCAAATTTACCATGCGATCCATTCCTGTTTTCCTGGCATTTGTAAACTTGCCCCTTCTGCAATACCTGGGAGGAATTAACATGAGCCTCTTTAAGTTCTTTTTTCCAATACAGGGAAGTTTAGACCTGATTGACTATGCGCTAAGTGGAACAGATATCTACTATTGGTACTCGTACCTGTCCATCATCATTTGCATCCCACTTCTTTATATTTGGGCATATCGCCTGTTTTCAAAAAAGATTGTTCAACAATAAAACAGATCATGATGAATAAAATAATAAAACTCTCCATCACCGATTTTAAGATTATTTTTCGTGATCCGTCACTCCGAGCTTTTCTGTTCCTGCCAATCCTGCTTTTTGCACTTATTGTTTGGGCTGTTCCCTTATTAACTGAAAAGTATAGTTTTTTAATCCCCTATCTCCCGCTAATGATTGTTGTTGCAGTCATAGAAAATACACAGATGTTCAGTTTTATAAACACAATGGTACTTATTGATGAAAAGGAAACGGCTGTTGCAAAAACCTACGGAATAGTTCCACTTTCTCATGTGCAATATCTTGTATCAAGGTTCCTTTTCCCCTATTTGATCACTGTTATTCTCAATATCATCCTATTTGCTGTTCAACCCTTTTTCACAATCAATTGGATTAACAACCTGATCATTTCGTTGATAACAGGATTTGTTGTCCCCATCTACGTATTAGGAATTAATTCACTGGTAAAAAATCGAATGCAGGGAATGGTTTACATCAAAGCTTTTAACATGTTGGTTTTAATTCCTATTGCTGCTTTTTTTGTTCCTGAAAAGTGGAAACATCTGTTTGGAATATTCCCCACACACTGGATTTTTCAAAGTGTTGAAGCAGCCACACAAGAAAGCTCTTTCACACTTTTTGCTCTTATTGGTTTTACATACATGACAGGACTGTTAATCTGGATTTCAAGAGCTTTTATTCGAAAACATTTTATCTGATTTTCTTACCCCCTGAAATGAAACAGAGGTTATAAACTCAATATTCTTATCCCAATATGTTTCTTCAATCAAAAGGGAATCTCTCCCCAACACTTGGATACATTCCAACAGGAAGTAATTCTATCAATTTCGAATCGGACAAATTCATTTGATAAATTTTCCGGACTTCACCCATATCCCAAAACCCGGAAAAGTAAATTTGATCATTCTTATCGAGCCATAAATTTGTAATACAAAGCCCTTCCGGAGTAAGTCTATTGATAACTTTAGTATTTAAATCACAGCTAAAAACAGCAGTCAATGGTTCATTAAGCCCTTCCATATATTCATCAATTTCACCTTCAAAAACCATCATGCTATTATCCGAAGTAAAGAAAAAGCGAGTGCTGCTCGAAAAGTAAAACTGGCCTCCAAATAAATCATTCAAGTCAATTCTATCAACTAATTCTCCATCAAGATTAAACTTGTATAAGTTTTCCAAATCGTGGGCATATACAAAATTTCCATCCGGGCTCCAATTTGGACAGTAAATTCCACCTTCATTTTCAGTTGTGAAAATTTGAAAGCCAGAAGCATCAGGTTTTATTAATCCAACTTGCCAATCATTCTTCATAATAGAAAAAGCAATATAGTCTCCCGTTGGCGACCAAATGGGTCCAAAATGATTGGTACCATCAATATTCAAACTTTGTTTCTCACCCGTTTCAATATCAATAACCTGTATCGTTCTCAAATTATTAATGCCATCAGCATGATATTCTGTATAAGCAATCTTTAGTCCATCAGGTGATATACAGGGATCAAAACCGTCTGTAATTTCTCTGATTCTCTCTGTGGAAAAGTCGTAACATTTAATCACTCCGTCATCAAAGAAAGCCATCTTACGATGATCCGTTTCTTCCAGAACTGCGGTATTGGTATTTTCCAAATCAAGCTGCTTATTTGATGCAGAATTGCATGAGACAATAAAAATGAAAATTAGAAATAATGATACTCTCATACGCTAATATCGTATCTGGTAAATTAGAAGGTAATAATTCAATTTTGCCTAATCTCTCCCCCCATTTAATGCGCTAAATAACCGAAGGAAAGTACTCCTGTCTGATTCTGAAAGCTGCTGTACATGAGAAGCTGGAATAACAATTAAAGAAGTGTAATCAACATGTCCATCGACTACTTCAAAAAAATTAGAAGATGTTTGAAATAAATACAAGGACGTAGGAAGTGTGTAAGTATCCCCCTCGTTTTCCATAGACTGACTTCCAAAAGATAACGAAGGATTACTTCCGTGAATAAACATTGCAAACGTATGTCCGGTAATATCGGGCTGAAATGACAAGGACATATATGGCACTTTTCCTTTTAATACTCCGACAATATATGCTCCCAATTCTCCTGAGGGGAAACGGGGATGTTTTGTTACAGTAACACTTGGCTCTTGCCATATCCTTGTTTTTGTGATATGAGAGCTTACAGTAACATAAGTTTGTTGGGTATCATAATAACTGATAGACTGTAGCCCATGCTGATTCATAAAATTCACAAGGTTGCTCACCCGGGAACGCTGTAAAGTCAGCCAGGTCTTATTTTCACTATAAAAGACATCTTTGTCCTGCTGACTTAAATCTTGCGCAACAGTATGTAAAGACAATAAAACGAAAAATAGAAAGACAAATTTTCTCATGGTTCACGGATTAAAAGTCATTTATTATTTTTTGGTTTCTGTCTGAATCATATCTTCGAAGAAGATCGGCAAAGAAACTTTCTTTGAAATAAACAAAAAGGCGGTACTTATCCATAGCTGTGGAAAATCGGAAAGCCATTTTTAATTCTTTTTCTTTATACCAAATATCAGACTTTTCGGGATTTTCATTATCTATCTGTTCCAAATAATACTGATCACCATAAACCACTTTCAACGAAGACTTCATCTCATTGAATTTATCGGCTGTCACACTTTCATCAAATGGAAGAAAGATAGCGTCTAACTTGTCTTCAAAGAAAAAGTAGTAGATTCCCTTAAGGTCATATCCCATTAAAGAAAGTTTATCGGAACGAAGCGTATATATCGACAGATAATTTTGGGATTCTTCAATAAAATCAGGAGTAACAAAGTCTGCATCCTCAAGCTTAAACGGAACCATATCATCGGAATACTTTTCTTTGAAATAATCCAGACTTATCCCCATCTTGATATCCCGAAACGAGGAAATCGACTTTAATCCATTTTCTTCAACCTCCTCTTGTTTTTGAGCCAATGCACTCCAATATTCAATCTCATCTTTATCTGTAATTTTGATATAATTGTCTTCAGGAGTAGTGATTATATCATTCCTTTTATTTTGCACCCGGAACCTTATTAAAATTAAATTACCTCCATCGGCAATTTTCCCATCGGCAAGCTCTTTCGAACTCAATTTGAAACTGCCCCAATACTTTTCTTCCTTTGTGTCAACCCTTGATTCAATAATTCCTTTATATTCACTTTTAAAGCGGGTTTTTAATGCTTCATAAATTTCAACACTTTGCTCCTCTTTCACAAAATGATCATCTGCCCAAAAATAAATTTCCACCAGAAGACTATTTATAAAAAACAGTTTTACGTGCGTATAGTCCAGATTATGCAAGGTAAATGTTTTTCCAAGTGCTGCCAGATCAAGTTCAGCAACATTAACTTCAATCCCGATCTCTTTCGCATGAATATTGTACCAATCGTTGTAATTAAAATAAGTATCCGCTTCTTCGATATCAACATTATAGAGATTTTTAAACTCTGATAAACTCATACCCAAATAAAGATTATCGTAATAACCCAAAGGGGTTAGTTCACTATTTTGGGCATTTAGTTTAATCGAAAAAAGAATCAGGAAGGCAAACAGAAGTGAATACCTGCTGAAAGAATCAATTTTTTTCATGGATCAATTGTTAGTTTTTGCACTTATCTTCTTACAAGATACTGTAAAATGAGAAAATACAAAACATTACTATTCATTGCCAGCTTTAACTTTTTCGAAAGGCTACATCATGCTATTGCCTACAATTCGCAATATTCGATTTACATTCTTCAGGTTCTTCCCAAAATCAATTAAAGTGGTTTCAACCTTTGGACTACTTGTAACTTCAAATTCATTATTCCCATTCACTGATGAAAGTAGTTTTATTTCAATAAGCTCACCCCACGAAGCCCAGGTAGCTTTAGTCTCCAGGATAAGTCCGCCCTCCTGCTCTTCAATTTTCATTTTCCTCGTTTCTGGGTCATGTTGTAACTTATCCCGTATTTCCTTCATTGAAAATTTGGATTGAATTATTCTGGATTGATTTACTTTCAAGTCAGCATCAGTTATTTCTGCAACACCTGCCTTCTTTAGTTTTAACCAATAAAAACTAACCAACGACAATGACATAAGTCCGCCAAAACCAACAAGCCACAACATAAACTTTGTGAGAACAAATTGTCCTCCTCCCAATAAATCAAAAACTAACATGATGAGGGCATAGGGAATTCCGGTAAAAAGAAAGACTTTGAGGTATAATTTTAAAATTGGAGACATGTCCTTTGTTTTTATTCAGGCTTTAAGATAAAAAAACAATCTGTCTAATAATAACCATATAAAAAGAATATATCATACTTACGTAATCTCTCCTATCTTTGCAGCGATTCAAACAAAGAAGCATCTTAATTCGTTTGGACAAACAGAAAGAAGAAATTAATTATGAAGAAAGATACATTTCAAAACTTACGATATCGGCTAATGGAGTTTGAAAGCTGGCCCATGAAATACATGTTTAAATTTATTACGCCTAATAATAACAGCAAAGTTGATCAGATAAAAGCATTGCTGCCAACCGATGGGAAACTTTCGTTTAAGCACACTTCCAGTCTAAAACATGTTTCCATAACCTGTGTTGCCATTATGGAAAATGCTGATCAGATTATTAACATTACCGAAAAAGCCAATAAAATTGAAGGGGTGATAATCCTGTAATAACAATCCTGTGTTCTCTTTTTATAAATCATTAAAATAATTATCAAGGAAATCTGTCCTATTCTCTAGCCAGTTCATCAAATACTCTTCTTCCTCATCCATATCAATATTGCTTTCCCACTTTTTATTTTCAATCTCAATTATGTCCGAGTTATTGATCAGGTTAAAATTATCGGCAAACAACTTTTTCAACTCTATATTTGACAGCACACCTGCTCGTAAAGAACTCCATCTGAATTTTAACTTATTCACAAAATCATCAGGATTTGTTTCAATAAGCCGATCAAAAAGGTTATTGGAAAGAATTGATGTATAGCCATCGTGAGAACCATCCCAGGACAATCCCCAGGAACCATCAATATCCCAGGGAAGAATATGAAATTTATCCTGACTATTCGCTTTAACTAAAAACGTATTTTTTCCTGTATTATCCGATGCAGATACAATATTCAAAAGGATATAGTAATCGATAAAATTGTCAATATCTATAAATGATGTTATCTGTGACCGAAAAACGTCATCACTCTCATTTACAGCCAAACGCCTCAACTCTGATAATGGCTTCCAGTTGATTTCTATTTTGGGATCAGGATATTTTTGCTCCCAACCACTCCAGAAATAATTAAGAGGAGGATTGCTTTCATAAACACCAAAACCGGTCGCACCATTTTCCCAGGAAATAGCTTTATACAATACAGCATCCTCATTTGTTAAACTAAAAAACTCTGAATTAATATTTTCATTAAAACAATACAATCCCTGATGCTCATTATTGATATATAATTCAACAAACTTGGAGCTAATGCCATCATTTTTTTCTTCATCAAATTTTTTCCACAATTCAAAAGATGTCTTATTTCTCAACCTGCCACAATCAATCCACATTGCATCAAGTATCCAATCGTTATTGCTATTCATTCCAAAAAATGAATTTGAAATGTTATCATCAAGGGTTACACTTCCTTTAAGCGAAAAACCAAATGATTTTTTGTCATATAACTGAGATCTTCCTCCTCTATGTTCTATTCCTACATAGTAACTATCAGAAGACTCATTCATTCCAACATAATTAACTGTAATCCTGGCGATAGTTTTTGGCTCATCGAGTATTGTATTGGGAGTAATTATTTGAACAATAGGAAGGGATGTAAATGTTAATGCTAACTGCTGAGTTTTATTCAACGTTTCAACTCTCAGCTTATATTCTTTATTTATTTCAATTTTGCCTAAACTATTTATGCTGTTGTTCTGCAAAAGCCTCCCTTCAAAATAAACCGTTGAGTACTCCTGAAACTCAATAAATGGTGAGAAATCATTTATAAGCTCATCTTCAATTGGAAAACGAAGGCTACTTTCAGTATAATCATAACAACAATCTTTACCATTTATTCTGAATATTGTTGGCAACTCCAGATTACTATTAGCTTCTGAATTGTAAACAACTTCCTCTTTGTAGCAAGACTGAAATCCCAATAAAAACAAAGCGAATAAAACTATGATTCGTGTTTCCCTCATAATTTTAAAGTATATACGGTTTTAAAAAAGTAAAAAGAAGTTGGGTAATTGGTATTTATCTCTTGTTCATAGCCCAATGAACAATTAAATGTTCCTATTTTCGATTTGAACTTATCTCCAATAAAATATCTTATTTTATTAAAGTAAGGTGCTTTATACGACTCTATTAATCTAAATAGCTCACCAGAAATATAAAACTCATTTTTCTCATTTGCTTTATACTCAAGTTCAATTTTATTTCTCACAGATGAATGGTAATTTTTGGTTGTCTTATACTTAAATAAAAGATCAACAAATTCTTGCTGATACCGAATCCTGTAATGCAATTTTAATTTTGAAGCTAACTTGCCCTTATATCTTAAGTCCAGATTGTACCGATATTCATTATCTGCCTCTCTCCATCTCTTTTCATTATGCGTAAAACGTACATTCGCACCTAATCCAAAGTTTTTATTTATTTTATACTTAGCACCTAAATCAAAGAAATAGTCGTCAACTTTAGAGACATTGTTATACATCCTTATTTGTTGCTCAAAATTGATTTCAATATCATCTGATAATTCTTTTTCTAAATTTATTCCTCCCCAGAAACCAATATCTCTCACAACTTTAATTTGTTGAGAAAAAAGGGTATTGCAAAAAATTAGGAGTAATAATGTAATATTAGCTTTCTTCATTTTTATCGTTTGCTCTGTAAATGCACAAATCTACAATTCATATTGTATAAAAAGTTTATCATACACATGAAATAATGCGCATAGCAGATAGGAAAAAAGGATTCCATTCAAAATTGGTGCGATAAAAGTGAATTTTCCAGTACTTCACCAGAACTCGGTGAACGTTGTTCCAGATTGGAAAGATATATTGCAACACGGATTAGCAATATTATTTAGGGACTATTCACACAGAAGCGATCTTTTGCTTTTTATTTCCTCAATGTAGCAATAAGTCTGTTCGGTGATTTAAAATATGCAAACACATCTAAAATGGAAGGACAGGCAATATCGGCAGCAAATAAAGATTCAACACAAACACCTTCTTTTTGAATAAGAGCAATCCCTAAAACAGCTTCCTTCAACATCAATTTATCATTTTTACCATTGCCCACACAAAGGGTTTTCTCTTTTCCCAGATCTAAAATATAATTGAGTTTCGCTATATCCTGCTGTTCTTTAGGAATCACAACAACTTTGCAGTTGACATGAGCTAATTCTTTTTGAACTGACCCAAAAGTATCGGCTGTGAGTACATGAAAATTAATATCATCAGACAGTTCATTGATTAATTCGGCAACTCCTTCAATCAGTTTCCCGTCAATAGCAATGGTTCCGTTATAATCTAAAACAACATGCTCTATTCTAATAGTTCCTGTTCCCGGAATTTCAAAAATCATAAAACTATTTTACAACCCCCTTGAGAGTATGGTTAAACCTATTTTTTATAATCGTTCAATTTATTGAAAGCTACTGAATAAAAAAAGGAAGAAATCCTTCAAAAAGCATAAAGCACGAGAAACAATTCCGAAAGAACAGATTTTAAAGAAAGTAAAACTTTCGCTCAACATTATCGCTCAATTCTATGATCTTGCAGGATTTTTTGACGTCCTGTATCATTTTTACTTCGTCCTGCTAACTTTTTTAAATTCCAGCTACATTTTTACAACTTACAGTAGTTTTTTTCGTGATCCTGTGCGTTTTTTTGCTGTCCTGCGTTACTTTTTTAAAGCCTTGTTCGTTTTTTTGACTTACTGCTGACCTTCCCTAAAATAGCTTGACAGATTTATACTTATTTTCTAGTATTCCAGAAGCAGTAGATAGTTGCCTCTGGAATACAAACCTAGTTAAAATTTATTACTAAGATCTGTTTCATTTTAATTCCTTATCCCTAAAGTAAAGTTTCTGTTTTGTGCTTAAGCACAAAACAGAAACTTACGCAGCTCTTATTGCTGATTTTCTATACTTATTTGAACGATGTCCCTAAAATTCATTACACTGTTCTGTTTTGAACCTACTTTGTGAGACAATGTGTATTCTTTCTTTTTCCAATGCTTTCGTAGCTTTCCGGTACGCTTATGTGCCTGGGCTGGAGTAAGCATATCACAACTTCTGTGTGGGCGTTGATTATTATATTTATCAATGGCAATTTTAACTGCTTCATGGGCAACATTGTAATCTTCAAAGGTTTGGTGCAAATCATATTCATCTTTCAATATGCCGTTTACCCGTTCTGCAATTGCGTTCTCGTAAGGATCGCCTTTCTCTGTCATCGATATCAGGATATTGCTCCCTTTCAGGTAATTTACATAGTCATAGCAACAATATTGTATCCCCCGGTCTGAATGATGGATCAATTTCTTGCTTGTGTCTTCAGTCTCAACTGCCATTCTCAGTGCATTTAATGCTCCGGTGCTGGTCAAATCGTACCATAAGCACCAACCAACAACCTTTCTTGAATACGCATCGGTTATCAGCGATAAATAAGAAAACCCATATTTTGTGCGGATATAAGTTATGTCGCTTACCCAGAGTTTTCCCGGGAAACTTAAATCAAGATCTCTGACAATATTGGGGTACTTCTTGAATAAATGCTTGGAGTTGGTCGTCTTTGCTTTTCGTTTGCTCCTGCGTACTTGCAAACCATGCTCGCTCAATAAAACCGAAAACTTGTCCCGCCCCATCTTAATACCATGTTCTGATAAAAAAGGCTGCATCAACCCATGAAGCTTTTCACTGCCCATTTTTGGGTGGTCTTTTCTAAGTTTCTTTACTTCCTGTAATATCAGAACCTCTGCTAATTGTGTCTTTGATTCCCGTTTTTTAGTGTCGTACCATGCCTGGCGGCTATAACCAAACAGCTCACAGCTATCCTTTTTACTTATTGAAGGATACATGTGTGCCAGTAATATTACTGCTTGGCACCAGGCTTTTTTCTGATAGGGATTTTAAATTCTGTTTCGGCTACATCAATAAGGGTATTGAGAGCAATGTTTTTCATCCGGGCTTTTTCCAGCTGTTTTTCCAACTCCTTGATGCGCTTTTCAAGCTCTTTATTATCTGACCTTTCTTTCGAACTCATGAAACACAAAGATACGTGCAATTCATCGGAATACCTCTCTTGCCAACGTTTTAAAATGTCTGTATAGTGTTTCCTACTCAACTTAAAACGATCCCGGATCTCTTGAATTGACATATGACCCCCATCGATTTGGCTAACAACCCAACGGCGAAAACTTACTTCGTACTTGTTGTAATCAACAGGATAATCTTTAAATCCATCCATGTGATCGGTCAACATGCTTTCTTTATGATTCTTCATTTTTCTTGACTTTTTGCGTCAAGTTATTTCAGGGTAAGACATGCTAAGCAGGAAAAAGAAAAAATGGTACTGGGAGGGATAAAACTAAGCAGGATGCCTAAAAACAGCACAAGGCATAATTATACTGGTACTTAAACATGGATTTTCCCAAGCTACAAATAGCGAGCTGTATTTTGCTTATAGGAAAGGTATTCTTCACCAAATTCATGAGACAAAAACTGCTCTTCATTCTTAATAATATGGTAATGAGCAATCAGGCAATAAATCATTAATAAGACCAACAATACACTGGGAACCAATAGAAATAAAGAAGTAAAAAAGAAAAAGAAACTGGTATACATCGGGTTTCGGCTAATACGATACACTCCTGTTGTATAGAGTGCATGTTGTTTGGTAGGTAATCCCACTCGGGTAAAAATACTCAATGTATAATAAGCAGGTATTAGCAACAAATTACCAGCAAGCATAAAAACCAAAGCCAACATTTTCTGCGATTCTGCAATATTATTCTGTATTAGTAAAGGGAAAACCTGAAAAAAGGAATTTTTAACGCTGGCAAAAAAAAGGATTATAAAAATCAGGGCAACTATTCCTTTGGCAGAATAAAAAAATACCGGAGAAACCGTTGGTTTACCAAAAGCCCCCTGCCCATTTCTTAAAAGCTGATATCCCAACGCAGCAGTAGCGACAATGGGAAATCCGCTTAGTATGGCTAATCCAATTTGTAACAGCTTCATTTATACTTCGCCTTTGTAATCGTAACCAATTTCACTGATTACTTTTTCAATCTCGCTAAGATCTATTTTTTCTCCTGAAATTTTTACTTCCGAAGTATTTTTATTGGCTATAACTTCATCAATTCCATCAACTTTTAATAAGTTACGTGTTACACTTGCCTCACAATGTGAGCAAGTCATTCCTTCTACTTTCAATGTTTTAAAATCCATACTTGTTGTTGTTTGTTGTTTCTTTTCAAAACGTTCGTAAAAATATCCACCTATTAGTGATCCAATTAACAAAACTGAAGATGACACCTGTAGCCACATTGGCAACATTTCATGTTCTCCATCTCCATGGATGTGCATTACCTTACTCAATATAAAATCTGCCGGAATAAAGGAATTAATCAACATTCCAAATAAAATTGCTCCTCCGATAATAGTTCCCAGATAAACAAACAATGATTTTTTCCCCATGGTATTTCCAATAACAGTCATGGTTGCCACGTTGGTTGCCGGGCCTGCCATCAAAAACACTAAAGCTGCACCGGGAGAAACCCCTTTCATTAAAAGAACTGCGGCAATAGGTATTGAGCCTGTAGCACAAATATAAATGGGCACAGACGCTGCCAGTACAACCAATATTTCAACAATTCCCAATCCCTGGAAAGAGCTAAAAAAGTCGTCTGGAAGCAACACAGAAATCAAGGCTGCAATTAAAAATCCAATGATTAGCCATTTTGCAATATCCTGAAGCAACTCAACAAAAGCATAATGAGTAGCCTGTGTCAGCTTATTTTTTTTAGGTTTTGAAGAAGTATGACAACCACATGAATCATCATCGCAGCTTGCTACATCTTCTTTTTTACCTAATGCTGCTGCATCAATTTTCAATCCCTCAAAAGGGCTCTTGGTTTCTGGTTTGGGCTTTTCCTTAACAAATACGTTGGTTAATATACCTCCCGCAATGCCAGTTATAAAAGCCACAATAGGACGCAACACTGCAAAAGGCCAGCCTAACATTGAATAGGTAGCAAATATAGAATCAATCCCGGTTTGTGGCGTTGAAATCAAAAATGAATTGGTTGCTCCTTTTGAAGCACCGTTTTTAAAAAATGAAATTCCGGTTGGAATCACTCCACAGGAACACAAGGGCATTGGAATGCCTAATACGGATGCATTCACCGCCGATTTGGTTGTGGGTTTCCCCATGTATCGCTGTACTTTATCTTCAGGGAAGAATACTTTTAACAATCCGGCAAAGACCAATCCCAGAATTAACCAGGGAGCCATTTCATTGAGCAGATAAACCAACTCCGATAAATAATTTAACAAAAAATCTTTCATCTCATATCTGTTTGTCATTATAATGCTTGAACAACTAAAATGTTCAGCCTAAAGGTATACAAACATAGACGTATTTGGATATATTAAGAATCAAGAGTTGTTAATAGAAGGATTATTTAATCTAACGGAATGAAATAATGAATGAAATAGAAGTATTCAGTCATCCTGAGTTTATTTCAGGATCTGCATCACAATACGTGATTAATAATTAGAAATAAATCCCAATCCGGCAGCTGCCGGACGGGGTGACTCTTTTCAACTTTTATTGAGGATTCTCTTCTTCTAAATTTTCATCAGCAGCCACAGGCTCTTCAACTTCCGGCTCTATTCTTTTCATATGTGGAGGCAATACTTCAGGTGTTTCCTCATCTTTAAAGTATGGGAAAACATCTACAATTGTGCTAAGTTGTAAGGAAGTGGTTTGATAAGGTACCAGAATATAAGAAAGACCCTCTTCAAGTCTCAACATGGCTTCTTTAAGATCATCGGCAGCTACCAGAAAATAGTTATTTACTTTCTTCTCTTTTCCGGCCTTCTCATCGATGGTTACAATGGCAATTTTAGCTTTATACCAGTATTCACCACTTTCTGCCGGATAAATTTCAATAATATTTGATTTTCGGATATTGTCAATATGAAATTCCCCACGGATTATTTGCTGCATCTGCTCAATTGTACGGGCTTCAGCATCAGTAAACGAAACGGCATCTATCAGATAAACCTCACTCACTTTACGCTCTCTCCCATCCTGATCAACTTTCACATATTTCACTTTTACCTCAAACCAAGTCTGCATAATTCTTTCTTTTAAAATTGAACTGACAAAGTTATTTTTCTTATTCATCTACATTCAATTTTCAAAAAATAGTTATGCACAATTTTGTAAAAAATGAAAATCATAGAATCTGCTTTGTGATATAATCCAGACTAAATATTTCCCTAACTAATCATGGAAAAATTCATAAAAAACCGATAACTTATTAGAGTTAAATATGTTGTTGAAACATATGTCGAACAAATTCAATACTGAACCGTTTTTCCCATGTGCAATAACATAACTCAAAATACATTCGCTTATGATTATCGGACTTCTAAAAGATACTGCACCCGAGAAACGAGTGGCACTATTACCGGAACATGTAAAACACCTGATCGAGAAAAAAGCAGAGGTTTGGGTGGAAAAAGATGCAGGAGCTGAATCTTTTTCTTCGGATAACACCTATGCTGAAGTTGGGGCAAAAATAGCTTCACGTCAGGAAGTTTTAGACAAGGCAGATTTATTAGTACAAATTGCCGAGCCGGATGGTGAATTAATTGGCAAATTAAAGCCGGCACAAGTTTGGCTGAGTGAGTACAAGCCCTTGTGGAATAAGGAGACTGTGAAGCAATTTATGAAGCAAAATATTACCAGCTTCAGCATGGACTCCATTCCGCGAACAACTCGTGCACAGGCCATGGATGTACTTTCATCAATGGCTACCATTGCAGGTTACAAAGCTGTGCTTGACGCAGCCAATCACCTACCCACTTTCTTTCCCATGTTCATGTCAGCTGCCGGAACAATCCGACCTGCCAACATATTGATTTTGGGAGCAGGAGTTGCCGGATTGCAGGCCATTGCCATCGCCCGTAAACTAGGCGCACAGGTGGAAGCTTTTGATGTACGCTCCGCAGTAAAAGAAGAAGTAATGAGCTTAGGAGCTCGCTTTGTTGAAGTGGAAGGTGCCAAGGAAGATGCTGCCGCCGGAGGTTATGCTGTTGAGCAAACTGAAGAGTACAAAAAGAAACAGCAGGAAGCCATAAATAAGCATGCCGAAAAAGCCAATGTAGTAATCTGTACCGCACAAATTCCGGGTCGTAAAGCTCCGCTTTTAATTTCTAAAGAAGTGGTCGAAAAAATGCCACCGGGAGCTGTAATCATTGATCTGGCCTCATCGACAGGTGGTAATTGTGAACTTTCCGAAGATAACAAAACCGTGGTGAAACATGGAGTAACCATCATTGGTCAATCTAACTACCCAGCACAAATGCCTAAGGATGCCAGCAAAATGTTTGGTAAAAACGTAAGCAACTTCCTCGACCTTATTGTTGAAGAAGATGGGAATTTAAACCTGAACTTCGAGGATGAGATTGTGAAAGGAACCTGCATCACACACAAAGGCGAAATTTATAATGAACGTGTAAAATCCGTAATCGAATAAATCATGGAACAAATACTTCAGTTTTTCTTTACTTACAAAGAAGCCATATTCATTATTGCCCTCTCCATATTTTTGGGCATTGAAGTTATTTCAAATGTACCTTCTGTTTTACACACCCCACTTATGTCCGGAGCCAATGCAATTAGTGGAGTAATTATCATTGGTGGAATTATTCTGGTTGGACATGTCGATGCGTCCCGAATTTCCCTGGAACTTATTCTTGGAATTCTGGCTGTAATATTCGGAACCCTCAACGTTGTAGGAGGTTTTGTCGTTACCGACCGCATGCTGGAAATGTTTAAAAAGAAAAAAAATAAATAGGAGGACATATGGATCAAGTAATAGGAACTTTAAACGGCATGCCCTACACACTTGGGGAAGCCTTACTGGAACTCAGCTATTTAATTGCTGCCCTTCTTTTTGTTTTTGGCTTGAAGTTATTAAGTCATCCTGAAACCGCACGAAAAGGTAACTTTTATGCTGCCAGCGGTATGCTATTGGGTATGCTGACAACCATCATCCTGCATAAAAATGGAGATGGATCGGGAATTCCTTTGGCAAACATCTGGATTATCCTGGCATCTATTGGTGTGGGTTCTGTTATTGGATGGATTGTTGCCCGACGCATTAAAATGACAGCTATGCCACAGTTGGTATCTTTATACAATGCTACCGGAGGTGCAGCATCCATGCTGGTTGCCCTGCTCGAATTTCCAAATGCAGATATGAGCAACTGGGGATCAGTTTTGGTTACCTTATTGGGATTAATCATTGGTGCCGTAGCTTTTAGTGGTAGTTTAATTGCCTTTGGGAAACTGGACGGAAAGGTTGGCGACATCCGCTCTTCAGCCATGAAATATGTAAATATCTTCCTGATGATTCTCACTTTTGGACTGGCCATTTGGATGATGCTTTCCGGTCAGACTCCGGCTGAATTGAATTGGGCGATCTACCTGTTAATGGTCTTAGCTTTATTATACGGTGTTATGTTCGTCATGCCCATTGGTGGTGCCGATATGCCTGTTGTTATTTCATTGCTGAATAGCTTTACAGGTATTGCTGCAGCTATGGCAGGTTTCATCTATAACAACCAGGCAATGATTTTGGGTGGTATTTTGGTTGGTGCTGCCGGAACAATCCTTACCGTATTGATGTGTAACGCCATGAACCGATCACTATTAAATGTGATTATCGGGGCATTTGGAGGAGGACCATCTTCAGCAGCTAAAGAGCAAGGCGAAATGAAAGAAATGACTCTGAGTGATGCTTCTATCTTACTGGCTTATTCTCAAAGTGTAGTCATCGTTCCAGGGTATGGACTGGCTGTTGCACAAGCACAGCATATTTGCCATGAGCTGGATACCTTACTGGCAGGAAGAGGCGTAAATGTTCGCTATGCTATTCACCCGGTTGCCGGACGTATGCCCGGACATATGAATGTATTGCTTGCCGAAGCCGATGTTCCTTACGAACAGTTAGTTGAAATGGAATCCATCAACCCGGACATGCCCAATACAGATGTTGTTGTGGTAATTGGTGCAAATGACGTTGTCAATCCGGCTGCTATTACTGATCCGGGAAGCCCGATTGCAGGAATGCCGATCATCAAAGCTTTTGAAGCCAAAAACATCATCGTTATGAAACGTGGCCGAGGTAAAGGTTATGCCGGAATTGAAAATGAATTGTTCTTTGGTGAAAAAACCAGACTTCTGTTTGGAAATGCCAAGGACACACTCCAAAAATTGGTGAATGAATTAAAAAGTTTGTAAAAGTTCAAAAAAAGGCTTTCTGAATAAAATAAACATTGAGCAAAAGTCATCCCGATCCGGCAGCTGCCGGATCGGGATCTATTTCTCATATAAGCTAATCCTGAAACAAGTTCAGGATGACAGTTTTAAGTCATATTGTACTTTATAAGATAACCATTCTCTATTTCCACAAACTCAATTCTTAAATATATATAACGAATGTGAAATCATTTCATCTTCTAATTCAAAGAATATAAATTTGAATCAATTCCCTATCCATATTAAATATGAGAATTTTCTTATTCGCAGTTTTACTCTTTCACCTAAGCGTCATAAGCCAATCCAGTGCTTCTGACAATACTCCCGATTCACTGGCAATCGAAGGGAACAGCTCCGGATTGTTTTATGAGAACCTCAAAGAAAAAGCAAATCAAAATGGATTAACAAAGCTTTTATACAATACGATGATCGTTAATCAGGAAGGCGAAGATGAAATCCCGGAAAATGATTTGCAAAAGCTTAATGGGAAAATAATATCTTCTGTCGAAGTAAAATCACTGGATGTTTTTGGCCCTACTTTTCGAGATACATCAAAAGTAACACAATCAAAACTTGGAGAATTGGGGAACAAACTTCATATAAAAACCAATCAAAAAATTATACAAAAAAATATTCTTTTCAATCCTGGAGACACCATAAATGCAAACAAAATACTTGAAAACGAACGGATAATTCGGAACCTTCCATATATTCAAGATGTTCGTTTCTGGGTTAACCCCAATCCTGCCGATACCAGTCAGGTTGATTTAATTGTCGTCACCAAAGATGTTTTTTCTTTTGGACTGGATATAGAATTTAACAAGGGGACTTCTGCTTCTATGGAGATGTATAATAAGAATATATGGGGAATTGGCCATCAGGTATCAGCAAAAGTCACAGGAGATACAAATAAGCAACCTTACATCGGTGTCGAAACCTATTATACCATAAACAACCTAAATGGAACTTTCGTCGATCTCAACCTTGGATATATGAACACATCCAATAAAGAAGGTATTCAACTTTCTTTTGACAAAGAGTTTCTTTTAACTTCAACCAAATGGGCTGGAGGTTTTTCTTTTTACCGATTATATCGTTCCGACAGGTTAAATGGTAATGATCCCTTGCGTGTGGATCGTCTGAATTATAATACATTGGATGGCTGGGCAGGTATTTCATTTGAATTAAATAAAAGAAAGGCGAATAAAAATCTGCAATTAATTTTTGCAACCCGACTAAGACACCTGAAATTTTTTGATCGTCCGGAGCCAGGAGAAGACGACAAACAACACTTCGCTAATTCGAATTTATATCTGTGGAGTTTGAGTCTTTCCCGCAGGAATTATATCAGAGACCAATTAGTATACAGTTACGGTATCACTGAAGATATTCCCAAAGGATACTTACATGAGTGGGTTGTAGGCTATGATGATAATGAGTTTCTAAAACGATGGTACTCCCATCTCTATTTTTCTTCAGGAAATTATCTTCCTCAAAAAGCAGGTTACCTGTTCTCATCACTGGGAGTTGGAGGATTCTTTAATACAAAGAATTTCGAGCAAGGACTAGCTCAATTTAAAATCAATTACATCAGTCCGCTTTTCAAAATTGGTTCTCAGCAAATGCGCCAGTTCATTGGGTTAAAATATTTAGCAGGGCTTCAATGTTACGATCAGGAAAAACTCTATCTTAATGACGAAGTTGGTATTCGAGGTTTTCAAAGCAATAAAGTTACTGGTCAAAAACGACTTACTTTTTCAATTGAAACAGTATTCTTCCAAAAATGGAATTTACTGGATTTTAATTTCGCCATGTTCACTTTTGCAGATATTGGTCTTATCGGCCCCTCGAACAGATCAATATTTCAGCAAAAACCTTACTCTGGACTTGGACTTGGATTTAGAATACGTAATGAAAACCTTGTTTTTAAAACTTTGCAATTCCGTTTTGCCTACTATCCTAATCCACCATCAGATATGAATAATTTAGCTGTTACATTAACAGAACGAGGGAAAAGTGATTTTTATAGTTTTCAGGCACATCAACCTGAACCATTTATTTTCCATTAGATCAGGTTAAAGCCACTTCAAACCCCATGGTTATACTACAAGTAATCAAAGAAGTACTGGCAAACTTTCTCCATCAGGTGAACCCGATCTTGACCCCGAACATTATGAGGATGAGTTGGATAAGCAAAGAAATCTACCTGTTTGCCTTCTTTAATGCACTCTCGCAAAAACTGCATACTGTGCTGCATCACAACTGTATCGTCCTGCACTCCATGAATTAGCATTAATTTTCCTTCCAAATCATCAACATGATTAACCATATTGGTTTCATCATAACCGTCTGGGTTTTCCTGAGGAGTGTCCATATAGCGCTCGCCATACATGACCTCATACATTTTCCAGTCAACCACAGGACCACCGGCAACACCAACTTTAAAGGTGTCATTTTCGCGCATCATCATGTTCAAAGTCATGAATCCACC
Source organism: Prolixibacteraceae bacterium (assembly GCA_963676845.2). Lineage (GTDB taxonomy): Bacteria > Bacteroidota > Bacteroidia > Bacteroidales > Prolixibacteraceae. The sequence goes on along the minus strand of CAXXKK010000020.1, from coordinate 31,406 downwards.
AAAACTCCAGCCATGCACTCCAATGCGATCTTTATCGACATACGGAAGGCTTTCCAGATACTCAATTCCTTTCATTTGGTCCGAAGTTTCAACCACTCCCAACTGACGATGGGTAATCTCTTCAAACTCTTGTCCTCGGGCATCCGAACCCCGGCTATCCACTGTAAAAACGATGTAACCGTTTGCTGCCAGGTAATATTGCCACCAGGAAACTCCATTGTGCCATGAGTTTGTTACCATTTGTACGTGAGGGCCACCGTAAACGTACACCACCACTGGATATTTTTGAGAAACATCAAAATTGTTAGGAAGAATCATACTTCCATATAAATCGGTTTTATTATCAGCAGCCTTAATGGTTAAAAGCTGAATTTCACCCAAATCATAATCGGCAAGTGTATTCTCATTCTCATGAATCGTCCTGATTCTATTACCGTTCGATTTAGTCAGGGCATACACTCCCGGTACTTTTGTTGAACTCCATGAATCAATAAAAGTGCTCATATCGGGAGAAAAACGAGCGGAATGATATCCACTATCGTTGCTTAATTTTTCAGTCTTTCCACTTTTAATCTCCACCCGATAAATATGCCTGTCGACCGGACTTTCTTCCGTAGATTGGTAGTATAAATATTTTTCTTTGGAATCCATTCCGTAAACACCGGTTACTTCCCACTCCCCTTTTGTTACCTGGCGAATTAACTCCCCATCGGTATTATAAAGATAGATATGAAACCAACCATCTGTTCTTGCCCAATAGTAAAACTGATCGGGATTGTTTTCTGAAAAGAAAATCGGATGTTGAGGTTCAACGTATGTTGATCGTGTTTCTTCAAATAAGGTTTTCTCAAGTTCTCCTGATGAAACTGAATATTGATTCATCTTCATATGATCTTGTCCCCTGTTTAACTCAGCCATGTAGATGTATTCATCATTAGGCCCCCAACTTAAATTAGTTAAATAATGATCATCCGGAGTCCCTGTATTCAGGAAGAGGCTTTCACCTGTTTCTGTGTTATAAATTCCTATGGTCACCTGATGGCTGGTCATTCCCGCCATTGGATATTTAATATCTGATCCCTCTGCAACCCTTTGCATAAAATCGACCATAGGATAATCCTCGACCATGCTTTCATCTTTTCGGTAAAAAGCCAGGTATTTGCCGGAATCAGACCAAAAAGTACCTTTTTCAATCCCAAACTCATGACGGTGAACAGCCTGACCACAAATAATATCCTCAGCTGTTTCATGTGTAATTTGAGTCTCTCCCATCTCATTCATAACATACAGGTTATTTCCTTTGGTGTAGGCAAGCTGCCTGCTTTCCTCATTAAAGTCAATATTGGCGGCATCATCCGGTAAAATGTATTCCATTGAAAATGCATTCAAATCCAACTGATAAATCATCATATACTGGCCGTACTGGATCAACATTTCATTCTCATTCAAGAATGAAAAAGAGGGAAATGATTGAAAAATCGCATCACCTGAATTCAATGCATCATTTAAATCATCCAGGGTCAGAATAACTGAAGCCTCATCTTTTTTTACTTCATTTTGCCAAAGCTGATCATCTTCCACATAAACGTATGAATCGTTATCACGCCACTGCAAAGAGACCGGCCGCGAAGGCGCTAAATACGTGGATTGGCCAATTACAGCATCTTCAAGACTCATTGTTTTTTGCTGTGCCAATACAGCAAATCCAAGCATACTAAGTAAAAAAAGTAAAAGCGATTTTCTCATTTCAATGTTTTTTATCAATATCGAATAGGTAAGCGAAATACAGCTTGAATTACAGAAAAAAGATGACAGATTTCTTTAAACGAATTATATCTCCTCCAAAGCTTGTTCAATATCTGCAATTAAATCATCTGCCGCTTCAATGCCAACTGATAAGCGCATTGTTGTTGGGCAAATATTCATTTCTGCACGTTGTTCTTCTGAGAATTCAGTATAAATGGTAGAATAAGGATGAATAATCAACGATTTATTGTCATTTAAATTTGTTGCTCTTCTTATCACTTGTAATTTATTCATGAAAGCAAAACACGCTTCCTGCGATTCCAGATCAAAGGTCATGATGGCTCCAGATTTACCTTGAAATTGTTTTGCTGCCAATATATAATCCGAAGCGGATTTCAAACCTGGGTAAGTCACTTCCTTTACCTTGGAATGCTGCTCAAAAAAGTCACCCAGTTTCATGCAGTTTTCATAGCAGCGATTGAAACGAAGCTCCAAAATATCAAGCCCCAAAATCTGATAATGTGCCGTATGAGCAGTCATAGCGCCACCTGTATTTCTGAAATAGTTTTTTCTCAAACGGGCAATGAAAGTATCTTTTCCAAACTTTTCAACCTGCGACTTCAAATTTGGGTTTTTACTCCAATCGTAAAGTCCGTTATCCAAAATCACTCCTCCAAATGAAGTTGCCCCACCGGAAATAAACTTTGTGGTTGACATCACTTCAATATGAACACCAAAAGAGCTGGAGTTAAACACAACCGGAGGTGTAACTGTACTGTCAACAACCAGTAAAATATCATGTTTATTAGCAATAGCCGATAGTTTTGCCAAATCAGCAATTTCCAACTGCGGATTAGTTACTGTTTCCAGAAAAATCAGACGTGTTTTATCATCAATTAGAACTTCTACAGCTTCAGGTTTGGTAGTATCTGCAAAACGGGTTTCCAAACCATAATTTTCAAGGCTTTGAGCCAACAATGAATAAGTATGCCCAAACAAATGATTTCCGGAAATGATGTTGTCCCCGGCTTTGCAAAGAGCCAAAATCGTATTTGAAATGGCTGCCATACCTGAAGCCATAGCCAAAGCCTGATGAGCTCCGGTTAACGTTTTCATCTTTTTCTCGAAATACTCAACCGTTGGATTACTGGTTCGTGAGTACACATGAGCCGGATGTTCACCCCTAAAATTGGCAGCTATATCTTCTGCTGATGCAAAATCAAAAGCCAGCGATTCATAAACCGGCATATCCAATGCACGGTATGGATCATCCTTCGGAAAAGGAATATGTAATGAGCGTGTGGTAAAACTCTTTTTCATCTTGTCTTATTTGAGATACTAAGTTAACCGATTTTTCATGAAATAGTTTTTACTAAACACAAACTCATAAATGCAGAAAATATTAGAAACAAACAGAGATAAGACTAATTCTCAAAATAGAATCCATTTTCACAACTGGGAAATTTGAAGATCAAATTGTTTTTGAATAATTATCTGTTGAATAATCAATTTTTTTGATGTTAAAAAGTCTGGAGTTTATTATGATTTTGGACTTTTCACCACATATTGACAATAACAATAGTAGATTTGATAAAGTATAAATAAGAAGGTGCATCACAAGTATGAACACCTTCTTATTTTTTATGAAAACTAAAAATTTCATTCTACTTTCGAAGCAAAATTGTATTGAAAAAATATTTTCTTTAATTATACTCTAAAATTTAGGTGAAGAAAACTAAATTTTCATGCTTAATAAAAACATTTCATAATGAGTAATTTAATAAAGCAAGTTTACCATTTTTTAAGTCCAAAGTATCAAAAATTATTTATTGAATATAAGGTAAACTTAAAACCAAGATATGGATATGGGAAGCCCCCACATCAGAACCTACACAACATAATCAACTCAAAACGTAACAATTACAAAAAAATGCTTGATGTATCTTTAGGTCTAAAAGATTCAATTTGGACTATAAAGGACTCAAGTATAGAGAATGATTCGATAAAACCTACTTGGAATAATGGATTTTTACCTGGACTTGATATTATTGGGATTTACACATTACTAACACATTTTAGACCCTCAAAGTATATTGAAATAGGTTCAGGAAATTCAACGAAAGTCGCTTATAAAGCAAAAATTGAACAAGATTTAAATACAGAAATTATTTCAATAGACCCAATGCCGCGTGCAGAGATTGATTGTTTGGCAAATAAAATCATTAGAAAACCTTTTGAAGATATTGACTTTGATATTTTAGAAGAATTGAAAGAAAATGATATTTTATTTGTTGATAATTCACATAGGATTTTCCCGAATTCGGATTCAATGGTTTTTTATCTAGAGATATTGCCCAGATTAAAAAAAGGAGTAATAGTTCACATACATGACATCTACTTACCATATGATTATCCACAATTTATGTGTGATAGGTTCTACTCAGAACAATATGGATTAGCAATGTATTTATTAGCAGATTCGTCAAAATACGAGCCGATTTTACCAAATTATTTTATATATGAAGATGAGGAATTGAGCAAACAAATTTCACCTATTTGGGATCATCTAAATTTAGAAAATGTTGAAAGACATGGTGGGTCATTTTGGTTAAAAATAATGAAGTAAGATTTTAAGGGCTTATCATATGATTTTTCGTGACCAGATATAAGAAATTGCAAAAAAGATAATGCACTCATATTTATTGATTCTCACTCGCTAGTACAAACAATCTCGTATTTTATATTCTCCAAATCTTTGAAATAAACAGCATAATAATTCTGACTGTACTCCGGATGTATTTGTGGCTTGGATACAATATTTGCACCAATCTTAATTAACTTTCGATAAGCTCGATCAACCTCTTCTCTTGAATTCGCTTTAAAAGCTAAATGGTGTAATGCTCCTGGTTTTCTCCGGTTTACAGAGTCATCTTTAAAAGCGTCTCTTGGAGAAGTTATTGCAAAAGCCAACAGATCGTGGGTATATTCAATTACATGAAAATCATGTTCTTTGATAAAAGCAGTTACTTTATTTTTAATATCAAATCCTATAATAGGAAGAAACTTGTCATAAAACTTTTCTGCAACATTCAAGTCTTTTACTGTTATCTGAATATGGTCTATTACTGGTTCCATAATTTCATTGGTTATACGATTCTTTCTACTATATCTTTTTACATCCACTCAACAGGGGCTTCCAGAACAGGATGAATTGTCATTTCCGACCTGGTTAGTCTTGTCTCTTTCTTAAATCAACAGGCCAGGTAAACCAAAAAGTAGAACCTTTGCCTAAATCGGAAATCAATCCTATTTTACCACCTGACTGCTCAACTAATTTTTTCACAATAGCAAGACCTATTCCTGTACTATCCTCCCGTTTGGTCCCGGAAACAGTTTCAAACAGATTGAATATTGATTCATGATATGTTTCCTTTATTCCAGGGCCATCGTCAGTTACAAGAATCTTAATTTCATTCTTTCCGGATTGTTCAAATTCTACATTGATTAAACCTTCATTTTTATCATGATACTTAATTGCATTCCCAATCAGATTAGAAAGAACTTGTTCAAGCTGAATGTATGAACCCGTTATTATTGGGAAATCCGTATCATACTGAACATCAAACCTATCTGGTATTTCAATAAAGGATTTTATATGATCAAGCAATTCCTTTAAATTAAAGGATGTAATTTTTATCTTTTCATTACCCGCCCTAGAATATTCTAAAATTGAAGAAATTAAATCAATTGAATGTTTGGAACTATCCTCAATATAAGAACAAAGCCTCTCTAAATCTGCATTCATTTCGTCTGAATGTTCTTCTTTTACCAGTTGAACTAATGACCAAATATTTGATAAAGGATTTTTAAGGTCATGAGAAACGATATGAGCAAATTGCCCCAGCTGGCTATTTTTTTCTTCCAGCTGTACCGTTTTATTTTTAATCTTTTCGAAATGAGAGTTACTTTCTTTTACAAAAAACAACACAATACTGAATACCGTTAGAAACACTAAAAAGTCATTCACCAGGCGCACCCAGTAATTATAGGATTCATTAATAACAATAAATGGTTCAAAAACAGAAAAATGCCATTCCAGATAAATCCAGAATAGTATTGCTATCAATGAAAAAAGTATTCTTTTATAACCTAATTCTTTTCCAAGAAAAATTAAAGGAATGCCTATTCCTCCAATTAAATAATACTGAAAATGAAGTTCCGGACTGAATAGTATTGAAAGGCAACTTATAATAGCATATGAAGAAAAGATGAAATACAAGCTTGATGCAAAAAACTTTTTCTGTCTATTTAAAATAATAGGAATAAATGTAAAAGCAGCCATAAGTGGTAAAAAAATTCTTGCCAATAGAGGCCAACTATACCAAAATGAGAAAACCACGAAACCTAATGCCATTAAAATTGTAATAATTGACATAGAATTGACCAGGCGTGTTCTTTTTATTGTATCCAGGTCGGTAGTGGAATCAATTCCTATATTTTGAATTTTACGAATAAATTTCATCGCTTATATTTTGTGTGCTTATCATTCAACACTCCTCCAAAAACGAATCAATCTTTCCCTGATATTACATTTTGCATACCCTTTCTAAAAAAACTGTCTCGTTTTCCCCGTCACAAGTTATCAAAACTGGAAAAATGTTCAACATATATCATGGTGAATTTTAAATAAACTTACCTGTATGATCTAATTAATTTTTCAATGTCAACACAGAAGAATAGAAAGACTATTCGGGGAACGACAACTTTCTTTTATCTTTGACATTTATGAGAAAATTCGGGTTTATATTCATCTTTTTTGCAATAGCTCTTTCAGTTCAGGCACAAAACAACGAGCTGAAAATAGGCTTGATAAAATATAATGGAGGTGGTGACTGGTATGGAGATCCCACTGCCCTCCCCAACCTGATGCGTTTTTGCAACCAACAACTAAATACCACTTTTGCAGAAGAACCGGGAACTGTTGAGCCTGGAAGCATTGAAATTTTCAATTATCCCATATTGCACCTCACCGGACATGGGAATGTGATCTTTTCGGAAGCAGAATGTCAAAACCTGCTGACTTATTTCAAAGCTGGAGGGTTCCTTCATATTGATGACAACTATGGAATAGATGAATACATTCGTCGTGAGATGAAGAAAATATTTCCCGATCAGGATTTTGTAGAACTGCCTCCTGATCATCCTATTTTTCATCAAAAATTTGACTTTCCCAATGGCCTGCCTAAAATTCACGAGCATGATAATGCACGCCCACAAGCTTTTGGGCTGTTTATAGACGGAGAACTGGTTTGCCTATATACGCATGAGTCAGATATCAGTGATGGATGGGAAGATCCATCCGTTCATAATGACACTCCTGAAGCCCGACGGTTAGCATTGCAAATGGGCGCCAACATTGTATCATACGTTTTTAGCAAATAATATATTTATGAAGATTCTTGGAATTAACGGAAGCCCGCGCAAAAACGGGAACACAAAAACCTTACTCGAAACTGCTTTTAAACCTTTGGAAGAAGCCGGATATGAAACAGAACTTTTTCAGTTGGGGGGTAAACCGGTTCATGGTTGTATAGCTTGTAAAAAATGCAGTAAGGTTTTAAATCAGCGATGCCAGATAAAAAATGATGTCATTAACGAATGCATTGGAAAAATGATTGAAGCAGATGCTATAATCCTTGGATCTCCGGTTTATACTGCCGACATAAGCCCAGAACTAAAAGCGTTAATCGATGTTTCAGGTTATGTTACACTTACGAACGGACGTCTTCTCCGTAGAAAAGTCGGAGCTGGAATTCTTGCAGTACGTCGCGGGGGACAATCTCATTCTTTAAATAGTATTAATAACTTATTCCTGCTTACAGAAATGATCATTCCCGGATCAAGCTACTGGAACTTTGCCTTTGGAATGGAAGAAGGGGATGTACTAAAAGATGAAGAAGGAATACAAACCATGAAAACATTAGGTGAAAACATGGCCTGGTTGCTGGATAAAATACATCGCTAATTATAACTTTGACACTCAAACTACGTTCATTTTCAGAAAGTAAACGTAGTATTTACATGAAATAAAACTACTTTTCCCAACATTAAACCTATATTCACTTCCTGTATCTAACAAAAAGCAAACTAAATCAGATTGATGAGCGAAGATAAAAAAATACATTTCATACTAAAGAATGTAATGCGTGGACTAATATACACGCTGATTATTGCTGCTATCTTTCTTTTATTCAAAGAATTCTTTATTGACTCCAATAAGGAACTCTGGCTAGAGCGTTTCTATAGTAATCCTACCCTTATCTACCTGATTTATACCGGATCAGAAATATTCTTCGGGATCATTCCTCCTGAATTTTTCATGATATGGGCATATAACAAAGCTGATTTTATTCACTATCTAATTAACCTGGGATTCTTTGCTGGCGTTTCATATGGCGCAGGAGTTCTTGGTTTTTTAATCGGTAGATTTTTAAGGCGGGTTGTTTTCTTTCGCTATATGAGCTCGAAATTTTTAAAAAATTACTGGTCTCTTTTTCGCAAATTTGGATCCGTTTTAATAATTATTGCAGCGCTTACTCCACTTCCCTGGGCTGCAATCAGCATTTTAGTTGGCTCTACTGAATACCCTTTCAAAAAGTACCTGAATTTTGCCCTGTTCCGCATTCTAAGATTTATTATATACGGATATATTATTTTCCAAACCCATCAGTTTTAAGAACCTTCACTTCCTTTTCTTGTTTACTAATAAGAAGATGAACTTGGGCAGGAATTAATAAGAAGAAGTCATGAAATCGAAAATAATCTTATCCATTATTATGAGTTGTTTATTTATGCATCAATCGAAAGCACAGTTTAATAACAATATGGAAACAGCAACATTAGGTGGAGGTTGCTTCTGGTGTACCGAAGCAATATACAAAGAATTAAAAGGTGTAAAAGAAGTTACCTCCGGCTATTCCGGAGGCCATGTTGAAAACCCGACTTACGAAGAAGTATGCACTGGCGAAACCGGACATGCTGAGGTTATTCAAATTGAATTTGATCCCAAAGTCATTTCATATAGTGAAATACTTCAGGTCTTTTTTGAAACACACGATCCTACAACCTTAAACCGTCAGGGAGCTGATGTAGGAACTCAATACCGTTCGGCGGTGTTTTATCACAACGAACAACAAAAAGAAACTGCTGAATCAATTATCAGCCAATTGAATAAAGAACAGGTTTACAACAAACCAATAGTTACAGAAGTAACAGCTTTCGATAAGTTCTATAAAGCAGAAAATTACCACCAAGACTATGTTGAACTAAATCCAACAAAAGGCTATTGCCAGATTGTGATTATTCCCAAACTGGAGAAATTCAGAAAAATATTTCAGGATAAACTCAAGTAGGTTTCAGGTTGAGAAATTTGAAACATTAAAACGTTTGCATTTTATGTAATCGGAAATACTGTCCTTCTTGTGCGATGAGTTCATCGTGGTTACCCATTTCTACAATTTTACCATCGAGAAGCACACAAATAACATCAGCATTCTTAATAGTAGATAAACGGTGCGCAATAACCAGTGACGTACGGTTTTTCATTAGGTTTTCCAGAGCTTGTTGAACCAGCTTTTCAGACTCGGTATCCAAGGCTGAAGTAGCTTCATCCAAAATCAAAATAGGTGGATTTTTGAGAATTGCCCGTGCAATAGAAATACGTTGTTTTTGCCCGCCTGAAAGTTTATCACCTCTATCTCCAATATTGGTTTGATAACCATTTTCAGTGCTCATGATAAACTCATGTGCATTGGCAATTTTCGCAGCATTTATCACATCTTCCTCTGTAGCACCTTCAACACCAAAAGCAATATTATTAAAGAATGTCTCATTAAATAAAATAGGCTCCTGATTCACATTCCCCATTAGATTTCTCAAGTCGTGAAGCTTAATATCACGAATATCTGTTCCATCAATGTATATTCCACCTTCAGTTACATCCCAAAAGCGGGGAAGCAAATCAACCAAGGTAGTTTTACCTGATCCTGATTTACCCACAAAAGCAATGGTTTGCCCCTTCTTAATTTTCAGATTGACATTATCCAGAACATTATCCTGTACATATTTAAAACTCACATTACGATATTCTATTGAATCTGTGAATTCAGCTTTCGCAACAGAGTTATCTTTATCTTTTATCCAGTTTTCCTGCCCTAAAATACGATCAATGCGCTCCATTGAAGCCAATCCTTTTTCCACACTATAAAGTGCTGTAGAAAAAGCTTTTGCCGGATTAATTATATTATAAAAGAAAACCAGGTATACGATGAACTGCTGTGGAGTTAAAGCTCCAGCTTCTCCTGAAAGAATCAAGTTTCCACCATACCAAAGAACAATAACGATAACCGCTGTTCCTAAAAACTCACTCATTGGATGAGCCAGAAAATAGCGACTCATGAGCTTATTCATAATCAGACGGTAATTCTCATTCTCGCGATCAAATCGTTGAATGGCTGTTTTTTCCGCTGTAAACGCTTTAATGACACGTAACCCAGAAATATCTTCATCGATAACAGAGAGTATTTCACCCTGTTTGTTTTGACCTTTTCGAGATTGTTTTTTCAGGCTCCTCCCCACTCGTCCAATCAGAAGACCAGTTACCGGAAGCATTATAAAAACAAAAATGGTTAATGACCAGCTGGTATAAACCATGTAAGCAAGAGAAATTAAAATAAGCATTGGATTCTTGAACAACATGTCCAGCGAGTTCATCACTGAATTTTCGATTTCCTGCACGTCTGTAGTCATGCGGGCCATGATGTCCCCTTTGCGTTCGTCACTAAAAAAACCAAGAGGTAACGAAAGCATCTTCCGGTAAATGCGTCCACGAATATCACGAACTACTCCATTCCGGATTCCTATCATCATAAAGCTGGCCAGATATGTAAAGCCAACCTTCAGAAAAACCATCAAAATAATAAAAGCACCGATGTAAATTAATGCCGATGACTGCCCGTATTCTTCAATTATTAAAGTAATGTAATACGAAAAGTTATTTTCCAGGGCTTTTGTTGTCATTTCCCAGGGAAGCAATTCAAATACACCTTCACGCGTACCAAATAAAATTCCCAACACAGGAGATAATAATCCAAAAGAAAATGCCCCAAAAATGGCAGCTAACATGTTGAACAGAAAGTTAAGAATAACTTTGCTCTTATAAGGAGGAAGAATCCTCCGTAGTAATTTTATCAGGTCTTTCATTATTTAGTTTTGGTTTTCCCTAATCTTTATTTAAGGTTTCCCAGCTAACGAAATTTAAAATATTCCAGTATAATTTTGAGGAGTAATTTTCTTCAATTCAGCCTTTAATTCAGCACTCACATCCAAGGTATCAATAAACTCATGAATTACTTCCTGGCTCATTTTCTTGTTGGTTCGTGTAAGTCCTTTCAATGCTTCATACGGATTTGGATAAGCCTCACGGCGAAGAATGGTCTGAATGGCCTCAGCAACTACTGCCCAGTTTTTTTCAAGATCAGCTTCAATGGCATCTTTATTAATCAAAATCTTATTCAATCCTTTTAAGGTTGACGAAATTGAGATTAATGAATGGCCTAAAGGAACACCAATATTACGTAGCACTGTTGAATCTGTCAAATCACGCTGTAAACGAGACACAGGCAGTTTTAATGACAAGTGTTCAAAAATCGCATTGGCAATTCCAATGTTTCCTTCTGAATTCTCAAAATCAATTGGGTTAACCTTATGTGGCATTGCTGAAGATCCCACCTCACCAGCTTTAATTTTTTGCTTGAAATACTCCATTGAGATATAAGTCCACATATCACGATCTAAATCCATGATGATGTTATTCACGCGTTTCAAGGCATCAAAAATAGCTGCATGATTATCGTAATTTGCAATTTGAGTTGTGTACTGTGCACGCTCAAGACCTAAATAGTTTTTCAGAAAATGATTTCCAAAAGCCTTCCAGCTAATCTCTGGATAAGTAATATTGTGTGCGTTGAAGTTTCCGGTAGCTCCACCAAATTTTGCATCGCAGGCAATTCCTTTCAGTTGCTCCAACTGAATTTTTATACGTTCAGAAAAAACACGGATTTCTTTACCCAAATTAGTTGGAGAAGCTGGTTGTCCGTGAGTTTTAGCCAACATTGGAATGTCTTTCCACTCGGTAGCCAGTTCGTCTAATTTGTCAACCAAATCATTAATTGCCGGGAAATATTCAACATCCAGCGCATCCTGAATTGATTTAGGAACTGCTGTATTATTAATGTCCTGCGAAGTCAATCCAAAGTGAATGAACTCTTTATAAGGTTGAAGATTCAATTTGTCAAATTCTTCTTTTAGGAAATACTCAACAGCCTTCACATCGTGGTTAGTAACCTTTTCAATATCTTTTACACGTTGGGCGTCCTCAACTGAGAAATTTTCAACGATTGCTCGAAGGTTTGCAAACAAACTGTGATCAACATCCTTCAGCTGAGGCAAAGGAAGTTCGCACAATGCAATGAAGTATTCAACTTCAACAAAAACCCGGTATTTAATAAGGGCATATTCTGAAAAATAATTTTGAAGGTTTTCCACTTTTGAACGGTAACGACCGTCAATTGGAGATATAGCTGTAAGTAAATTTAATTCCATGATTTTTTTAATTTTCGAGCCACAAAGTTAGCAAAATTTTGATCTTAGCCGGGTCGTCTCTTCCGATCACATAAATCATAAATAATCAACATATTACAGAACTAAAACTAATTAATTTCTGTGAATAGGCAATTTTATGTTTTTGGCAGATTCCCTGCGGGCAATCAACATAGGTGTAGAAACACCGAAAGCGAGTGCCAGCAATACAAATAAAGCTTTCAGTCCATTATCAATGGTACTTTCCAACAGCTGAATAAAAGTATCGTTATCAATATTTCCGGAAAGTTCAATAATCCCCAGCATCATTCGGTAAGCATAAGCTCCCGGCACCATCGGAATCACAGCGGGAATAGCAAATATAAGTGGTGGAGCATGCTTTATATGAGCAGCTGATATACTCAAAAATCCAACAACTACCGCACCGAAAAACGATGCAAGTATTATTCCCACGCCAAAGTGCATCGACAATAATTTAGCAGCACCTCCAAGTGCACCCATTAGAAATATTACCCACAAAGTACGTATAGGCACATTAAATAAAATAGCAAAGCCTGAAGCTGCGAGCCCAAGCCATATCCAGTTTTCAAAAAATCCAATCCAATCCATCATTCTAAATATTATAAATCATGATAGCACCTAACAAGCCCAAAGCAATGCTAAAGGCAATAATTAATCCATTCATTCCCCGAACAAGTCCATTCATAATGTTTCCATCCAGCAAATCAGACAAAGAATTTATAAGTGGTATTCCCGGGATGAGATACAAAACCGAAGTAGCAAAAGCATAATCCGGGTTTTCCCCCAACTGAAACTTAACAGCCAAACCGGAAATCATTGAAGAAGTAAAAGCCGCAAAAAAGATACACAAATACGGATTGAATGACTTTTTCACTGCCTCCTGACGGACAAACAAGCCTATAAATGTGGCAATGAAAGCAACTATCATTTCAATGTATGCCCCCCCGAACAAGCGACAAAAAGAAGCTCCCGCAAAAGCAACAGTGGTCAATATAATTAATCGTGGATAGTGAGGCAGTGACTTCAACCGATTTATTTCTTTCCACACCTGAGAAAGTGACCATTTTTCATCTTTAACCTTCCAGCTCATTTTGCTAATGCCACTTACAACCCGAAAGTTCGCACCATGAGGCAAGGTCCGCTTTAAACTGCTGAAGAAATAGTCCTTCTCATCATCATAAAGCGTGAGCATTAAAGCACGATGAGTAACCAATAGCTCTGCATTGTACCCAAAACTGTTAGCTATACGCAAAACTGTTATGCGAATCCGAGTCGTGTTCGCCCCCGAACTCATTAGTAATGCACCAACCTCCAGAAGCATTTTACATACCTCTGAAGCTTCATGTTCTTCTTTCCTTTCCGTCATTCTCTTTTTCCAAATTTTAAGGCAAAATTACATGAAAGAATATATACTGACCAACAATAGAGGAATAGATTTTATTTTCAAAGCAACTTTTAGCACCTCTTTTTGTTTAAAAATTAAAAGAAAAATCAAAACAAAATGAAAATAAAACTATTCGCCATAATGAGCCTTATCACACTTTTCTCCTGTAAGTCAAACCAGGAACTAATTAATACAACAACTGTTTCTGAGCTGAACCTGGACAAATACCTTGGAACCTGGTATGAAATTGCTCGCTTTCCTCATTCTTTCGAAAAAGATTTGGTAGGAGTAACTGCAAACTACCAATTGCGTGAAGATGGAAAGATAAAAGTGACCAATTCCGGATATAAAAATACCTTAGATGGAGAATACGATGAAGCGATTGGAAAAGCCAAAATTCCTGATCCCATAAATGATCCCGGGAAACTCAAAGTATCATTTTTCCTTTTCTTTTACGGCGATTACTATGTTTTAAAGCTAGATGAAAATTATCAATATGCCTTAATTGGAAGTTCCACACCAAAATACTTATGGATATTAAGCAGAACTCCACAAATGGACGACGAAACCTATAACATGCTCGTTGCTGAAGCACAACAAAGGGGGTATGATATCAGCAAATTGTATAAAGTTCCGCAGAAGAGTGATTAGTGATCAGTTTGGATTTAATATTTTTAGGTCATCCTGAACTTGTTTCAGAACCTCTGTTAAACTGTGCAATAAAATTACCAACAGCCCCTGAAACAAGTTCGGGATGACGCTATGAGAAGAGGCCCCCTCAAACCTCATTAATAATCATTCTGCAAATCAACTTTTTCCCAGCTAATCATGTGGTAAGCAAGGATACGGTTTGAATAAAAAATCAATCCGGCATAAACCAGAAAAACAAAAAGGCTGCCATACAGATGAAAATACCGATGCAAGAAATAGTGCATAGCACCCAATATCGCCACAACAATCATAGTTGACAGAACACGAACAAAATTATTCCCGGCCTGCAACATCGACTTATCCAAAGAAAAAGGAAAATTCAGAGGTTGAATATACGATACAGCTACTGCTACCAAATAATGAAATGGAAAAATCACAATTACCTCGGGTAGAACATCCAGTCCCCAAACAGCGCAAACAGCGATTCCCAAAACAAGGTATATGGGCAAGAAAAAGCGAACAAAAGCAGCTTTAATAAATCCTTTAAAGAAATCGGCCGGAGATACTACCGGCATCGACTTATAAATCCACACTTGCGATTTATATTCCCCAATCATTAAAGCAGAAGGAATAGTTACAGCGATCATTGCCACAAAGTATAAACCCATTGAGTAATTTCCGGACTCAGTTATACCGGGAAGTCCATTTTCACTCCGAAAAAGAGGCAATAAAATGATGATAAACAAATATCCGATAGTGGGAAGAAGTGTTTGCTTGAAAGCCCGTTCCCTTCCAACCATTTTCCACATCATCCGAAAGGTTGCTTTTTCTGTTCGGTTATAACACCAAAGCGTTTCCATGAAACGGTACCACAAACTTTGTTTATTCTTTTCCGATTTCTTTTTATCCGCACGGTCTCCCTGCTCCAGCTCCTGTAATTTCTGACTAAAAATAAGAGTAATGTATTTTACGGTATAATACATGGCCGCCAAAGGAATGACAACAGACTCCACAATAAAAAGTACATGTTGAAGGTCGAAATTCAGATTGATAAACGCATCAATAAATCCGGCATAAAAAGCAGGTGGAATCAAAAAAGACCAAACGTTGGTCTGAATCTGAAGGTTTTCAATAAGTGATTCACCAGCAGAACTTATTCCCAATTGATAACCTCCCATAAATAAAATAGCAATGAAAACCTGAAAATACATCACCAGATTTTTCAGCCGTTCACCTGTAGCAATACGCATAATCCCCAAGTATAATAAATTTGAAAGGAACAAGGTAAATAACAGATTGGGAAACAATGTCAGTAAAAAAAGCACTGCACTCACCAGCCCAAACTTAATAATTGTAACAATAATCGGAACCAACGAGAAACTAAAAAACAAAAGGAAAAGGTGGAGGAACACATGTGTATTCCGCGCAAATCCGATTGTATTCCCAGTTACCGGCAAAGGTTGAATAATAGCATTTTCACTGGTGTCAAAAATAATCGAAGAGAACTCGGAAACGATCATCATTGCAACTAATACCATGATCAAAATATGCAATAAATAAAAGTACGTATACACATCAGGCATAACGGAAATAAACATGGAGATGATAAGCCCCATAAACACATAGCCAATCATTTGTTTAAAGATCATGTTTTTAGGAGTAGTACTCTTATTCCGAGAAAAACTTTGTATCCGCCTGTCATCCAGAATTAATCTCAATCTCAAAATAGAAATAAACTGATTAAAATCAACATCCATTTTCTCAATAAGATGACGAAAAGGAATAAACAGTGAAAGAATAATTTTAATCATGCCCTAATCCTCAAATGCGTTAATTAATGCTTCTGCCTTTTCGTTGTATGTTGTATTACCGGTCAATCGGGTAAACATTTTCTCCAGATTTTCGTCCATTGCTACCTGTTTCAATTCATCAAACGAACCATCAGCAATTACCTGTCCTTTATCAATCAGAATAATTCGTTGTGAGATTTTCTCCACTACATCCATCAGATGAGAACTGTAAAAAATGGTTTTTCCTTCACGGGTAAGCTGGGTAAGCATTTCTTTCACCATAATCACGGAATTGGCATCCAGTCCGGAAAGCGGTTCATCCATAAAAATGATTTCCGGATTGTGCATTAAACCAGAGCAAATCAGTATTTTTTGTTTCATCCCTTTTGAAAAAGTAGCCATACGCTGATCCATATTCTTCTTCATCTCAAATACATTGAGCAAAGCCTCTGCCTTCTCCCGGGTTCTTTCGGATGAAATGCCCCTCATATCACCAATAAATTGCAAAAACTCCATGGGAGTTAAAGTTTCATACAGAGATGCATTCTCAGGTATATAACCAATCCGTCTTTTAATCTCAATACATTCTTCACGCAAATCTTTTCCAAAAACGTTTATCTGGCCGGTAAAGTCGGTAATTAGTCCGCACAATATTTTCACGGTAGTAGATTTCCCTGCCCCATTTGGACCTATATATCCAATTATCTGCCCCGATTGAATATTCAAATCTATTCCCTGAAGCACTTTATTTTCTCCATAACTTTTTTGGAGCTGCTTAATTTCAATTACAGTTTTATTGTTCATTTTTAGGATATAATTATTGAAGAATTATGATCATCCAATATACAAACTCAACATTCATTAACAATAAGATTCATATATTTATTTACATTGAATTATTAAAAGGTTGAGACTAAAGTGTGTTGGTTTTTAACAACACAATATTAATGGCGACTGAAAATCGCCACCCTCCGGGGCAACCCTTTGCTCCTTTTTTGCATCCACTGAAAAGAAAATTAATTTTAACGGATTGATCCGTCTTTAAACAAAATCCATGACCAGTCTAAAAGCTAAGATTCTAATCGGCATTATGCGAAAACGCCATCTTTTCAAGGGGAAGCTAAGAAAAGAAACCCTCGAATGGAATGAAGAATCTATATTGAAATTCCGTGACAATTGTGAACGTGGAGCAGAACGATTTGGCAAACTGCCTGAAGGAATTACTGTTCAACCAGAAACCATTGCAAACATCTCTTCGGAATGGCTTATCCCTGAGAATGCAGCCGATGACAAACTGATTTTCTATGTACATGGAGGTGGATATGTTTCCGGATCATGCAACGACCATCGCAATATTGTTTCCAAAATCACTTTACAAACAGGAGTTACTACCCTTTTGTATGAATACGGACTGGCTCCCGAAAAACCTTTTCCGGCTGCGTTGAAAGATTCCCTTGCTGTTTACTGTGAAGTACTGGCAAAAAGGCTATAAAGCTGAAAACATTATCATAGCAGGAGAATCAGCTGGAGGCGGACTTTGCCTGGCTATTCTTTTGGCTCTCAAAGACAAGAATTTCTCTCTTCCTAAAGCAGCGGTGGCTATTTCTCCATGGACTGATTTAAGCTGCTCGGGTGAATCGTACAGCACAAAAAATAAAGTATCGCTGGCACCTATTGACAGCTGGAATATTTTCAGTCATTATTACGTGGGCAAAGAAGACGTTCGTAACCCCTATATTTCTCCATTGTTTGGAGATTTGAAAGGACTTCCGCCCCTGTACATAAATGCAGGAAACAACGACGAACTTTTTGACGACTCCCTTCATTTTTATGACAAAGCAAAGCAGGCTGGTGTTGATGTGACTTTCAGGGAAGGAAAAGACATGGTTCATTGTTATCCTCTAATGGCTCCACTATTTAAGGAAGCTACTGATGATATGAATGAAATTGTTGAGTTTGTAAAAGCACAACTTGAATAGTCAATACATTTTATAATTTAGGAGAAACGAATTAAGCAGAATATGAAAACTAAAAAAGAAATCAAAGAAGAGTATAAGCAAATGAAATTCCCAATGGGTGTTTTTCAAATCCGAAACCTTCAAACAAACAAGGTTTTTATTGACAACAGCACCGACATGGATTCAAAATGGGGCCGACATAAAATGGAGTTAAAATTTGGGAGCCACAGAAATACAACATTGCAAAAAGACTGGAATGAATATGGAGAGAAGAAAACTTTGCTTTTGAAATTTTGTCTGAGCTTAAGCAAGATAATGATAGACCTATAAATTATCAAAGGGAATTAAAGCGTTTGCAACAAGAAACAGAAGAAAAACTAGGAGATATTAGTCGCTATAGCTAATGCAAAGTAAGCTAAGAGCAAAATAGAAAGTATGGAAAGATTAATAGAAAATATAAAAGTATATACACCCCTTAATGAACATGAAATTAATCTACTTAAAAACGCTGTAGAAAAAAGATTTTATCAAAAGAATGAGCTAATCTTCACCGAAGGAAAAATATCGGACGAAATTTATTTTGTTACGAATGGGTGTGTAAGACTTTTTTATAATGTGGATGGCAACGATAAAACAGCCTTCTTTTATACTGAAGGACAATTCATATGTGCCGGAGAGAGCTATACTTTTAACATTCCGGCAATTGAAAATTATCAAGCTATTGAGAACACAGAAATATTTGTTTTTAGGAAATCAAAAATCGACACTTTATTAAAGGAGGTTCCCAAGTTTGAAGTAATTGCCAGAATTGCAACAGAAAATGAATTAATAACTTGCCAAAAGGTAATTGCTTCATTTGTGACTAAATCTGCAGAAGAACGTTATATCGATTTATTAAATACTCAGGGAGAACTATTTCAGCGTGTTCCACAGCAATATATAGCATCTTTTTTAGGTGTGTCTCCAGAAACTTTGAGTAGAATAAAAAATCGGATATTCAACAAAAAAGGTTCTTGACGATAGTCAAGAGAATGTGGAAACAGAACCTCTAACTTTGTAATAAAAAAGATGAATGCAAAGAAAGTTTTAGTAGCAGGAGCAACTGGATATTTAGGACAATATTTGGTAAAAGAACTTAAACGTAGAGGTTTTTGGGTGAGAGTTTTAATTAGAAAAGAAGCTCAAAAAAGTAAATTTGAAAATGTTGATGATTTCTTTATCGGTCAAATAACAGAACCAAATTCAATAAAAGGTATAACAAATAATATTGATTGGGGTTTTTCCACCATTGGCATCACCCGACAAAAGGATGGAATGACTTATATGGATGTTGATTATCAGGGAAATTCAAATTTATTGAAAGAAGCCTTGAAAAGTAAGGTTGAAGCATTCCAATATATTTCAGCGATAAATGGAGACAAACTGAAACACCTCAAAATATTTGAAGCTAAAGAGAAATTTGTAGATGAACTGAAAAATTCAGGAATACATTATTGCATTTTGCGCCCAAATGGATTTTTCTCAGACATGAGAGATTTTCTTAATATGGCAAAAGCCGGGAGGGTATATTTGTTCGGTGACGGGAAACTGAAATTAAATCCTATTCATGGTGAAGATTTGGCAAAAGTTTGTGTTGATAAAATGATTTCTGGCATAGAAGAAGAAACTGTGGGAGGAATGGATATCTTATCACAGAATGAGTTAGCCGAACTCGCGTTGAAGGCATGGCAAAAACCTATAAAAATTAGTCACCTCCCTGATTGGACAAGACGATTTACGATTTGGTTGCTAAGAACCTTCACATCGTCAAAAACTTATGGTCCGATTGAGTTTTTCCTGACAGCTATGGCTTTTAACAATATTGCAAATCAATATGGTACGAATCGACTTGAAGATTTTTTTAGATTGGAGGTAGAAAGAATGAAAAAGAAATAAACACTAGCTACACTGTACATACAAATGGGTATGATTGTAGTAAAATTTAAAGGATGTAGCCCGCTTCAAATTGATCCTGTCTAATAAGTTTGAAGCCAGCAATCGCGAACATTTGCACATGCTTCCCATCATTAAACCCAGATTTGCAGATTACCGTAGCATCTTAAAACATTTCAATGCAAAAATCATATAACAGGTTATATACTTACTAAATAGAAAAAGACGGTAGAAAATTATGCATTACATTACAATCAGTGTTATTAGCGGAATGCTGTTTGCATTATTAGATGGACTATTTAATGCAAATCCTCTGGCAAGAAAATTAATGGAGTGTTATAAACCAATTGCAAAGACATCTGTAAACATTTTCTCAGGAATATTTGCCGACATCTTCTACGGGTTCATCATGTGCGCTATTTTTCTGCTCACATACAACAGCCTTCCTTCCGAAAACCCGGTAGTTAAAGGATTAGTATATGGAATAATCGTTTGGTTCTTTCGTGTCTTCATGACTGTTATATCCTCATACATGACTCAAAAAATACCAGTTAAAACATTGCTTTATATCTCAATTACAGGACTTATTGAAGTTCTGGTTATCGGTATCTTTTATGGATTAACGATTAAGCCAGCATAATCCATCCTGGATCAGCTAAGCCAATAAACGCCTACACGGATTGGTGGCGAATTAAAACGTTATCCTACAATGTATCATAGACGATTCGGATTTTAGCTTTATCCTTTTTTATTTGGAAGATCTCCTACTCTACAACAAAAACACCGTGATATTATTCATATAAAAAAAATCGAAACTTTTATTCTCTCCAAATACAACCCCGCACTTAAAAGCATCTAAAATAATATTAGTCTCAAACGTAACTTCAAAAAAGTCATTTGTCCTAATACTAAATTCCCATAAGCTTATAATTCATCATTTCCGATAAATTAATATTTTATTCACAACAAAATATATGAAATTATGATAATTTTTACTAATTTGTTAAATATCAGATCAATAAAAACACAATAGTTTAAATAAATAAACTATTCAATGTCCAAACACATAAAATATAATAAAGTACATATGTATTTAATAAACCTAAAAAAATGAAAATAAAAATGGACGCACTACTTACAGCAGCTTATGGTTTTGGGGGTGTTCTTATAATACTCTTAACTGTTATTTTTTTTGTTTCAGGTTGTTCAGTTGTCAGAACTGATATTTCTACTACGGGATATAAAAAAGGAATGGTTTATTATTATTTACCGCAAACTCTCGTAAAAATTAACGTAACTAGTAAAGTTGCAACTTATTACAATTCTAAATCTGAAATTCTTTCAAGCAGTATAGTGGAACAAAATTTTGCAATAACGACTGAAAATATTGCAGATACCAAAGAGTTATTAACATTGAATTATAAACCAAATATTTTTATGTCTGATGAACTTAAGTATCAAGTAAATGAGAAAGGACTATTAGAATCCATAAAAGTTACAACAAAAGATGAAACAGCGGCAATAATAGAAACAATAACTAATGCCCCGGAACAAATTATTGGAAGAGGTGGCATAGAAGAAGAAGAAGAAGACAATAACTATACTTTAATAGTTAATGAATACACCAGAGATTTTCATGTTAAAATATCCGAAATATCAAATGCCCAAAAGGATTTTGAATGGAATATTATCGTTTTAAATGAACAAGGGGGAAATGGCTATAAAGATGTAGATGCATCATTTAGTTTAAAACTTGACACTACATTTCAAACGGATAGTACAATTAAAGAGATTAGTTCTGTCGATACAACCTATATTGATGGTATAATTACAAGACCCATATCAAATGTTACTTTAATAGTTAATACGGCAAAAGAAAAAACACAGGAAACAGTTCTGAGAGTAATTGACCCAGAAAAACTAGTTTACATTCCCATAAAAAGAACCGCCTTTGTAAAACGAGAAAATGAAATAACAATTCAAGATGGATTAATTAAATCAAATGAAATTACTAATCCTTCTTCTGTAAATGGTTTTATTTCTATACCTATTAACATTGCCAAAGCTATAGTCTCAATACCCGGACAAATAATTACCTTCAAATACGATAATAAAGTAAATCAAAAAAAACTTGAAGAAGCAGAAAAGAATCTATTAGATATGCAACAACAATTAAAAGAATTAAAAGAATTGAAAGAAGAAATCAACAAAACAAATAACAATCAATCTCAGTAACTAATAAAAAAAGTTAAATACAAAATCCGAACTTAACAAAGCCTCCAAATATTAGCTCTCGTATGATTCTCTTTTTCTATGGATATAAAATTACCTCAATTATTTCCACGGTACTTTTTCAAATTGATTGAGTTAAAATATTCTGACTTTATGATTGTGTATTCTTTTTTGATAAAAAGCACCTATAACAGAAATGAGATAGACTACTTGCTTGAAATTCTATAAATCGATTATAAGAGCCCAAATACATCCCAATAAAATATAAGACACTTACACCTGCTTATCCGATAATCCTAAAATGCAAAGGGGGTACCTCTGAGAGATCCATACCCACCTCTAAGGTACCCTGGGGTACTTCATTTCCCCAAATTATATGCTCAGAACCTCGGCTTAGTACCTTTGAGCATATAAGCCGAACCTTTGAGCCTCAAAGTCGAAGCTCCGAGGTACTATTTAGTGGCTCAAAGCATATCGGTTGGAGCCTTAAGGTACCATTTAGATGCTCTGAGCATCTAATTCAATGCTTTTGGCTCCTATTTCTCAGCTCTGAGCCGGGAATTTGAAGCTCCAAACCACAAAATTTCGATTAAATTTTGCTAAAAGCCCCAATGATGACGCTTTTAGCACAGATCCATTGTTTTTTTCATAAAAAACAAGCTGTTAACAAATCAAGATAAACCCAGAGAATATTTACGGGTATTTTTAGTAAATTAGCATCTCATTTACAAGCTGTTGACCAACTCATTAAGTCATCCCCAAACAAGCTCGGATGACTGGTAATAGAAGGACTCGTGATTTAAAGCAGATCCTGAATGAAAATGTGTTTAATATAAAATTTGCTTTATGAAAATGACGCATATTAATTTAATTCTTAAAAGTATTTTCATTGCATTCGTATCAATAGCAATGATTAGCTGTAACAAAGAAACTGATAATCCTCTTGGAGGAGACCATCTTACACCTGAAGAAATGAAAGAACAAGCTTTTCTTGGGGTAACTGTTCCATTTCTAATTCAAGAAGCAGATGATGGCATCTATACTGTAGGATTATCTCCTCACGCACGATCTTTCTCTTTTAGTGAAAAATTAATGAATGGAACTAAACATCTAAAACTTCTTAAAGACTCAAAGGAATCAGACATTCCTGTCAGAGTCTATATCTACCCAAATACCAATAATATTTGGTGGGTAGAAGAAGCAACAGAAGAAGATATTCAAAAATATGAAGCTGCAAAACAATCAGAGGAGTAGTCAATAAATAAAATGCACTAAAAGACTATAGACTAAAATAAAAGAAGTGTGATAACGAATTGTATATAGCAGGCGGGGATCTTAGTGATCTGACTGGATTTGGAGAGAATGCCGTTTACTGGACACTTCCTAAACCTAATTTTATTAATTGTTCTGAGTAGATTTAGGCGACACAAAAAAACTCACAGAGCAACACAACAAATGCAAATCCTCAATACGTATTTTGTTTTGAACAACAAAAATGGCCCGATAGAAGAGCAGTACATTTAAAAAAAGCATTCTGAATTAATTATTATAAAAAGCAAGCTTGTACATCTCAATTTTTTCAGAATTGTACACCCAGTAAAAATTAATACAATCGAGGATATTTTTTTCAATGGTATAGTACCTAGCATAAAAAATTAGTTAAAAAGAAGAAAAATTTCACTTTTAATAAAAAACCATCTCTCAATAGATGAACATTATCATGATCAGTTAACATAGGTTTTTACAATAAAACACAAAGTCATAATATTTTCGCAAATAAAATAATATTTGTATAATTTTTCATACATTAGCAATTGATATTCAATCAATTGCCTGACTATTTAAGTCATTCTGGAATTATTTCAGGATATACATGCAACACCTCCAAATACCTAAATAAGTTCGAAATAGACGAAATATTTGGGTTTAATGCTTTTCTCAACTTAGGAATAATCGCAACAGACTTAACTGCGATTCTATTTAACTTCGACAAACATTAGTCAATCATAATGAATAAGATCTTAATGATAATTTTCACATCTTCATTATGCCTTTTTCATTTGACCAATAATGGGCAAACAATTTATGGGGTAAGCGGGGGTATTAAAACGCCCAATGCTTATATAGTAGAAGATGGAATGTGTACGTTGGGTGTAGCATATTTTGAGGATTATCATGGTATCCCAAATGAATTATACAGACAAGGAACTATAAATATCAACATTGGATTTCATTCAAAGTTCGAACTTGGAGCAAGATTAGCAATATTACCTGATTTGCAGGGAGATTCACCAGTTTTTGACACTTGTTTTGATAGAATATTAAGTGGAAAATTTGTGATTTTTGAAGAAACAAATAATTGTCCCCAAGTAGCATTCGGATTACAAGATATTATTGGAACCCGATATTATAATTCAACGTATTGGGTTGCCACTAAAAATTTTCAAATTTCCGAATCATTCAAAATTCTAGCTAATCTCGGATATGGGACAAAACTAAATGATTTAGTTTTTGGAGATGCCCAGAATCATTATTTCATAGGATTCTTTGGTGGAACCGAAATTGGAATTAAAAACACAGCCTACTTTGTGGCAGAATATGACGCAAAAAATGTAAATGTAGGGATTCGGTCTAATTTGAAAGATTGGTTAGATCTAAAATTTGCATGTATAGAAATGAAAAAAATTTCCGCAGGAATATCTCTAAAATTTTCCTTATAATCTTATAAAATGAAAAAGAGAACCTTCATATTATTATTCTCAATTTTATTTTTATGTAAACAGACTGTTTGTGCACAAGACTCATTGAAAAATGTTCCTTTTTTTATTCCTCAAACAACTTCATTAAATGTGAATTCAAATTTTCATTGGTTTATTAGTGAAAGCACAGAAAAGAAATTGGTTGACCAAATTTATATACGAGCAAAAATAAAATACAGCAAGAATATCCAATTCATAGTAACAAATAAAATCAAATACAAAAATTACAAATGGCAAAATAAAATTTCAGATATATATTTAAATTATACAAACACTTTCAATGATAAAAACAAATTCTTTTTCCTTAAAAATGGAACATATCTAAACCTTAAAATAGGGAAACAAGAATGGCATCCTACCTATACAAATGTTCAACTTATTCTTGAAAATGCAGAACAGTTTGTTAATCCTTCTCAAATTTATGGAGGAAGTATTATTTTAAAAATGCCACTGACAAAGGAGAAGTCTTTAAATTTTAATTTTAGTGCCCATACCGGAGATCTTATCTATAATAATCTGGCTGCTGAAATCCTTGATATATATCTTAATTACACAAAAATTCTTGAAATCAAATTAGGAATGTCTGCACAAATAGGGATAGCTCAAGGAAGTAAACACATTGTCAATTTTGCACATTTATTATATCAACCCGAACTTGAAAAGATAAAGTTTGATATTAAACTGGGGAAATTACAAACATATGATGAAACTCCTTATGGCATTCACATTGGATTAAAACGGAAGTTCAAATATTTATCATTAGGTGGTTATTTCGAAAAAAGGATAAATCAAAATACGAAAGGAAATATTGCAGGAATACAATGGAATATTATTGGGCCTCCCAAACTGGCAAAATTTATTTCAACCTTCAATTTCACATATGATTTCAACACAAATACTGTTTGGATGTGGATTCCAATTATCAAAATAGATATCCAGCATAAATAGTAAAAAATTAAAGTTATGACCAAAATCTATAAATATCTTTTGCTTTTACTTATCTCAATATCATTAATAAATTGTAAAAGTGTCAATATTTCATTTCTGGGATACTTTAATAAAGAAATTAATAAAAAGGTTAATGTTTCGACTCTGTCAGATGAAAAGATAATAATTGATAGCACACAAATATTAATCTCTGGTTTCATCACCGATTCTCTAAATCATCCAATTTTTGAAGCCAATGTCTATCTAAAAAAAGATAGTCAAATCGTTTCATATGCAGAAAGTAAAATTGATGGAAGTTATTTTCTTATTACAGAATCTATTCAGCCAGATACTAATGAGTCAATTTTACAAACTACATCAAACAATACAGAAAAAAGCTATATAAATGAGTACTTAATTTCTGCATCTGCAAATGGTTTTAAAGATGAAGAGAAGAATATTATTATTGATAAAAAAGCTGTTTGTTTTGATTTTAAACTTAAAAAGTTAAGTATTATCTCAGGAACCGTTACTGAAAGTGATCACACACCTGTGAAAAATGCGTTGTTACTGTTGGAAAAAGATGATAAAATTATTTCTATAAAAAAAACAGATGCTGAGGGTAAATTTTTATTAGAACAAATTGAAAATGGGACATATAGCCTATCTGTAACTCACAACAAGTACTTTTTCCCTAAAAAAACAATCAACATTTCAGATAATGTTGATTGTAGCGATATAGTTTTCAAATCTGGATCAAAAGAAATTTATGGTTTTATAAATACTATTAACAATGAAAAATTAGCAACCGGGATTGCTATATTACAAAAAACGAATTGGGAAAGTGATGATTGGGGGCAACCTTTCCAAATAGTAGATACAATAGGTGATGATAGATGTTTTAGATTTAATGGTCTAACTGCCGGAAATTATAAATTAACAATAAAAGCCTCAGAATATGGTCGTGCTTCTATAGACATTATTCTTAATGAAAAACAAAAACGGCAAGAAGAAAATATTACACTAACAAAAGAAGGAATTATCACAGGCAGTTTAATTAATTATGATCCTAATGAAACAATAAATTTCATTTTAATTAATGATTTAGAATCATACATGGTAGATGAAGATAATATTGATATACTAGGAAACGGGAATTATACTATTAGAGGATTATCATCTGGTATATATACAATCGTTACTCAATGGAAAGGAACATTGATTTATAAAAAAAATGTAAATATTCAAGTTGGGAGAAATACTAGTAACATAAATATTACCCTAAAAGAACCTGATGGTTCCATAAGTGGAAAAATAAAGGCATCATCAAACAACAAACCAGTTGAAAATGCAATTATCATCGCCGCATCTGAAGATTATGCAAATTATGCAATAAGTAACAGCGATGGATATTATAAAATATCAGGGCTTGCTTCTGGAACTTATGATATTATTGTTAATTCAGAAGAATATGAAACAATAAATAAATCAAACATTCTCTTTGAAAGGGATGATGTATTAAAGAATATTGATTTTGATTTAAAAAGTAAATAATATGAAACGAAAAAATATTGTTACTTATACAGTAAAAAATATACTATTACTTATTATTTTTTTAAGTTTCAATAGCAACGAAGGATTTACTCAAATAGGTGCATCTTGCCCTCCATGCACAATGGAACAAGCAGAATTAAATTATGCATTAACAGAATTAACCACTGCACGGAATAATCTTGCTTCAGCAAGATCTAGTGAACGTGCTGCAAGAAATACCGCATCTGGGTTAGCTTTTGCTCTTTCAGGAGCATCGGCAGCAGCAGCAGCAGCATGCGGTGGGCCACAAGCACTTACTCCACCATGTTGGGCCGCTTTAGCTGCTGTTGTCGCTGCAGAGGTCGCTTTAACATATGCATTACTTGAATGTCACCGTTGCTTAGACGAATTGAATGAAGCAATAGAAGCTCTTCTTCCTGCACAGGACAATTACAATAATAAATTTTTAAAGCTAAAAGAATGTACCCAAAGACCAACAGAACCTTGTCAAAAATGTGTAGCAGGAAGAGTTGTTGCTGATGATAGTCAAAATCCTGGTCCATGCAAGGAGTGTTCGAATGGTGAAATTGTTGATATTATTTGTCCTTCTGGGCAGCAATGTTGTAATAGCGAATGTGTTGATATTCAATATTATTACGTCGTAACCATTACAACAATTACGTGTGATGGCTCAAATGATTATTCATATGAAACAGAATCGGAACCATCTAACTGTGGGCAAACTGGAGAATTAGAGTATTCCTTAGGAGTTTGTGTTGGTGGATCAATAGTTATTAAAACGTGTTCCGGCCCATACCCAATCCCATGTGAGTAGAATATTCTTAAATTGAGAATAAAAAACACATTACCCCAAATAATCTAAATCTTAGTAGAAACATCCTTATAGTTTATTTCAACTTTTCTTTAATTTGAGAGGAAGTGCTATGCAGTTGAAGTTATTTCGCTACTTTAGTTACATTCAAAAGCTATGAAAAAATGACTAATCTTATTTCTTTCAATCGTCACATTGTTTGGCTATTCAAAAGATGACAACGATTCTTCTGAATTAATTATTATAAAAAGCAAGCTTGTACATCTCATTTCTTTCAGGGCAGATTACCACAAATGAAGAAGAGATAGTTACTTAAATCATATTTGGGGGAATAATGATAAGAATGTGTTTATACATATATATATTCAATGCAACAAAATCAGCGAACACACTGAAAAAAAGCAATAAACAATGAACAAATACAATACGACATCACAAGATTGGTTTAATCATATTGCACAAAATCTCACATCAAATGCATTGATTCAATATGTTTTGAAAACAGACTCTAAAATTGATTATCAATTACTCAAAAAATCAGTTTTGCTTTTAATACAAGCTGAACCAATTTTGAGTTGCCTGTTTGTCGAAAATAAGAAAATGCCCAAATGGGAACAAGCACAAATAAACGCAGATAATATTTGCTGCTTAATAGAAACTGAAACCATTGAAAATGAAATTGATTCTGTACTAAAAACAGAAATTAATGCATCAAAACAACCTTCAATAAAAATTTATTTATTGCATGATAAAAAGACAAATGCAATCGTAATAAAGATAAGTCATTCTGTTTGTGATGGTTCGGGTTCAAAATATTTAGTAAATAAACTTGCTGAGATTTATACTCATTTAAAAAATGATAATTCATTTATTCCAGAATAAATATTCCTGTTAGAGATACTCAAAACTTCTACAATGCTTTAAAAATTAAAGATAAAGCAAGTTACTTTGTGCCTGAAAAAGCAGAATTAGCTTCAACCTGGGGTTTTCCGATAAGTCAAGAGATATATGAAGATCAGAGCTTTTCATATCAGCAATTACGTTACAATAGCAATGATTTTCAAAAAATTAAACAATTCGCAAAAAAGCAGGAAGTTACATTGAACACATTGTTAATGGCTGCATATTTTGATGCTTTGAAAAAATGTTTAAAGCCTTCTGAAAGTACAAAAGAAGTGCAATTCATGATTGACCTTCGAAAATATTTACCATCAAATACGACACAAAACGTATGCAACCTATCAGCAATTTTAAACGCAGATTTACCAACAAAAACAACTGATTTTTTAGAACTGGTAAAACAAACAGATTTAGCAATTAGAAAAGTTACAGATACTAATAATTTTATTCACGGAACAATCGCTGGAGACTTAGCCGAAGAGGCAGGATATGAAGCAATAAAAGATTTTGTAAAAGCAGATTGGGAAAATATTCAAAAAACAGGAAAATGTACGCCAATGATTTCTAATCTTGGAATTTTAAGTTCTGAAACTATCCGGTTTGGAAAAGCAGAAATTAAAGATATATGTTTAATCTCTCCTGCATTTTTTGCTCCTGCATTTATGATTGGAATTATGACATACAATAATATTTTGACTATTAATGCAAGTTATTACAGTCCTGGAATTGACACAAAACAAGTAAAAGAATTATTGAACAAAATTGATAATCAACTAAAAGAGATTATGAATAAAAATAGGAATCCGAATATCATTATAGAATTGAGATGACAATGGATAAACCAATAAATACAACCTATAAAACAGACATAATAATTAAAGGTTATAATCTACAATCACTGGGGTATAAATTCCTGATTTGTATTTTGCTTTGAAAAAAACAGAAACAACTAAATAAAAAAACATACATTAAAAAATCACATAATAAACAACAAAATGAAAATAGATACATTTACAAAAATCGTATTGACAGTTATTGCTGTTAACCTAACAATTGGAACCGTTAGAAATTTGGATTTAATCCCAAAAGCTCACGCCGATGAACCAACAAACAATTTTAATCTTGCCCCAAATGTAAACTATGGACTGGTTCCTCTTAATGAAGATGGAACGATTAGTGTAAAACTAAATGCATCGAATGAAATTGATGTTAACATTGTTGGAATAGACACATCTGATGAGCTTGATGTCAACATCGATGAAATTGGTGGAGGATATGTCTCTCACGGTGGCCCTATTTCTGTTGAAATTGATTAAAATACTTTCCAATCAGCACAGTTCTACAAACTGCGTTTTGTATTGAAAATTTGAAATTATTTAACAAAAAGCTTACAGATTAAAAGCAACCCTCCGAATTATTTTTTCATCTTTAAAAAAAATAAAAGCTATGAAAAAACAACTAATCTTATTTCTTTCAATTGTCACGTTTTTTAGCTGTTCAAAAGATGATAACGATCCTTCTGAATTAATGATTCGTTTATCAAATGTTAGCCAGTATGATTTTGAGAACATTGTTGTTAATACGACAACCGGGAATGTAAGCTTTGAAGATTTAATGTCCGGACAGAAATCGGAATATAAAATATTTAACAAAGCGTATAGCTATGCATTTGTTGAGTTAGAAATTAACGAAATAACCTACTCATTGATACCTATTGATTACGTTGGTGAAACACCTCTGGAAAACGGTAAATATACATATCAATTAGATCTGGATGACACAGATGAACAACACCCCCAATTAAGTTTATCTTTAAAAATTAATTAAAAAGGATATAAACCAACACCCATGCTCCAAATATCAACGTCAAAAAACAAACTAAACATTAACTTAATTCACCAGTATTTATCTGAAGAATCTTACTGGGCAAAAGGAAGGACACTGGAAACAGTAAAGCGTTCTATTGAAAATTCGCTTTGCTTTGGGATATATGAGGATAAGCAGCAAATTGGTTTTGCGCGGGTGGTTACCGACTATGCCACATTTGGTTGGCTAATGGATGTTTTCATTCTGAAAGAACAT
>CAXXKK010000019.1:0-212220 GCA_963676845.2 Prolixibacteraceae bacterium | reverse complement strand
AGCTTTTGGTGTGTTCTGGGGAATCTTTATGCTCATTATTATGTCCGGTGCCGGAAAGGCTTTGCAAAACGGAGTCATGGAAGAAATTGATGCTTTTGCTTCCAATTCAGCTTTCTTCTGGACAGACCGTACAAGTGTCCCTTACAAAGGGTTTCAGCGTGGACGAACCTGGCTGATGGATAATTCAGATTTGGATTATATCCGTCAGAATGTTAAGGATGTGGAATGCCTTTCCCCGCGTCTATTTAGTCAGGGACCAACGGCCGACAATACCGTCCGGGGAGAAAGAGCCGGTTCTTTTATCATTTATGGAGAAACTCCCGACTTTTTCAAAATTGACGGGTGGACTCCTGTGCAAGGTCGCTTAATCAATGAAATTGACATTCGTTTAAAGCGAAAAGTCTGCATCATTGGCGAACGTGTTCTGGAGGTTATGTTCGATGAAGGTGAGGATCCCATCGGGCAGTACCTGCGTTTAAATGGTGTTTACTTTCAGGTTGTTGGGGTAATTCATCCTGAAACAACAGTAATTATTGGAGATGGTGAAAAAGAAGAAAATATATTCATTCCTTTCTCAACCATGCAGGTAACTTACAATCATGGGAATGATGTTCACTTTATTTCCATAACTGCCAAAGAAGGGGTTAGTGTAAGTACCGTACAGGATGAAGTTGCAGAGCTGATTAAAGAGCGTCATCAAATTGCTCCCGAAGATGTTCAGGCTCTTAGTACATTTAATATTGAAGCGGAGTTTAAACAGTTCGATAACCTGTTTTTGGGAATTCAGTTACTGACCTGGATTGTAGGTATTGGAACCCTTATGGCAGGAGTGATCGGGGTTAGCAACATCATGTTGGTAATCATCAAAGAACGCACGCAGGAGATTGGTATTCAACGAGCTATTGGTGCAACTCCCGGAAAAATCATTACCCACATTGTTGCCGAAAGTGTATTCCTTACTGTTATGGCCGGATATATTGGCCTTTCCCTGGGGGTAGGTATTCTTGAGCTGATGGATACGGTGCTTGAATCGTCTGGTGATGAAGTGTTTTTCAAGCATCCCGAGGTAAATCTGACTATGGCGCTTTCTGCTTTAGCAGTGTTGGTTGCCTCCGGAATATTCGCAGGACTGATACCCGCTAAAAGAGCCATACGAATTAAACCGATTGAAGCTTTGCGTGATGAAAAATAAAAAAACAGAAACAATAATAAAACCATGAATCATGAAGAAAATCTTTAAAACATTAGGAATCCTTATCCTTGTTGTAATTTTTGGGGGAACAATAGTTTTCCTGTATAATAAATCAAAACCAGTACAAGAGGTTTTTGAAAATGAGGCCCCATTTTATACCGATATCATCAATAAAACAGTGGCTACAGGTTCTGTTGTTCCGCGAAAGGAAATTGATGTTAAACCACAGGTGTCGGGAATTATTGCCGAACTGTATGTGCAGGCCGGTGATATTGTAACTAAAAACCAGATTATTGCCAAGATAGAAATTATCCCAGATATGGTAGAGTTGAATGCTGCTGAATCCCGGTTGAACAGGGCAAACATCAACTTTGAAGATGCCCAGATTCAATTTGAACGCCAGGAAAAATTATATGATGATGGGGTGATCTCGTTCGAGGAATTTCAGCAGGCAAAAGTTGCTTTTGATTCAGCACAGGAAGAAGTGGAAACATCTGAAAATAACCTGGAGTTGATTAAAAATGGAGTGACGAAAAAGGCTGAAGATTCAACCAATACACTAGTTCGTTCAACCATCGACGGTATGGTTTTGGATGTTCCGGTAAAAGAAGGGAATTCGGTTATTCAATCGAATACTTTCAACGATGGAACAACTATTGCCGTTATTGCAGATATGCAGGACATGATTTTTGAAGGAAACGTTGATGAAACCGAAGTGGGCAAGATTAACGAAGGCATGCCTATTGAACTTCAGATTGGTGCAATTGAAAATGAGAAATTCGATGCAATCTTAACTTATATTGCACCCAAGGGCGTGGAAGAAAATGGCGCCATTCAATTTGAAATAAAAGCTGATGTACAATTGCAGGACAACCAGTTCATACGTGCCGGATACAGTGCCAATGCAAATATTGTGTTGGAACAGAAAAATAACGTGATGGTTGTTCCCGAGTCGGTCTTAAAGTTTGAGGATGATTCACCATACGTTGAGGTTTTGGTAAATGAAGTTGAAAATATTTACGAAAGAAGAAATGTAGAGGTTGGCCTGTCTGATGGCATCAATATTGAAATTACCGATGGCTTAAGTGAAAGTGATAAAATTAAAGGTGATCCGATTGACCCAAATCAGCAGAATCAAGCGATTGCTCAACAAGGATAATTCGTTTTCTACTTTGAATAGTTAAATTAGCTAAAAACAAAATCAGTCATGATAAAATATATATCTACTTTATTCATCGCCTGTCTTTTTGCTGCATTTTCGGTTCAGTCACAGGAAACCTGGGATTTGCAGCAGTGTATTGATTATGCGCTGGAGAATAATATTCAGATACAACAGCAAAAACTGAATGCGGATTATTACAACAACGAACTGCAACAAGCCAGGAACAACCGTTTGCCCAGTGTGAGTAGCAGTGTGTCAAATAATTTTAGTTTCGGTCGTACGCTTCAGTATGATAACACCTATGCCAATTATAATTCAAACCAAACAGGAGCTAACTTAAGTGCTGATATCGCCTTATTAAACGGATTAACATTGAAGAATTCAGTGGATATGGCTGTTTTTGATATGCAGGCAAGTCTGCAGGATTTGGAAAAGGCTCAGGATGATGTCATGTTGAATGTGGCAGCAGCATATTTGCAGATATTACTGGCCGGAGAATTGGTGAAAGTGGCTGAAGATCAGCTAGAAGTTACCCATCTACAAATTGAAAGAACTGAGAAGTTAGTAGATGCGGGAAGCTTGGCAAAAGGAAGTTTGCTGGAAATAGAGGCTCAATATGCACAAGAAGAACTGAGCCTGGTAAATGAGCAAAACAATTTACAACTGGCTTATCTGGATTTATATCAGCTTTTAGAGCTTCCATCTACCGAGGAATTTAAGATTGAGCAACCGGAATTTCCTACCTTGTCTGCTGGCGAAACTATGTTGAATTCTGTTGAGGTTTTTAAAACTGCATCTCTTTCAAGACCTGAGGTTCAAAGTGCTGAGTTGAGATTGAAAAGCTACCAGGAACAAGTAAGCATTGCTAAAGGTAGCTTGTACCCAACTCTTTCTTTCGGAGCAAATTATTACACAGCCTACAACAACAAATATACGGATGCATTGGGAAGTGAAATTTCTTTTTCCGATCAACTTAAAAATAATGAGCGTTACGGTTTAGGACTAAATTTGAATATTCCAATCTTTAGTAAAGGACAAACACGCACCCAGATAAAAAATGCAGAGTTGCAGGTAACTACTCAGGAGCTGGAACTTCAAAGTACAAAGAACACACTGCGTAAAGAGATTGAACAGGCTTACACCAATGCCTTGGCAGCTATGAAACGTTATAGAGCCAGCGAGAAAGCAGTACAGTCTATGGAAGAAGCTTTTCGATATACCGAGGAAAAATTTAATGTAGGCTCGGTGAATTCGCTGGAATATAACCAGTCGAAAAATAACCTGGCAGTTGCAAAAAGTACTTTGGCTCAGGCAAAATATGAGTATATTTTTAGAACAAAGATTTTAGATTTCTACAACAATGTCCCAATAACTTTATAAGGATATTGATGATGTTATGTCTCCAAACTTGTTTCAAAGTCTGTTCTTATTGTTTTGAGACAGATTACGAAACAAGTTTGGAATGACTTTTTATTTGGGAAAGAGATTTCTAATCTAGATCACCTTCAATTCTTTCCCAACCTTTATAAATGCTTCAACTGCTTTGTTGATTTGCACAGAAGTATGAGCAGCCGAAAGCTGGACACGGATTCTTGCCTTTCCTTTCGGTACAACCGGGTACACAAAACCAATAACGTAAATTCCTTCTTTTAAAAGTTTATCAGCAAACTCAACGGCTAAAGGTGCGTCGTATAGCATAACAGGTACAATGGCTGTTTCTCCTTTTACGATATCAAAACCGGCGGCTTCCATTTTTTGTCTGAAATGGATGGCATTTTTCATCGTTTTCTTTTGTAATTCGGAAGAAGAAGAAAGCATATCCAGTACCTGCAGAGTCGCTCCAACAGTCGCAGGAGCTAACGTGTTGGAAAACAGATAAGGTCTGGATCGTTGGCGGAGCATTTCAATAATTTCTTTTCGGCCGGATGTACAACCTCCATTTCCACCACCCAGGGCTTTACCAAAGGTTGTTGTGATAATATCGATTTCACCCAGCAAGCCAAAATATTCCGCAGTGCCGCGGCCTGTTTCACCAATATAGCCTGAAGCATGGGAATCATCAACCATGACCAACGCATCGTATTGTTTGGCAAGTTTAACGATTTCAGGAAGTTTTGCTAGGTCGCCATCCATGGAGAAAACTCCATCGGTAACAATTAAGCGATAGTTTGCAGATTGAGCTTCTTTCAGGCATTGTTCCAATTCTTCCATATTGGAGTGCTTATAGCGAAAGCGTTGGGCCTTGCACAAGCGGACACCATCAATAATTGAAGCGTGGTTCAATTCATCCGAAATGATGGCAGAATTCTCATCCAATAGAGGCTCAAATACACCGCCATTGGCATCAAAACATGCACAATATAGAATGGTGTCTTCAGTCCCCAGAAATTCGGATACCTTTTTTTCTAATTGCTTATGTATTTCCTGAGTTCCACAGATAAAACGAACTGATGAAAGTCCAAAGCCCCATTCGTCCATGGTGCTTTTTGCGGCTTCTATAATCTGAGGATGGTTTGCCAGTCCCAGGTAATTGTTGGAGCAAAAATTTAATACTTCAAGTTCTGTTCCAACCTTAATCTCTGAACTTTGGGACGAAGTGATAATTCGTTCAGTTTTATAAAGCCCCTGCTCTTTTAGCTTTTGCAAGGTCTCCTGTATTTGTTTGATAAGTGTATAAGACATGAATGCATTACTTTGTACTATGACAAAATAATGCATTCACTTTATATAAACACTGATATTTTACAGCATATGAATTTTAGAAGCCGCCAAAGCCTCCGCCGCCTCCGCCGCTGAAACCTCCGCCACCACCGCTGAAGCCTCGCATTTGATCTTTCAGACG
The DNA here is from genome assembly GCA_963676845.2 of Prolixibacteraceae bacterium. Taxonomy (GTDB): domain Bacteria; phylum Bacteroidota; class Bacteroidia; order Bacteroidales; family Prolixibacteraceae. The sequence goes on along the minus strand of CAXXKK010000019.1, from coordinate 207,024 downwards.
TGGATTTACAACATTGTTATATAATGATCCGAATGTGAAGGATAGACCCATTCTAAAGCTATAGGAGGATGCAGTTGGTAATCTTCTTGACCCAGTTAGGATTTCTTCTGGAGTTGCATCTCCTTTTGCAGTATTAATCCCGTCATTGATAATTGAATAACTTCCAGACATATTCCAGGAAAGACCTCGCCAGATACGAACATTAACACTTGCGTTAATTCTTAAATTGTTTTCTTCAAAATCTCTTAAGAAGTGTTGGTATGTTACAGAAGCACTGGTGCTACCCCATTCTTCCTGTGAACGATAGCTTAAGGCTAATTTTTCATAACTCAATCTGTCTTCAGTTACAAGCATAAATGTTGTGTCAGCATAATTTCTATTGTCAATACCAATGTAATATGATAGTTTTAATTGTCTGCGACTTGACATATCATAAGGATAAAAATTATACTCAAATGCTGGAGCGAAAGTATATCTAAAGTCATAGTTATCTCTTGTACTTTGTTCTACTTCTCCAAGAAATCCAACAGCCATGTGGTCACCTAAGCTATTTACAATTAAAGTGTTAAAGTTTTTGGAGATTGTTTCTGTTTCATAGCTATAATAACCATAATCAGCTTTGGTATTAGAATTGCTGTAGCCAAATAGAAACTCGTATCTCCACTCTGGTGTAACACGGGTAACATCAAATGAACCGCTTATGCTTTTTGTATCAGATTCTGCAGTTCCGTTAAGATTTCCATTTAAATCCATTTCAAATACCCAACTATCCCATGGGTCATCTTCTACTACATTTCCTCCTCTTTCGAAAGACATACCTGGGTTGCCATCAGCATTGTCTGAGTTAATTTGGATATCAAGATACTGGTTTGCTGCTGCAAAATAACGCATTAAACCCATTTTAATAACCTTAGTATAACCTTCCCGGATTTCAGTAGTTGTTGACTGACCCGAAGAGAAGTAGCTTAATGTATCGTTTTTCCCTGCAAATTCATCCAGCCCAATAAAGAAGAATTCATATTGACGACCAGCTCCTGTTGATTGCATAGTTCCCATTAAATGAACGTCTGCAGATTCACGGGTACGAACATAGTTTACTTGAGGGAATTCTTCCCTTAAGTAATTCTCATCCATGAACATTCCGTCAAGGAAGACATTAATTGCATTGTTCGATCCTGTGGTTTCAGGGATTTCTTGCGCATTTCCAGGCAAGACAGCTATTACAGAAAGTAATAACGATAAAAAGAATAGTTTTCTCATTTTCTTATAATAATAGTTGGTTTTATGCAAAATTTCGCACGAATATAGGAAGATTCACCAGTTCCAACAATTCAGATAGGTGACATTAACAAAACTTTAAGATTATTGTTTTAAAAATTAATTTTTAATTGATTCTCAAGTAGTTTAAAGCTTTTTCTATGAAAAGGTGATGGCCCGATTTTCTGTATTGCATTGCGGTGAGCTTTAGTAGGATAACCTTTGTTTTTATCCCATAAATATTCAGGGTATTTAAAATGAAGTTTTCCCATGATGTCGTCTCGGTAAGTCTTAGCCAAAATTGAAGCTGCAGCTATGGGAAGCAATTTACCATCACCTTTAATTATGCAAGGTGATATATTGGGGTAAGGCTTAAACCTGTTCCCATCAATTAGAAGATGTTCAGGAATCTTGGAGAGTTTTTCTACCGCCCGGTGCATGGCTAAAAATGATGCATTTAGGATGTTGATTTCATCAATTTCAAGATGATCAACAATACCAACTCCAAATGCAATTGCTTCTTTTTCTATAATCGGGCGAAGTTGATAACGTTGCTTTTCGCTTAGTTTTTTGGAGTCGTTTAGCAAATCATTTTTAAAATCGGAGGGTAAAATAACAGCTGCAGCAACAACCGGACCGGCAAGGCAACCCCGGCCAGCTTCGTCGCATCCGGCTTCGATATGTCCTTTTTCCAGGTATAGTTGGAGATTATTTTTTTTGTTCCTCATGAAAAAAATGAATGCTAGGTATTTAAACAGATTTGAATGCTTCCCCAAAGCATTTCTGCTGTTTTATCCCAGCTAAATTTAGTTTGCTGAATATGGCCTTTTTGAATCAATTTATCACGGAGTCCATCTTCTTCTACAATGCGAATCATGGCATCTTTGATTTGGCTAACCACAAATGGATCTGCATAAATTACAGCATGCCCGCCTACCTCGGGAAGTGATGTTGTATTGGAACAGATGACAGGTATTCCTGCACTCATTCCTTCAATTACAGGAACACCAAATCCTTCAAAGTAAGGAACAAAAATCAGAGATATTGCTGCTCCCAATACTTGATGTAGATCTTTGGGGGATAATCTCCCGGTGTAAACAACATCGTCCTTATGACGCATTCCTTCATAAGTCATTCTTATTTCACCGGTTTTAAACATTTCGCTACCAGTGATCACCATTTTTATATCTTTTCCGGTTGCTGTTTTAAAAGCATCGAAAGCCCGTAAAAGTCCGCAAATATTCTTTCGCGGATGCATGGATCCAACATAAAGGAAATAGGGTTTACCGTTGGTATATTTTTCTTTGGTAGCTTCCTGTTCTTCAATTGAAGTGGGAGCGTAAAGAACATTAACACCATTGTAAACAACATCAATATTATCCGGATCAATTCGGTAAGTGCGTACAATATCTTCTTTTGAATAATAAGAAACAGTAGCAATTCGAGCTGCACGTTTCGCAAATTTGGGGAAGAAGAAATTGTAATATTTTGCGATTAGATTAGGCAAATCTTTGGGACGGTGAGCAAAGTTAATATCATGAATGACAGCTAACTGTTTAACCTTTGTGTTTAATGAAAGATAACCATCGGGAGAAAGGAACAGATCTGCTTTGTATTTTTTTAATATCCTTGGAATCTGAAGTTCAAACCAAATAAACCAAAGCAGGGGATGCCTGGTTTGGGGAGAAACAATAACAGGTGTGATGTTATCAGAGAAGATAAATTCTTCATCGTATTCACGGTCAAAAATGAAAATGAACTGATGTTCAGGATGGCTTTTGGTAATACGAACCAGTGTTTCGCGAGTGAACCAACCAATGCCTTCCAATCTCCCTTTTTGTAAAAGACGTGTATTTACTGCAATGACCATGTTTGCCGGATTCCTTGATTTACTCCAAAAGTACAAAGTCTGCCCAAAAATTGCTTACTTTTATCAAATTAATCTGCAAAAGAACCTTTAGCCTTGAAACGCAAATTCGTAACAAATTTATTACTACTGCTTTTCCTGAATGTATTGGTTAAACCATTTTGGATTTTTGGGATTGACCGTACTGTGCAAAATATAGTTGGGGCTGAGGATTATGGTTTGTACTTCTCCTTATTCAATTTCTCGGTGATTTTAAATATTCTTCTGGACTTGGGGATTACTAATTTCAATAACCGGGAGATTGCACAAAACAACCAGTTGTTAAAAAAATACCTGAGTAACATTGTCAGTTTAAAATTTCTGCTGGCTTTTGGGTATGCCTTCGTTTGCTTAATTGCTGCTTTAATAATTGGTTACAACAATGTCCAGCTTCACTTACTATTTTTCCTAATCTTTAATCAATTTTTGATTTCCTTTAATTTGTATCTTCGGTCTAACATTAGTGGATTGCACTTTTTCCGCACTGATAGTATTTTATCAGTACTGGATAGAAGTTTGATGATACTGATTTGTAGTGCTCTTCTATTTACCAATTGGTTTGGAGGAAAGTTTTCAATTGAATGGTTTGTGTATGCTCAAACAGCTGCGTATTTGCTTTCAGTTTTAATTACTTTTTTTGTGTTGCTTTCTTATTCGGGTTCATTTAAAATTCGCTTTGATATTCGGTTTTTCTGGGTTTTTCTGCGCAAAAGCTATCCATATGCATTGCTAATTCTTCTAATGGCTTTTTATAACCGGATTGACTCTGTTTTAATAGAACGATTGTTGCCCGATGACGGGAAAATGCAGGCTGGAATATATGCTCAGGCTTTTCGTTTATTAGATGCTTTTGCCATGTTCGGGATGCTTTTTGCCGGTTTGTTATTACCTATTTTTTCTAAAATGCTGAAACAGAAAGATGATGTCTCACAGTTGGCCCAATTTTCTTTTTTGTTGATTATTGTTCCGGCAATATTGTTTGCGATTATAGCAAATACCTATTCTACCGAAATTATGCAGTTACTGTATCATGAACATGTTGCTTTATCTGCACCAATTTTGGGAATCCTTATGATTGGATTTACAGGAATCTCGACGACTTATATTTTTGGAACTCTTCTAACTGCAAACGGAAGCATGATGCAACTTAATTTGATGGCTGCTTCCGGAATGATTTTAAATATCATCCTAAACCTGATTTTTATTCCTCGTTTTGCTGCGCTCGGAGCAGCTTGGATTAGTATGATAACTCAAATTCTAACAGCTTTAGCTCAGCTTTTTATTGCTATCAGTATATTTAAATTTCAACCCAATTACCGATTGATTGCTAAGCTTGGTTTGTTTATTCTTTTTAGTATTTTTTTAGCTAAAGTTTCCATGTTTGTACCAAATTGGTTTGTGGGGCTTTTAATTATAGCTTCTTTGGGAATGGGCTTTGCTTTTGCTATTCGATTAATTAATTTGAAAGTACTTTTTCAAATCCTGAAAAATGAAGAAGTATGAGTCCGGAAGAGCTAAAGAATAGTGAAGAATTTAGGCTGTTGACAGAAGTTGAACACACTAAGATTAAGCGTTTTGTTCTGGAGCAAGTTAACTTTGAGTCTAAGTTGATTCGCAGTTATTCGGTTTACCAGGTGGGTCTGATTCTGGCTTTTATCTTTTTGCTTGTCCGGTCAATATCCCTGATGAACCGAGGATTAAACGAAGCGTTGCATTATCAGCTTCTGGCGGTTGTCTTTTCATTCACATTTTTAGTTGTTATACATGAGATGATTCATGCACTGGCTTATCTGTTAACTGGTGTTCGGAATTTGAAATTTGGAGCTATTTGGAGGAAATTTATCTTTTATGTGATTGCTGACCGGGAGGTTGTAAATTATTCTTCGTTTCGCCTGGTTGCCTGGGCTCCTTTCCTTGTTGTTAAGGTTCTTTGTTTGTTATTGGGAATTTGGTTTTGGTCAAGTCCGCTTGCATTTTTTTTCTTTAGTGTGATGTGTATACACTCTTTGTTTTGTGCCGGAGACATGGCAATGCTTGCTTTTTATCAGATGCATCCCGAAAAGGAAATTTTTAATTACGATGATGTCTCTGAAGGGAAAACTTATTTTTATTTCAGAAGGTCTGCTAAACAACATTCAGCAAGTAATGTTTAAATAGTGTAAATTATCTTTTTCAAATCAACTATTATGTCAGGCTCAAAAAAATCATTTGGAACAGCTCCTGTATTCTTTACTGCAATATCTACTATCCTTGGTGCAATTCTTTTTCTTCGTTTTGGTTATGGAGTTGGAATGCTGGGTTTTTGGGGCGTTATTTTGATTATTCTGGTTGGACATCTGGTAACTATACCAACGGCTCTGGCTATATCTGAATTGGCTACAAACAAACGAGTTGAAGGTGGAGGAGAATACTTTATTATATCTCGGTCTTTTGGATTGAATATTGGAGCGACAATCGGATTTGCACTTTATCTTTCTCAAGCTATAAGTGTGGCTTTTTATATCATTGCTTTTACTGAATCCTTCGAAATGTTGTTCAATTTCATTCAAAATCATTATGGTTTTGAACTTCCAAGGCAGGTGATTAGTCTTCCAGCAATGGCGGGTTTGTCTTTCTTAATATTGAAGAAGGGGGCAAATATGGGTGTGAAAACACTTTATATTATTGTTGGGATTTTAGCGGTGGCACTTATTATGTTTTTTATAGGGAAGACTGATTATGCAGAGGTATCAACGTTTAAGTTATTTTCTGCTGAGATGAGGAATATGGATCAGTTCTTCTTTGTGTTCGCAATCATATTTCCTGCTTTTACCGGAATGACTGCCGGAGTTGGGCTTTCAGGGGATTTAAAGAACCCTTCAAAATCAATTCCATTGGGAACGACACTGGCTACTTTTACCGGAATGATCGTTTATATTTTTGTCTCCTGGAAATTGGCTTCTTCAGCCAGTGAAGCGAACCTGATCAATAATCAGCTGATAATGGGGGATGTGGCATTTGGAGGAAATATTATTATACCTATAGGATTGGCGGCTTCAACATTATCATCAGCTATTGGTTCCATTCTGGTGGCGCCTCGTACTTTACAGGCATTGGCGGTTGATGGGTCTTTCCCGGGCAAAAAGCTCAATAGCTGGCTAAGAGCAAATGATGAAAAAAAAGGTGAACCTATTCATACAACGATAATTACGATTATCATTGCTTTTGTTTTTGTTGCAATGGGAGATGTAAATGCCGTTGCACGAATCATCTCCATGTTCTTTATGGTGACTTACGGTTCGCTTTGTCTGATCTCATTTTTAAATCATTTTGGGGCATCTCCATCTTATCGTCCGTCATTTCGATCTCGTTGGTATTTTTCTTTGGCAGGTTTTGTTACATCAATCTATGTGATGTTTAAAATTGATACTGTTTATGCAATTGTGTCATTGATTTCAATGACTATTATTTACCTGTTTGTTAATTATTTACATGCTTACAGGAAAGGTTTGGAAGTTATTTTCACCAATTCAATTTTTCAGGTGAATAGAAACCTGCAAGTTTATTTGCAGAAAGCAAGAAAAAAGAATTCTTACAAGGAATGGAGACCAAGTTCTATTTGTATTACCGATAAGAGTTTTGAGCGTGAAGAAGCTTTTCACTTATTAAATTGGCTTTCATATAAATATGGTTTTGGGACTTTCATTCATTTAATACATGGATATTTCTCAAAAGCTTCTTATAAAGAAGCTCAGAACGATCAAAATAAATTGATTAATCAATTTGGTAAAATTGAGAATCATGTTTACGTCGATACGATCATTTCTCCTTCCTATACCTCTGCAATTGCTCAGGCAGTTCAACTTCCTGGAATTGCCGGAATGGAGAATAACATGCTTATTTTCGACAGTGATGTAAATGATCCTGACGGATTAAGAAGGATTTTAGAAAATTATGCTCTTGTAAATGCCGGTAATTTTGATGTGGTAATTTTACGTACCGGAAAATTAAAGATCGATACGCACAAAGATATTCATGTTTGGCTTAAGAGAACAGATGAGTATAACGCAAACCTGATGATTCTTTTGAGTTTCATAATTGTTGCCCATCCTGATTGGAAGAAAGCTAAAATCAAAATTTTTGAGGTTTCACCAAAAACTGAAATTCAGAAGAGTAAAGAAGAATTGCAGGATTTAATAATCAAAGGACGTTTACCCATCACTTTGAAAAATATTGAGATTATTGAAGAAAAACCCGAGAAAAGTGCCCGGGATATGATTAATGAATATTCATCGGAAGCAGGACTGGTAATTACAGGGTTTCGTGGAGATCATATCAAACATGATGGACAAAAGGTATTCGAAGGTTATACAATAGATAGTATGCTCTTTGTGAATAGTCATGATGAAAAGACAATTGAGTAAAATATAAGGTTGTTCAAAATAGAATAGTCTTATCTTTTATACATTGTTGATATCATTTATAGCTAAACCATTATAATTAAATTCCCAATTTTTTGAGCTTGAGTGCTTAATAATGCTGCTAGGAAGTGATAGGTTTTTATTGCTGTTGATTTCAGGGGATTAGAAAGTATAATAATTCAATAAAAAATGACTGACCGATTATCGGCCAGCCATTTCATTTAAGCAATAAACAACTAAAAACTTATTATTTGAAAAGTTTTGGAGCAAACGTATTTAAGTATTTTCTCCAGTTAGACCATGTGTGGCCACCATCAGTAACATAGAATGTATGTTCCATGTCAAATTCATTAAGCTTAGCATCTAAATTTTTGGCTGATTCATATACGAAATCAGATTCACCACAAGCAAGGAAATAAAGCTCGTAACCAGCTTCTTTTAATGCTTGGAATTGAGCATCTTGTTCGCTGTTGTCAGTTTCAGCACCAGGCATCGCCATCAATCCCATACTTAAAGGGCAGATGTACTGAAAGTAACCTGGGTACATCAACGAAGTAGTAATTGTATGACCACCACCCATTGAAAGTCCGGCAATCGCTCTTGATTTAGGTTTAGCATCAACTTGATATCTTGATTCAATATAAGGAACAATGTCTTCCACTATACTTTCTGGGTATGAAGTTCCCATCATTCCCATTCCGCCGCCACCTTCAACTTGCTTTTCTTCAATTAGCAAAGTTTGAGCAGCAATTTGAGTTGGGTTTCCGTTAGGCATTACACAGATCATTGGTTCTGCCAATCCTTTTTCAATTAGATTATCCAAAATTTGGCAGGCACGACCCATGGTACTCCATGCATCTTCGTCACCACCGGCACCATGAAGAAGGTAAAGAACCGGATAATCTTTTTTGCTGTCAGCATATCCGTAAGGAGTATACACAAACAAACGACGCTCAATTCCTAAAGTAGGTGAGTTGTACCATACTTGTTCCAGGTTACCACGTTCGTTAGCTTCGAAATAGTTTTCTGTTAATTCACCAGGAACCATCAGTACGCTGAAGTAGCGGTTACCGTCTCGTTGCATGGTAATGTTGTTCGGATCGCTAACTGTAAGTCCGTCAACGACGAAGCTATAGGTGTAAATTTCAGGATCTGGCATAGGCACTGTTACAGACCAAACACCATTTGTATCAACTCTCATGTTGATGGTTCCATTAATCCATGAAGCACTTAGATCAACATCATCAGCGTAAGGTGCTTGATACCTAAAAGTAACATCAGATTCTCCTAGCTCAGGAGATACTGTTCTTGCCATTCCCATGAAGTTTCCGATTTCCTGTGCGAAAGACCCCATAACGAAGAATAAGCATATAATTGAGAATATAAATTTCTTTTTCATTTTATAATTTTTAATCGATGTGAAATAATGATACCAAAAACTCTATTTAAAAAGTAGCGGAGCAAAAGTGTTCAGATAAACTCTCCAGTTTGCCCATGTGTGGCCACCTCCGGTAACGTAGAATGTATGTTCCATTCCGTTGCGTGTAAGAGCTTCATCAAGATTTTGGTTGCTTGCAAAAGTGAAATCTTCATTTCCACAACCAATCCAGTATAATTTATAGCCAGCTTCTTTAATTTTCTGAAGTTTTGGATCTATTTCTGCAGGTTCACCTCCCATACCAGCACTTAGAGGCAGGATGTAGTCAAATGTTCCAGGGAATTCAACAGTAACGGCAGTAGTATGTCCGCCCCCCATAGAAAGACCGGAAACAGCTCTTGAAGAACGGTCAGCAATTACACGGTAATGATCTTCAATGTAAGGAATAATGTCATTTACAATACTGCGAACATAAAGGTTTGCATTGTTTGGATCGTTACGGTCGATTGTTTTTTCTTCGAGCATAAGAGTTGGTGCACCTTGTTGACCAGGGTTTCCGTTAGGCATAACGCAGATCATTGGTTCAGCCAATCCTTTTTCGATTAAGTTATCTAAGATTTGGCGGGCACGTCCCATTGTTGACCATGCATCTTCGTCGCCACCACCACCGTGAAGCAAGTAAAGGACTGGGTAGTCTTTACCACTTGTGTCGTATCCGTAAGGAGTATAAACAAACATTCTGCGCTCGATTCCAAGAGTAGGAGAGTCGTACCAGATTTTATTTAAATCACCGTGCTCAGTAGCTTCGAAGTAATTTTCGGTTAATTCACCAGGAACAAGCAATACGCTCATATAACGATTACCATCCCTTTGCATGGTGATGTTGTTGGCATCATTTACTGTTAAGCCATCAACGATGAAATTATACGTATATATTTCAGGTTCAGGAGTAGCTACCGATACTGACCAGATGCCATCGCTATCTTGAATCATATCAACAGATGCATTACGATCAGCCATCCATGAACCGTAAAGACGAACAAGTTTCGCCTCTGGAGCAGAGATTCTAAAAGTAACTGTTTCTTCACTAATTTCGGGTGATACTATTCTTTGCATCCCCATAAAATTCCCGATTTCCTGTGCTTGAGAACTTACAATTGCTGTAAAGCAAATAAGAACAAGTAGTAGTTTTTTCATTTAGTTTATTATTAAATTGGTTTATACACTGATTACTTTGACTTAAAAAGTGGGAAAGTGTTTAATTGGCTTTCCCTATATTCATATGTAGGGAAACACATTTTTTATAAAAACGATAAGGACATATTAATCTATATGAATTATACATGGGGGAGATGTATAAGTTTCGGAAGAGATGAATTAGCAAAATATTTTATAAAAAGATGAGTGTATTGATTCTGCCTTTCTCGAGTGCGTAGAGAAAATAGAAATATTTAGTTCTTCTTATATTCACGAGGAGAAACTCCAACTAACCGTTTAAAGTATTTTCCAAAATATGATTGGGAAGGAAAATTTAGCTCCTCACTGATCTGTTGAATAGTCAAATTTGTTGACCCAAGTAACGCTTTTGCTTCTAAAATAACATGATTGCTTATCCACTCAGCTGCAGATTTACCACTTGTTTCTTTAACTACTTTGGATAAGTACTTGGGAGTAAGGAATAGTTTATCCGCATAAAATTCAATTTCCCTTTCGTGTTTAAAATTTGAGTTAACCAGTTTTAGGAAATTTTCAACAAGGACTTCTTGTTTTGATTTATTCTCATCAATCTTTTTTTTGTGATGCAAATGACCTAGACCGTAGAAAAAGGCCATTGTTAAGTGTTTTACTATTTCCAGTCTATAAGGGTTCTCTTTAACATTAATAGCTCTTTTTATCATTTTATAATAATCTAACATTGCTTTCATCCCATCCTTGCCAAAAGGGATTGAGGGGTTGTCTTGAACAGAAAGGAACACTGGGAATCTTTCATTTAAATCAAAAGAAAGACTGTTTAAGAACTTGTCTGACATTACTATAAAGAGTCCTTTAAAATCATCACTTATGTATTCATGCTGAAGTATTTGATCCGAAAGTACTATGAAAAGGCTTGGAGCTTTTACTTCATATTGTTTAAGGTTTATGGAGCCTCTTGTAAATCCTTCTAAACAAATAACAGCAGTTGTTACATCAACCTTGAATGGTCGACTGAAATCCGGAAATATTTTAGCATCCTCAATAAGAATAAGATCCTGATCTATAGACGCAATTTTTATATTTTCTATTACAGACCTCCAATTGAAAACGTCTATTTTATTTGTCATGACTGTATGTTTAGTTTGTCTTATTTGATGATAATAAATTCAAAAATAAGATAAATAGACCAATATTGTAATCTTTTTGGCCTTTTGTACTCATTTCCCTGCCTCTATTTTTGTCCCATGGATTTTTTCAAAACAGAGAATAAGATGAACGGGATTATTTATCGAATACAATTATCTCGTTCCGGAACAAAGATTAAAAGATAAAACATAAATATTTCATGAAAACAATTAAGTCAATGATTGCATTTTTATTCCTGGGCATTTCGTCTGTATATGCCCAGGATTCTAATGCACTGGAATTATCACTAAAAGAGTGTATTAATACGGCTGTCGGGAAAAATATAAATACACAGATTGCACGTATGAATTATGAACAAAGCATTTATGCTGAGGATGAAAGTTTGGCTGTGTTGCTTCCGAGTGTAGAAATACAAGGGAGTTTCCGAGACAACCTAAAAAAACCGACTACTTTGTTACCTGGTGAAATCTTTGGACAACCGGGAACTTCTATTGCAGCCCAAATGGGGAGACAATTTAATACCAATGCCAATATTAATCTTACTCAGGTATTGTATAATCAAACAGCTCTTACCGCTTTAAAAATATCAAGGAAAATGACAGAGATCAATGCCTTGAGTATTGAGAAAGCTAGTGAGGAATTGGCTTCAGAAATATCTCAGCTCTATTTCTTGACTTTAGTTACGACTCAACAAAAAGAGTTAATTGATGAAAACATTCAACGTGTTGATCGCCAAAAGGGAATTGTTAAGCTTTTGGTTGATAACGGGCTAAGCAAAAGCGTTGATTACGATCGTATTTCTGTAAATCTGGAAAACTTAAATACTCAATTAAGCAATACAGAAGCAACATTGGAACAGCAGTATAATATGATGAAATACGTTTTGGATATTCCTGTTGAACAAACAATTGTCTTAACTGATACAGTTGGTTTACCACTTTTACAACAGGCATTGAATACCAATAATGTCAATTTTAATGATCATGTAGATATAAAGATGCTTGAGGGACAAAAAGAAATTAGTCTTTTAAATGAAAAGCTTACAAAAGCAAATTATGCGCCCAGTTTATCTTTTGTGGCACAATATAATTATCAGGGGCAACGCGATGATTTCAAGAATTATTTTAATAACAGTCCTGAGAATAACTGGTTTGCATCATCCTATATTGGATTAAATCTGTCTGTCCCGATTTTTAAGGGTTTTGAGAAAAAATCAAAAAACAGGCAGGCAAGAATTGATTCTGAAATATCCGAAATGAAACTGGAGGATACTCAAAAGAAATTTAGTATCGATTATGAAGATGCATTGAATAATTACCAAAACAATAAAATTAATGTTGAACGCCAAAAAATGAATATTGAACTGGCAGAGAAGGTATATAACGAGACTGCCTTAAAATATCGTGAAGGGATTACAACAATGAGTGATTTACTGCAAGATGAACAGGGTTTAAGCGATTCTCAATCAAGTTACCTAAATGCATTATACAATTTAAAAGTATCTGAGCTTGAAGTAATATCCCTGAATGGTGAAATCAAAAAATTAATTAACGAATAAAATAGAGACGCGATGAAAAAGAGTTCAATAATTGTATTGGCAATATTGGTTGCCATAGTGGGGGCCATTGCCTGGACGCTTGCGAACAACAAGGAAGAGATTAATCAGAATAGCGAAATTAAAACAATTCAAAATGAAATTGCCGTAACTGTCGCTTCTGCTGAGATTAAAGATGTAAGCAATAATCTGGAACTTCTTGGGGTAGCACTACCTGTAAAATCGGTTGTCGTTGCTTCTGAAAGTACAGGTAAAATTACAGAAGAAAATATCAGAGTAGGAGAACCTGTCTCTAAAGGAATGGTTTTGGCTAAGGTCAATGACACCAACCAAAAACTGGCTTTGGAAAATGCACAGTTAAACTATGACAAGTATGAAGATGACTTGGAAAGGTATACTGTTTTACGTGAAGGTGAAGCAGTTTCTGAAACTCAGTTGAGAGATATCCAGATGGGTTATGATAATGCAACAATTCAATTGGAACAAGCAAAAAAACAATTGGATGACACAAAAATTATTGCACCATTTAGTGGTGTTGTTACCTCCAGAAAAACAGAATTAGGTGCATTTGTAAATGTGGGAACGCCTATTTCGGAGATTGCCGATATCTCTCAGTTAAAAATCACTTTATCGGTTTCGGAAGCTGATGTATATGAACTTACAAAAGGACAAGCTGTGGAAGTAACAACTAATGTGTATCCCGGGGTCATATATGAAGGAACAATTACAAGTATTAGTCCGCAGGGAAGTGATTCTCACACTTACCCTGTTGAGGTAATAATTTCAAATAGCAATGAAAATTCATTGAAAGCGGGAACTTACGTGACCGTTTCAATTTCGCAAGAGCATGGACAAAAGGTTTTGATGATTCCCCGAGATGCAATTGTTAGCAGCGTAAAAGATCCATCTGTTTATGTGGTTAAGGGAAATAAAGTAGAACTGGAAAAAATACTAACAGGGAAAAATCATAACAATTACCTGGAAGTTATATCTGGGATTAATGTCGGTGATCAGGTTGTAACCAGCGGACAGATTAATTTAACTGACGGGGCTAGCGTTACTATTAAATAGGAGATATCATGGAATCAATCATAAGAATATCAATAAAGAGACCATTACTCATTATTGTCATATTTACAATATTGGCTGTAGGAGGAATTGTTTCGTTTAACTTACTAAACTTAAATCTTATCCCAAAGTTTGAACTTTCAACAATAACAGTTCAAACAGTTTATCCGGGAGCAAGTGCCACTGAAGTTGAAAATTCAGTAACTGTTAAAATAGAAGATGCCCTTTCAACACTTGAAAATCTGAGTGATATTACATCAACCTCTCTTGAAGGTATTTCAATTGTAACTGTTAAATTGAAAGATGGAGCCAATTCTGATCAAAGTGTTCCGGAAGCTCAGAGAAAAATTAATGCGATAAAATCTGATCTCCCTTCCGAGATTTTAGATCCGTCAATTGATAAACTTGCTTTGGATGAAAAGGCAATTTTAAGCACTGCGGTATCATCAAATCTTGCTCCTACAGAGTTTTATAACTTGCTTGATGATCGTATTCAACCACGATTGGCAAAGATTGAAGGAGTTGGTTCAGTTTCAATTAGTGGGGGACTTAAGCGTGAGATTAAAGTAAATATTGATATCAAAAAACTGGAAGCCTTTAACTTGTCAATTTTACAAGTGTTTCAAGCCATTCAAACTTCTAATATGGAAATACCGGTAGGTAATGTTGAAGATGACCAATCTACCTATTCAGTTCGTTTGGCTGCAAAATTTACAAGTCTTGATGAACTCAGGAATACGATTATAAAAACAACTGCAGATGGTGGAAAAATAACGGTTGCAGATGTGGCCGATGTTGAAGATGGTATTGCAGATCAGAAGCTGATAAACCGAATTGATGGTAAAGAGGCCATTGGTGTTGCTGTGTCAAAACAGGCTGATGCAAATGCAGTGGAAGTAGCAGATCTGGTAAAAGAAGAAATTTTAAAGATTGAAGAAGAATATTCAGCTGATAACCTAAAGTTTGAGATCGCTTCAGATGATTCAATTTATACAAAAGCATCGGCAAATTCAGTTGCAGAGGACTTGTTATTGGCAATTCTTATTGTAGCCATAGTTTGTTACATTTTCCTGCACGATTTACGAAGTGCAGCAATTATCATGGTTTCAATACCATTGTCAATGATTCCTGTATTCGTAGCCATGTATGCGTTAGGTTTTACATTGAATATGATGTCGTTACTATCCTTGTCTTTGGTTGTTGGTATTTTGGTTGACGACTCGATTGTTGTTGTTGAAAACATGTTCCATCATCTGGAGATGGGGAAATCAAAGAGGAAAGCTGCCTTTGAAGGGAGTAAACAAATTATGTATACTGCCATGGCTATTACTCTTGTAATTGTTGTTGTTTTCGTACCAATGGCTATTACTGGAGGAACAATCGGGAATATGTTAAAAGAGTTTGCTGTTCCAATCATTATCACGGTATTATGTAGCCTCTTGGTTTCATACACAGTAACTCCTCTTTTAATGTCCCGATTTGGTAAAAAAACAGATAATAATCCTAATACAGTTGCAGGAAGATTTTCACTTTTTGTCGAGAAAACTTTTAACTCACTTAAGAACTGGTACGGTAATGTACTTGCAGTGGGCTTACGTCATAAAATGGTAATCCTATTAGGAGCAACAGTGTTGTTTATCGGATCAATATCATTATTCTCCGCAGGTTTTATTGGCTTTGCTTTTATGCCGGAAATAGATAAAGGAGAGTTCACTGTTTCCCTTGAAATGAGTCCGCAGGTAACGGTTGCAGAGAATAACCAAATCACGATGCAGGTTGAAGATATTATCTCAAATAATCCTGATGTGGTTAGTTTATATACAAATGTGGGTATGTCTACAACAAGCTCAAAAAATAACTCAAGTACCATTACAGTGAAAATGCTTGAGAAGGAAAAACGTAAAACTTCAGTAGATGAATGTGCTAACTCAATTAAGTCAGAGATTATGGAAAAAATTCCCGGGGTGAAGGCACAAACTATTGTTGCTTCACTTAGTGGGACTACTTCCGAACCTATTCAATACATTGTACAGGGAACTGATATGGATTTGGTAAAAGAAACAGCATCAATGATTTTTGACGTAGTTAAGTCTACACCCGGAACTGCTGATGTGAAATATTCAATTGATGACCCACGCCAGGAAGTGCAAATAGAGCTCGATCGGGAGAAAATGGCTGATATGGGTTTATCAGCATCTGATGTAGGTTCAACGTTGAGGGTGACACTTAATGGAAATGATGATGTTAAGTTCACAGAAAACAATATTGATTATGATATAAGAATAGGGATTGACAATTTTGACCGCAATAGTTCAGATGATGTGGCCAACATCAAAGTAATGAATAATGAAGGTGAGTTGATTGAGCTAAGTCAGATTGCAAATATTTCATATGGACAAGGAGCATCTGCACTGGAACGTACCGACCGTATTTCATCAATTACTGTAAAGTCAAATGTTGTTGGTCGTGCATCGGGTACTGTTGGTTCAGAAATTACCGAAGCTATTTCAGATAAAATACCTGAAGGAGTAACAATCAAATTAGGAGAACAGATGCAGATGCAATCTTCTGCCTTTAGTAGTCTGGGATATGCGTTTCTTGCTGCGGTAGTACTCATTTACTTGATTATGGTTGTTTTGTATGATTCCGTTCTTGATCCAATTGTCGTTTTATTTTCAATTCCTCTTTCATTTATTGGCGCATTTTTAGCATTGGCATTGACAATGACCAACTTAACCATATTTAGTATCATTGGGTTGATTGTACTTATTGGTTTGGTGGCAAAAAATGCGATTTTGCTTGTGGACTTCACAAACCATATGATTAAGGATAAAAAGATGAATACTTTTGATGCATTGATCGAAGCTGGAAAAGAGCGTTTACGTCCAATTTTGATGACAACTTTTGCTATGATTTTTGGGATGCTGCCCATAGCTCTGGCAACAGGTAATGCTGCCGAGCTTAAAAACGGTATGGCATGGGTTATTATTGGTGGGTTAACAAGTTCAATGATTTTGACTTTAATCGTTGTCCCCATTGTATTTCTGATCTTCGATAAAATAAGGAGTAAGTTTAATCGCAAAAAAAGAAGAAAACTCGTTAAAAAAGTTGAAGACAGGGTTTTAGTTGCAGACGGAAAACTTACTGATCATGTAGTGACCGTAAATCAATAATTATGCATATTGAAGAAAATATCCAGTATTATCTACTTGCACAATAACTAGCTAATATCTAAATCCTTAATTTATGATCTACACAATAACAAGAATATTAGTCCGAATTACAGCGGTGGTAATGTTCATTGCAACAATAACGTCTGTTTGTTTTGGAATATCCCCAAAAGCAAATATTCGGAATAATGATGTATGGAGCACCGTAAATACCGATTCCATTTTTAGTAACCCATATGTTGATATAGAAGAATGGAGAGATGAGCCTGTGCGACATTTTTACGTGCATGGGGGATTTGAGGGAACAGAAACTCGTTTCTCGTATTATTTCCCCGCTGAAGAAGATTTTGAAGGACGTTTTTTTCAATACATAACTCCGGTTCCTGACAGTGAAACCCTTTCTCAAGGCGCAGAAGGAGAAGCCGATAAAATAGGATTTTCGATAACTCATGGTGCCTACTTTGTTGAAACGAACGGCGGAGGAAGTGGAGCAACAGCAACCTATGGTTCTAATATCGATCCATTAATTGGAGCTTACAAAGCAAATGCCGCATGTGCCCGGTATTCAAGAATCGTTGCTACTGATTTATATGGAGAACAACGCATTTACGGGTACGTCTTTGGAGGTAGTGGTGGTGCATACCGAACTATTGGATCTATTGAGAATACCGATGCCTGGGATGGGGCTGTTCCATATGTAATTGGCTCTCCAATGGCAATTCCAAACATGTTTACAATTCGTATGCATGCTATGCGTGTATTAAAAGATAAGTTTCCACAGATAATGGATGCTGTGGAACCTGGGGGAAGCGGAGACATGTATGCCGGATTGAATGATGAAGAAAAGGCTGCATTATTGGAAGCAACAAAAATGGGGTTTAATCCCGAGAGTTGGTTTGCTTATGAAACAATGGGTATTCACGCCTTTGGAGTGCTTTATCCCGGAGTGGCCATGGCTGACCCCGGTTATTTTGAAGATTTTTGGACCGTTCCGGGTTACTATGGGTATGATTATCCGGAATCGTTTAAAAATGATCGTATTCAACATGAAGCGAAGATAATTAAGGCAATTGGGTACGATGAAGCCCTAAATTTAGGACTGCCTGTTGATGCAATGCCTGGTCAGGCAAGGGGAACTGCCGATGCAGCCTGGCAGAGTTTAACAGGAACAACTGAGGAAGTTTCTGTGGCATATCAGCTAGAAAGCAAAATGCCCAATATCCAGTTCCTGGGTGGAGATTTAATAATAAAAACAGGAGATGCAGAAGGCCAAACTGTTGCTTTAAGAGCAATAACTAACGATATTGTTGTTCTGGGAGATGCAAATATTGCTTTATTATCCAAGCTAAAAGTTGGTGACTTAGTACAAGTCGATAATTCAAATTTCCTGGCTGCACAAACATACCACAGGCATCAGGTGCCACAGGAAGGTTATCCAACATGGAATCAGTTTCGGGATGAAAATGGCAACCCAGCTTTTCCACAAAGGCCAATGATACTGGGGCCAATATTTGCGATTAATGCTTCAGGTGTTATTCCCAATGGAAATGCGAATGGCAAAGTAATTATTATTGAAAATTTATGGGATACTGAAGCACTTCCCTGGCAGGGAGATTGGTATTATCAGGAACTGAAGAAAAATCTTGGATACAAAACAGATGATAATGTAAGACTTTGGTATACTGATCATGCGAACCATGCAGATTTTTTATATCCGGGAGATCCAACGCATTTGGTAAGTTATTTAGGAGTATTGCAACAGGCACTTTTGGATCTTAGTGATTGGGTGGAAAAAGGAATAGCACCTCCTGCAACAACAAATTATAAAATTGTTGATGGACAGGTTATCGTTCCTGAAAAAGCAAGTGAACGTAAAGGGATTCAACCTGTTCTTCATGTTTATGCTAATGGTTCAGACCGGGCAGACATTAAACCTGGTGAAACTGCAACTTTTAAAGCAATTGTTGAAATACCAGAAAACGCTGGAGAATTAGTTAGTGCCGAGTGGGATTTCGATGGTTCCGGAAATTTCTCAAATGTTGTTGATCTGGATGATACTGTTATTACTAATAGTGGAAAATCCATTGAAATAAACTCCACTCATACTTTTCAGGAAGCAGGGATCTATTTCCCGGTATTACGTGTTGCCTCGCAAAGGTTGGGAGATAAAGAAACACCTTTTACGAGAATTAAAAATTTAGAAAGAGTAAGAGTTGTTGTAAAATAAGAACTCTGGATAGATTATTTTTTTCATCAATTATAATTTTTATTAGTTGGTTTTAGTACATAAAAACAGAAAGCCCCTGATTTTTATTTGATTAAGATCAGGAGGCTTTTTACATAAAAAACAATGATGCTTATATCATAAGAATAAGATCAAAAATTGGTGAGTAACCTATAAAAAGAGAAATAGCAGAATGAGAAAGAGATTAGGTTTTGTGGGGTGGGGGTTTGTATGTGTTCTTATATCCATTAATTCAATAAAAGCGCAGGATAATTTATCTTTGGAAAACAAAAAAATAGAAGTAATTAATTTTCAACTTAATGATTTTACTGTGTAACCAATTTAGAAAAATTAAAGCTCCGAATCAGATTTCAAATAGGAGCTTTGATATTAAAAATTCTAATTTACATGACTAATGCAAAATATTAAGATCAAATTTTCACGTATCTTAAAATATATGGGTGTTTCTGAGAAGGATATCTGCATGGATACCTCTTTCAAGAAAGATCTGGAATTTAATGATTTCCAGTTTTCATTTTTACACTTTTATATTTCAAACTACTTCAATATTCAAATTAGTACAGAAGAATATCATTGTATAGATACAATTGGAAATACCTTAATTTTTATTCAAGAGAAACAGCAAGGTAACTTGTAGTTTTTTAGGTACTGAAATCTCAATTACATCATGCTCAAATTGAAATACGGTTAAACGGTAGGTGGCTGAACAAAAAAAGAGTTAGCAGTGATTTGCTAACTCTTTGACTTTTAGAGTGGAGAATACCGGAATCGAACCGGTGACCTTTTGACTGCCAGTCAAACGCTCTAGCCAACTGAGCTAATCCCCCATGCGAGTGCCAAATATAGTAATATTTTTAATTGATATATCTCCGTTATTTATGAGTTCCTTAAAAATAGAAGCTTTAGAGAGGATTGTCATGAGTAATTGCTTTCAATTTTGTAGTTACACTTATTTTATTGAATAAAATATAATTCGTCTAATTTGTCAATTCGTTCGATTTTTAAAATTATGTGCCGTATAACATTCAAATATAAAGCAAATAAAAAACAACTAAATAATTAGTTTAATAACTAAAAGTGCTAACTTTATCTTGAATATTAAACAAAAACATTATGGAACTGAAAAAATCATCAAAAGCAAATTTAGAACAGAAGCGAGGTGTTTTTATCCTTTTGGGTTTGGCGTTTTCATTGGGGATAACACTTTTGGCTTTCGAGTGGACTACTGAAGTGAAGCAGGCAGATAGTCTGGGAGAAGTAGTAGTTGCAGATGTTGAGGAAGAATTTATTCCTATAACAAGAGAAGAAACAGTAGTTGAAACTGCTCCACCACCAGTTCAGACAGTAGTAGATGTTCTGAATATTGTTGACGACGACACGGAAATCGAAGAAGAACTTGTGATTGAAGATACTGAAGCGGATCAAGAAACAATAATTGAAATTGCGCCAATAATTGAGCAAGAAGATGAAGTTGAAACGGACACAAAAATTTTTTCTATTGTTGAAGAAAGTCCGGAGTTCCCTGGTGGTGAAGCTGCACTTATTAATTATTTATCCAGCCATGTTAAGTATCCAATCGTTGCTCAGGAAAATGGAATTCAGGGCAAGGTGTATGTGAAGTTTGTTGTAAATAGAGATGGAAGTGTTTCGGATGCTGTTGTTTTACGAGGTGTTAATGAGTCTCTGGATAAGGAAGCCTTAAGAGTTGTCAACACATTGCCTACCTGGAAGCCAGGGAAACAAGGAGGCAAAACAGTCCGCGTTTCTTATCAAGTTCCTATTAGTTTTAAGTTACAATAATCGTATGGTATTTTCCTGAAAATTAAAACTTGTCTCATTAAAAATGGGGCAGGTTTTTTTATGCCTGATATTTGGTTTTAAAGATTATTTTCTATCTTTAGCCCCTCAAACTAAAAATGTTTCTGTACGAAAAACTTATAAAACTGAATTATGGAAGTAAAAAAATCACCCAAGGCTGATCTGGAGAGCAAAAGGAACATTTTTGTTCAGCTAGGATTGGTGCTTGCGTTAGCGATTACACTTGTTGCATTTGAGTGGACAACGCAGGTTGAGCAGGTAGCCTCGTTAGGAGAGATGGAAGTTGCTATTGTTGAGGAAGAAATTATCCCTATTACCAGGGAAGAACAAGTAGTTCAAGCTACTCCACCACCAGTACAAACGGTAGTAGAAGTTCTGAACATCGTAGATGATGATACAGAGATTGAAGAAGAACTTGTGATTGAAGATACTGAAGCAGATGACGAAACAGTTATTGAAATTGCTCCGGTAATCGAACAAGAAGAAGAAGTAGAAGAAGAGGCAGAGATTTTCGTAATCGTAGAAGAAATGCCAGAATTTCCAGGTGGAGATGTAGCTCTTCGTACTTACTTAGCTAAAAACGTGAAATACCCAATCGTTGCTCAGGAAAATGGTATTCAGGGTAAAGTATACGTAACTTTTGTTGTGGATAGAGACGGTAGCGTATCAAACGCTCGCGTTGCACGTGGTGTTGATGATTCTTTGGATAAAGAAGCTCTTCGTGTGGTAAATTCTCTACCAAAATGGAAACCAGGTAAACAAGGTGGTAAAACAGTAAGAGTTTCTTATACTGTGCCTATCAGCTTCGTATTACAGTAAAGATATTTTCATATAAAAAATCCTGGTTTCGTTTTACGGAATCAGGATTTTTTGTGCAATAAATTGAAATGAATGATTGATACAACTCCAAAGAAGGAAACAGTAGTTTTAGTTGGTTTAGTTAATAACGACCAGGATGAAAGACAGGCACAGGAATACCTGGATGAGCTTGCTTTTTTGGTGGATACAGCTGGAGCATCTGTTAGTAAACAATTTTTCCAACGTCTGGAAGTACCTAATGCTGCAACATTTGTAGGGTCCGGAAAGTTGGAGGAAATTCAGAATTACGTGAAGATAAACGAAATTGATTCGGTTGTTTTTGATGATGAATTAAGTCCTACTCAGCTTAGAAACCTGGAGCGGGCATTGGAGTGTAAGGTGTTAGATCGAACC
Organism: Prolixibacteraceae bacterium; assembly: GCA_963676845.2. GTDB lineage: Bacteria > Bacteroidota > Bacteroidia > Bacteroidales > Prolixibacteraceae. The sequence continues at coordinate 184,675 of CAXXKK010000019.1, read as the reverse complement.
AATCTTATTCTCGATATTTTCGCAAAACGAGCACAAACAGCCCATGCAAAAACGCAGGTTGAACTTGCTCAATATCAATATTTGCTTCCCCGGCTTACCCGAATGTGGACCCACCTGGAAAGACAGCGTGGTGGTATTGGGATGCGTGGCCCAGGGGAGACGCAGATCGAGACTGACCGCAGGATCATTCTGGATAAGATATCGCGCTTAAAAGAGCAGCTTAAAAAGATTGATAAGCAAAAAGCAACTCAACGTAAAAATAGGGGAAAGTTGGTTCGTGTTGCATTGGTGGGTTATACCAATGTGGGCAAGTCAACGATTATGAATATGCTATCGAAATCTGAAGTTTTTGCCGAGAATAAACTATTTGCTACGTTGGATACTACGGTTCGTAAGGTTGTTATTGGTAATCTTCCTTTTTTATTGTCAGATACTGTAGGTTTTATTCGTAAGCTTCCTCATGGTTTGGTTGAATCGTTTAAGTCAACACTGGATGAAGTGCGCGAAGCTGATATTTTGGTTCATGTGGTGGATATATCGCATCCCGGATTTGAAGATCAGATTGATACTGTTAATCAAACACTGTCGGAAATCAATGCAGCTGATAAACCTACGATTTATGTATTCAATAAAATTGATGCATATACTTACGTTGAAAAAGATGAGGCTGATTTAAGTCCCAAGCTGTTGGAAAATTATTCTTTGGAAGAATTGAAAAACAGTTGGATGGGCAAGAAAAATACTCCTTCATTATTTATTTCCGCTATTGAAAAGAAGAACGTGGATGAATTTAAAAAGATTTTATATGAAGAGGTCCATAAAATTCATATTACACGTTTTCCGTATAATGATTTTCTATACGATCCGAAATGGATTCTTGACCCTGAAGATTAGGGGATAGAAGTAAATAGTGATTTATGAGCTTGGAAATATTATATGCTTTATGTTGTATGCAATTATTCAGAATTAAATGCTGAGATGTAGCCATGCAACATGGAGCATTTATTTTTTAGCAAGAATCATTTCCCAGTCTTCATCTGGAATTTTTGCTCCTAAAACCTGAATTACCCGACTCGCCAGTAATGTTCCCAAATCACCACATTTTTGCAAGTCGTAATCGTTTGCAAGTCCATATAGGAATCCGGCAGCATAAACATCACCAGCCCCAGTTGTATCAATCCTTTTGGCTTTCTGTGGTGCTATTTTAATGAATGTATCACCAGATTTTACCAGTGAACCCTCTTTGCCAATTTTAACAACTGCAATGTCACACTGAGTGGCAATTTGAGTCAGGGCATCTTCTGGTTCCAGCCCTGTAAATGCTTTTGCTTCTTCTTCATTGGCAAATACAATATCCACGTATTCTTTAACCAGGTGTTTCAGAAAGTCGAGATTTGCTTCCACTACATTGAAGCTGGCCAGATCCAGAGAGATTTTGAGTCCTTCTTTCCGGGCCATTTTTAAAATTCCTTCGATTAATTCGTGATTGAAAATAAGGTAACCTTCAATATGTAGAAAATGATAGCCTTTAAAAATATCAGGAGTGAGGTCCTCCAGAGACAATTCACTTGCGGCACCCAGATAGGTTCCAAAAGTTCTCTCAGAGTCGGGTGTTATTAGGGTTGCAGCTTTTCCGGTAGGTGTTTTGCTGAAAAAGAAGTGAGGATAAATTCGTAGTTTTTCAAAAGCTCCTCTGAAAAATTGTCCCATGTGATCATCGCCAACTTTGCCGATAAACCCGGTAGAACCTCCCAATTTTGCAATAGCACGAACAGTATTTGCTGAAGAACCACCTGTTTCAACTGAGCGATCAAGCTTTTCTGTTGCGTCAAGAATTTTTTGGGAAAGTTCTGCATTAACTAAAGTCATACTTCCTTTGGGTAGCTGAAACTGCTCCAGTAATTCCTCATTTTTTAGTTGCACCAAGATATCAACTAATGCACTTCCAATACCAACTATCGATTTTTGATCAGGATTATTCTTCATTTTAATAATATTCAAATTTACAAATCAGCATTTCCAATATTCTTAGAGAGTTTTTCTCTCCAGATTGATGTATGAATAGTCAAATTCGTTCTTTTCATCATGAAAATCCTCACGGCTCAATTCTTCCCATTCTTCGTAATTAACTTCCGGGAAATAAACATCAGCATCAAAATCTTTGTGCACTATAGTGAGGTATAGTTTCCCGGCCAGTGGGTAAAACTGCTTGTAAATCATTCCACCTCCAATGATAAAAGCTTCTTTTTCATCCTTCACTTTTTCAATAGCTTCTTCAATGGATGATACCGTTTCGCAACCCTCAAAAACATCATCAGATTTATCGGTAATAACAATATGCCTGCGGTTTGGCAGGGGCCATTTAGGAAGAGAAAGTAATGTATTTCTTCCCATGATAATTGTATATCCTGAAGTAATATCTTTGAAATGTTTTAAATCATTTGGAAGATGAAATAGCAAATCATTGTTTTTACCAATGGCAAAGTTTTGAGCTATCGCAACAATTATTGAAATATTTTTATGAATCATAGTTCAGTCGTCAGTTTTTATTTTGCGTTGAATATATTATCTGTAAAGGTTAGATCTTTTAAACAGATACTTTCCCTTTAATATGGGGATGAGCATCATAATTTACTAACTCGAAATCGTCATATTTAAAATCGAAAATAGACTGAACATCCGGGTTAATTTTCATTTGTGGAAGCTTTTTGGGTTCGCGGGTTAACTGGAGTTTAACCTGTTCAGTGTGATTTTGGTAAATGTGAACATCTCCACCGGTCCATACAAACTCGCCAGGTTTTAAGCCTGTGACTTGTGCCATCATCATAGTAAGAAGTGCGTAGGACGCAATGTTAAAAGGAACACCTAAAAATACATCGCAGCTACGTTGATAGAGTTGGCACGATAGTTTTCCGTCAGCTACATAAAACTGGAAGAGCAGATGGCATGGAGGCAAATTCATTTTATCCAGTTCTCCAACATTCCATGCACTTACTAAAATACGGCGAGAGTCAGGATTATTTTTAATTGTATCAACAGCTTCTGTGATCTGGTCAACATGTCCACCGTCGGGAGTTGGCCATGATCGCCACTGGTAACCGTAAATATGTCCCAGGTTTCCATTCTCATCGGCCCATTCGTTCCAGATACGGACTCCATTGTCTGTCAGGTATTTTGTATTGGTATCACCTGCCAGAAACCAAAGCAATTCATGGATGATTGATTTTAAATGAAGCTTTTTAGTTGTTAATACCGGAAAACCTTCTTCCAGGTTAAAACGCATCTGATGTCCAAAAACACTTATAGTACCTGTCCCTGTACGGTCTTTTTTCTCGGTGCCATTTTTCATGACATGATCCAGTAAATCAAGGTATTGCTTCATAGTTGTTGATGTTCAAAAAAGTAATTAATTCACTTGAAAATTGAAGTTTGGAAGTTAACGGTTTTAGGCGTAAGAGCCAAGAGTAAGGGTGCAATTTGCTGAATGCTCTTGGAGGTGTGCAATGCTAAAATGATTCGGAAATTAGTAGGATTAGCTGTCTTGGACGAAAAATACCTTAATCCACTTGCAGACAAAAATGGGGTATTGGGTTATAGTAAACCACAAAAAATTTACGGGAAAAAGTCTATATTTTTATTTGGTAGGGCTAATTCAATTCGCGAATATGGCCGTTATGTTTTTTGGAAGGATGAGGAAAAAAGAGAACGTTATTACAATTCGTAGAAATCTAAGAACCATTGATTTTATTAGCCCCGCGGCAGGTTTACCCCTCCAATCGGGGCTTTTTTTTATTCCAATCAGGGAAATTTATCAGATAATTGGCAAAATATCTGATTCAATCGGGTAAACTGATGCCCCCATTGGCAATTTTTTTGATTTAATCACCAATTTTAGATATAACATTAGCAAAATGTTGATTCCAATCACATAAAGTTTTATCTCCATTGGCAATTTCTCGAATTTTATTGGCAAAGTTGACCCTTCAATCAGCAAATTTTTTGATTCAATTACCTGAATTGAGCTTCTCTCTGGCAAAATTTGGTAATGTTCATTAATCTGTGTCAAATTCTATTTATTGTTTTTAATATTCTACTTGACATCTATCACCAAACTTAATAATTCATTCTTGCTTTACTTGTTCCAGTTAGGGGTGCTTTCTCATTTTCCTATGGGGTGTCCTGGACATCAAAAAAATTGAACTTTTTAATTAAGTTATAGTGTCCTCTTGTTTAGTTTGTTAAAAATTGAATGTTTGAATTAATGTTTTAAAACTGTTTCATAAAAAGTTTTAAAAGGGTTACCAATAAAGGATTCTGGTAATAAATAAGCGAATGAGAATTGAAAATATCGTGTTTCCTATTTTGATAGCAAGAAATGGGGTAATTGATAACTCAATTTAGTATTTTGAAAAGGGAAACTTAAAAGGCTTAAGTTGCTCTGTAACAAAATATTATTTAAACTCGTTTTATAGAAAACAAGAATAAACAGGAATTTTTGATTTCCTGAAGCATTTGCTTGATGCTTTGAACTGTGTGCGCTTAAAATAATAAATACCATTTAGTGGTAATTTTTTCGTTGAACCGCAAATTCAATATAACATATTGTATTGGCGACTTTAGCGGTGTGATGTATTAACGGGCAAAAAATACATCCCAAGGAGTGGGTTAACATAATGGGCGAAAGAGGAAAAAAAATTAGGATTGCTGTCTTTGGAGTGATTCTTATAGGGATTACTCTCTTTACTGGTCATACACATGGCCTTTATAATGCTGCATTTTTAGATGATGAAATAAGTACTGAAATTGCTTATTATCAGTTAAATGAAAGCGCGGAATCTTTTTTTGAAATAAACTCTTTTTATAATTTAACACCACGATTACTTAATTCAAATTCTCCTTTACCTCCAAATGCCACTGTTACTGGTAATTGGGAAGATGGTTCAACCTGGGATAGTGGAACTGAGCCTACTTTATCTGATAACGTTGTAATCCCTTCAGGTGTAACAGTAACAATCAATTCAAGTGCATCATGTAATAATATTACTATTCAAAGTGGTGGTAGCCTTATTGTCAGTGGATCTAACACCCTAACCGTATATGGCAACTGGACGAATAACGGCTCTTTTACTCCCGGTTCCGGAACTGTTGCTTTCTCTGGTTCAAGCACAAGCATTTCAGGTGCAACTACATTTTATGATCTTCAGGTGAATTCCGGGACAAATCTTTCATTAGGTAGTGATCTTTCAATTAGTAATATCCTTACGATGGATGGTGACATTATCACGAATGATAATGATTTAATACTGTTATTGCCTAATGCTTCTGCAATGTCCTGGAATAGTGGATCTATTGTTGGAGAGTTGCAACGTTCAATTGGGACAGGTGGTGGTCTTGGTTATTTCTTTCCTGTTGGGAATGGCACCGATGATACCCATGTAACTTTGTCTTTTTCAGGAATAAGTACAAGTGGAATAATTTCTATTTCCTCAACTACAGGAGGTTATTCTCCTCAATCGCCATATCTTGACTACAATTACAGTGTAAACAATTACTGGACAATCTCAAATAGCGGGGTTAATTTTTCAAGTGCAGGTGCTTTATTTGAATTCCCTTTGGGCTTAGGTAGTGGTGGAACCTATCAACCTGCATTTTATAATGGTTCATCGTGGGTATATCCTACCCTTGACAGTTCATCAGGTACAAGTGTTGACATTTCTGGCATTTCCTCTTTGCCTTCCTCTGCAAATTTTGTTTTGGCTCAATGTGTCTCACCAGCTGCTCCAATAGCTGATGCTAATTCCTTTACCTATGATGGTAACTCCCATGAAGCAACCGTAACTTTAGCTGATTCGAACTATGATGTTGAATGGTATACAACATCAACAGGAGCAACTACGACATCTATACCAAGCGGAACAAATGCAGGAACATATACTGCCTGGGCTGAAAGTGTCAATACACTGACAGGTTGTGTAAGTGACACAAGGACAGAAGTTACTTTGACAATCGAGAAAAGAGACCTAACCGTTACAGCTACTGCAGATGATAAAGTTTATGATGGTAACACCACAGCTACAGTTACATTAAATAGTAATGCACTGGCTGGAGACGCAGTGACAGTATCTGCGAGCAACGGTACATTTGACACTAAGAATGTCGGCACGAACAAGACTGTTACTGCAGACATTAGTTTAAGTGGTGCTGATGCCGGAAACTACTCTTTCAACTCTACAGCCACCACCCAGGCAGATATCACACAAGCGAGCTTGACAGTGAGCATCACAGCCGAAGACAAGGTTTATGATGGTTTGACCGATGCAACAGTTTCAGTCTCCAACATCAGCGGGATTTTGGGTTCCGATGTGGTCACTGCCACTGCCAGCAACGGTGATTTTGACACTAAGAATGTAGGCACAAACAAAACCGTTATCGCAGATATCAGTTTAAGCGGGACCGATGCCGGAAACTACACTTTCAATTCTACTGCTACCACCCAGGCAGATATTACACAAGCGAGCTTAACGGTAAGCATCACAGCCGAAGACAAGGTTTATGATGGTTTGACTGATGCAACAGTTTCAGTTTCCAACATCAGCGGAATAATAGGTTCCGATGCCGTAACTGCTACAGCTAGCAACGGTGACTTTGATACTAAGAATGTAGGCACGAACAAGACTGTTACTGCAGACATTAGTTTAAGTGGTGCTGATGCCGGAAACTACTCTTTCAACTCTACAGCCACCACCCAGGCAGATATCACACAAGCGAGCTTGACAGTGAGCATCACAGCCGAAGACAAGGTTTATGATGGTTTGACCGATGCAACAGTTTCAGTCTCCGGTATCAGCGGAATAATAGGTTCCGATACCGTAACTGCTACAGCTAGCAACGGTGACTTTGATACTAAGAATGTAGGCACGAACAAGACTGTTACTGCAGACATTAGTTTAAGTGGTGCTGATGCCGGAAACTACTCTTTCAACTCTACAGCCACCACCCAGGCAGATATCACACAAGCGAGCTTAACGGTAAGCATCACAGCCGAAGACAAGGTTTATGATGGTTTGACTGATGCAACAGTTTCAGTTTCCAACATCAGCGGGATTTTGGGTTCCGATGTGGTCACTGCCACTGCCAGCAACGGTGATTTTGACACCAAGGATGTAGGCACGAACAAGACTGTTACTGCAGACATTAGTTTAAGTGGTGCTGATGCCGGAAACTACTCTTTCAACTCTACAGCCACCACCCAGGCAGATATCACACAAGCGAGCTTAACGGTAAGCATCACAGCCGAAGACAAGGTTTATGATGGTTTGACCGATGCAACAGTTTCAGTCTCCGGTATCAGCGGAATAATAGGTTCCGATGCCGTAACTGCTACAGCTAGCAACGGTGACTTTGATACTAAGAATGTCGGCACGAACAAGACTGTTACTGCAGACATTAGTTTAAGTGGTGCTGATGCCAGTAACTACTCTTTCAACTCTACAGCCACCACCCAGGCAGATATTACACAAGCCAGTATCACCGCCAGCATTACAGCTACCGATAAAGTATATGATAGTACAACCGCAGCTACCGTTTCAGTTTCTGGAAGTACAGGGATAGTTGCTGGGGATGCCGTAATAGTATCCGCGAGCAATGGTACGTTTGACACCAAGAATATAGGCACGAACAAGACTGTTACTGCAGACATTAGTTTAAGTGGTGCTGATGCCGGAAACTACTCTTTCAACTCTACAGCCACCACCCAGGCAGATATCACACAAGCGAGCTTAACGGTAAGCATCACAGCCGAAGACAAGGTTTATGATGGTTTGACTGATGCAACAGTTTCAGTTTCCAACATCAGCGGGATTTTGGGTTCCGATGTGGTCACTGCCACTGCCAGCAACGGTGATTTTGACACCAAGGATGTAGGCACGAACAAGACTGTTACTGCAGACATTAGTTTAAGTGGTGCTGATGCCGGAAACTACTCTTTCAACTCTACAGCCACCACCCAGGCAGATATCACACAAGCGAGCTTAACGGTAAGCATCACAGCCGAAGACAAGGTTTATGATGGTTTGACCGATGCAACAGTTTCAGTCTCCGGTATCAGCGGAATAATAGGTTCCGATGCCGTAACTGCTACAGCTAGCAACGGTGACTTTGATACTAAGAATGTAGGCACGAACAAGACTGTTACTGCAGATATCAGTTTAAGCGGTGCTGATGCCGGGAATTATACTTTCAACTCCACTGCTACCGCCCAGGCTGATATCACACAAGCGAGCTTAACGGTAAGCATCACAGCCGAAGACAAGGTTTATGATGGTTTGACCGATGCAACAGTTTCAGTCTCCGGTATCAGCGGAATAATAGGTTCCGATGCCGTAACTGCTACAGCTAGCAACGGTGACTTTGATACTAAGAATGTAGGCACGAACAAGACTGTTACTGCAGATATCAGTTTAAGTGGTGCTGATGCCGGGAATTATACTTTCAACTCCACTGCTACCGCCCAGGCTGATATCACAGCTATAGAACTAACTATAACTGCCATTGATGATTCAAAGACCTATGATGGTATAGCTTATACTGGAGGTAACGGTGTAACTTATAGTGGTTTTATAAGCGGCGAAGATGAGACTGATCTAAGCGGAACATTAAGTTACACTGGCACGAGCCAGGGGGCAACGGATGTTGGCAGTTATGTAATTACTCCTACTGGCTTAACCAGCATCAATTACACATTCATTTATCTTGATGGAAATTTGGAAATTACCCCAAAAACCCTCACTCCCTCCATCACTGCCGATGACAAGTGTTATGACGGAGCAAATACAGTTATTTTACTTAGTCAGGATCTTACAGGAGTAGAATCAGGAGATATTGTTAGCTTAAATGTCGGTGCAGCAACATTTGACAATGCGAATGTTGGTAGTGGAAAGATAGTAACAGCGACTGGATTAACATTAAATGGAGCAGATGCTTCAAATTATGTATTGTCGACCACTACGACTACTACAACCGCAGAAATTTATGAATTGCCAGATCCAACAATTTCAGGAAGTATAGTTGTATGTGAAAGTACATCGGAAATATATACCACTGAATCCGGAATGTCAGCTTATTCCTGGAATGTAACAGGAGGTACTATTTCAAGTGGTAGTGGAACAAATGAAATAGTTGTAGACTGGGGTACAGCCGGAACAGGAACAGTTTCGGTTAACTACATCAATACAAATGGATGTACAGCTGATAGCCCAACTGTGATAACGGTGACATTACGCCCAACCCCAACTGCTACAATCAGCGGAGGAACCGCAGTTTGTCAGAATGAGTCACCTCTGCCTGCGATAACATTTACAAATCCGATGGCATTGCCTGTTACCATTACTTACGAAGTTAACGGGGCAGGAACAACAATTAATTTGTCAGCTAATAGTTCTGCAAATGTATCTCAGGCAACTTCTGCGACCGGGGATTTTGAATATACTCTGGTTAGTGTAGCCTATCAGTCGGCTCCGGGTTGTTCAAATTCGATTGGTGATTCTGAAACAATCACTGTTTATCCAACACCAACGGTTGATTATATTGACGATAAAGTCTACTGCAATGATGTAGATATATTAGCAACTACATTTTCTGGCCCGATTTCCGGAACTAGCTTTACCTGGACAAACAGCAACACTGCAATTGGGTTACCAGCCAGTGGAAATGGCAATATCCCTGCATTTGAAACAGCGAACACGACTACTGGTCCAATTAGCGGAACGATCACAGTTACTCCCTATGCTAACGGATGTGAAGGAACGCCTTTTGAATATACGATTACCGTAAGACCAACTTTGAATGCTTCAATTAGTGTTGATAATAATACGGTGTGCAAGGATGATACGGAGTCCATTTTAACTTTTTCAAATCCGCTTGATTTACCAATAACAATTACTTATAGAAAGAACAATGTTAGTCAGACACCGGTTAATGTTGCAGCTAATGGCACGGCAACTGTAAGTGTTCACTCATCAATAGCAGGAACTTTTACTTATGATCTGGTTAGCGCAGAATTTCAATCCGATCCTGTTTGTGACAGAGCAATATCAGGATCGGTAACTGTAACTGTTAATCCAAGCCCAACAGCAACAGCAACTCCTGCTTCACAAACCATATGCTCAACGGATGAAATAAATACTATTGTTCTACAAAGCACTACTCCGGGAGCTACTTTCAACTGGGTAAGAAATAACACGGCAACAGTTACTGGTATTGGAGCTTCAGGTACAGGAGATATTAGTGGTGCTTTAACTAACACCACAAGTGCTGCTATAACAGTTAGCTTTACGATAACTCCAACAGCTAATGGTTGTGATGGTGTGCCAATAACTGCAACTGTAAGGGTTAATCCAACTCCTGTCGCAACAGTTGTTCCTGCTTCACAGGAAAGATGTTCAGGAGAAGCCATCAGCGCAATTATCCCATCCAGTACAACCAGTGGTACAACCTATACATGGACAAGGGATTTTGTGGATGAAGTTACAGGTATTGGAGCTTCCGGCTCAGGAAGTATCGGGAGTTCACCACTTGTGTATTTAACAAATACGACCAATGCTCCAATAACTGTTACATTTACGATAACACCGTATGCAAATGGATGTCCGGGTGCTCCAATAACAGCCACTGTTCTTCTAAATCCAAAACCATACTTTGAAGATGATATGGCTATCACTATTTGTAATAGTGAAGGTTCATTTTCTGTAACTCCAGAGGACGGAATTGATGGAGTTATTCCTGTCGGAACAACTTACAGTTGGAGCCTACAGTCAGCAACAAGTGGCGTTACTGGTGCTACATCAGGCAGCGGTTCTACCATTTCCGGGACACTATCGAATACTACTAATACAGTGCAAACTGTAACCTATGCTGTAACACCAACTTATGCCAGTTGTATTGGAGAAATATTCCTGCTGGTCGTAACAGTTTCTCCTGATCCGGACATTGACGACTTGACAAGCTCTGTTTGTAGCAACCAGACCTTTACTATATCACCTGCAAACGGAGGTAATGGGATCGTTCCTGTGGGAACAACTTATAGCTGGGCAGAGCCAACAGTAACAGGTGGAATGACAGGTGGAGCAGCAGGAAGTGCTGAGTCAACTATCAGCGGTACACTAAATAATCCGACAAATACAATTCAAACTGTCACTTATACGGTTACACCAAGTTCAGCAGGATGTATTGGCTCTGATTTTACAGTTACTGTTTCTATTAATCCGACTCCTGAGATCGATCCGATGGCAACCACTATATGTAGTGATGAAAGCTTCTCATTAACACCTGCTGACGGAACAGACGGAGTTGTTCCAGCCGGAACGACATATAGTTGGTCTGCTCCAACTACTTCCGGAGGAATCACGGGAGGAACAGCCAGAAGTGGAGCATCCGTTATTAACGGAACACTAACTAATACTACAAGCACAATACAAACTGCAACATATACAGTTACTCCGTTTGCTGGTGGATGTGAGGGGGAAGATTTCACTGTAACTGTAACCGTTAATCCCAAACCTGTTGTTAATGTTTTGGCAACCACTATTTGTAGTGGAGATAGTTTTGAATTTACACCTGAAGACGGAACTGATGGAATAATCCCTTCCGGTACAACTTATAGCTGGTCTGCACCAAGTGTTACAGGAATAACAGGAACTCAAGCAGGAACAAATGCTTCCAGTATAAGTGGTACCCTTACCAATACAACGAATAGCTCTAAAACAGTAAGCTACACAGTAACACCTCAATCAGGAGATTGTGTGGGAATCAATTTCTCAGTTATTGTTACTGTTAGTCCAATGCCGGAAATCGATGATATTCCTTTATCTGTTTGCAGTGGAACAGCTTTTACAATATCACCGGTAAACGGAACGAATGGCATAGTGCCTGTTGGTACAACTTATAGCTGGTCGGCACCAACAACTTCAGGAAGTATTAGTGGAGGAGTAGCTGGCAGTGACGAAGCAGATATTAGTGGAACATTATCTAATTCTTCTATCTCAGAACAAACAGCTATCTATGCGGTTACCCCGATTTTTGGAAGTTGTACTGGTTTGCCTTTCGATGTTGTTGTTACCGTATATCCGGAACCTTCGGTAACTATCGGTGATGATGTAACTGTGTGTTATGGTCTGGATTCGCCTGAAATAACTTTTACAAACCAAGTGGATATTCCAGTAACTGCTACTTATAATATTAATGGAGGAGCCAACTTTACTGTTGATATTGATGCTCTTGGTACTTCAATAATACCAGCATCAATCAATGAGGAAGGTACTTTTGTTTATAATCTGGTGAGTGCTGCTTATCAAGCTGGTACGGGTTGCTCAACAAATTTAGGCAGAACAGCAACTGTAATTGTAGAGCCAATCACTATTGTTGGCATTTCTGCCAGCCCATCAGGTACCTTCTGCTATGGAGAAGAAGTTGTTTTTACATCACTTGTTGATAACGAAGGAAACGGTGCAACTTATCAGTGGCAGATTTCCACAGATGGTGGTGCGAGTTGGAGTGATATTTCTGGTGAAACAGGAACAACTTTCACTTCAACTACCTTAGATAATGCCGATAAAGTTAAGTTGGTGGTTACGACTTACGACACACCTTGTCCGGATGATATCGAAAGCAATGTGCTTACCATGACGGTGAACCCGGGCCTCACACCTGAAGTAACCATCTACGAATCAGTAAATCCGATTTGTGCCGGCACTGAAGTAACTTTTCAGACAGATTTGGTTATTAATGGCGGAACAACCCCAACTTTTGAGTGGCAGATAAATGGGATAACAGTTGGTACCAACAGCCCGACAATTACAACTGATACACTTACTCAGGATGCCCAGGTACAGTTAATCATGACTTCCAATGCTGTTTGTGCGATAAATCCTGCAACAAGCAATACCATTGATCTTGTTGTCAATCCAATTCTTCCGGTTAGTGTAACTATTGCTGAGAGTGACAACGATATTTGTGATGGAACCTCGGTAACCTTCACAGCTACTCCAACCAATGGAGGAACAAACCCATCTTATCAATGGAAAGTGAATGGAGCCAATGTTGGAACAAACAGTGATACGTATACATATGTTCCTTCCGATGGTGATGATGTTACAGTTGTTTTAACTTCCAGCGAAATTTGTACAAGTGGAAATCCTGCTACTTCAAATGAAGTAAGCATGACGGTAAATCCGAATTTACCGGTTAGTGTTACTATTGCTGAAGATGCAAATGATATTTGTGAAGGTATAGCAGTAACCTTCACCGCTATACCTACCAATGGTGGAACAAGTCCGGCTTATCAATGGTATGTAGATGGTAATCCTGTTGGGACAGACAGCAATACCTACACTTATACACCAGCCGATGGAGATCTTATTACTGTTGAGCTGACATCCAGCGAAGATTGTACAAGTGGGAATCCGGCAACATCCAATACTGTAGAGATGATTGTCAATCCTATTTTGCCGGTTGGTGTAAGTATTGTTGAGGATGTAAATGATGTTTGTGATGGAACTCTTGTAAGCTTTACCGCAACTCCTGTTAATGGAGGAACAAGCCCAGTTTACCAGTGGAAAGTAAATGGAATTGATGTAGGATCAGATAGTGATAGCTATTCTTATGAGCCTTCCGATGGCGACTTTGTTACTGTGGAGTTGACATCCAGTGAAACATGTGTAAGCGGAAATCCTGCCACTTCCAACACCATCGATATGATTGTAAATCCAAATCTGGATGTTAGCGTGAGTGTTGCAGAAGTAACAGCTGTTTGTGATGGGGACGATGTCACCCTTACTGCGAGTCCGACTAATGGAGGAACAAACCCAAGCTATCAGTGGTATGTAAATAGTTCTCCTGTCGGATCAGACAGTGACACTTATACTTATACTCCAAGCGATGGGGATGTTGCTTTCGTTGTTTTAACTTCCAGTGAAACATGTACAAACGGAAATCCAGCTACTTCCAATGAGGTTACCATTACAGTTAATCCGAATCTGGATGTAAGTGTTAGTGTCGCAGAAGTTGCTGCTGTTTGTGATGGAGAGACTGTTACCCTTACAGCAACTCCCGTCAATGGGGGAACAAGTCCAGCTTATCAGTGGTATGTAAATGGTTCTCCAGTCGGAACAAATAGTGATACTTACACATATACTCCAAACAATGGAGATGTTGCTTATGTCGTTCTCACTTCAAATGAAATCTGTACCACCGGTAATGTGGCAAATAGTAATGAAGTAACTATTCAGGTTGACGAAGATATAACTGAAACTCCTGATGCCCCAACGGGTGATGATTCCGTTTGTTCGGTTGCTGAATTACTAAACTTCTCAGTGACTACTGTTACCAATGCAACTTATTATGACTGGATTTTACCTTCAGGATGGACAATTGTTTCTGGTGAGGGGACAGCAAATATTTCGGTAGACATTACCGGAGTTGCTGAAGGAGTTTATGATGTGACGGTTGTTGCAATGAATGCTTGTAATTCTAGTCTTGAGAGTGATCCTCTTAAAGTATCCATTGGTGATTATGCTACAGCAGATGCAGGTCCAGATCAAACGATTTGTTTTTCTGAATCGAGTATTGAGATTAGTGGAATAGCCGGAGGTGCTGCCAATCCAGCCAAAGGTACATGGACAACTTCCGGTTCCGGTACTTTTGTTAATGAAAATAAACCAGCCACAACATATACCCCAAGTGCCGCCGACCGTGCAACAGGAACAATAACCCTCACTTTCACTACTGAAGATCCTAAAGGTTCGTGTGATGCAGCCACTGATGTTTTAATCTTAACCATCAGGCCAGAGTTATTTGCAACCATTTCTGGAACAGAAACGATATGTGATGGTTCTTCTTCAATCTTAACATTTACCGCAAATCCTAATACGGTTGTTACCTATAACGATGGCGTTTCTGATCAAACCATTTCAATAGGAACAACCGGGACAGAAACTTTGGATACCGGAGCTTTGACTGCAACCACAACATATACCCTTGTTAGTGTTGATTGGGCTACAGCTCCATCTTGTGCTGAGACAGTTTCCGGATCAGCAACAATAACAGTAGAACCAGCTGCGATTGTCGATGCAGGAATAGAACAAACCATATGTGAAGATGATGTTGCGAACTTAAACGGTTCAATCACTGGAGGAGCAAGCACCGGAACATGGTCAACCACTACCGGAGGTACTTTCGATGATTCTTCTTCATTAACTGCTGTTTACACACCAAGTGCAGCCGATATAGTTGCCGGTACTGTTACATTAACATTGACCAGTACTGATCATGCTGCAGTTTGCGGTGAAGTTTCAGATGATGTAGTAATCACGATCAACTCACTTCCTGTAGTTGATGCCGGAGATGATCAAACCATTTGTGAAGACGAAACCGTTAGCTTAAGTGGTTCGGTGAGTGGATCTGTAATTACCGGAAGCTGGACAAGCAGTGGTTCAGGTTCGTTTGATAATGCTTCTTCGTTAACTGCTGTTTATACACCAAGTGCTGCTGATATTGCTGCCGGAGGAGTTACTTTAACTTTAACAAGTGACGATCCTGGAGCTATTTGTGATGCTGTTAGTGATGAACTTGAAATTACAATTAACCCTCTACCTGTTGTTGCTGCCGGAACTGATCAAACCATTTGTGAAGGTGAAACGCTTACTTTAAGTGGTTCAGTAAGTGGTCCGGTAACTACCGGGAGCTGGACAAGCAGTGGTGATGGATCTTTTAACAATGCCACTTCATTAACTGCCGTTTATACTCCGGGAGCCGCTGATATCATTGCCGGATCAGTAACATTAACATTGACAAGTGATGATCCTGACGGTCCTTGTGATGTCGTTACGGATGAAGTTGAGATTACGATTAATGCATTACCGGTAGTCGATGCAGGATCCGATCTGATTATCTGTGAAGATGAGACAGTAAGTCTTAGTGGTTCAATAACCGGAGGAGTTACAACCGGCACATGGACAAGCAGTGGTAATGGTTCCTTTGACAATGCTACTTCATTATCTACCATTTATACGCCGGGAAGTGAAGATATTACTGCCGGCTCAGTAACATTAAGGTTGACAAGTGATGATCCTGATGGATCATGTGATGCAGTCTGGGAAGAAATTATAATTACAATAAATCCTCTTGCTGTTGTTGATGCTGGTGAAGATCAAACCATTTGCCAGGGTGATGCAGCCATCCTTGCAGGTAGTGTTAGTGGTGGTGCAAGTTCCGGAAGCTGGACAGGTGGGGTCGGTACTTTTAGTCCGGATAGAAATACTTTGGATGCAACTTATACTCCGACCACTGCTGAGGTTAATGCCGGTTCGGTAACATTAACACTTACGAGCAATGATCCTGATGGTCCTTGTGAGCCTGTTAGTGCGACTACAACAATCAATATTAATAAAGCAGTAGTTATTACAACCCAACCTGCCAATGTTGGGGTTTGCGAGAGTGAAGAGGCTGATTTAAGTGTTGTGGCTGTGGGTACTGATTTAACTTATCAGTGGTATTATTCGGACGATACACCAGTTAGCAATTCAAGCTATATCTCAGGAGCAGATACAGAAACACTTCATTTTGATTTAGTGAGTCTTGATGATGAAGGTGGATACTATGTTGTTGTGAGTGGAGCAGATCCTTGTTTGCCAGTTACTTCAAATACTGTAACATTAAATGTTGATGCTGCAATTACCATCATCACGCTGGAACCAAAATCTGAAGAAGTTTGTGAGGGAGAGAATGTAAGCTTTAACGTTGTTGCCGATGCCAATGGAGCTCCATTAAATTATCAATGGAGGAAAGACGGAGTAGATATCGTAGGAGCAACATCCTCTTCTTATACATTAACAAACGTGACTCCTGCTGATGCCGGTGCTTATGATGTGTTCATTGAAGGACAAGCCGGCTTTGCCTGTTCATCCACAATATCAGAAACAGCAATATTGGTTGTGAATACAAACGGAACCATCAGTGAGTCGGGGGATCCCTTACAGACACGATGTGTAAACACACCAATTAGCGATATTACATATACCTTTGGTGGCTCAGCAACCAGCGTTGTATTATCCGGCACTTTACCAATTGGAGTCTCAGGTTCATTTAACGGGAATGACTATATCATTTCAGGTACTCCTACTGAAATTGGAACATTCGATTATACGGTTACAACTACCGGAAGTCTGTGTGTAAACCCTGCCATGAGCGGTACAATCACAGTAAACGAGATAGGAATAATCAGTCTTGCCGGAGGAAGTGATACACAGGAATTATGTATCAATAATCCATTATCAACAATTACCTATTCTATTGGTGGAAATGCGACCGGAGCATCACTTACATGGGATGACACAGTCCCAGGTGGGATAAACGGATCTTACAATAGTTCAAATGGTTTGTTTACAATTAGCGGAACACCTACGACTGCCGGTGTTTATCCGTTTACAGTTATTACTGCTGGTTCTCCTTGTGAAAACCCATCCCTTTCAGGTGAAATTACCGTGAATGAAGATGCAACACTTAGCTGGACTAGTGGAGATGATGATCAAACGATATGTGTTGGAAATCCAATTGAAGATATTGTCTTCACAATGGGAGGTTCGGCAACAGAAATAATATTATTGGGGCAATTAGCTTCCGGACTATCAGGAACCTACAGTGATGACACGTTCACCATTTCTGGAATACCAATGGTTTCTGGAACAATTAATTATACAGTAAGCACAACAGGACCTTGTTCAAATGATACGCAAAGCGGAGTTATTCGGGTTGATGATTTACCTGATCCCGGGTATATTTCACCTTCAATTTCTACTGCTTGTACCACTACAAACACGGGTTCACTAACCCTGCAAAATTATTCCGGAAATATTGTACAATGGGAGTATTCAGTTGATGCGGGTTATAGCTGGAATCCTGTTCCTAATCCAACAACTTCTGCTACATATACCTATACAAACATCTCGCAAACTACGTGGTATAGGGCTTTAGTTGGAAATGCCAGTTGCCCGGAGATTTATTCTGGTAGTGCAAAAGTTACAGTAATACCTGAATTCACACCTACTATTACTGCCTCAGGTGGGGATGTTTGTACGGGAGAACCAGTTACTCTGATAGCAACTGTTCCTGAAATGGTCTTTGAAACTGAAATCATTGCAGGAGGTCATTTTAATGTTGCCAATCCGGATGGATGGAGAATTTCCCAGAATGGAGCTGTCATTTATCCATTCCCTGCATCTGCAGATAATCAGGATGAAGGCCCATGGGCAGAAACAAACGGACCCAAAGTATTTTGTGGATATACATACGAAGGAGATAAGAAGTTTGCAATTGTTCGTGGTCCAATAAATTCAACTATGGAAACCCCGGTTTTCGATTTGCTTGCTTCTATGCCTTCCGCAGAGCTTACGTTCAAACATGCTTATGAATTTAGTAGCGGAGCAAGCGGTAAAATTGAAATTTCTTTTGACGGTGGTAACACTTATACACAGACTCTGGCAACTTATACCGGTTCGTTAAGGAGCGGGACTATGCCAAATGTGGTAAATGATGTTGGTTTAGATTTATCTCCTTATCTGGGAATGTCTAATCTACGCATCCGGTTCAATTATTCAAGCACAGATTGTAGTACCTGGGCGGTTGATGATGTTAGCCTGCCAGCTCCTGAGCCTGATATCACCTATGTTTGGGGGCCATCCTCAGAAATTATTCCAGGTTCCGGTTCTGTCGTTACAGTTGTTCCTCCTACAACAACTGAATATACGTTGACTGTTTACATTGCCGGATGTCCTGGTTCAGCAACAGCATACATTGTTCAGGTTTATGACTATCCGATGGTCTTTACAAGCAATACTTGTGTGGGTGTTCCTGTAAAATTTGAAACAGATGGAGCTGCTGGTGGTACATGGAGTGTTACGGGAGGTGGATCAATTGATTCAGAAGGAAACTTCACACCTACAGAACCGGGCTGTTTTGAAGCTACATATATGATAGGAACTGCCGCATGTAGCGGAAGTTCAACTTTTGTTGTATTCCCGGAAGCACAGTTGCCTGACGTGAATGAAGGTTGTGGTCCAATCGTTGTTACACCTCCGCCAACTGTTGCAGGTTTTAACATTGAATACAGCTTTGATGGCGGTACTACCTGGGGGGCAAATTTACCTCCTGCCGAAGATAATTGTGATGGTTATCACATAAAAACCCGTTACATTACAGCTGACTTATGTGGCGAAACTCCGGTAGGAGAAGCTTCTGATTGTGGTGATAATTTAGAGGTTGTAAGGGTAGTTGATACTACAGCTCCTGATTTTACAGCCCCTGCAGATATTGTCTTGTCAAAAGATGAAGATTGTAATTACGATGCTTCAGTTAGTGTGACTGGTGATGTGACTGATGAGAATGACATGTGTTCTACAGGCTTGGATGCCACTTATACCGATGAAGTTGTTACCGGGGAATGTGAAGGTGAAGTGATCATTTATCGTACCTGGTATTTGGCGGATGACTGTGGAAATGAAAACGTTCAGGTTCAGACTATTACGATTGAAGATAATGCCCAACCTCCTACATTTACTGTTCCTGCAGATATCACTATTTATCGTGAAGCTGATTGTACATACGATGCTTCAGTAAGTGTAACCGGAGATGTAACAGATGCCACTGATAACTGCTCAACAATTCTGGATATAAGTTATGATGATGTAGTAACTGAAGGCACTTGCGGTGGTGAAGAAATCATAACACGTACCTGGACTGTAGCAGATGATTGCGGTAGTGCATCTGTACAGGTGCAGATTATCACAGTCGTAGATAATACTCTTCCTACGATTACATGTCCAACAGATATTACTGTTGAGTGTATAGATGATGTACCTGAACCTGATATTTCAACAGTTACAGCTACCGATAACTGTTCCGGACCAGTAACAGTTACTCATGTTAGTGATGTCTCAGACGGTAATACCTGTCCTGAAGTGATTACACGTACTTATCGTGCAACTGATAGCTGTGGTAACTTTGTTGAGTGTACTCAGACGATTACTGTTACTGATACAACCGAACCAACAATTAATGCCCCTACAGATCTTACCCTTGAAGGTTGTGATGTAAGCGTTATAACTTCTTCACTCTCATATAGTGAAACTTTAGTAGCCATTACGCTTGCTGAATATATGGCAGAAGATGGTGCTTCAGCTACCGATAATTGCGGTATTGATTACATTACGTACATCGATGAATCTGATGCAGGTTCTTGTCCTGAGACTATCACCCGTACTTTTACAGTTTATGATCTTTGTGGAAACTTCACTTCTGCGAGTCAGATAATTACCATTAACGATACAACTAATCCTGTAATCGATATTGAGGCTTTAGACGCAGGTACAGATTGTTCTACAATAAATCCTGATGATGACCCGGGTTATCAGGCCTGGCTTGCAAATCATGGAGGAGCAACTGCAACTGATGCTTGCGATTCTGAACTGGATTGGACTAATAATACTGCCTTAGTTAGCTGGACAGGTGATGCAATCAGTAATCAAATAACTGTTACTTTCAGGGCTACAGATGACTGTGGTAATTTTGTTGAAACATCAGCAACCTATACGATTATAGATGATCAACCTCCTTATTTTACATCTTGTCCAACCGATGTAGAAGATGAAATTACTGATAACGGTTGTACCCTTGTTAATGCGGATATTCCTGATCCATTATTTGAGGATGCCTGTGGTATTGAAAGCTTAACCTATGAGCTTACTGGTGCGACAACTTATTCAAGTAACACAACAGGTATTAATTATGCCTCTGATGCAACTTTCAATGTAGGTGTAACAACTGTAACCTACACATTGACGGATGTTGCCGGATATACTGTTACCTGTGAATTTAATGTGTGGATTAAGAACCTGACTGATCCTGCATTTGAAGTTACTTGTCCTGATAATGTTGAGGCCGATGCTGATGCAGGAGTTTGTGGAGCAGACCTGATTATACCGGTTCCAGTAATCGTTAACCCTTGTGATGAAGATTACAGGGTATCCAATGACTGGGCATCAGCAATTGATTCCATGAATGTGAATGGGTACTATGAAGTCGGTGAAACGATTATTAACTGGACAATCACGGATGCATCGGGTAATGTTACAACTTGTACACAGACCGTTACAGTAACCGATACACAGGCACCAATATTTACTTCTTGTCCAACTGATGTAGAAGATGAAATTACGGATAATGGTTGTACGCTGGTAAATGCCAATATCCCTGATCCGGAATTTGAAGATAATTGTGCTATTGAAAGTCTGACTTACGAGCTTAGCGGAGCAACAGTTTATTCAAGTGATGCAACAGGTATCAATTACGTTTCTGATGCGACCTTTAATGTCGGGGTAACACATGTTATCTATACTGTAACTGATATTCACGGTCTGACTGCTACCTGTGAATTTGATGTATGGATTAAGAACCTGACTGATCCTGCATTTGAAGTTACTTGTCCAGATAATGTTGAGGCCGATGCCGATGCAGGAGTTTGTGGTGCAGACCTGGTCATTCCGGTTCCAGTAATCGTTAACCCTTGTGATGAAGATTACATGGTATCCAACGATTGGCCATCAGCTATTGATTCGATGAATGTAAATGGCTACTATGAAGTTGGTGAAACGATTATCAACTGGACAATCACGGATGCATCGGGTAATGTTACAACTTGTACACAGACCGTTACAGTAACCGATACACAGGCACCCGTATTTACATCCTGTCCTACAGATGTAGAAGATGAAATTACTGACAACGGTTGTACGCTGGTAAATGCCAATATCCCTGATCCGGAATTTGAAGATAATTGTGAAATTGAAAGTCTGACTTACGAGCTTAGTGGAGCAACAAACTATGTAAGTGATGCAACAGGTATCAATTACGTTTCAGATGCTACCTTCAATGTTGGTGTAACACATGTTATCTATACCGTAACTGATATCCATGGCCTTACAGCTACCTGTGAATTTGATGTTTGGATTAAGAACCTGACTGATCCGGCATTTGAAGTTACTTGTCCGGATGATGTTGTTGCTGATGCAGATGAAGGTCTTTGTGGAGCTGAGCTGATTATTCCTGTGCCATCAATTTATAATCCATGTGATGAAGAATACACCGTATCCAACGACTGGGAATTCGCGATTGATTCGATGAATGTAAATGGATACTATGAAGTTGGCGAAACCATTATCAACTGGATAATCACTGATGCATCGGGCAATGTATATACTTGTGAACAAACCATTACTGTAAATGATCTGATGCCTACATTGGAGTGTCCTCCTGATTATGTATTCAATGCCGACTTTGAAGTTCCTTACAAAGAGCTTATCGATCTTGATCCTCCAACATGGGATGATAACTGTCCGGATCCGGTTCTTACATGGGAATTAGTACCGCCTGTTGGTTATGAGTCAAATTATCAAGCTGTTGATCTTGTAGGAACAGGTGTATATCCGCTCCAGCAAACGTTCTATGTGGGAGTAACCACCATAACTTATACGGTTACAGATAGTAATGATCATGTTGTTGATTGTTCATTCACAGTAACAGTGATCGGTGAACCAGAGATTGAATGTGCCCCTGATATTATCACTGATAATGATCCTGGGTTATGCTCTGCCAATCTGAATCCTGGAGCTCCGACTTTAATTTCAGGAGTACAACCTATAACCTGGACCTGGACAATTTATAATCCTGATGGAGATGAGCAAGCAAGTGGTACTTATGTCGGTAGTGAAGCTGATCCCGGACCCTCGGATATTGGTAATCATAATTTCGAAGTTGGAACATCAAGTATTGTTTGGGAAGCTTGTAATATTTCAGGTTGTGATGACTGTACGCAGTTAATAACTGTGGAAGACCACGAAGCCCCAACATTCACTCCTGCAAATCTTGAAGATTGTGTGGATTATCTGTATTCAGCAATTTTCACATTAACAAACCCAAATCCTATCGAGGGAGTTGATCCGAACCTTATTAAAAATCCAAGTCCGGATTACATGACTTTTGAGGCAGGAGATACTTCACTTGACTTGACTGATTTGGATGATAACTGCTGTGATCTGGCATCAATGACAATTCATTGGAGGATTGATTTTGATGATGTACCTGACCCATTAAGTCCGGGAGATTATATAAGCCATCCATCAATTAGTGGAACCGGACAGCCTTCAACCTACGGTGGTGATATCTATATGTGGGGTGATGGCGTGACCTTTACAACTGTCTATCATTCGATTACATACTGGGTTGAAGATTGCCATGGAAATACAAGCCAGGAATCTTCAGGAACCATTATCGTAACGCCACGACCAGAAATAATAAAAGGAAACTGATATGAAAGATAAACGATATAGCACATTCCTGAAAAAGGAGAACTCATTAGAAATGAGCAGAACAGTCTTGCCCAGGCTGCGATGTTCTTTGAGAAAAACCGGGAGAATGACAGTCGCAGGAAACTCTTTCGCCCAAATTGAATACCCGCACATGGCTGCCATTCCTTTCCGGCTTTTACAAACTATGATAATTATGATTGAAAAACAAGTGCCAATGATGAATTAGAACCAAGAGCATAGAACTAAGAATCAAGATTGATTAGTAAGTCGAAAGACTGAAAATCAGCCAGTCAGCATCGTTTCCTAACAACTGAGATCGATAACTGACAACTGCAAACTGAAATAAAATCTCTGCGTCTGTAAGCAGGAAACTGTAAACAGGCAAATCACTGAAAAGCGAACTATGTGGTCAGAACCGACCGTCATGTTGAGCGAAGTGGAACCAATCGTCAAGCCGTCATTGCGAGCGAAGCGAAGCAATCTTTGTCAAAGAACCACAATCCTCAAAATGACTAAGAGACAGACCTTTCTGTCAACTAATTTTTATAAAAATAAAAGCAAGTTTTACTTAAAATTTGAAATTATGAAAAAGCAAATTTTACAATTTCTGGGTTTTATTGTACTGGCACTTTTAGCTGGTACTACAAACTCTTACGGACAATTAGTATCCGTAGCAGGTTCAGCTCCTCGTCCCTTAGTAGGGTGTATTGATGATGCTTTGCATCCATTACCAGGTAAGGAATATATTTATCAATCAACGGCAACTCCTTCTGGAGGTTCATATACCTGGTGGGCAACAAAGGATCCAAACTTTATTTCAACAGATGCAACATCAGGTGTAACCTCAAATAATTTAAGTACAGCACTAACAGTTGCAGATAATGATTTAATAAGTGTTGGAACAAGTTATGGTGTTTCAAGTGCAGATGACAATGTGGCCATCACATGGACTTCAAATCTGCTTTCAAATACGATATATAACACTGATCCTACATTTGTTGTAGTTCAATATGAAGATGTAGATGGTTGTACAGATAACCTGAAAGTATATCAACTTGATCCTTTGGTGGCATTTACCGTTGATATCAAGAATATTGATGAAAGCGATTTTTCTACCTTAGATTATGATGTGCAAGATGAACAATGTATTGATGTTGTTAGAGGTGCAACTTTTGTAACAGATGCAATGGTATATGATTATGGTACAAACGTTTTCTATTATGAAGTTGTTGCTGCCAATTTTGTAGATTCCTGGACACCAACATTTGAAGTAACTGGTTTAAATGCTGTTCAAACAGCAGTAGTAGAGTATACTGCTGATACAGATTTATCAACAGCAACATGGGTTTCTAGCGGAGATGTTACAACAACCGCAACTGATACATCAGCTGGTGTTTCTATTTATGTTAGAGTTACAGTTACAAATAATAACTATGAAGGTTTAACTGATCAAACATTTGCACTTGCTGTGGCAGGTACAGATTCAACTGGTCAGTTAGATTTGAACAATGCAGACTGTTCAACACCTGCAGATGCGGCTACAGCAATGCTTGATGATTATGCAGAACAAGTACAAACTGCACGTCCAGAACTTCCATCAACTACTACTTCACCTACTGCTCCTAATATTGAGTTGATCCCTGGTAACGAAGTAAATAACTAGTTGATGATTGATTTTGCTTTTTCATAACCCAAGATAGCTTGCCGGCTTCCCCTAAGGGAGGCCGGGAGCCACGAGGGAAAGGAAAGGCGATTTTGAGAACTAAGAGTGTGAGAATGTAAGAGTGTAGGAATATGAGAGAGTGAATGAGACTGTGGAAATTGGAGTTATTGAAAGAATTCAATCCTTCAGTCCATTAAATGAGCATAAGCAAGGTGGAAAAATAGAGAAAAACTACACGGAATAGCTAATAGTGGAATGCTAAAAAATCCTGGCAGAAATGGAATGAACTGCCGGAGGATGATGTTTAAGAGTAGCAAGTCATGAGCGCTTAAGAATGAGAAAATGAGAGAGTATGAGTGTGAGAAGATGAGAATGAAAGAATACAGGAAAGTAAGAATTAGAGTAATCAAAAAGATTCAATTCTTCAATTCCTCAATCCTTTTGTTGCGCAAACGAGAGCATGACAAGCAGGAACTTAATAACTGGTTTATGTGAATGAAAAAATTAAATACCAGATTTTTAAAAGGACATATCAGTTTCCAGAAATGGGAAACATTTTCCGAATAACAGGAGAAATACCTGATGGGAAAGGTATGCCTATTAAAAGATGGGAATCCCATAAATGCCAGCTTACTCTATTTTGCTCTTATTTAATGATGACAGTATTTATGCTGTCAGTGTTTAGAGCTATGGTAAAGATGTAACAGCAAGACCCAAAATATGAATGAGTATTACACAGAATAAAAACGGGCCACCAAATGAAATGCGGTGGATTCGGAAATCCCTGTGTTTTCAAAAGGTTCAGACGGATAAGACTAGCATTCGTAAATCGAAATGGTCAATCCGTTACATCCGGGGAATCACCCGAAACAGGGGAGGTACAGCCGGAAATTTGTGTTTCAGGTTACATGCTACAAGTTTCAGGTTGAGCGTCATTGCGAACGCAGTGAAGCAATCTCTCTTTGAGAGATAACCGATAACTGACAATATTATTATGACCACAAAATGACATCCAATAAACATGGCCCTCCCAGAGGACAACTAACATTATTCCATCTGGTCAGGGGAGCGCCTTTGCCCCTGTATCCGGTAAAAAGCCGAGCTCCGGATACGCGAAAAGAGGTGAATTATGATCGGGCCAACAGCCTGAAATGGGATAAGTACATCCTTGGGAGTCGTGAGTCACTAGAAAAAGTCTCTTGTTGATCGTCATTGCGAGCCTGGCGAAGCAATCTGTTTTGATCAAGTAGTGAGACCAGGTGTAGAGGATTGAAAGTGAATAAGTGGGACAAAAATATAAATAAATGTAGTGAAAGGCAGACATAAGAACATCGGAAAAATGAATCGGTCGGGATTGAAAAACTACCTGATATGGAAAAGAAATGCCCTGATGGTTTCAATTTTCAGCTTACGTCATTGCGAGCGTAGCGAAGCAATCTGTATTGACAGGCACTCTACTTAATAATGAAAAAAGAAAAGAGCTGATAAGCTAATTTGATGAAAAGAACTGTATACCATATTATCCGTCTGACACTGATACTTTCATCAGTGGTGCTGACTGTGGCAAATTCCGCAGCCCAGACGTTTACGGTATATCAGGGAGAAACTATTGAATTAAGCGTTGATCAAGGTAGAAATTACACCTATAGTTGGGAGTTATATAATGATCCAACAGGAATTGATTTTGCAAACGATTTGGGTAATGCATTAGCTGATGAGGCTTATTTTGTTGATGGAGATAATGAGGGGGCAACTGTAAATGTAACCTGGCTTGAACCGGGTGAGTATTTCTTCCGGGTTATGGCTTGGGATGAAGTTGCATGTACAAACAATGTGAAAGTAGGAAGACTTGAAGTTCTTGAATCCATACCGACTGCAGCTATGGAATTATTCCCGGATGAGATTTGTGTGAATGATGATGCAATCCTGACAATAAACTTTACAGGAACACCAGATTGGACATTTGACTTAGAAGTAGAAGATGAATTTGGAACCCATACGGAAACCTATACATCGACAGAAGCTGAGTATGTGCTTACTGTAAGTCCAGTTGTTACAACAACATACCGCATAACAAGAGTCGTAAATGAATTTGGAGAGAGTGTAGATCAGGATGAAGTAACACTTACGGTTCATCCATTACCAGAAATGTCTCCAATATATATCGTAGAATAAAAAGATTTAGAAATGCTGAAACGTTTGACATACATATTAATGATTCTACTGACTGCAACCATTCAGGTAGCGGGGCAGATAGATCAGGTGTGTCGTGATTCTCAGCGAACTTACAGAGTGAATGGTGAGGAAGGTTCGACATGGGTTTGGGAATTAACTGATTCCGAAGGAAATGTTGTTAGCCTATCTGAAGCTTCCACTGATTTTAACTTTACAGACAGCGACGGAAATACGGTATATGGAAATGAGCAGTTGATAATCTGGGATGTTGAACCGGGAGTATATAGTTTGTCTGTGGAACAAACCAGTATATATGGTTGTATTAATCATGAGTTGGGAGAAATAGAGGTTTATCCGTCACCTGAAGCTTTTGCCGGAAATACTCAAACAATCTGCCCGGGTGAAAGTGTTGAGCTTTTTGAAGCAACAGCTGTAAATTATAGCGATTTATTCTGGACAATGACCGGAGATGGTACATTTGACGATGATACTGCTTTAAATCCGGTATATACTCCGGGTGAGCAAGATATTGCAGCTGGAACAGTTACATTAACCCTAACTGCAAATGGACTTTCTGCAAACGGATGTTATCCTGCAATCAGTTCTGTAGATATTGTCCTTATTAATCAAGATGATTTGATTAGCGTTATCGATACAACCATCTGCGAAAATGATATTCCTTTTGCATGGAACGGTAAAGATTATTATACAAGTGGTACTTATGTAGATACGCTTACAAGCACATTTGGATGTGATTCAATAGCTACATTAGTACTTAATGTAAACCCGGTTAGCTATAGCAGAACTAATTTAGCTATTTGTGAAAACGAATTACCATTTAACTGGAATGGTATTGACTATTTTACTGACGGAACATACCGACAAACATTTACAAATAGTGTTGGGTGCGATTCTATTGCCACATTACATCTTGAAATTTATCCTGTTTATGTTGAGCATGAAGATATCATTATTTGTGAAGCTCAATTACCTTATTTATGGCATGGACAAACACTTAACGCTGCAGGAACTTATGCAGATACTTTGACTTCTGTTGTCGGTTGTGATTCAATTATTGTTCTCACATTAGATGCTGTTCCTGAATTTGAGATTGCTGAATTTGAACAGATATGCGAAAATCAACTTCCTTATTCATGGCACGGACAAACACTTAATGTTGCAGGAACTTATACAGATACCCTAACTTCTGTGGCAGGCTGTGACTCGATTGTTGTCCTGACGCTGGAAGTATTCCCTGAATTTGTAACAAATGAAACCGTAGAAATATGTGAATCAGACCTTCCTTATTCATGGCATGGACAAGTTCTTGAAAGTGCTGGAATTTATACAGAAACCCTGACTTCTGTGGCAGGATGTGATTCAATTATAAACTTAACATTGAATCTTATTCCTTCAGGACACAGTTATACAGATATAATTATTTGCGAAAATGAATTGCCATTTATTTGGAATGAAGTTGAATATACTGCACCGGGTACTTATGATCAGATATTTGACAATGAATTCGGGTGCGATTCTATTGCAACTTTGAACCTGGAAGTTAATCCGATATCAGTTGAGTACGAGGATATAATTATTTGTGATGGACAATTACCTTATACATGGCATGGTCAAATACTTACAGGATCTGGTACATATTCAGATACTTTGGCATCTGTAGCTGGTTGTGATTCGATTATAGTTATGACTCTGGATGTTATTACTGAATTTATTAGTTATGAAACAGTTGAAGTGTGTGATGCCCAGTTGCCTTATAATTGGCATGGACAAACATTTTTTGATGCAGGTACTTACACCGATACTTTGACATCAGTAGCAGGCTGTGATTCGATTATTGTTTTGGCATTAGATGTATTACCGGAATTTGTAACCTATGAAACTTATGAAACTTGTGAAACAGGATTACCTTATTCATGGCATGGTCAAACTTTAAATACGTCTGGTATTTACAGCGATACGTTGATCTCCGTAGCAGGTTGTGATTCGATTATTGTTTTGGATTTAAGAGTTGAACCGGAAGCTAGACCAGTATTTGCAGCTATTGGCCCATTCTGTTTGGATGAAGAGGCTCCTTCATTGCCAACAACTTCACGAAACGGAATTTCAGGAAGATGGAATCCTTCTGTCATTTCAACAGATGTAGCCGGAAGCTTTGAATATACATTCACTCCGAATTCGGGACAATGTGCGACTTCAACAAGTATTTTTATTACAGTTATAGAACCTGTGTCCCCAATATTTGCTCTTGAAGATTCAGTCTGCCTGGATGATGAGCCGATTGTTCTGCCGGAAATTTCGGAAGAAGGAGTACACGGAACTTGGGATCCTTCTATTGTTCAAACAGCAACACTTGGAACTTTTGACTTTACATTTACTCCGGATCCGAATGAATGTGCATTGCCTGTTACTATTTCTGTAACTGTTAGGTTTGATAATGAATGGCCTGTTGCTGCAAATGATGACTATCTAACCCAGTTTAATACAGGTATTTCGATGCAGGTATTAAACAATGATTTTGATCCGGAAAATCAACTGGATACTACTTCTCTGGTAATTGTTTCACAACCAGAAAATGGCTATGCTTATGTTGAAGGCGGACAAATTGTTTATATGCCAACTACATCGTATATCGGATTTGATGAATTAACTTACCGAATCTATGATGCTGGAATTCCATGTGGACCGTTATACGATGAAGCAACTGTTACTGTAGAGGTATTAAGACCGAATAATCCACCGCTTGCTGTTGATGATTATTACTATACCGGTTGTTCACCTATTATCGGTAATGTTCTGCTGAATGATAGTGAACCGGATGGTGATGAAATCATTATCAATTTAACTCCTCTTGAAGAACCTCTGATAGGAACGCTTCAACTCTTTGAAAATGGTGACTTTATATTCGACTTTATAAAGGGAACAACCGGAACTTATCAGTTTGTATATGAGATTTGTGATGATTTCCCATTCCCATTGTGCGATACAGCAACAGTTTATATTACCATTTTTGCGGATGCAGATTGTGATAATATTGCAGATGTTGATGATATTGATGATGATAATGATGGTATCATTGATGTAGTGGAAGGCGATATGAACCGGGATACCGATCAGGACGGAATCCCGGATAGTCTGGATTTGGATTCAGATAATGATGGTATTGCTGATAATATTGAGGCTCAACCGGAAGGTGATTATACTTATCCGTCAGGAATCGATAGTAACGAAAATGGATTGGATGATATTTATGAGTTTGGTGGAGACCTGGGGCTTAATCCTGTAGATACAGATGGTGATGGAACTCCTGACTATGTAGACGAGGATTCAGATGGTGATAATGTCCCGGATTATGTTGAGGCTTATGATCCGGATGCAATTGGATTACCTGAGGTCATTCCGGATGGAGCAGATGATGATGCAGATGGCCTGGATAATGCTTATGATTACTTCTTCGGCGGATTTAAAGACAGTGATCTTGATAATCCATATGGAACTGAGCCGATTCTTCAGGACTTTGATGGTGATGGTATTCGTGACTGGCGTGATATTGATGACGATGATGATGACATACTAACCATTTTTGAAGACCTGAACGGTGATGGAATCTATTATAATGATGATTTGGATTATGACGGACATCCGGAGTATCTGGATTATGAAGGTGAATGTGTGATGTTCATTCCTGAAGGTTTCTCTCCAGACGGTGATGGTATACATGATTACTTTGAGATTTATTGTATGGGTTATTACCCGGATGCGAAGTTGCTCATATTTGACAGGGAAGGTTATAAATTATATGAAAAAGACCACTATGGAAATTATGAGTATTGGGATGTTTATGAAAACGCCTGGTGGAATGGTGAAACAACTTCTAACCATCAAAATTCGTTGAATAAGGTAGTTCCAGGTGTATATATGTATATTTTGGATAAAGGTAACGGTGATCTTGAACGAGGATTTGTAATGGTTTCATATTAATGTTATGGGAAATATGAAGTTTGAAATATTGAGGAGTAGGCTGAGACAAATTATTGTCCTTATTGGATTTATTGTATTTGAAATATCTGTAGGACTTAATGTCACAAATGCCCAGGTTACTGATCCCGCTTTTACACAATATATGAATAGTATGCAGACAGTTAATCCTGCATATGTAGGTATTTGGGATAAAACAGGATTTCAGGTTTTTACACGTAGGTACTATTTAGGACAGGATAAAGCTCCTTTGGTCAATTCCATGATTTTATACAGCCCCTTAAAAAATGAGAATTTTGGAGTTGGTCTTGATTTTATTGATGAACGTTTTGGATATGAAAAGAGACTAACGGTTGCTTTGGATTATGCCTATCAAATCAGGATTGACCGCTTTACACATTTACGTTTTGGATTTAATACCGGTTTTATGAATTACGATAACATGCTTACCCGATATGACTTAAATCCGGGACAAGATATACCCGATCCTATGTTTCAAACTGATGTCCACAATAAATACATGTTTAAAGCAGGATTTGGGCTTCTTTTATACTCAGATGAGTATTATATCGGATTTTCTGTTCCTCAGATGGTCGAGAATTCCTTTGCTGCTAACAGAAACAACTTTTCATCATTGGCAGAGGTTCGTTACATGTATTTGTTAGGAGGATATCTTTTCGGTGATCAACTTCAGGTCCAATTTAAGCCTACAGTATTAATTAAAGGATCAGCGGGGGGGAGGATACAGGCAGATATTGCGGCTAATGTTATGTTCCATGATAAATTCTGGGTTGGTCTTATGTACCGGACAAACAATACGATTGCGGCACTAACACAAGTTAATATTACCAAGAACATTCGAGTGGGTTACGCAGCTGAATTTCCATTCACTCGTGATATTGCAAAATATCAGCTAGGTACACATGAAATTCGAATCGCTTATGAGTTTGATTTATACGGTCGTATGTACACAAGAAAACACTATTTCTAAACTTCAGAAAGCATTTCATATTTATAATTCTTTCTTCATTTCTTTTATAAGACATAAGCCATGAATTCAGACTATTTGTTTGGGTTTTATGGATTTGTTTTAATGCAAAATACATAAATTTAGTTAAATAAATGCGAAGTTGTTGTGCATTTTAAATTTGTATTTTATATTTTAGATGAACCAAAGCAAAATATATGTAAATAAATTATTTTGGCGTGCTTTGTTTTTTTATCCAAATATATATCTGTAATTCAGTTTGATGAAATTAAATATGTATAACCATTTAATAAATTGGATTTCAGAATAAAAACAAAATATAAATTAAGAAATATAAATGGTTTATTTTAATGCATTCTTTTGTGAAAAAGAGTGTAGATATTTATTGTTAATATTCTTGCTGGCATTGTTCCCTGACAAGATGATTTTTGCTTATGAAATAAGTGCAGGCTTACGGAGAAATAATTTTAATCAATCTTTAGCAACTATTTCAGCAAATGCTACTGGTGGTTATTGGGATGAGCCATCTTGCTGGGAGGATAATATTGTTCCTGATTCAACGGATCATGTAATTATTCCAAATGGGACAGAGGTAACAATTCGAAGTTCTTCATTTTGCAATGATATATCACTAGAAGGAGAACTTAATATTGAAGGGGAGGACACTCTTTATGTGTCAGGAAACTGGAGTAATTCAGGTGTTTTTGACCCTGGGCGAGATGGAACGGTTAATTTTATAGGGGAGTTAAATTCAACTCTAACAGGAAATACTGATTTTAGGAGCCTTATTATATCCAAAGGGCTTGATCAAAATACAAGCTTAAATATACAGTCTGACATATCCTATTCCGGAAATCTTGAACTAAATAGTGGGTTGCTTCATTTAAAGTCAGGGATTACACAATTTAATGGTTCTACGAATCTCTCAATTAATTCTGATGCAGGAATTCATGTAAATGGAGCAGAGTTGATCACTGCCGGTTTTTCAATAATCAATGATGGATTGTTTAAAGTAAGTTCCGGGAAAGCTACAGTTGGAGCCAGGTCTGGAAATAGCTTGCAAACCCGAAGGTATGGAACTTTATGGGTTGAAGGAGGAGAGTTGAATATTGCCGGAAGGCTTATAAATACTGCTGGTGTTGCAATTATTTCAGGAGGAACTATAAACATCTCTACTCTGGGACATTCCAGTTCTACTTATGCCACTTTTGATATGAGTATTTCTACTCATCTTGAAATAACCGGAGGTGAAATCAGGATACATTATCCAAACGGAACGAGTAGAAATCCGACTGACATTCGTCTCCGAAATGGTGGTAGCAAAGAAATTCTGGGTGGCACTTTTATTTTGGGTGGAGAAGAAACTCCTTCAAACTCAATTTTCAGGATAAACAATCCTTATAATTTTTACAACCTGACAATCAATTCCGGCAATGCTCCTTCTATTCAGCTGGTAAGTAATGATTTATGTATTCATCATCAACTTAGTATGAATGGAGGAAATATCAATTCAAATGGAAATAGTGTTGTTTTGACAAACGAAGCAATTTCAGCAATTTCCAGAAGTAGTGGATATATCATTGGGAATTTAACACGGGCAATACAATCAACATCTGACCCTCACAGTTATTTGTTCCCAACAGGAAATTCTGGTGGATATTTTCCTCTTGATTTAGTTCTTTCCGGAGAAACAGAAGGAGGCTTGATCACAGTTTGCTCTAACGAGGGGGACTACCCTGATCTTTCATCTTCGGTTTTGAACGATTTGAAAAGTATAAATTCCTACTGGACAATTGATAATTCAGCAGGAATTACTGCGAACTTAACTCAACTTCGGGTTTCATTTTCCCAAACTTCATTAGACCCGGAAGTTCAAAGTGAAAACTTGATTCCAGGAGTTTGTACTAGTTCTGTCTGGTCTTATCCATTGGCAGAACATTCCGAAGGCTTAGTTACAATTCAAGATCTTCCAGAAGGTATTTTTTCGTTGGCTTTGGCTGAATGTAAAACACCTTTGGCTAATCTTTTGAATGATCCTCCTGACTTTGAATTTTGTGTCGAGAGTATTTATTCTGCGGAATACAATGGATCAAGCGGAGATGATTTGGGTATTCTTCCAGCTCGTCCTGAGTATCATCTTTTTGAAGCAGGACGAACTGACCTGGATCTGCTTCCGGATATTTATTACCCGGATTATAGAATCTATCCCTATGACCTCTCCCTTAATTGGACAATAAAAAATAGTGAAGAACAGCTACTTACTGATACTGAAGGAAATTTATTGTCAGGTATCTCCGGGCAATTATCCAATTATTCAACAACTATTTTTTTCCCGGGGGCTGATGGGCAAGATGTGAATTATACAATTTATTACTGGCTCTCGGATGACTGCGGAAACAATTCCGATACGAAGTCTTCAATCCTTACTATTAGATCTCGTCCCCAGCTTATCAAATTATCGATGTATTAAATACGAATTAAACCTAAGTTATTATGAAAAAGCAATTTTGTGTCTACTCTTTAATTATTATGTTATTTGTTGTTTCTCAGTCTGTGTTAATTGCTCAAACCTTAACAGATGTACCGGAGAATATTACTCCGGCAGCAGTAACTTGTTTGTCTTCTGATGCCTTGCATCCAGTTCCCGGAACTGAATATGAATATTCTGTGAATGTGCCAACTCCCGCTGATGGTTCTTTTACTTATAATTGGTTTGTAACCCAGGATGCCAGTTTTATCTCATCTTCTGCTTTAACAGAAAACATAGAAGCAGGTGATGGAACCGGAGATCATATTCAGGCAACTGGAACGGGTTATAATGATGAAAGTACCGGAACCTCTTCAATTAACATTACATGGAAATCATTTATGCACGACAGTGATACTCCTGTATTCTTAGTTATCTATGTTGAGAATACAAATGCATGTTCTACTGATAACCTGGAAGTGTATATGATTGAACCTGTTCATTCTTTCACACTGGATATAGCAAACCTTACAGTAGCCGGGGAAGCTGCAAATGATGAATATGATGGAACTTGTGTTTCAGCTGTTACTTCTGTGGGGTATAATTCTGTTTCAGGTGAAGTTGAATTCGATTACGGTGAGAATTACCTGTATTTCATAGTGTCAGCAGCCAACTTTACAAATTCGTGGCAACCGAGCTTTCAGGTGGGCGGAACCGGAATTTCGGGATCACGTTCGGTTAGTGCTGTTGACTGGGCTTATCCTTCAGATGCAACATCTAATGAAAACTGGCACTCTATGACTGATGGGGGAAGTGGCTCGTGGAACACAAATGCTGAAAATGTAACAGCTCAGGATGGGAATACGGTTGGGGGTGATGGCGAGTGTATTGTTGTACGCATGCTTATTGACAACAACCAGGCTGAAACAATAACTTCCGCTGAATTTACTCTGGCCGTTGATGGAGTTATGTACGACCCTTCTTCTGAAGATTATTCCAATAACTCATATTCAGACATTCATTATGATGATTGTACCGATGATGACTTTGACAATGATCTTGTAACTCAATATCTAAGCCCGAGACCAGATATAAATGCAGTTAGTCCAACCACATTTATAGATTCAAACAGAGATGAATAATGGAGAACTAGTAAAATTATCAATTTCATAAACAAAATAATCAATTGGGCTTTTGGCGCTGTACTTTTCTTGCTTGTTGTAACAGAAAGCTCTGCTCAAATAATGAAAGTATATGAGGGTGATACCTTATTGCTTCAGGTTGAGCCAGTGGAGAATTGCTACTTCAAGTGGGATTTGTACAGCGACCTTTTGGTTGATTTTAGTACCTCCCCGGGTAATGCTTTAAATGATGAAGCTTATTTTGTTGATGATGTTTGTGAAAGAACAGAAGTTTATGTCGTTTGGAGAAAGCCCGGTATTTATTTTTTTAGAGTCTCTGTTATTGATCTTTTAGGCTGTACCAATAATCTTGAATTGGGAATTGTTGAAGTTCTATCTACTAATCAGCGAATCGTTACAAATGAAAATTCCCTTTTTATTCCTGAGGGTTTCTCTCCTAATGGCGATGGAATCCACGATTATTTTCAAATGGTTTCTATCGAAAAATACCCGGAAGCTCACCTTTACATATTTGATCGGGTTGGGAACAAGATTTTTGATAAGAATAACTATGGGAATGTTGAGTTTTGGGGAAGCTTCGAGCAAGCATGGTGGAATGGAGAATCTTACAGGAATAAAAAAGTTCCTCTTGGTAATTATCTCTACATTTTAGATACCGGGATGGGAGGTCAAATTAAAGGATTTGTAATGGTTCTCTATTAAAGCATTTCCTATGAACATTAAAATCAGCATAAAATATATTGTTTTTATTTTTTCTTGTTTTGCAATACTGCCGTTAAAAGCACAGTTTACTGATCCGGTTTTTACGCAATACATGAATAGTATGCAAACAATTAATCCTGCATATGCAGGTATGTGGGAAAAAGTAGGAGCTCAATTATTTATTCGGAGGAATTTTACCAACAGTAAACAATCACCAATAACAAATTCACTTATTTTTTATTCTCCCTTACGCCGAAAAAACAATGCGATAGGTTTGAATTTCAGCCAAGACAATTGGTCTCACGAAAAACGGATTCGGTTTTCTGTTGACTATGCCTACCAAATTCAGTTGAGCGATGACATATTTATGAGACTGGGTTTAAAAACAGTCTTTTTAAACTACGATAATAATTTAGGGGAGTATGAATTATATCCAGATGGTATTCCGGATCCTGTTTTTCAGGATGACCTTCATCTTAAAATGAAGTTGAATTGGGGCGTTGGAGCTTTGGCGTATTCAGAAAAGTTCTATGTTGGAATTTCGTTGCCTGGTTTTTTCGGGAACACTTTTCGGTCTGCTTCATTGGAGTATGCATTAATTGAAGAGAAAAGCTATGGTTATTTCTTGGCAGGTTATGTGTTTGAAGGGAACCAACAGCTGGTTTTTAAACCGGGGTTAATTATTAAAAGTGATTTTAAGAACGAATTTCAAGCCGATTTAACTGCAAATATTTTGTTTGTAGACAAAATCTGGTTTGGAATTATGTATCGTACAAACAAAACAGTAGCAGGTATAAGTCATTTTAATCTGACTAATTCTCTTCAAATAGGATATGCTGCTGAATTTCCTTTAACCTATAAGGGAGGACTTACTCAGTTGGGAAAATATGAGCTTCGAATTACCTATGAATTTAATTCTGGCAGACGCTTTCGTTCTCAAAAACATTACTTCTAAATCCTATTACGAAATTGTTACAAAGGGTAAATAAATATGTGAAATGAAAATAAAGTTTTTCAATGTAACATATTTGCAATATTTATGTAGTAGTCATAAAGAAAAGTATAACAGTAGAATAATGCTTTCTCTCAACGATTTTATGTAATCGCAAACGAACTAAATTAATCGAATTGTAATCAAATATTAATAATTTAAAATGTGAAACTTACATTCCCTGTCTAATTTTGCCGATAAAATAAAAACCCTTAATCATGGAGCAATTTTACCTTATCCTGGTAGTCGTATTATTTGCATTGGCTATTTCAGATTTAGTTGTTGGTGTAAGTAATGATGCTGTAAATTTTCTTAACTCGGCAATTGGATCTAAAGCAGCTCCAATGCGAATCATATTTTTAATTGCCAGTGCCGGGGTGCTCATTGGGGCAACATTCTCTAGTGGGATGATGGAAGTGGCCAGAAAAGGGATTTTTCATCCGGATATGTTTTTCTTTTCTGAGATCATGATCATTTTTATGGCAGTAATGATCACGGACATTATTCTATTGGATTTATTTAATACGCTTGCCTTACCCACATCTACTACTGTTTCAATTGTTTTTGAATTATTGGGAGCGGCCGTTGCTGTATCGGTTATAAAAATTAGTCATGCAGGAGAATC
This sequence comes from Prolixibacteraceae bacterium, assembly GCA_963676845.2. Lineage (GTDB taxonomy): Bacteria > Bacteroidota > Bacteroidia > Bacteroidales > Prolixibacteraceae. The sequence goes on along the minus strand of CAXXKK010000019.1, from coordinate 146,515 downwards.
GCTAGGAGAACTCAATAAATATATTAATTCCGATAAAGCACTTGCCATTATTGGGGGAATTGTTCTGTCTGTTTTTACTGCCTTTATTGTTGGAGCAGTTGTTCAATACATTACACGTATAATTTTCACTTTCAAAGAAAAAAATAAGACGATAAAATATTTCGGCTCTATATTTGGAGGTTTGGCTATTACGGCCATTACTTTTTTCATGATTATTAAAGGGGCTAAGGGAGCTTCATTCTTAACAGAAGATATTGTTGCTTATCTAAATAACAACATGTTTATCATCATGATAGTCAGTTTTGTTTTTTGGACTCTTATATTACAGTTACTCTACTCTATCTTTAAGATTGATATTCCAAAGGTGATTGTTTTGGTTGGTACTTTTAGTTTATCTATGGCTTTTGCCGGCAACGATCTTGTAAACTTTATCGGGGTTCCTTTGGCTGGATTTTCTTCGTTTAAAGCTTGGATTGCTGCTGGTTCTATCGCTCCAGAATCTTTTGATATGGGTATATTGAATGATGCAGTTCAAACTCCAACTTACATGTTGATGATTGCCGGTTTTATAATGATCATTACACTTATTACATCAAAAAAAGCGAGGGAAGTTGTAAAAACCGAAGTAAATCTTGGACGTCAAGATGAAGGTCAGGAAAGATTTGGTTCTTCCATGATTTCCCGAAGTATTGTTCGTAGCATGGTTCGTATAAACAAAACCATTTCAACAATTCTTCCACGTCCTTTAATGCAAAGAATAAATAGTCGTTTTGAGCCGGAAATTGAAGAAGAGGTTTATAAAAAGAAGGAAGACAAACCTGCATTTGATAAAATTCGTGCTTCGGTAAACCTTATTGTTGCCAGTATTTTGATATCAATAGCAACTTCACTTAAATTGCCTCTATCAACTACATATGTTACTTTTATGGTTGCAATGGGTACATCCTTATCAGATAGGGCATGGGATCGGGATAGCGCAGTTTTTCGTATAACGGGTGTGTTTACTGTAATTGGTGGCTGGTTTTTAACTGCTTTAATTGCATTCACTGTTGGTGGATTTATTGCAGCAATTATTTCACTGTTTGGCAACTACATGGTTTTCTTGTTTATCGCAATTGCTATATTCATGATTGCCAGAACTTATATTCTTTTTAAGAAACGATCTGCACAAGATGAGGAAGATGAAGATGAATATAATCCGTTAGAAGTTCTTATCGAAAATAATCGTTTAAATGTGATTAATACAATCACTCATTTTTGTGATGTTTATATTTTAAGTCTAAATCACTTTATTGAGGAAAATGATATTGAGCTTAAAAAGAGTTTGAAAAGCAACAAATCCTATCAGAAGAAAATACATAAAGCAAAAGATAAGTTTTTGAAGGCCATTCAAAAGTTAGATCCTGAAACACTTGAAGGGGGACATTATCATATTCGGATTATTGATCATGAAAAAGATGTTATAAGAGTTCAGCAGTCTGTTTTAAATTCTTTATATGAACATGTGGGGAATCAACACAAACCGTTTATCTCGAGCCAGGTTGAAGATATTAAGAAGCTGGTAGATGGGTTAAACGAATGGACGGACCTATTTATGGATGTTGAGAAGAATAAACAATCAGACCGATTTGATGAACTAATTTCTCACAATGATCAATTAAAAGAGCTTATCATTAAATTTGAAAAGGCACAGATTAAAAGGATTAAAAATAAGGAAGTTAGCACAAGAAATTCAGTTTTGTTCTTTGGTATCATGAATGAAACAAAGAATATGCTTTCTATCTCGAAAGATTTAATTCATGAACAACAAAAATTTATTAGCTATTCCCGTAAAGGAATGTAGCAAAATAAAGATTGATCGTGATTTTACCTGTGAGAGATTAATCTTCTGCAAGTGAAGTCCATCCTTCAATCCAGTTGTCTTCGCCAAATGCTCCTTTGAAATCAACAATTTGAAACCAGGGATCAGGATAATCAGATAGGGAACCTTTTATTTTGTTTTCTGGCACATAACTGTTTGTTATCCAGGTGATTTTTGAATCCGATATTTCGTTTCCAGCATCGTTAAAATAATTATCCCATAATGATTCTTCTGTTGGAGAAGATACTCCTGTCAACTCAAAAATAGATTCCGATGTAGAATTGGCAACTTCAGAGAATAAGTTATTTTGTACATTCAGGTTTTGATTAACCCATTGGCTGTAACTATCGTTGATTTTATCGGTTATTTCGAGTTGGACTCCATTTAATTGATTTATGATTAAAGAGTTGGCAATTGTGCCGGCAGCATTGTTTTCAAATGTAATGCAAGAGCCAATGCCTGAATCTCTGTGCCCGATAAGTGTAGTGTTGAATATATTCGGATTTGAATAAGGAACTCCATTGATAGGGGAAACACCACCACCTGCTTCAATTAAGTTATCTCCATGATAAGTGGATTGAATTCCTAACCAAAATTGACCATTTCCCGTCCATCCTAGGTCATAGTCAAAAGCATCATCCTCACAACCAGAAACAACAAGATGCTTAAGATTTACATTTCCACCAAAAATTTCAATTCCATCATCCGAATTGGAAATAACTTCAACGTATTCAATGGATGTCCCATTTCCAACTCCCCCCAGAGTAAGTCCATTAATCTCATTCCCTTCTCCAATATTAGTTCCTCCATGTCTGATTGATACATAGCGCAGTATTCCTGAGTTGTCATCTTCGTCTACACCTCCATAAACTCCTCTGGGTTCTGATAGGGGAATACCATCAATAGAAGCTTCTCCTGCAGACATATTGATAGGAGCGTTTCCTAAAATAATTAAACCTCCCCAAAGTCCGCTTACATCTTTACCGACAGATCCGTTCAGATCATCATTCTCTGAAGTAAATATGATAGGATTATCTTCAGTTCCTTGTGCTATTATTTTCCCTCCCCGAGATACGATTAAAGCACTTGCATTTTCCGCTTGTCCTGAACTAAAACGTATTACGGTACCCGCTTCAATCGTTAGTACTTGTCCATCGTTTACAAAAACAAAACCTTCGATGATGTATTCGTTATCTTTTGTCCAGGTTACAGTTCCTGTCCCTTCTCCATAATCCCTGTAAATATTTGTGGGTTCTTCAATAATAAAATCACTTTTACGGCATCCGTATTGAAATAAAACAAGCAATAAAAGTAATAGTGCGGTTATTTTTGTCATCACGGTTTCTTTTACATTTTTATTTCCAGGTTCAGATAGACCAGCATGTCGTTTGATTGGTTCGATGCAGATGGATACCAATCATGGTAATTGAGAGCAATCTTAATTTTGTCAATTGGTGCATACTGAATACCTACAACCAAGGCGGAACCATCATTTGATAAGTTCCAGGGTTGAATGTCCCCTTCTAGAATGTTAGATTCAACCTTGTCAAAACGGGAAAAAAACTGGTATTGATCTGTGATATTGTATTTGCAAAAAATAGAATAGGCATTGATATTTTCATCTGTATTCCCATCATTATTCAGTCTGTTTATGTATTCTGCAGAAAGATTAAATTTATTATTGTAGTCGTACGATGAGAATAGTAAAAGGGTTGACTGGCTAAGATCTTTTTCTGTTACGTCGAAAAAAACTTTTGAAGTCAGATTCTTCGGTTGTGTGTAAGTTAAGCCAAGCCCGTATTTGTAAAAATCATCGGTTTGGATGTTGTTGTAACCTTCTCCATTACTTATGGTAAAATCAACATCCAAATAATCATTAAAGGTGTAATTAATGTTTATCCCCAAATCAGCTGAAGAGCCCAGCTTATATTCATCAGCCAATGATTTCATCAGATATCTTCTTTCCCATATTTTTTCCTGTAACTTAAATTGTTTCATTCCTATTAATCCAAATTCTATTACAAATTTAGATTTGGAATACCTTAGGTATGCATTTTTAAAATAGGCATATCTCCTTAATTTAGAATACTCAGAAAGATCATTGGGACTCCCAATATCTACATTTACCTTGGCATAAAATTCAGGACTTAGATTGTATTCATATCCAATGTATGCTCTTTCAAGTTCAAAGGCAGAACCCTCTTCTGTTTGACTGGAAATTTTTTGATGGAAGTTTGCATAAATGGTAGCAAAGGCACTTCCATTAGGCGTAAATTTTTCTTGACTGTAGGCAACCGTAGTTGTTACAAAAACAATAAGGATTATAAGTTTTAGCTTCATTTCTTTTTCAGCCTTTTAAATTTTTTTTATTGAGGCGGACAAATATATTTTTTTATCCATCAAGTAATGATTAGCCTGCTTGTTAAGGAGGCGTTAATATAAGATTAAAATAAGATTGCACAAATAATACAGTGTGATTAAATGTTTTATGAGTACATTAACAGATCCTTAAATGAATAAATCTATTTTTTATATAACTATATTTGTTTCAAACATTAATGATGTCAACCAATGGAAAGCAAAATTCTGATCGTAGATGATGAAAAAGATCTTCGAGAAATTTTAGAATTCAATTTATCTAGTGAAGGTTTTGATGTTCTTTCTGTAAGTTCAGCAGAAGAAGCCTTAAATATGAATCTTCAGAATTTTAACCTGATTTTGTTGGATGTAATGATGGGAGGAATGTCGGGTTATAAAATGGCAGATATACTTCGAAAAGAGAGAAAGATTAATGTGCCAATTATATTCTTAACAGCTAAGACTGCTGAAAATGATCTTTTAACCGGTTTCAATGTTGGGGCTGATGATTATATTGTGAAACCATTTTCAATAAAAGAAGTTGTTGTTCGTATTCGTGCAATTTTAAAACGTTCGCAAACAACAACGTACGATGCAGATATTTTGTCGTGTGATGATTTGACGCTTGACTTGAATAAAAAGTCGGTTCATATAAAAGAAGAACAAATAAAACTTACCCGTAAAGAGTTTGAGATCCTGGCTCTTTTGATGAAAAATAAAAATAAATATATAAGTCGTGAAGAAATACTCAACCAGGTTTGGAGCAATGATGTAGTTGTTACAGAAAGAAATGTTGATGTTAATATTGCACGCTTAAGGAAAAAAATTGGATCTTATGGAGAAGTAATTATTGGTCGTTCCGGCTATGGATATTGCTTTGAAAATTAGTTTTTCTATTGAAAAAATAATTTATCGTGATTTTTAAAAAGAGTACTTTTAGACAGCGGGTTTTTTTAAACTTTTTCGCAGCATTTGTCTTTTTCATTATATCTATTCTGGTTTTTCAGTATCGCCGAGAAAAAACATACAAAACTGCTGAGTTAGAAAGTAAGCTGGATTATGTTGTAACTTTTACTGATAGATACATTTCGAAAAATAACCTTCTTGAAGATCGGTCTTTTGATCAATTAAATACCTTTAAAACCTATTTTTACGACGATAATACACGGGTAACTGTAATTGATACATTGGGAAACGTTTTGTATGATAGTTTTGTAACTGATTACAAAGACATGGAAAACCACCTGTTGCGTCCTGAAATCGTTGAAGCTTCAAATTATGGCGAAGGTAGCAATATCAGGCATTCTGAAACAACAGGGCAGGATTTCTACTATTACGCCCGTTTTTATGATTCCTATTTTATAAGATGTGCCGAGGTTTACAACCTTGAATTAAGGAATTTCCTTAAAACAGAAAGGAGTTACATTTTCTTTCTGGCAGCTATGTTTTTTGCAATGTGGTTTCTTTTACATTGGGTAACCAAGCATTTTGGCGAATTTGTTAGTCAGTTAAAAGAGTTCTCGATTAAAGCAGGAAATGATGAAGAGATTGATACTAATTACTATTCTGCAATAGAAGAATTTGGAGATATAAGGAAGCAAATTGTTCAGATATATGAGCGGTTAAAGCATGCTAAAGATGAGTTGTTAACCGAAAAAAAACGTTTATTTACACACCTTGAGGCATTAAATGAAGGAATTGCATTTTATACCAGGGACAAAAAAAATATTTTAACAAACAGTCATTTCTTGCATTTTGCGAATGTAATTTCTAAAGAATCAAATATTACTGCAGATTCTATATTCAAAATAAGAAGTTTAAAGTCTTTTTTTAAAGATATTGATAAGCGTTTGTCGTCCAAGAAAGAGATTGATATTAAAAATCCTCCTTATTTTACAGAAGTAATCCATGTAGATGAACTTTATTTTAAGGTTGATGCCATAATTTATGTAGATAAAAGTTTTGAAATACTAATCACGGATGTCACTAAGCCAGAAAAACGAAGGTTGTTGAAGCAACAGCTTACGTCTAATATTGCACATGAATTAAAAACCCCTTTAGCATCAATAAAAGGATATGTAGAAACATTATTAAGAAACCCAGATATACCCAAAGAAAAATTTAATTATTTTTTAGAAAGGACTTTTCTGCAAAGTGAAAGACTTGAGGATCTGCTAAACGATGTTTCCCGGCTAAATAATATTGAAAATGCGGGTGATCTTTTTGAATTTAAAGAGATTAAGCTTCGAGCATTAATTGAGGATGTAATTGTAAATCTGGAGTCTCGTCTTATCGATAAAAATATTCCTGTAAAATTAGATGTTCATGAAGAAGTTGTTGTTTATGGAAATGATAGCCTGCTTTCTTCAATTTTTCAAAATTTTATTGAAAATACAATCAATTATGCCGGGGAGAATGTTTCAATCATAATTAACCAGTATCTGGAAGATGATAAATTTTATTACTTCAGTTATTCAGATAGTGGTAAAGGAATACCGGAAGAACATCTTTTGAGAATTTTTGAGCGTTTTTACCGTATTGATGAAGGACGAACACGCGATAAGGGAGGTACTGGACTAGGGCTATCTATCGTGAAAAATGCTGTTCAGTTACACAAAGGAGAAATTTCTGTTCGCAATAAATCAGGTGGCGGACTTGAGTTCTTATTCTCATTAGCAAAAGGATAGTTTTTATTGATGATAAGTGTCATTTGTGATGGAGAATCACAGACAATTCAAAGAAAAAAGAATATTGGCTGAGTAAAACAGATTTAAGCAATTGTTAACTAAGATAGATTTTAGGGAATATTTTATATCAGCAAGAGATGTGCAATTTGCTGATATATAGGTGGATGTTTGACAATGATGTTGCATAATTATTTTATCGGGTCATTTTTTAAGTTACATTTGCTACGCTTTTTGTAAGAAAAAGTAACGTTTACAATTATTCCTAAAACTAAAACGATAAATTATGAAAAAGACAATTAATTTGTTATTCGCAGCTTTTATGCTGTTATTCTCATCTGCTGCAGTAATGGCAGGAAATGCTGGTGCAAGCAAACATATGGGTATTGCTTTCTATTCTGTTAAAGGAATGGAATCAGACATGGAAACTTCTCTGAAATCAGTTGCTAATGATGGCTATGTTGTTGCTGAGGCTTCTAACTACAATGCAGAAGCAGGTCTATTCGGAACTTACTCCCCACTTGATTATGTAAATATTGCAGAAGAATACGGATTGGATGTAATTTCAAGTCACGTGCGTGCTACGTTGGATATTAATGATGAGGCTGGTTCTATTGCTGCATGGAAAGATGTATTTGAAAAGCATAAAGCTGCTGGCTTTAAGTACGTAATTCTTCCTTCAAACAACTGGGAAACTACTCTGTCAGGAGTGAAAGCTCAATGTGAATTGATGAACAAAATTGGAGCTGAAGCAAATAAACTAGGTCTTAAATTTGGTTTTCATAACCACAGTGGTGAATTTGAAACAATAGGTAATACTGATCAAATTATTGAAGATTATCTAATCGCTAATACTGATGCAGACAAAGTATTCTTCCAAATGGATGTTTACTGGGTTTCTCAGGGTGGTCAGGATCCTGTGGCATACTTGAAAAAATATCCTAATCGTTTCCAGGTATTGCATATTAAAGATGAGTATGTAATTGGAGCAAGTGGAGACCTTGATTATAAAGCAATTTTTGAACAATTCTACAAAAATGGATATCAAGATTGGTTTGTAGAAATTGAAGAGCAAAGAACTCCAGAGCAAATGGCTCAAATGAGAGCTATGATGGAAGAAATGCAAAAAGCTCGTGAAGAAGGTAGAGAATTTACCCCAGCAGGAGGGTTTGGGGGATTTGGTGGAAATCAAGATCCTGCAGCTCAGGCTGAAAGATTGCAAAAATCTTTGGACGCAATTTCTGAAAGTGCTGATTTCCTAGGGAATTCTTCTTTTGTTAGATAAATTAGCGAAATTTCATTATATAAAAATCCGATCATTTTAATGGTCGGATTTTTTTGTTTCTGTATGTGATATTTTCTCATCTTTTTTAATGTTCGATTCAATCTTGTTCAAAATGAAAATAGATCATTTTGGGGTATTACTTAGTTAAGATTGGGTTTACATTTCAATTCTTAATACAATTTTTATCTCCTTTTTTTCAAGAGGGGCAGATTTCTTTTATCATTTTAATATAGCTACATGTATTTTCCTTTTGTGGCGTGTAAGTTGTTGGTGTACAGTGTGTAATGCTCATGTTTGTTTGTGCCTTAATGTAAGGTTTTTACCGGCTATAGAATACTGTTACAAAAATTTACATAAATGTCATCAAAGTGTAATCATAAACCTCTCCTGTTTAATCATGATGTAATAATTATCGTAGTCCTTAGCAGCGGTTTTGAAAGAAAACGAGGTAGAACATTTGATGATCCTTGTGAAAAACCTGATTTGAATTTGAAGATATTTTGAACAAATTAATCAGTTAAAAATCAGAACAATAAGTATAACAGATTTACAAATTTTATGGGAATTAGAAGATTAGCACTTGCAACAGTATTTTTTGCTTTAGCTTTTGTTGCAACTGCACAAAATGGAACTATTAAAGGCGTTGTAACAGACGCAAGCACAGATGAACCTCTTATTGGGGCAACGGTAATGCTGGAAGGAACAACAATTGGGGTATTAACCGATTTTGACGGGAACTATACCCTTGGAAACATTACACCTGGAACTTATAATGTTCGTTGCTCATTTATCTCTTATGAAACATCAACTATCGAGAATGTTGAAATTACTTCAGGAAATACCCAAACATTCAATTTTGAGATGGGAGAATCAACCATGCAGATTGAAGATGTTCAGGTTGTTGCTAAAGCAAACCGCGAATCAGAAAGTATGTTGCTACTAGATCAAAAAGAAGCTTCTGGTATTACTGAAAGTATTGGTTCAAGACAACTTTCCTCAATGGGAGTTTCTGATGCCGCTTCTGCAACAACAAAGATTTCAGGAGTAACTAAAACCGAAGGATCTGGCGATGTTTATATTCGTGGGTTAGGTGACAGGTATTTATCTACAACAATGAATGGCTTGCCTATTCCATCTGATGATGTTTCAAAAAAGAACATCGATTTGGAGTTATTTTCGACAGATGTAATTAGTAATGTCGGTATTAATAAGACATATGACATTGCAACATATGGTGATCAAGCTTCGGGTAATGTGGATGTTGTCTCGAAAACGATAAGCCACGACATTTCAGTCTCTTTGTCTTCAGGAGTTAATTCAACTGTTTTGTCAAGTGGTAAGTTTAATGATTTTAAAGCGACTCAAAATAGTAACGATATTACATTTGGATATTACAAAAAGCCATATATCACAGCTGATGCTGTGAGTAATCAAAGTTGGAATGCAGTATCTAAAAAGTTACCATTGGATTATGGCTTATCTATCATTGGAGGAAATGAGTTTTACATAGGTAATGGAGACAAATTGTCTTTGTTTGTTACAGCATCACATTCTGGCGATTCAGAGTATCGTGAAGGAGAATATAGAAGATATGAATCAAATTATTACGACAGAGAATTTACGGATGCTGAAGATTATATTTCTACAATTGAAACAAATGGGTTGTTAAACCTTACTTATGATTTCTCAAGTAAAAGTAGCATAAGTTATAATGCTCTCTATGTTAATAAAACAGAGGATAAATTATATGAAGCTGGACGAAATCGTACAGGATATTATTTTGAAAGAACAGGAAGCTCTGAGGGTGACAATAGTGTATTTATAAGGGATCAGAATATTGTTACAACAGAAGTATTAGTAAATCAATTGATTGGAAAACACCAGCTTAGTGAAAAGAATAATGTGAAATGGGCTGTAGCTTATAACATTGTAAATGCAGATGAGCCAAGCCGAATTCGTAACGTAGTAAGCATCCCTGGTGAATTTGTAAATTATGTGCGGGTTGGTGGTTTTGACCAACGAAAATCATCTCAAAATATTAATGATTCTGAGCTAAACGGGTATTTGAAAGATGAATTCTCCTTTGTTGATGAGGAAGATAAAATATTCAAAATAAATACCGGATTAAACTTTAGATATAAGGAACGTAAGTTTGACTCGAAATTTGTAGGGGTTGAGGTTGATCACGGTATAACAGGGACAGACATTGATAATATGGATGAGGTACTATTAAATCAGTCATATTACAATAACGAGTCTTTGGAAATAAATGAACAGAAACTGAACTTATACAATGCAGAGCTTCTTGTATATGCCGGATATGCAGACATAGCATGGCGCAAATCCAGATTTTCCGGTAACGTAGGATTTCGTTACGAGCATGATTATTTATTTGTAGAATGGGATGTAACAAACAGTCCGTCTGGAGATGTGGAATATACCTATGATAACATATTGCCTGCATTTAACATTAAATACGATCTTACCGATAAAAGTGCTCTACGTTTAGCTGCTAGTAAAACAATTACATTGCCCGAGTTTAAAGAGCTTGCCCGTTTTGAATATGTTTCTCCGGAAGGTGATGTGAGTCGAGGTGATGAGGATGTTAAAATGTCTGAAGTATACAACATCGACTTAAAATGGGAATTATTCCCGGGTAATGCTGAGTTGATTTCCTTAGGTGCATTCTATAAAATGATAAATGACCCGATAAACCAAACAATGGTTAAAGGTTCTTCTCAAGCTTTTTATTATGCAAATACAGGTGAAAAGGCCAATGTATATGGAATAGAATTAGAAATAAAAAAGAATCTGTTAGCCACTTCAGAAAAGCACAAACTAAACTTGTCATTTAATGCTACTAAAATGTGGTTTGAACAAGATTTATTAGAATACCATCAATATAACAATAAAACGAAAGTTGGGCTGGAAGGTGCTTCTGAGTTTATCACGAATGCTTCATTGTCATACGCAACTAAAAATGACAATCCATTTACAGCTACGGTATCAGGGAATTATTCCTCAGATAAAATATATGCATTGGGAGCAGCTGAAGACCTTGTTTACAGCGATGTGTATTACAATAACGAAATAATCGAGAAAGGATTTGTTACCCTTGACCTTGTATTAAATAAGGATATTTCTGAGCGAGTTTCAATTAAATTATCTGCCAAAAACTTATTGAATCCACCTGTGAAACGAGTTCAAAGGATTGATCCAAGTGGTGATGATGAGTCTTTTGATGCTGTTGTGCGCTCATATAAGAGAGGCTTGGATATAAGTTTAGGTATTAGTATGAATTTTTAGGACTTAATTAAACAAAAGAGATAAGTTTTATTAAAAACAAAGTAAAAATGAAAAAAACAGCAATTAAATTATTTAGTCTTGCTATCATGGCATCTGCCTTGTTAGTAACAAGTTGTGACGATGATGACCCAATCATTGAAGAACAAGATGGGGTAATTGAACTATTAGAAGCCGGTGAAATGAACGGTGAACTAACAGAAGATTATACTCTTGTCCCAATAGTTCAGTATAACCTTACAAGTTCGTTTATTGTACCTGAAGGAATTACTTTAACTATTCCTGCAGGAACAAATATTTTGGCTGATGCAGCAGGAACAGATGTATATATTGCAGTTTTACAAGGTGGTAAAATTGAAATTAACGGTACATCAAGTAATCCTGTAGTAATGTCTTCTTCTAACGCAGAACCAGGAGACTGGGGTGGTTTAACTCTTTGTGGTTATGCTACTACTACCGCAGGTGAAGGAGCTACTGCTGAAGTTGGTGATTTTATATATGGGGGATCTGATGATACAGATAACTCAGGTACTATTGAGTATCTTGTAATTAAAGGTACTGGTGCTCAAATTAACCCAGAGTCTCAATACAATGGAGTATCTTTCTATTCAGTAGGTTCTGGTACAACAGTAAACCATGTGGCTGTAATTAACGGTTCTGATGATGGTGTTGAGTTCTTTGGTGGAACAGTTTCTGCCTCAAATTTATTTTTACAAAACAACGAAGATGACGCTATCGACTGGACTGAAGGTTGGAGTGGAGGTATAACAAATGCTTATATCGAACATACAATTGAAGATTTTTCAACTGTTTTTGAAGGTGATAAAGCTAATAATAATCCTACCTTCGATAACATTACTGCTGTTTCTACTACAGGTGGTACTGCATTACAATTTAAAAAGACTTCCGGAGGTTCAATTACTGGCTTATATTTGTCTGGTTACGATGTTGATCTTGATCTTAAAGGGGAAGGTGCATTGTCTGATGTACAAATTGATGGAGCAGATGCTGTTGGTACAGTTATAGATGCCGATGCTCTGACTTATACATTAACTTCAGGTAAAGATTCAGATCCTCTGGATATCTCATCATGGACTTGGATTGATGCTGATGTTGTTGAAATTTTGAATGGAGAAGTTACTTCTGATGTAACTTTAGATGCTACTAAAACTTATAGCTTAACAGGTTCATATGTTGTACAGGATGGTGCATCTTTAACTATTCCTGCAGGAACAAAAATCATTGCTGAAGCAGGAGGTACTGATGTTTATATCGCAGTATTAATGGGTGGCCAAATTTTTATCAATGGTACTGCTAGTAATCCTGTAATTATTACTTCTGCTGATGGAAATCCAGGAGACTGGGGTGGTTTAACTATTTGTGGTAAAGCTACAACAACTGCTGGTACTGATGCTGAAGCTGAAGTTGGTGGTTTCATTTATGGCGGAACTGATGATACTGATAACTCAGGTTCTGTTACATATTTGGCAATTAAAGGTACAGGAGCTCAAATTAATCCTGAATCTCAATACAATGGTGTATCTTGTTACTCAGTAGGTTCTGGTACTACATTAGAGAATATTGCAGTAATCAATGGATCTGATGATGGTATCGAATTCTTCGGAGGTGCTGCTACAGTTACAAATATCTATTTGGAAAACAACGAAGATGACGCTATCGACTGGACTGAAGGTTGGAGCGGAGGCGTTACAAACGCTTACATTGTTCATACAATTGAAGATTTCTCTACCGTATTTGAAGGTGACAAAGTAAATAATCATCCTTCATTTGAGAATATTACAGCTATTTCAACTACAGGTGGTACAGCATTGCAATTCAAAAAGACTTCTGGTGGAACAATTACATCATTGCACTTAGAAGGTTACGATGTTGATCTTGACCTTGTAGGTGAAGGTGCATTATCTGATGTACAAATTGAAGGTGCAGATGCTGTTGGTACAGTTATCGATGCCAATGCAATGACTTATACTTTGACTTCAGGTGCCGATGCCGATGCACTTGACATCTCTGGATGGACTTGGTTTTCAACTGAATCTGAAGTAGAATAAAGAAATAAAAAATAATTGAAGTGTTGACTTCAATTCCCGTAAATTTGTTAAGCCCCGTCATTTTATTGATGGGGCTTACTTGTTATTGCAGATTATTGTTTTTAGGAGGTTACTTTGATAGTGTGCTAATGTTTTATAAAAATATCTATTAATATGGGAACAGATATATATTAAAGAAGTAGTTCTGTTTACGTGTTTTATAGAAGAACTGATTTGAGATATTTATTCTTCAGATAATAGTATATTTTGCATGAGTTCTATTAAGAGTTATTATTGGTCAGGGTTTTGCATGTGAGCTCATCTTATAATTTGCTGATTTCTTTTCTGAATATATAAAAGGATACTTGTTTAGTATATACTTAAAATTTTTATCTGGCAGTTGGGGACAATAAAAAATACCGGAAAATTTTCCGGTATTTTTTGAAAGTAAAAAGAGTTTGTCTTTTATTTTATTCTATCAACACTTTTATTGTCTCTTTGTCTGTGTCATTTGAAAGCTCTACGAAATAAATTCCTGGTGTTGCATTGGTGAGCTCAATTTTTGTTTTGTTTTTTCCTTCAATATTTTCCGAATATACTTGTTGGCCGGTTGAACTATAGACCTTTAAATTAGTATAGGCTGGATCATTTCCTAGTTGAGCATAAAGAGTGCCGTTTGATGGATTTGGGTAAATGATGCTAGTTTCATTATTTAAGCTTTTCGATGAAGAAGCATCTGAAATTTTAGCAGATTTTGTAGTCGCTTCAATATATACTTTGCGAGGCATTACATCTTCGCTACCCTCATTAGGTGTAAGTACTGTTAGTATATAATAATAGCCTGAATCAATGTAACCTTCTCCAAAAAAGTGAGGAATATCAAACCATATTTGCTGAGAATATGTTTCGTCAGGGTATAAAATTTCATTAACATATTCATGCCCGATTTGCACTGTAGAATAATTTGGGAAATTTGAACTTTCACTTAAGAATATACTAATTTGACTTATTGTGCCAAATCCATCGCCTGAATTCGTACAGTTAACCTCAAGACTTTCGTTAGATCCTTCATAATAATGAGGGATATCAGTTGTGCTGTCTTCTATGACGATGCTTGTTATGTTTATATCTGGTTCTCCGGTATTTTCATAGGTGTAACTACGTGTTTGTGTAACACCGTGAAATGTTACTTGCACCCAAAATGTCTGACCAGGGTAAGTTGAGAAACTCTTTGAAGAATAGAACCATGTTTCAAGATCCATGTAACTTGAATAATAGGTTTGATCATCATAATCACAATCTGTACGCCAATTGTTATATCCAATCTGGTTGGCTGGACTGATAGAATTTTTATAAATGCGTATAGCTATGGGACCTGCCATATAATTTCCGTTTACTTCAAATTTGTAATCGAAGCGTGTACTGCTAGGATAATTTGCATTTGCACTTACAAGAACTTCAAAGTTTTGAATGTTAATTGTTTGTGAGAAAGATAATAATGGGGATAATAGCAAAATAAATAATGTAAATTTTTTCATGATAAATGATTTAAGTTATTACTATGAATAATAAACATAAATATAAGAAAGGCAAATAATGGATTGATTAAAAATCAGTTGCAGATAGGTTAAATTGAAAATATTTAATAAGGATAAAGATGTATCAAAAGGAAGGTTTATAAATGGTATGTTCTTTGAAAAATTATTAAGTATGTGTTGGGAAGACAAATTTGAAATTGCACATAACAAAGGAGCTACCCCTCTGGGTAGCCCCTTCCTCTAAACAAACAACTAAAATTACCTTTTAAGCTTTGCAACTGTGCTCAACCAATCAACCCCATTAAGTGCAAAAACAAAAAAATCATTGCAAAGCTGTATGTTAAATTACGAATACGAAAACATGAATGTTTCGTTTTCGCCTGCGAATTAACAGTTTTTAACCGAATAAAAAAAAATTTCAATCTTTTCTAATGTGTTAATTATCAGGCTTAATGTGAGTTGTGCTTAAGGAAGTGTCATATTTTACAGGTATTCCATAGAAAATGTCAGCATTAAAAAAATATTTAATTTTCTCTTACTTAAATTCTTTTGTTTGTGTTTTTGAAATAAAATTCATTCTTTTACAATCACAAAGTTCAAGCAGATAATGATATAAATACAATATGGCTTCCGTGGTGGGGTCTTCTCCAGTTTAGAAGATAATTAGCCATATTGGTATTTTTAAGATATTTAATATGAATCAGATTGTTTTAAAATTTTGGTGGTGGCGCAATAACTTTTCACAATACCGTGGAGAGGAGTAGCTTTCATGCCTAAATTGATCTGAAAAGCGGCTTATCGTAACACGGTAAGCCGCTTTTTTTATGCCAATTTTCAAATAGGAATTAATTAAAAAATTAAAATATGAACCCAATTAATGTTAAAGTAAATGTCAAAAAAATACTTGCCGACACCTTAACACCGGTGAGTGTCTATTTGAAGTTTCGGGAACTCTTTCCACAATCGGTGTTGCTGGAGAGTTCGGATTACCATGGCAATGAAAATGCCATGTCATTCATCGGTATTAAGCCATTGGCTTCCTTTACTGCCGATAATGGAGTGATAACTATTGATGCTCCGGGACAGGATACAAAAGAATTTCCGGTTCAGGATCACCATGCCGTAGCCAAAGAATTGAACAACTTTTTCAAGTCATTTAAATTGGAGGGAGATATTTCCGAATCTCCTGCAAATGGTTTGTTCGGTTATTTGAGTTTTGATTCGGTTAAGTATTTCGAGAAGATCGATATTACAGCAGATCGTAAAGAAGAGTATTCTGTTCCTGAAGTAAAATATTGCTTCTATAAATACATCCTTGCCATTGATCATTCAAAAGATATGATCTCTTTAATAGAGAATTTACCGGAAGGTGAAAAAGCAGAGATGGGACAAATTGAGCAGCTGCTTAAGAATCTGTCATTCCCGGTAACTCATTTTGAAACTGTTGGAGAGGAAACTTCCAACATTACCGATGAGGAATATAAATACATGGTGACAAAAGGAAAAGAACACTGCTTTCGTGGAGATGTTTTCCAGATCGTGTTATCACGTCAGTTTTCTCAAAAGTACAAGGGAGATGATTTCAATCTTTACAGGGCTTTGCGTTCAGTAAACCCATCTCCTTATCTTTTCTTTTTTGATTATGGCGATTACAGAATTTTTGGTTCCAGTCCGGAAGCAGAATTGCGCATTAAAAAAGGTCGTGCTATTATTAATCCAATTGCCGGAACGTTTCGCAGAACGGGAAATGATGAGCAGGACAGAATTTTAGCTGAAAAGCTTTGTGCTGATCCAAAAGAAAATTCAGAGCATGTTATGTTGGTTGATCTGGCAAGAAACGATTTAAGCCGCAATGCCAGCGATGTGCAGGTGGATACGTACCGCGAAGTTCAATATTTTTCTCATGTTATCCATTTGGTTTCTGAGGTATCCGGTAAGCTACCAGAAGACACAAATATGATTTCCGTTTTGGGAGATTCGTTTCCTGCGGGAACACTTTCCGGAGCACCCAAACACATGGCCATGCAGCTAATTGACCGTTATGAAAATCAACGTCGTAGTTATTACGGAGGAACGATTGGATATCTGGGTTTCGACGATAGCCTGAACCATGCCATCATGATTCGTTCATTCCTGAGCAAGGGAAATACATTGTTCTACCAGGCAGGTGCCGGAATTGTTGCCGGATCGCAGGAAGAGAGTGAGTTGCAGGAAGTAAATAACAAGCTTGCCGCTTTGAAAAAAGCCATTGAAATAGCTGAAGAAATTTAAGGAGAAAAACAATGAAAATAGTAGTCATAGATAATTACGATTCATTCACCTACAACCTGGTGCATGCAATTAAAAAGATATCCGGTCTTCCTGTTGATGTTATTCGTAACGACGAATTGGAACTTAGCGACTTGGAAAAATACGATAAGATAGTGCTTTCTCCGGGACCTGGAATCCCTGAAGAAGCGGGCTTGTTGATGGATATTATTAAAGAATATGCTCCTAAGAAAAGCATGTTTGGGGTTTGTTTGGGACATCAGGCTATTGGCGAATCTTTTGGAGCTAAGCTTACCAATATGAGTCAAGTGTTGCATGGAATAGCAACTCCTGTAAGACAAATAAGTACTGATCCTTTCTTGTTTGAAGGCGTTTCAGAACAATTTGAGGCTGGGCGTTACCACTCATGGATTGTGGATTCTGAAGGTTTGCCAGACTGTCTGGAAGTGACCAGTAAGGATTCTGAAGGCATGATCATGTCATTCAAACATAAAGAATATGACGTGCGCAGCGTTCAATTTCATCCCGAATCGGTTTTAACTCCGGAGGGAGAAAAAATGATCGAAAACTGGTTAAATAATTAATCCCTAATTTTGCCGGGATTTTTGTATCCAATTAAAAATCAAGAATCAAAAAAAGATGAAAGATACTTTAAACTACCTTTTCAAAGGAAATACATTAACAAAAGAGGAAGCAAAATCAATACTTACAAAAGTGGGCGAAGGACAATTTTCAGAATCAGAAATTGCCTCCTTGCTTACCGTTTTTAGAATGCGTCCCATAAAAGCGGAAGAGTTAGCCGGATTCCGTCAGGCTTTGCTTGACCTGTGCGTCCCAGTTGATTTGTCAGACTATAATACCATTGATGTTGTGGGAACCGGAGGAGATGGAAAAAATACATTCAACATTTCGACGGCCAGTTGCTTTGTGATTGCCGGTGCTGGGTACAAGGTTAGTAAACATGGTAATTACGGACTGTCATCGGTAAGTGGAGCATCCAATATGTTCGAGTATTTTGGTTACCAATTTAGTAATGATATTTCCAAATTGAAGAAAGAAATTGAGGAGATCGGAATTTGCTTCCTTCATGCACCTTTATTTCACCCTGCGATGAAACATGTTGGACCCGTTCGTCGTGCATTAAAAGTGAGAACACTATTCAATATGATGGGACCAATCATTAATCCATCTTCTCCTAAAAACCAGTTGGTGGGAGTTTCTGATTTGGAGATCATGGATCTTTATCATCAGGTGTTTGAAGATAGTGATCAAAACTACATGATTGTACACAGCCTGGATGGTTACGATGAGGTCTCTTTAACTGCTGATACGCGTATCGTTTCCAATAAGGAAGAAGATAATTTGTCGTCTGCTGATTTTGGTTTCCCTACTTATAAACAGGAAGAATTATCCGGAGGTAATTCGGTTGAGGATGCAGCAAAAATCTTCAAAAGCATTTTGGAAGGAACATCTACGGATGCACAAAAAAATGTGGTGATTGCAAATGCAGCATTGGGAATTCAGTGTATGGATCAGGCAAAACCGTTGTCTGATTGTGTGGCAGAGGCAACTGAAGCATTGGATAGTAAGAACGCGTTGGAGGTATTTACAAAGTTGATGAAAAGCTAGAAAGAAAATGACAATACTTGACGAGATAAATAAAAATAAGCGAAAGGAAGTTGCTCAGGCAAAAGAGAAGATTAGTATTGATGATCTGAAGAAATCTCCTTTCTTTCCAAGAAAGACAAATTCAATTAAAGCGTCATTACAAACTCCTGGAGCAAGTGGGATCATTGCTGAATTTAAGACCAAATCTCCATCAAAAGGAATGATTAATGAAGAAGCTGAAGTGACCGAAGTGACTCAGGCATATACAAACGCCGGAGTTTCTGCAATTTCGGTGTTGACAGACTTTGATTACTTCGGCGGCTCATTTGAAAATCTGGCAAAAGCAAGAATGTTTAATCCAAAGACGCCTATTCTACGTAAAGATTTTATGTTGGAGCCTTATCAGGTGTATGAGGCAAAGGCGCATGGAGCTGACCTGATTTTGTTGATTGCTGCCAGCTTAAGCAAGGATGAAATGCTTAAAATGACAGAAACGGCGAAAGAACTTGGATTGGAAGTTTTGGTTGAAGTACACACAGAAGAAGAAATTGAAAAGCTGAACCCAATGGTAGATTTGGTAGGAGTAAACAACCGGGATTTGAAAACTTTCGACGTGGATGTTGAAACTTCAGTGCGACTGGGTAAGTTGCTTCCTGAATCAATGATTCGGATTTCAGAGAGCGGACTGTCATCCGTTGAGAATATTCACTATCTGCGTAAACATGGGTTTGATGGCTTTCTGATGGGAGAGAATTTCATGAAGACAGAGGATCCCGGGAAAGCTTGTGCTGAATTTATAAAACAATTAAGATAGAGATTGATCGGATGACTTTAAGTCATCCGATCAATAAAATACGAGATGAAAGAATTGAAAGTAAAAGTATGTGGCATGCGTGATCCTCAAAATATTGATGAGGTTTGTAAGGCTAATCCCGATTTTTTGGGATATATATTTCATCCAAAATCATCGAGATATGTTGGTGATTCTCCCGATTTATCAATATTTACGAGAGTTCCTTCTTCCACAAAAAAAGTTGGAGTGTTTGTAAATGAGGAAGCAGAAAAAGTGATTGAAATATGTAAAGAATACAAACTGAAAGTCGCACAGCTTCATGGGAAAGAATCGCCGGATTATTGCCGACAAATCCGCGAAAACGGATTTCTGGTTTTCAAAGCTTTCTCGTTAGATGAATCGTTTGATTTTAATATTCTGAAGGATTATATCTCTGTCGTAGATTATTTTCTTTTTGATACAAAAGGGAAACTTCCGGGAGGAACTGGTGTAAAATTTAATTGGGAATTGTTGAATAAATACAAATTGGAGAACCCATTTTTTCTGAGTGGTGGAATTGGACCAGATGATTATGACGGAATCACAACACTAAATAACAAGCAGCTTTACGCTCTTGATATAAACAGTGGTTTTGAAATTGAACCGGCACTGAAAGATGCCGAAAAAGTAAAAGCATTTATTGAAAAAGTAAGAAATTAAAAAATAGATATGAGTTATCAAGTTAATAAAAAAGGATATTACGGTAAATTTGGAGGGGCATACATCCCTGAAATGATGTATCCAAATATTGAGGAACTTCAGGAGAAGTACATGGAGATTATAAATTCCTACAATTTCAGGCAGGATTTTATAGGATTGCTGAAACACTACGTGGGACGTCCTTCTCCATTGTATTATGCCAAGCGCATGTCCGAAACTTATGGAACAAACATTTACCTGAAGCGAGAAGATTTGAACCATACAGGTTCTCATAAAGTGAATAATACCATTGGACAGATTTTATTAGCCAAAGCTTTAGGTAAAAAGCGAATAATTGCAGAAACCGGAGCCGGGCAGCATGGTGTCGCAACTGCTACTGTTTGTGCCTTGATGAATTTGAAATGCATCGTTTACATGGGAGCGCTGGATGTTCAGCGTCAGGCACCGAATGTGAAAAAAATGCGCATGCTGGGAGCAGAGGTTATTCCTGCTGAATCAGGAAATAAAACACTGAAAGATGCGACCAACGAGGCTATGCGCGACTGGATTAACAATCCGGAAGACACGCACTATATCATCGGTTCTGTAGTTGGTCCCCATCCTTATCCGGATATGGTTGCCCGATTTCAGTCTGTTATAAGTGAAGAGATTAAATGGCAGTTGGATGAGCAGATTGGTAAAGAATATCCAACTCGTGTTATTGCCTGTGTTGGTGGTGGAAGTAATGCTGCCGGTGCTTTCTATCATTTCCTGGATAGTGAATATGTAGAATTGATAGGTGTTGAAGCTGCCGGAAAAGGAGTTGATACGAATGAATCTGCGGCAACCCTTACTTTGGGTAAGCCTGGGGTTTTGCATAGTTCCCGTTCAGTTGTTATGCAAACGGAAGATGGACAAGTTATTGAACCTTATTCAATATCGGCAGGATTGGATTACCCGGGAATCGGGCCAATGCATGCTAACCTGTGTGCTACCAAGAGAGCAAAATACTTATGGGCAACCGATAAAGAAGTAATGGATGCAGCTCTTCAGCTTACACAGTTGGAAGGAATTATTCCTGCACTGGAATCGGCACATGCTTTAGCTGCTCTTAAGAAAATAGATATGAGGCCTGATGATGTGAATGTGGTTAATTTATCAGGACGTGGAGATAAAGATATGGAAGCTTATTTAGATTACTTTGGTTATTGATTTTTTAAAGACATTATCATGAAAAACAGAATAAATCAATTATTTCAAGATAAAAAAGAAAATATATTCTCAGTTTACTTTACTGCCGGATATCCACAATTAGACGATACAGTTTCGATTATTGAAGGGCTGGTTGAAAATGGTGCTGACCTAATTGAGATTGGAATGCCATTCTCTGATCCGGTTGCTGATGGACCAGTTATTCAGAATAGTAGTTTGATCTCTCTTCGGAATGGGATGAGCATTAAGAAGCTGTTTGAGCAGTTGCAGGGAATTCGTGAAAAAGTGAATATCCCTCTTATTTTGATGGGTTATCTGAATCCCGTAATTCAGTTTGGAGTTGAGAATTTCTGCAAAAAATGTGCTGAAGTAGGTATTGATGGACTTATTATTCCGGATCTTCCGTTGAACGAATACCAGAATGAATACAAAGATACTTTCGATAAGTATGGTATACACAATATTCTACTTATAACGCCTCAAACATCTGAAAAACGATTGAAGGAAATTGATGAAGCTTCAACTGGATTTATTTATATGGTTTCCAGCTCTTCAACAACAGGAGTGAAGAATAGTGTTAAAGACTTTCATCAGGATTATTTTGAACGTGTAAAGAACATGAATTTGAAAAATCCAAGATTAATAGGTTTCGGTATTTCAAACAAAGAAACCTTCGATAATGCATGTAAATATGCCCAGGGGGCAATCATCGGAAGTGCCTTCGTAAAGGCACTTGATAATAAGCTAACATTGAACGAACGGATTTCAGATTTTGTTAAAACTATACTATAGTTTGTGTAAACTTGTAAAGCTTCTTTTGCAATGTATTTTATTAACAAATGTTGTATAACAATTAGTCGTGGGTTTGTCGTTAAATGCATTTATTCCCAGTAATTTAATGAATTATTTTGGTCTAAAATGTGTTAAATGTTGTTAACCATTGATAAAGAACATACTATAAAATCTTCCTATTTGTTATATTCATAAAGTTTTAATTTTAAAAAGAAGAGAGACATGTTTGAATACGCTAAAGTTATCTTACCTAAAGTTAGTTTTAGTCGGGAATTGTTTCGTAAAGAGCTCGCAAAATGTATGAAATGGGTAGAACCCAACGAGCTCGATGAATTTACACAATGGTGTAATGAAAATTTTGGGGAAATGTATCCCGACATTTTAAATGATGTTTTAACTATTAACGCTGCATAAGAAGAAAAGGCTCCATAATTGGAGCCTTTTTTATTTTGTTAGCTAAGCTTTCTAAAAATTCTACAGGAAGTATTGTGTGCCGTTATAACTTTTTAACTGGCATTTCCTGTCGGAACCTTTCATTAACGAACTTCTGAAAACTACCTTGCTTCCTTCCGGAATTATAATTATTCTCTCGGGAATATATTTGCTGCCCAATGGAATTATTGTTATTCCTTATCGAATTGTCATCATTCCAACGAGAATAGTCCTTATTCTATGTGGAATTGCTCTGCTGCTCTGTGGAATAATCTCTCAGCACTGTAGAATCATAGATATTCCAAAAGGAATAGATATTATTCCATAGAGAATATCTATGATTCCAAGTAGAATTGTTTTGCGGCACTGTGGAATTGCTTTGCTTCCAACGGGGAAATCTCCAATTCATGAGCCATTTTTATAAATCATTAGGAATCTCACTTTCCTTTTTCTTCAACTTTGAAAATTATCATTTCACCTTCTTCTTTCTGTTTTCAACCCACAGATAAATAGTAGGCAACACCAATAGGGTTAATAAAGTTGATGTAATTAACCCACCAATAACAACTGTTGCCAGTGGACGCTGTACTTCTGATCCGGGGCCTGAGTTAAACGCCATTGGGATGAATCCTAAACTTGCAACCAAGGCAGTCATTAATACAGGACGTAAGCGGTCAGCTGATCCTTCAATAACCAACTTTTTCAATGATTTTTTGCCTTGTTCTTTTCTGAGTTCATTAATGTGATCGAGCAATACAATACCGTTCAGCACGGCTACGCCAAATAAGGCGACAAAACCAATACTTGCCGAAATTGACAGGTACATTCCTCGCAGCCATAATAAGAATACTCCTCCGGATAAGGCAAATGGAAGATTGAGTAAAATGATCATGGCATAGCGCATATGCCCAAAGTTTAAGTACAGTAGGCCAATAATGATGAATAGAGAAAGTGGCAATACCAATAAAAGGTGATTCGTAGCTCGCTGTTGGTCTTCAAAGGTACCACCATACTCAATGAAGTAGCCGGCAGGTATATTGGCTTCCTCATCAATTGCCTGTTGCAGATTGGCAACATATGTGCCCATGTCAATTTTCTCAATGTTGATACCAACGATCAATCTCCTCCATCCATTTTCACGTTGAATTTCACGTGGCCCTTCCTGTGCAACAATTTCACTTACCCGCTTAAGGGGAATGAACTGTCCGTTTGGAAGATGAACAGGAATGTCCTGAATTTCTTCCAGTTGGTTACGAATATCTTCCGGATAGCGAACCTGAATATCAAATCGGCGCTGGCCTTCGTAAACTTCACCGGCAATCTGACCACCAATACCTGCTTCAATTACCTGCTGTACTTCATCAACATTTAATCCGAATGATGCTACTGCTTCACGGTTAATTTCAATAGTTAGATAAGGTTGACCAATTGGTTGTTCTACTGAGAAATTATCCGTTCCTTCCAGTTCAGAGACTACCTTTGAAATAGATTCTCCAATGCTGTTTAATACTTCAAGTTCTTCACCGTAAATTTTCACAGCTAAATCGGATTTTACACCACTGGTTAACTCATCAACGCGCATCGCAATGGGTTGAGTAAAGTTATAAGCTAAACCCGGTTCAGTTTTCAGATAAGGTTCAATTTCATCAATAATATCCTGTTTCGTAAGTCCAGGTCTCCATTCATCCGGATCATCCAGTATTACCCACACATCGGTTTGGTGAACACCCATCCAGTCGTTGGCTAGATCTGAACGTCCGGTTTTAGGAACTACAGTCTTAATCTCAGGGATATTTGCCATGAGTTGTGCACCAAACCAATTGGCATTTTCAATAGATTCTTCCAATGTTACTGAAGGCATTCGGATTTGTTCAACCAGAATAGAACCTTCTTCAAGCTCTGGCAAAAATTCGGTTCCAAGTCGGAACATCATAACAAGAGAACCCGCAAATACAATCAATGCAATGCTTAGAACTGCTATTCGTTTTTGGATGTTTCGTTCCAGAAAATTCTTATAAATAGGTTGAAGCCAGGTGACCAGCCAGTTTTTTCGAGGTTTAACTCCTTTTTTGAAAACGATGGCTGATATGGACGGCACAAAAATCAATGCCAGTAATAGCGATCCGAGCACAGCTGCTGCTACTGTAATTGCCATCGGCCGATATAAGATTCCTTCCATGCCGCTAAATGTCATGATGGGCACATAAACCATTAAAATGATTAAAACACCAAAGAAAATTGGTCTTACAACTTGTTTGGCAGCTTTAATAATTACATCATCAGATTTTTCTTCATTATTGTTTTCTCTCAGTTTGTGTACAATGTTTTCAACCATAACCACGGAACCGTCAACTACCATTCCAAAGTCGATTGCTCCCAAACTCATAAGGTTAGCTGCCAACCCAAATTCCCGCATGCCGATAAAGGCAAACAGCATGGAAAATGGAATAACCATAGCCACAATTATGGCTCCGGAGATTTCGCCCAGTAGAAGGAGTAAAACAACAATAACTAATATGCCACCTTCAACCAGGTTTGTTGTAATTGTACCTGTAGTTCTTTCGATCAAATCTGATTGATCGTAAAATTTTTCAATAGTAACTCCTTCAGGAAGGTTTCTGTTGATGGTTTCAATTTTCTCTTCAATATTTGTAATTACTTCCCGGCCATTTCCGCCACGAAGCATCATTACAATTCCGGTAACAACTTCACCTTTGTCGTCTCTTGTAACCCCTCCCTGGCGAATCTGGGTTCCCAGTTCAACATTTGCAATGTCTTTAATAAAAACCGGAGTATTTCCCACTTTGGTGACTACAATATTGAGGATGTCATCCTTGTTGTTTATCTGACCGAATCCACGAACGATGTATTGTTCGCGATTATGCTCCAGGTAATTTCCTCCGGAAACGGAGTTGTTATTTGATATGGCATCGATAATATCCTGAATGCCCACTCCAAAGTTTCGCATTTTCCCTGGCTGGATGATCACGTCGTATTGCTTAACGAAGCCACCAAAGGAGTTGATTTCTGTTACTCCCTGAACAACTTTTAACTGAGGTGCAATAAGCCAATCCTGAATTTCGCGAAGTTCTGTTAGAGAATAGTTTTCACCTTTTACTTCATATTGATATATCTCTCCCAAGGCAGTTGAGATAGGTCCCAATTGTGGTGATGAAACATCGGGTGGCAGTTCGTCAACAATGGATTGCAAACGCTGACTAACCATTTGTCGTGCAAAGTAAATATCGGTGTTTTCTTCAAATTCGACAGTAACAGCTGATAGTCCGAATTGAGAAATTGACCGGACTTCAGATACATCAGGAAGACCATTCATTGCAGTCTCTATAGGATAGCTTACCAGTTTTTCAACATCGTAAGGAGAATACCTTCCGGCTTTGGTGATAACCAGTACCTGCACGGGAGTTACATCGGGTATTGAGTTAATCGGTATTTGCATCAAAGACGAAACACCGGCAATGCCCATGAGTATAACCAAAGCCAGTGCTACAAATTTTTGTCGTACAGAAAATACAATAATATTATTGAGCATGATTGTTAGCTTTTGAGGTTATTCTTCTGAGATTAGTTCGTAGCGTGAAAGTGCTTTCAAACTGAAAACCTGAGATACAGCCAATTCTTCATTTTCGCTGATACCGCTGGTTGCGATGACGTATTCATCAAGAATCTCATCTACTTCAATCATTCGTTTTTCATAAGTGTTTTCACTTACTTTTATAAAAACAATGGCTTGGTTTCCATCATATGTGATTGCTTTAATAGGCACAGCAAATACTTCACCCATTGAACTTGTGCTGATTTCAACACGGACATTTTCTCCTGTTTTTGGCCAGTTATTTTGTGGTGTAACTTCAATATTTATAACTACGGATCGATTGTCTTCATCTAAACCCGGATTTACAGATGCGACAACTGAATTAATTTTTAGATCATCATCTTCGCGCAGCGAAATAAATACCTGATCCCCTGGGTTAATAAACCTTGCATCCTCCGGGCTAAGGTATGCCCGAACTAAAACTTTATTTGGATTTAGAACTCTTCCAAGCTGATCCAGGGCATTTACAGCTTGCCCTAGTTCAACAACTCGCTGGTCGAAACTTCCGTTAATCGGGGAATGTATGTGGAGACTTGGAGAAATAACCTCCGCGGTTTTTAATGCTTCAATATCTTCATCGGAAACTCCGATGGCTTTTAATTTTGCATGTGCGGAAATTGATACGGCAACTGCTCTTTGGTAGTCTGATGTTGCCCGTTCCAGTTCAGACTCGGAACTGATGGTTTGATCAACAAGCTGTTTTAATCTGTCCATCCGGCTTATTTGATATTTTTCTTCGGCAATAGCTTGTAGATAATCTGAAATCATGTTGCCATATTCAAGGCTCTCAATGAGGAAGAGCTCCTGTCCTTTCGTTACATATTCACCATCCTGAACAAGAATGCTGCTAATCCTTCCATCTATTGGAGTACTGATAATACTTACATAGTTGGTTGCGGGATAGACAACCCCGGGAGCCTGTAGATTATAATTTTGGATATCACTTGTCACCAAGGCAGTCTCAATTTTTAATTCCGAAACCTCTTTGTCGCTCAATTGTATTGTGACCTTCTCTTCAGAACCTCCTGAAACGGATGGAGGGGTATCTGTTACTGCTTCTATTGTTACATTTTGATTGTCGCTGGAGCATGCTGCCCAGAAAAAAGCAAAAGAAAGAAGTAGTATAAATGCGGTTGATTTTTTTAGTGTTATCATGGTGTTGTTTTTAATATACGAGTTCTTGGTTCAGGAATTTTTCAAGTTGAGCTAATTGTAAATAATAATCACGTAAAGCATCCAGGTAGCTTTTTTGGTTGTTCAAATACGTTTGTTGTGCATTCAGTAGGTTGAGCAAGTCAATTTCACCAAGCCTGTATGCTTCCAGGCTTAATTGCTGTAACCTCGAGCTTTTTTCGCGCATGGTATTGTTGTAGCGTTCAATAATGTCTTTACTGGTATCATAGCCATGCCATGCATGTTCAATTTGTTCTTTCATGCTTAGTTCGATAGCTTTTTGCTTCCACTTAATTTCTTCTTGATTGGCTTCGGCGATCTTGATTGCTCCTTTTTGCTCAAAAGGCAACCAGAGAGGGATGCTTAAGCCAATCTCAAAACCACTGTAATTGTAGCCGCTTCCATAATTTTGAGTGTAAAGGTTGAGGTTGATATCAGGTAAGATATTACTTTTTGCTTCCTTTATTTTATTTTGACTGGCTTCATATTCATGCAAGGCGGAGATGTATTGAGGTTGTTCGTGCAAAACAGAAAGAGCTAGTATTTGTGAAACTTCAACATCGACACTGCTTAAGGAATCTGAAAACTGAATATCGTAACTGATATCTTCAATTTCCATTCCCATTAAATAAAAAAGACTGTAGCGAGCTTGGTGCAGTGTGTTTTCTGCATCACTTAGAAAGTTATCAGCTTCGGCAACCTGCAACTCAGCATTGGCCAGGTCAATCCCATTTGCCATTCCGGTTTCAAATTTTGTGAAAACCGCTTTGTAAAGGTCATCCGCAAGAGTTTTCTGTTGTTCTCCAAGGTTTTGCAAATAGAGTGCATAAAGAACTTCGATGTATCGTGACTTTACCTGGGAAATTAATTCGTTTTCGATTGCTTTAACCTGGTACCAGATTACCTGCTCTTCTTCTTTGACAGATTGTAAGCGGTAGTAAGTTGTAAGTGGAAAATCGAACGATTGAGAGATAGTCCAACGTCTTTCTTCAAATGGTTTTGGGTCATTACTATTTATTCCCTCTTCAAAATAACTAATTTCAGGAGCATCAATTCCCATTTGTATCCGCCATTCATTTTCTTTTTGTGAAAGAATAGATCTGGCCTGGTTTAAATCCGGATTATTCTGTAGGGCTGAATCTACGGCCTGTTGAAGCAGTAGCATGTTATATTGTCCGTAAGAAGACAAGGAGGCTATTGTTAATAGCAGTAAAATGATCTTGCGCATAATTAGGTTTGATTAATTAAGAACAAAAGTTTAGTACTATATACAATCGGAGGTGTGTATTTGTTCTTGTGCTATAAGTTGGGGTGTATAATCCAGGTTGTTTGTAATTGTTTTAGTTGAGTCTTTGTTTTTTTGGGGGATAGCTGGAATATTTCTTTGCCATTTGAAAGCAGACCTGTTTTTTTTAGGGGGTGTGGGCTTAATAATTGTTGTTGTTGTTGTCTTGATTGAATAATCCGTGATGTCGTTTAAAAAAATAATTAACTTTGAGGCATCTATCCGAACTGATAAAATTCATTCATACTTTTTGTGTAAGTATTGCTTAAGTCTGATCTAAATCAGAATTATTCTATAAGATAGATTTGACGGCTTGTTGAAGCGATAAAATACTATCCTTTTTATAAGAAAGTAGCACTATTCTTATGCATGCAAATTGACAATTTCTCTCTTGTATTCGACTGGTTTATTTAAGGATAAATACAGTGTGTTAAATGTAGATGAGGGAGGAAGACTGTTTCTCGAACATTTAGGAAATATTAAAATTTAGGTAACATTGGATTTTTTTCTTGTAAAATTTCTAAAAGACAATAAAAATATCCATTACTTTGCAAATAGAAATTAAAAGACACACATAACTGTCAAAAAGATATGAAAACAACCAAAAAGATATCAAAAAGTATTTCATTGATCCCGATTGTAGTTCTAGTGGCATTGTTGTTTATAGCAATTAGTATTTTCGGAGATGATGCTTTGGGTGGAGCGAGTCAGATAGCTTTGCTAATTGCTACTGCTGTGTGTGGTGGAATTGCAATGATCGGATATAAGATTCGATGGGAAGTTTTTGAAGAAGCTTTAGCTAAAAATATTGGAGGTGTTTCAGGAGCGATTATCATTTTATTGTTGATAGGCGCAATTTCCGGTATTTGGATGGTAAGTGGAATTGTTCCTCTTTTCATTAATTATGGAGTCCAGATTATTCATCCACAATTCTTTTTGGTAGCAACTGTTGTTATATGTGCTATAGTTTCGGTAATGACCGGAAGTTCCTGGACAACGATTGCTACAGTTGGTGTAGCACTGATGGGAATTGGTAAAGCCCATGGGTTTGAAGATGGATGGATCGTGGGAGCAATAATCTCAGGGGCATACTTTGGAGATAAAATGTCTCCACTTTCAGATACAACTGTTTTGGCTTCGTCTATAGCCGGAACACCTCTTTTTACACATATCAGGTATATGGTAATTACGGTGGTTCCTTCTATCCTTATAACCTTAGTTATTTTTGGGATTGCCGGATACTCTTCCGGTTCAGGTGGATCTGCTGAAGAGATCGGTGCTTATACCCAAATGCTGGGCGAAAAATTCAATTTATCAGTCTTTTTATTGATTGTGCCAATACTAACTGTTGTGCTTATTGTAAAGAAGGTACCGGCAATAATTGTCTTATTTATCTCTACCATTCTTGCAGGGATTGCTGCTCTTATTTTTCAACCAGACATACTTCATGAAATTGCAGGAGCAGAAGGAGCTTCTGGTTTTGTTGCTCAGATAAAAGGTCTTTTGATCGGCATATATGGAAGTACCGGGGTTAACATGGGAAGTGCCGAATTAAGTGAATTGGTTGCTACAAGTGGTATGGCAGGAATGATGGATACCATTTGGCTGATAATTTGTGCCATGTGCTTTGGAAGTTTTATGACTGCCAGCGGTATGCTGGAGCAAATAACACTGGTATTTACACGATTCATGAAGAAACGTGCAAGTATGGTTACTTCAACGGTAACATCTGGAGTTGTTCTTAATGCAACAACAGCGGATCAATATCTTGCCATTATCCTGACAGCCAACATGTTTAATAAAGCCTATGAAGAAAAAGGATACGAACCCAGATTATTAAGTCGAACAATTGAAGATGCAGTTACAGTCACTTCTCCACTTATTCCATGGAGTACTTGTGGTATGACTCAGGCAACAATATTGGGAGTTTCAACATTGATCTATGCTCCCTATTGCTTCTTCAATATAATAAGTCCTTTTATGACTATTCTGGTTGCAGTATTAGGGTACAAGATCTATCAAAACAAGGACAAATAATAATAAATACAATCAACTTAAGAGTTCTAATTTTTAACTATTTTTTATGAAAAATTTACTTGTTTTATTAGTTGCATATCTATCAATGATAGGTATTGCAAATGCTCAAGTTACGAGTGCAAGCGGGCTCGTTGTTGACGATAGCAACGAACCGGTTGTTGGAGCAACGGTACTGGTGAAGGGTACTATGGTGGGAGTGGTTACCGATTTTGATGGAAAATTTCAAATTACCAATTTGCCTGAAGATGCAAAAACATTGGTAATATCCTATATCGGTATGGACAAACAGGAAGTGGCAATTAGTTCGAGCCCTGTAACAGTAGTTTTACAGTCGGACAGTGAGCTTCTTGAAGATGTAATTGTATCTGGTTATACAACCAGTAAGAAAGCAGCCTATACGGGTGCTGCGCAGGTGGTAACTAATGAGAAAATTGCTACCAAGTCTGATGCAAACTTCCTAAAATCACTTGAAGGGAGTGTTGCCGGTTTCCAAATGAATAATGGTAGTGGACAGCCTGGAGCTTATTCAACAACAACTATTCGTGGAACGAGTTCTTTAAACTCAGGAACTGAGCCATTATATGTAATTGATGGAGTTCCAATGTTTACAGGAAACCTTTCATCGAACACTTCAATGGGGGTAAGTCCTTTAACAAACCTGAATGCAAATGATATTGAGAGTATCACTGTATTGAAAGATGCAACTGCTAGTTCTATTTATGGAGCCAGAGCTGCAAACGGTGTTATCGTTATTACAACTAAAAGAGGTAAAAGTGGTGAGGCAAAAGTTGACTTCACTATGCAATACGGTAGTACTTTCTTAGGCCAGATGGATCATGATTACAAAATGGTAGGATTGGACAGGTTTAAAGAAGTTTGGACTGAAGGTGTTCAAAATGGATATGCAGCAGGAAATATCATTTCTGATGAAGATCTTAGTATTGCATCAAATGCTGCAGAATATGCCAGACAAAGAGGTATTGCATATTATAATTCTGATTGGAACACAGCTCCTGATACAGATTGGTTAGATGAGGCATTAAAAACAAGCGATGTTCAAAAATACGGTGTAAGTATACAGGGGGGGAAAGAAGACCTGAATTACTTTGCAAGTCTTGAGTACTATTCCAATGGAGGTATTGTGATTGGTTCCGGAATGGATCGTTATTCTGCACGTTTAAACCTGGATGGTACAAAAGGAATTTTAAGTTATGGTATGTCAACAAACTATTCAGTATCTGATGTTGACGAGATTCCTAGAAACAGTGCTTATACCAACCCAATTGTATTAGCATATGATACGCGTCCTTTCCAGAGAATTTACGATGAAAATGGTGGTTATGCCAATATAAATCATGATTACAACCTTGTTGCTTTGTTTGATAAAGAAGATGGAGATGTATACAAACAAAAAACATCGGTAACAATCTGGAATCCATATTTTTCTCTTGATCTAATGGATGGTCTTAAATGGAAAACCAGTGCCGGGTTAACAGTTACTGAAGCAGATCAAACTTCTTTCAGAGGTAGAAATAACCCTAGGAGTTATTCTGGTGGTGCTTATTCTACAATGAGGGGAAGTGAATCAATCCATACAGCAACAACTTATAGTTTGACCAACACTATAAATTATCAACATACATTCAATAAAATTCATGATTTGAATGTGTTATTAGGTCAGGAATCTCAAAAACAAGAGTATGAAGGTTTAACTGCTACAGCAGAAGGTTATCCTCTGGCTGATGTGCAGGAAATGGTAAATGCTTCAACACCAACTGCTGCCAGTTCAACATTGGAAGCCAGTTCTCTTGTTTCATTCTTCTCAAATTTTGAGTATGGTTACAATGAAAAATATTACTTGTCTGCATCATTACGTTATGATGGTTCTTCCCGTTTTGGTAAAAACAACCGCTGGGCACCATTCTGGTCTGTAGGTGGTAAATACCGTTTGACTCAGGAAGATTTCATGGAACCTTACAAAGACTGGTTATACAACTTTATGATTCATGCCAGTTATGGTTCTGTAGGTAACCAGGATATTGGTTATTATGCAGCACAAGGTCTTTATTCTTACGGAGATTCATATAACTCAGGTCCAGGAGCAACACCTTCTCAGATTGAAAACCCAGACTTAAAATGGGAAACTGTTTACAAAGCAGACCTTGGTTTTAACATCAACCTATGGGGAAATCTGGATCTTGACATT
Source organism: Prolixibacteraceae bacterium (assembly GCA_963676845.2). GTDB lineage: Bacteria > Bacteroidota > Bacteroidia > Bacteroidales > Prolixibacteraceae. The sequence continues at coordinate 113,341 of CAXXKK010000019.1, read as the reverse complement.
GATTTGTATGATGAGCGTACAAAAGATATGATCTTCGATGTTCCGTTAACAATGACATCTGGTTTCAATTCATTAACACAAAACGTTGGTGAAATGAGCAACAAAGGTATTGAGCTTATGCTTAACTGGGGTATTGTTAATACAAAAGATTTTACATGGAACACTACATTGACATATACTTACAATAAAAACGAAATTGTTGCTTTGGCAACAGATGATCCAATTACCTCAAACTGGAATATCCAACAAGCTGGTTCTCCAATAAACACATTCTTCTTAAAAGAATGGGCTGGGGTTGATCCTCAGACAGGTGAAGGTTTATGGTATGTAAATGGTAAAGGATCGGAAACAACAACTGATGTTAACTCTGCAAATCAGGTAACTCTTGGACAAGCAAGTCCTAAATACTTTGGAGCACTTGGAATGAACTTTAAATATAAAGACTTCGACTTTTCTTTCGATGTAAGTTACTCCGGAGGTAATAAAGTGTTTAACCGTGGTTTCCAATATGATATGCACGTTGGTAGTTACAGCTTAGGACCTGTGTCTAACTATGTTTTTGAAAACAGATGGCAGGAACCAGGCGATATCACTGATGTCCCTAAATTCACATGGGGAGGTAACCGTGGTGCAGCACAGCTTACATCAAGATTCTTAATGGATGGCTCTTATGCACGTGTTAAAAACGTGACTATCGGTTATAATCTTCCTGATGATATTTGTAGCAAGCTTTCGATTAACAACTTACGTGTTTATGCTTCTGCAGATAACTTGTACACATTTACAGCGAAAAATTTTATGGGATTTGATCCACAGGCTAGAGCAGATGGCTATGTTCAATGGGCATATCCTGTAGCAACTACTGTAATGTTTGGTGTAAACCTTGGATTATAATAATTAGCTGTTTTTACATTATTAAAGAGAAATGGACATGATATGACACATGTCGTTTCCATCATCTATAAATGCAAAAAAAATTAAAAAATGAAAAAAAGAATAGTATATATATTATTGGGAGTCTTGCTGGGGTTTACCTCTTGTGATGAATTCCTAACGCTCGATCCAACAGATTCAATTTCTGATAAGGATGCATTTAGCTCTGTTGGTGATTTTGAGAGTAACCTGACAGGTGTTTATTCAACATTAGGCGGTTCTGGTATGTTAGGACGTGATTTGTACTCAGTTGCTGAGCTTTGTTCAGATGTTGCAACACATAACAGTGCTTCATTTAACTTACAAAAATTGGCAGCATGGAGTGTTACTGATACTGATGACGATGTTTTAGCCATGTGGAGAGATGGTTATCAGGTGATTGACCGCGCAGCACGTATTATTGAGAATGGTAAAGACAGTACTAATACCGAAATTTATGGATATGTTGCACAAGCTTATGCTTTACGTGCATGGTCAACTTTTTACCTGACCAACTTATATGGACTTCCTTATACATATGACCCAACTTCTTTGGGAGTTGTAAATGTTGAGTCTCCTATTGCTGCAGGCGAAGAAGTAAGCCGTTCAACAGTTGCTCAGAATTACGAGTTTATCCTGTCAGATATCGCAGCAGCAGAAGCATGCTATGGTCAACCAGGAGTTGTTGATCCGGGAGTATATTATTTTAATGAAGCAGCAGTATATGCACTTGATGCAAGGGTTAACCTTTTTATGGGTAATTATACTGAGGCTCGTGAGGCTGCATTGCATGCAATTTCATTATTCGGTGGTTCTGAAAGTTCTTTGGCAAGTACAACTGAGGATTATTCTGTACAATGGAATACATCGGCAATGTCGAGCGAAGATATTATGAGATTTCAGCGTTCTGCAACACAAACGACATCCTACTACTTTATGTGGGGGCCATCTGGTGGTGCTGAATTTGTAGGAAGTGTGATTGATGAAATACCTTCAACTGATGTACGTCTTGAAATTCTGACAAGTTCGCAATGGGGTAAATTTGTAGGAACTGAATTAGGAAGTTCTACTCTAAGTATTCCAATGTTCCGCTTGCCAGAACTATATCTTACAATTGCAGAAACTTATGCTCAGCAAGATGAGTATGGAGAGGCTGCTTCATACCTGTCAATAGTTAGCGAGGCTCGTCATTCTGCTTTGGAAGGAAATATCGTGGCAGATGCAGGAATCCTTGCTCAGATACAGGAAGAACGCAAATGGGAAACATTACAGGAAGGTTTCCGCTTCTTCGATGTTCGCAGATGGGGACTTGATATTGATGCTAACGGAGGTTTATATCCAAACTTTGACATTAAAGAATTCTGTTTTCCTGTTCCGGCAAATGAAGTGAATGCTGGATATGGAGTTATACAAACAGAAGGATGGGAAGATGCTCTTCCTTCATTAGACTAATAATGAATTGATTATAAGGTTGGCCCAAGATTTGAAATTGGGCCAACCTAGATAAATATCAATTTAATTACTTCGAAAGAACTAAACAAAATTTAAAATATATATGGCTAGTGTTATTATTTCTGGGGAAAAATTGAAGCTCTCTGAAATTGCTAGTGTTGCCAGAAAAAATGTGATTGTTGAACTAGATGAGGAGGCACGGGAACGTATTCTTTTATCTAGAAAAGTAGTAGACAATATTGTTGCAGATGAACGCATTGTTTATGGTGTAAATACTGGTTTCGGGAAGTTTAGTGATAAAATAATATCAAAAAATGAAGTAAAACTTCTGCAGAAAAATTTAATAATGACTCATGCTGTTGGGGCAGGGCCAAATTTGAAAACAGAAGAAGTAAGAGCGATTATCTTACTACGAATAAACAACCTTGCAAAAGGGTTCTCAGGTATTCGGCTGGAGACAGTTGAGACCATGGTTGAAATGTTGAATAAAGGGGTAACTCCTTTAATTCCACAAAAAGGTTCTCTTGGGGCTAGTGGAGATTTAGCGCCATTGGCACATATGACTCTTCCAATTATTGGGTTAGGTAAAGCTGAATATAAAGGAAAAGTTTATACTGGAGCTGAAGCTATGGCATTGGCTGATATTCCTATTGTTGAGCTAACTGAAAAAGAGGGATTGGCATTGATTAATGGGACTCAGGTAATGACTGCAATTGGAGCATTGGTTTTATATGATGCTTTGAAATTGTTGAAGATCGCAGATATCTCATTGGCTTTAAGTTATGAAGCTCATAATGCAATTATTGATGCTTTGGACGAACGGATGCATATAGTGCGTCCTCATAAAGGACAAATTGACACTGCCCGCATCGTTAGAGAACTTTTGGTTGATAGCAAAAATGTTACGAGTCAGGGTGAAATCAGAACTCAGGATGCATATTCGTTACGTTGTGCTCCTCAGGTACATGGAGCGAGCAAGGACGCTATTAATTATGTTAAAAAAGGAGTGGATGTTGAAGTAAATTCGGTAACCGATAATCCGATTATTTTTTCAGATACTAACGAAGGAATATCCGGAGGGAATTTTCATGGTCAACCCATGGCTTTAAGCTTTGATTTTCTGGGTATTGCAATGGCTGAAATTGCGAATATATCAGAACGACGCATTGAACGAATGGTAAATCCGGCCTTAAGTGGACTTCCTGCATTTCTTGTTGGAAATGGTGGTTTAAATTCAGGATTTATGATCTTACAATATGCTGCTGCTTCTTTGGTGTCCGAAAACAAAGTTTTGGCACATCCGGCTTCGGTTGACAGTATTCCATCTTCTGCTAATCAGGAAGATCATGTTAGTATGGGAACTATTGCAGCTAATAAAGCAAGGGTTATTCTTGAAAATACACGTCGGGTACTTGCGACTGAACTGATGTGTGCTTGTCAGGCAATCGATTTACGTGGAGATAAAGGAATGGGAGTAGGCACCCATGCCGCGTACGATGTGATAAGAGAAAAGATTGATAGGTTGAAGGAAGACAGACCATTATTCGAAGATATTAATGCATGTGAAGAATTGATAAAGGATGACTCTATTCTTTTAGGAGTAGAGAAATATGCAGGAGAAATTATTTTTTAAAAAATATTCAAAAATTATAGGCACTATGAAGAATCAAGAAATAGCGAGTGCTATGACCATCAAGCTTGATGAAGCACTCCCAGAATATCCAACCTTTAAAGATACTATCCGAAGGGCTCCGAAGAGAGAATTAAACTTAACCGATAAAGAAATTAAAACCGCATTAAAAAATGCGTTAAGATATATACCTCAATCATTGCATGAACAATTGGCTCCTGAGTTTCTTGAAGAGCTGTTAACCCGTGGGCGAATCTATGGTTACCGCTACATGCCAAAAGATCGCATCTATGGCAAACCCATTGATGAATACAAAGGGAAATGTGTTGCAGGAAAAGCTTTTCAGGTGATGATTGATAACAACCTTGACCACGATGTTGCATTGTACCCTTATGAACTTACCACCTATGGCGAAACAGGTCAGGTGTGTCAAAACTGGATGCAATATCAGCTAATAAAAAAATATTTAGAAGAACTTACCGATGATCAAACACTGGTGATGATGTCCGGACATCCAATGGGGTTATTCAAATCATCAAGAACAAGCCCAAGGGTTATTGTAACAAACGGGTTGATGATTGGTATGTTTGATGATCAGGAAACATGGGCAAAAGCTGCCGCAATGGGTGTTTCAAACTACGGGCAAATGACTGCCGGAGGCTGGATGTATATCGGCCCGCAGGGAATTGTTCATGGAACATTCAATACGCTATTGAATGCTGGGCGAAAAGTGTTGGGAATACCGGAAGACGGCGATTTGAAAGGACATTTGTTTATTACTTCAGGTTTAGGTGGAATGAGTGGTGCTCAGCCAAAAGCTATTGAAATTGCGCAAGGAGTAGGAATTATTGCCGAAGTTGATCTTTCCCGTATCGAAACCCGCAAAGATCAGGGATGGGTTAGTTTAGTTACCGATGATCTGGAAAAAGCATTTAAAACGGCATCTGAATACATGGAGAAAAAAGAAAGCATCTCAATTGCATATCATGGGAATATTATTGATCTGCTGGAGTACGCTGTCGAGAATGATGTCCATATTGAATTACTCTCCGACCAAACATCTTGCCATGTCCCCTATGACGGAGGTTATTGCCCCCAGGGATTGTCATTTGAGCAGCGTACTCAATTACTTAAAACAGATAAAAAGAAATTTATAGAACTTGTTGACCAGTCACTCGTTAAGCATTATCATCTGATTAAAAAATTGGCGGATAGGGGAACCTATTTCTTCGATTATGGTAACGCTTTTATGAAAGCTGTTTTCGATGCAGGTGCAAAAGATATTGCTAAGAATGGTGTTGATACAAGCGAAGGATTTATCTTCCCATCCTATGTTGAAGATATTATGGGACCTATGTTATTCGATTATGGTTATGGCCCGTTCCGCTGGTGTTGCTTAAGTGGTAAAGCTGAAGATCTTCATAAAACAGACCATGCTGCCATGGAAGTTATTGATCCAAATCGCAGAGGACAAGATCGTGATAATTATATATGGATTCGCGATGCAGAAGACAATAAACTGGTTGTTGGTACGCAATGCCGGATTCTTTACCAGGATGCATTAGGTCGTCGCGATATTGCATTGAAATTTAATGAAATGGTGCGCAATGGCGAAATTGGCCCTGTAATGTTAGGTCGTGACCACCACGACACGGGAGGTACAGATTCTCCTTATCGTGAAACTTCAAGTGTATACGATGGCAGCAATATAACTGCGGATATGGCTGTTCAATGCTATGCCGGAAACGCTGCTCGTGGAATGAGCCTGGTTGCTCTTCACAATGGAGGAGGGGTTGGTATTGGAAAGTCTATTAATGGTGGCTTTGGCTTATTATTGGACGGAACCAGCGAAACCGATGAAATTATCAGGCAATCCATTCCATGGGATACGATGATCGGTGTGTCACGAAGAAGCTGGGCCCGATGTGAAAATGCCATTGATACTACTATTGAGTATAACAAGATTAGTAAAGACGAAAACCATATCACTCTACCCTATTTAGTTTCGGAAGATTTAATTGAGAAAACCTTCAATACTAAAAAAGCATGAGTCGTAAATACTTTATACAGAATGCATCAGAGCTTGTGACCTGTGCCGGCGTTGTCCCGAAACGTGGGCAACAAATGTCCGATATTGGTTTAATCTCTGATGGTGCAATGATTATCGAAGATGGTATAATCAAAGCTGTTGGTACAACCCGGGAACTGAAAGAACAATATGAGGTTAGTAACTATGAGATAATTGATGCAAAGGGCAAGGCTGTACTTCCCGGATTTGTGGATTCTCATACTCATTTTGTATTTGGAGGTTATCGTGCTGAAGAGTTTAGCTGGAGATTAAAAGGCGATAGCTATATGTCCATAATGGAGCGTGGTGGAGGTATTGCTGCTACTGTTGAAGCTACGAAAGCAGCATCGAATGAAGAGCTGATTGAAGCAGGGAAAGCCCGCTTGAATGATATGCTTGAATTTGGTATTACAACTGTGGAAGGGAAAAGTGGATATGGTCTGGATAAAGACACAGAAATACGTCAGTTGGAGGTGATGCAGGAACTGAATAAAATTCATCCTGTTGATATTGTTCCAACATTTTTAGGGGCGCATGCTGTTCCTGAAAAATATAAAGGCAAAGAACGAGAATTTTTAAACTTCATTATTAAAGAGGTTCTTCCCGAGATTGAAGAGCGTAAATTGGCAGATTTTGTCGATATTTTTTGTGAAAAGAATGTCTTTTCTATTGAAGATTCAAGATCTTTTTTGGGAGAAGCTGCCTTTTTTAAGGTTAAACTAAAGCTGCATGCAGATGAAATAGCCCCAAATTTCGGAGGTGCTGAACTGGCAGCCGAAATGGGGGCTACATCTGCAGACCATCTCCTTCAGGCATCAGACGAAGGGATTCGTCAAATGGCCGAAAAAGGGGTTATTGCCACTTTGCTTCCAGCTACCGCATTTTCTCTTAAAGAGGATTTTGCAAGAGGACGACAAATGATCGATGCCGGTTGTGCAGTTGCTTTAGCTTCAGATTTGAACCCCGGAAGCTGTTTCACGAATTCAATTCCGCTTATTATTTCATTGGCCTGCATTTATATGGAAATGTCAATTGAGGAAGTGATTTCAGCACTTACAATTAACGGAGCTGCTGCTGTTGGAAAAGCATCAACAGTAGGAAGCCTGGAAGTTGGCAAAAAGGCTGATGTTGTTATGCTGAAATATCCATCAATCCATTATTTGCCTTATAACACAGGGATGAATATTGTGGAGAGCGTATTGAAAAACGGAGAACTTGTATTTCAAAAATAAATAGGAGATGAAAATAAACAGGGACAGGATACAGCAAAATTTAGCAGAGCTTGCGACTTTTGGAATCGATCCGCAAGGAGGTCTCACCCGTTCAATTGGTAGCGAAAGTGAGCTGGAAGCCAGGAAATGGTTGATAGATAAGGCTCAGGCTTTAAATGCAGCTGTTGTCACTGATGCAATTGCAAATATTTGGATTGTCACTACAAGAAGCACTACTAATCTAAAACCAATCACCATTGGCTCCCATCATGATACCGTCCCAAATGGCGGAAAATATGATGGGGCCCTTGGTGTTCTTTTGGGCTTGGAAGTAATGCAAACAATTATAGAGAATAAGGTTTCCCTGAAGCACCCATTACAAGTCGTTTCTTTTACGGCTGAAGAACCGAACCCTTATAATATCTCAACAATGGGGAGTCGAAGTGTAACAGGGAAACTGTCGCAGGAAGTTCTGAATAGTGCGACAGATTGTTTCACGGGAGCGCTACTCACTGACTCTATTCGCAAGGCTGGCGGAGATATTTCAAACTTGAAGGAAGCTCAGCTGAAAGAAAACGATATGGCTGCTTTTATCGAATGTCATATCGAGCAGGGAAGCAATCTATACAAAAAGAATAAGTCGGTAGCGGTGGTTTCCAAAATCACAGGAATATACCGGGAACAGATAACAGTTGAGGGTGAAGCCAATCATGCCGGGACAACTTTAATGGAGGATCGCCATGATGCTTTGTTGGCAGCCGCTGAAGCTTGTTTGGCCCTGGAAAAAACAATTGTTGGAGTAGGCAGAAATGATGTAGCAGGAACAGTTGGGAAATTTTCAATTTTCCCCAATGCGGCAAACATTATTCCTGGCAAAGCAGAATTCATTCTGGAAATAAGAACTCCCGATGAGCAAACAAAAGCGCTTGCCATAGCTGAAATAACAACCGCTCTTAACGGGATTTCCAAACAACGGGCTGTTCAGTTTAATCGCGAAGTTATACTGAATCAGGCTCCAGTGAATATGTCTCCTGTGATTCGGGAAGCCTTGGCAAATTCAATCCAAAACAGGGACGAAGAGCTTATTACACTTGTTAGTATGGCTGGTCATGATGCGGTTCACATGACCGATATTACCAATACGGGGATGCTTTTTGTTCAGAGTATTGATGGCAAAAGCCATTGTGCAGACGAAGAAACTCGTATTGAAGATATTGAAGTTGCAGGGAATGTTCTCTTAGATACAATATTAGAACTTGATAAAATTTTAGAGTGATAAATGGGGTAAGTCAATACTTTGCTATGTGTATTGCTTACCCCTATCCTTTATATAAAAAATTGACAGGCTATGAAGAAAATAATTATACCCGAAGCGGTGTATTACCAGGGAAAAATCCAAACTGGTTTGGCTGTTTTAATCACTGAAGATGAAATAACCGAAATTGATACACTTGAAAAAATTAAAGAGACTTGCGGTGAAACTGCTGTTGAGACCGAATATTGGGAAAACATGGTTATGTTGCCGGGAACGGTAAATGTCCATAATCATTCTTTTCAAAGTTTATTGCGCGGACTGGCAGTCGGGAAACCATTTTTAGTTTGGCGTGATGAGGCACTTTATAAAATCTCGCCCATGCTTACTCCTGAAGATATTTATGTGGGAGCTTTGTTTGCTTTTGGTGAAATGATGAAATACGGTGTTACCACCGTTTGCGATTTCTTCTATCTGCATAACAACGGAATCGAAGGAGACCATGCAATTATCAGGGCAGCAAAAGATGTGGGCATACGCCTTGTGCTTGCTCGTACTATGTACGACTGGAAAGGTGCTCCGTCTGGTTATGTCGAAAGTATTGACGATGCTGTATCAAATACCCGCTTGTTGGCGAACGAGTTTAACGGGAAGAATGGACAAATGACTACTGTTTTGCCTGCACCGCATAGTTTGCATGCAGCAACGCCAGAGATGGTTATTGCCGGGCATGAACTTTCAAAAGAGCTGGGAACAAAATTTCATATTCATGTGGCAGAAGAGCCTTTCGAGGTTGAAGAAGTCCTTCGGGATCACGGCTTACGTCCTGTTGAATTCCTGGATAAAATTGGCGTGCTGGATGAACGAATGGTGATGGTTCATGCTGTTTGGTTAAAAGAAAACGAACTGTCTTTAATGGCAGACAAAAAAGCATCGCTTGCGTATTGCCCGTCAAGTAATATGTTCCTTGCCGATGGTGTTACCAACATTGCAGAGATGCTTAAAGGAGGTATCAATATTGGTTTAGGTTCCGATGGTGCCTGCAGCAACAACCGGATTAGCGTTTTTGAGGAAATGAGAATGGCTTCTCTTCTTCAAAAGGTTAATAAATTAGACGCCTTGGTTGTAGACACTGATGAATCATTTAAAATGGGAACCGAATGGGGAGGTAAGCTCCTTGACTTACCTGTTGGTGAAATTTCAGTTGGCAACAAAGCCGATTTTGTGGGAATAGACCTTCAGGATCTTTCTATGCTTCCGGTATATCCGAATCAGGAGCAACTTTTGCCAAACATTGTCTATTCCATGCAGCCCAACGCTATAAAACGAGTAGTTGTTGAAGGAAAAACAACGATGAGAGATGGAGAACTCTTAACCGTTTCACAAAACGAGATTGGTCAAAAGGTTACTACGCTTATGAACCGGATTTACAATAAATAATGCCGGTTCCCAAAAATTGAAAATACTTCTTAACCCTATATAAACAACGTTATTACAAAACTTTTAAATAGTGATCAAATGAAAAGATTATTTAAATTTCTTTTTGGTCTGGTTATGATCTTTTCTGTTCCTCATATTTCACATGCAGGGCAGAAAGTTCAAATCTCGTTTGACAAATACCATGGTTATACCGGAACGGTAGATTACCTAAAAGCAGTCAACAAAGCATACCCTTCTATCACAAAACTGATGGAAATAGGGGAAAGTTCTCAGGGGCGACCTATTTATGTTTTGGCAATTACCAATTCCAAAACAGGAACAACAATGGATCGTGAGAAAGAATTGGTTTACGAAAGATTGCTTGAAGTTCCAAACCCTCCAATAACTGATTTGGATTTGGGAAAACCGGGTCATTTATTAATTGGCGCAGTGCATGGAGATGAATTAACAGGGAATGAAGTTTGTCTGTACTTCATCGATAAGATGGTTTCTGCTTATGACAGCGACGAAGAAATTACTTCATTGATCGATACTAAAGTTTTCTATGTATGTCCGGCATTAAACCCCGACGGACTTTACAATACGGTTGAGCTGAGTGCTCCACAGCTTACAAATTCAATGAATCAGGTTGAAGGTGTTGAAAAACCTGTGCGCAAAGATTTAAACAAAGACGGACTGTTTTCTCAAATCCGCTTTAAAGACCCGATGGGTAGCTGGATTAAAGACAGTAACGACCCTCGGATAATGATTAAAGTTGCTCTTGGTGAATATCCGGACGCTGAACGTTATACGGTAATCAATGAGGCTGAAGCAGATAAAGGAATTGATGTTGATCGTAACTTCCCTGAAGGCTGGTGGTTAGGTGATGTAATGCCTGACTCTGAGCCGGGAGAAACCCTTCACGATCGCATGAGTGGATATCGTGGAAATATGTATCCTGGCGGAGAAGGCGATTTTCCTACTTCCGCTCCTGAAAGCCAGGCTTTATGTGAATTTATAATTAACCATCCCAATGTTATTTTGAGTAACGATTACCAGGGAATGGGGGGATATGTTTTCCGTCCAATGTCATCGTTTGGCGATAAAAGGATGGCTTCGGGTGATGTTGCCGTTTACGATTTGGTTATGGGAAAAGAATACCTTGAGCTTGTTGGAGCTGAAGTTCCGGAAGTGTGGAGCAATCCTTCATTACTTACAAAAGCGAAGGAGGAATTAGCTTCAAGTCCGAATGCATTTGCCGCAAAGCGTGGCTATTTATTCCCCGAAGAATGGAAATCGACATATAATGAAAAAGGCGATGTTGCTGTTGATAATGGTTTATCTATGGATTGGCTTTACAAGCAAAACGGAGTCTATTCAATCCTGACAAAACTTTGGAATCCGGCTACTGACATTTCGGGTTTAGAAGGTTTGGAAGGTGCGGAACTGGAAAGTGCTTATGTTGATTATCTGGAAGAAAACGGAAGCAAATTATTCCTGGATTGGGAACCTGCTAAAGATTCGGAACACGGCGATGTAGAAGTTGGTGGCTGGGTTGGAAATGTAGGTTATAAAAATCCACTTCCCGGAGAAATCCTGGAATCAATCTGTGAACGCCAGTTTGAGTATGATATTTTCCGCAGTGACCTGATGCCTCAGCTTCAGATTAACGATATCGAAGTTGAAAAAATGACATCCGGAAAAACAACAATCCTGAACATTACTGCCGAAGTAGAAAATGTGGGTGGATTAGCAACAAACCTACAGGGAGCAGCATCTCTTCCTCTTAACCGGGGCGATGTTGTTTGGTTAATTGGCGAAAACAATTCGTTGGAATTCTTAAATGGAGATCCTTGTCAGAAAGTTGGAACACTTGCCGGAACATTAAGTGTACCCGGAGTTATGGGAAGTAATAATAAGGCAACTGTGAAATGGCAGGTTGTTGTTGGCAGCAACGAAAAAGTGAAAGTTGTTGCTTCATCTCTAAAAGGTGGAACAATCGCAAAAGAGGTTAACTATTAATTTTAAAAAGAAACAGCAATGAAAAAATATATTTTATTTATCATTTTGCTGGGCATGACCTTTGCCCCGGCAATAGCCCAGGATAAGCTCCAAACCAGCATGGTTGGACATCATGGTGAGATGGACTATGTTATTGACTGGAAACGTCTTTATTCATACGATGAGTATGTGGAAATTATGTTTGACCTTCAGGAAAAATATCCGGATTTGTGCTCCATTGAAAGTATCGGGAAAAGTCGCATGGGACGCGATCAGTATGTGATGACACTTACTTCTAAAAAAACCGGAAAAGATACAGATAAACCTGCTTTGTGGATGGATGGTGCAATTCACGGTAACGAGGTTAACGGTATTACTTGTTGTTTGTACACAACCTGGTATTTGTTGACCCGCTATGATTACGACCCTCAGGTACATGATATTTTGGACAGAAGTACGGTTTATGTGCTTAATATGAATAATGTAGATGCAAATGATTCGTACCTGACACTTCCAAATACAGATAACAATCCTCGTGAACCTTTCCGCCCAACTGATGATGATGGCGATGGTTTATACGATGAAGATATGGCTGAAGATGTCAATGGAGATGGTGAAATCTCTATGATTTATGCAGAAGATCCCAAAGGGGATTATCGCTTAAATGAAAAAGGAACTTATTTTATTGAGATTGGCGCAGACGACTGGTGGGAAGGAACTCGTTTCCGCCTGGTTGGATCAGAAGGATATGATAACGATGGTGACGGACAAACTGGTGAGGATGACCTTGGAGGAGTTGATCCTAACCGTAACTTTCCTTATGACTTTACGAAAACATCGGGAAAAACATATAACCTTTCTGAGCCTATCACCCGAAATGTATGGATGTTCCAGCAAGCACACAAGAATATTTTGGTCTCATTTAACTACCATAATTACGGACGCATGCTGATGTTCCCAATGCCTCCAAAAGCAGATCCCAATGCTCCCGACCCTCAGGTGGGTTATATCGGAACGGAAGATGACAAGTATGCTTTTAAAGGAAACCATAACGTTTCCCCTGCCTATCAAACCGATTATAATGTGGTTAATGAGATTACCAGCGATGGATTATTCATCATGAAAGATTATACAGTTCTTGAAGAGACTTATTTACAGGGAGAGCATGAAGCTTCTATTTACCACATGTTGGGTGCCTATGCTTTCTTAATGGAGTTATGGGGTGATCAGGATGATCTTGCGGATATTAATAACGATGGAGTTATCTCAAATGAGGAATACGATCAGTGGATACAGTTAGATCTTGGTGGCGATGGATGGGTTATTCCTGAACCTTACGATCATCCACAATTTGGTGAAGTATGGATTGGTGGTACTCGTAAAAAACACATAGATCGTAACCCACCTGCACGTTATATTGAAGCAGAAGCAATGAAGAATTGCATGTTTGTTGTTCATTGTCTGGATGAACTTCCTAAAGTCAGCTTTGGTGATTATACCGTAACTCATAAAGGTGGTGATCTTTACGAAGTTGAGGTGGAAGTGGTTAACTCTAAGAAGTTCCCAACAATCTCAGATCGTTCCATCCAGATTGATCGCTATACCCCGGACGTAATTACAGCATCTGTTTCATCAGGAGAGATTATTGAGCCGATGGAAACCAAAAAAATTACAGATGTTTCTACAAGTCTTCCTGCTGCATACCGGTTTTATAATACTGATTATAAAAAGGAAACCACGAATGCCGGAAAAGAAATTGAATTCCGTACCGAAGGACTTTCCAATGAAACATTCACATACAATATACTCAGTTCAAATCCTTCAGCGACCCTTGAACTGGAGTTTGAATCTCTTACCGGAGGTTCAGATAAAATTGAAATCAAGTTGTCTGAATAGTTAATAATTAATGCATCTTTTTACATCTTGTGCCTAATTCAATCTTGAGTTAGGCACTTTTTTTGTCTTCACGGAATTCAACCTGTAATTCAAATTAATAAGTTAAATTGCAGTAGGTTTGAATTTTAGCAAATGAGCAAACAAAAAGAACTTGGTAAAAAAGGTGAAGATATCGCTGCTTCACACCTCGAAAGTTTAGGCTACGATATAGTGGAAAGGAACTGGTATTTCCTGCATTACGAGATTGATATTATTGCAAAGGATTTGCAGCAGAATGAGCTGGTTATCGTTGAAGTAAAATCTCGTACCGGCGATTCCTATGAGCATCCTTCAGAAGCAGTGAGTAACCGGAAAATCCGATTTTTGGTTGAGGCCGCCGAGGCTTATATCATGGAAAAGGATAGCAATTTGGATACCCGCTTTGATGTGATCTCCATCATTTTTTATGGGCATAATTTTCATCTTGAACATTTTAAAGATGCATTCTATCCTTCGTTATAATTGTGAATATTGTATAGTTTTGTATCATGAATATTGAAGAACTCAGATCATATTGCTTGTCTTTAAAATGTGCAACAGAAGATTTTCCTTTTGATGAAACGACCTTGGTTTTTAGGGTGATGGGGAAAATGTTTGCCCTTACTGATCTGGAAGGTGATTTATTTGTCAACTTAAAATGCGATCCGGAGAAGGCTGTTGATTTAAGAGAAATGTATCCTGCTGTTATTCCTGGGCGACATATGAGCAAAAAACACTGGAATACAATTGAAATTAATGGTACTATCCCAGATTCGTTAATAAAAGAATGGATTGATGGATCGTATGATTTGGTTGTGAGTAAGTTGACCAGAAAAGAGAAAGAGAAACTGAATAATTGCTAAATTGAAGAATAATGGAATTTGAATTACAAACTGAATATATAGAGTTAATTAAACTTTTAAAGCTTTTACGATTGGTAGAATCGGGTGGTCAGGCAAAGCTTGTTGTAGAAGATGGCATGGTGATGTTGAATGGAGAAACCGAATTCCGGAAAAGGGCAAAAATACGTAAAGGCGACACGGTTCAGTTTATGGATCAAACGGTGATTGTTAAGTGATCAGTTGCAGTTTGCAGTATTGTTTCGAGTTGCGCCAATCTGAAACCTAGAGTTCTTCAAGCTTTTTTAACTTTTTTACAAGCAAATTATCCTCACATCTTTTTAGAAGTTCTTCAACCTTTAACTGAAGAACCGGATGAATGTAATCGGGGGTTAGTTCTGCAAGTGGCTCCAATACAAATCTTCGTTCGGTAATTCTTGGATGAGGAATTACTAGTTTCTCTGTATCTAAAATCAAATCGTCATAAAACATAATGTCGATATCCATTGGGCGTGACTCATACTGATTCGTTTTTCTGACTCTTCCAAGTTCCTTCTCAATACGTTGGGTGGTATCTAGAACTTTTTCAGGTTCCAGTTTTGTTTCTATCTCAATCGCTAAATTCCAGAATAGATCATCGGATTGAAATCCCCAGGGTTCTGTTTCATAAATTGATGAGATTTTTAAAATTTCTCCCAATTCTTTTTGAATCCGTTGGAGCGCATCCATAAAGAGTTGCTTTTTATCTCCAATATTTCCACCAAGTAATAAAAAAAGCTTGTGCATTTATTAACAATATAATATGAAAACTGTAACTTCGTATAACTTTCGCATACAAATCTATAAACACAAAACAATAAAATACGGTTATGAAAGATTTTTTGAAGTATACATTGGCAACAATTGTCGGGGTTTTATTATCAGGAGTGGTTGGGTTTTTCTTGTTGGCAAGTATTGTAACAGCGATACTTTCTTTTTCTGATCAACCTACTATTGTTGAGGAAAATTCAATGTTGGTGTTAACTCTTGACAATGAAATTGTTGAGCGGGCAGAAGACAATCCTTTTTCAGGTATTGATTTTATGGGCGTAATGACTCTTGGTCAGACTGGCTTGGATGATATTCTGGAATCCATTGAAAAAGCCAAAGATGATGAAAATATTTTAGGTATTTATCTCAATCCTTCATCTATAAGTGCAGGAATTGCTACCGTTGAAGAAATAAGGGATGCACTAATTGACTTCAAAGAATCAGGAAAATTTATTTATGCATATAGTGAAAACATTTCTCAACTTACTTATTATCTCGTCTCTGTTGCCGATAAAATCATGCTTAATCCTGTTGGGACTGTCGATTTTAAAGGCTTAAGTGCCCAGGTAATGTTTTATAAGGATATTCTGGATAAAGTGGGTGTTGAAGTTCAGATTATTCGTCATGGTAAGTTTAAATCTGCTGTTGAGCCTTATATGTTGAATGAAATGAGTGATGCCAGCAGGTTGCAAACAGAAGCTTATGCAAATAGTATTTGGGATCAGATTGTTGCCGATATTTCTGTATCACGAGGTATAAGCGTTGAAAAACTGAATGAACTTGCAGATGGAACAACTACTTTTATGACAGCTCAAGATGTGCTTGCAAATGGCATGGTTGATGCGCTAATGTATAAAGATGAGGTTCTTGCTGAATTAAAGGAAAAGACATCAACTGAAGAAAAAGACGACTTGCACACAGTTGGTATTTCAGAGTATAAAAATGTTCCTGAAAAAACAGATGGAAAAGGTTTGGCTCGTGATAAAATTGCTGTAATCTATGCAAGTGGAGGAATCGATACTCAGGTAAATAATGCACTTATTAACTCCGAAGATCTTTCAAGAACGATACGCGAGGCACGACGTGATTCATCAATCAAAGCGATTGTTCTAAGAATTAACTCTCCTGGTGGAAGTGCATATGGATCAGATGTTATCTGGAGAGAAGTACAACTGGCTGCTGAAACAAAACCACTTATTGCTTCGATGGGCGATTATGCAGCTTCCGGTGGTTATTACATTGCTGCTGCAGCAGATACAATTATGGCAGACAGAACAACAATTACAGGTTCCATTGGTGTTTATGGAACGATTCCAAATGCTGGCGAGTTATTGAATGATAAGCTGGGTATTAATGTGGATGTGGTGAATACAAACGATTATTCGGATATCTTAAATTATACCCGTCCAATGTCTGCCTACGAGGAAGCTTTGATACAGGATTATGTTGAAAAAATTTATGACGATTTCATCACCCATGTTTCTGATGGTCGTTCCATGGACAAAGCGGATGTTGATGAAATTGGACAAGGACGTGTTTGGGATTCAGTAAATGCTCAGAATATCGGTTTGGTTGATTTGTTTGGTGGTGTAAATGATGCAATTGATTTGGCTGCCGAATTGGCCAATGTTGAACGCTACAGGGTGGTGAAACTTCCCGAAATGCAAGATCCTTTGATCAAATTGCTGGGTGGTTTATCAACCAGTATTCAAACTAAATTCCTGAAAAACAAGTTGGGAGATCAGTATTTAATTTACCAACAAATTGAAGAGGTTGTAAATGCCAGGGGAATTTATGCCCGTATTCCTTATGCTATTTCTTTTGAATAGTATTGAAGTGATTGATATATAGGAGAATATGAGAAATATGTTTTGAAGGTAAAGAAGTTGTCAAAAGTTTGACAACTTCTTTTTTTATACTTGATTTTTGATAACTTCGTGTAGAAAACCTGCACTGTTTATGCTAAAGATTCTTTTATATCCGCTTTCGGTTATTTATGGTATAGTCGTCTACATACGTAATTTTATGTACGATTATAATTTTTTTAAATCCCACGAATTTGAGATTCCTGTAATTTCGATTGGAAATATTACTGTTGGGGGAACAGGAAAAACCCCTCATACCGAATATTTGGTCGAATTGATGAAGAAACATGTAAATGTGGCAACATTAAGCCGGGGATATAAAAGGAAAACAAAAGGATTTATGTTGGTGCAATCGGAATCTGCAGTTCAGGATGTGGGTGATGAACCGTTGCAGATTAAAAAGAAATATCCGGAAGCAACAGTTGCTGTCGACGAAAAACGAGTGCATGGAATTAACCGTCTTCTGAGCAATAAGGAAAATTCGCCAGATGTTATTTTGCTGGATGATGCTTATCAGCACAGACAGGTGAAAGCAGGGATCAATATTTTGCTGATTGACTACAACCGGCCTATTGATAAAGACCGGCTTTTACCACTGGGGAGACTTCGGGAAAGAATTTATCAGCAGCGCAGGGCAAATGTGATTATTTATACCAAGTGCCCCGATGAAATTACCCCGATAACCCGACGAATTATTATGAAGGATGTCAACCTTCGCCCTTATCAGTCGTTGTATTTTACAACGATGGAATATGCCGAGGCTGTCCCTGTTTTTCCGGATCAGGCAGCAGAAAACCCAAACCTGAAGGAAAACCGGGTGTCGTCAATTTTATTGTCGGGAATTGCAAATCCGGAGCAGTTCCGGAAATATTTATCGTCAACATCCAAAATAGTTGATGAGATTGTTTTTAACGATCATCATGAATTTACAAGTAAAGACTGGAGATTAATCGAAACAACGTATAACAAGCACGGTAAAAAAGCGCCTTTCATTTTAACTACCGAAAAGGATGCTATGCGACTTCAGGTTGAGAACACGTTATCGGACGACGTTAAGTCTCGCATATTTTTCATTCCTGTTAAAATTAAGTTCTTAGAGAGCGAAGGGAAAAGTTTTAATAAAAAAATAGTGGGCTATGTTAAAGACAATCGAAGCAACCGCGAACTACATAAAAGAAATAATCAAGGTACAGCCTGAAGTTGGAATAATCCTGGGGTCCGGACTTGGAGGTCTTGTTAACGAGATCAGGATTGAAAAGGAAATCCCGTACAAAGAGATTCCTGATTTTCCTGTTTCTACGGTTCAGGGACATAACGGCCATCTAATTTTTGGTGAGCTTGGTGGAAAGAAGATTCTTGCCATGCAAGGGCGCTTTCATTATTACGAAGGGTATTCCATGCAGGAAGTGGTTTTCCCTGTTCGTGTCATGAAAATGCTTGGGATAAATTTGCTGGTTGTTTCGAATGCTTCTGGAGGATTAAATCCGGAATTCAAAATTGGGGATTTGATGATTATTGGTGATCACATCAACATGTTTCCTGAACATCCTCTAAGAGGTGTAAATATGGATGAACTGGGGCCACGTTTCCCCGATATGAGTGAACCTTATTGCAGGGAACTTCGGCAAAAGGCAAAATTTATTGCCCTAAAAAATAAAATTGAAGTAAAAGAAGGCGTATATGTTGGAGTCCAGGGGCCTACTTACGAAACTCCTGCCGAATATAAAATGTTCCGCACATTGGGTGGAGATGTGGTCGGAATGTCAACTATTCCAGAAGTGATTGCAGCCAGACACATGGACATGAAAGTTTTCGGCATGTCAATTATTTGTGACAGTGGTGTGCCGGGAGAGATTGTTGAGGTTTCTCACGAAGAAGTGCAGGAAGTGGCCATGAAGTCGGAGCCACAAATGACTTTGATCCTCAAAAATCTGATAGCTCAGCTATAGTATGGCGATCAATATGCTAATATTGGCCCTCGCACCAGTAGGTATCTTGTTGGCCTATACCTTTTTTCGGGACAAGTACGAAAAAGAACCCTGGGATATGCTTCTTGTTGCTCTGGCGATGGGAATATTTTCATCTATCCCAATTGTTTGGGTTGAAAGAGGATTTTCACTTCTGGGGTCTTCTCTTTACGGTTGGACAAGCATTTTTTATGACTCTTTTATTGTTGCATCTTTTACGGAAGAACTCTTTAAGTTCATCTTTCTTTACATATTGATTTGGAAAAGCCCGGAATTTAATGAGAAGTTTGACGGAATTGTTTATGCCGTTTTTATATCTCTTGGGTTTGCAGCAGTAGAAAATGTCATGTATGTATTTGATTATGGAATACAGGCAGGATTTACGCGTGCAATTACTGCTGTTCCTGCTCATTTTCTATTTGGCGTGAATATGGGGTTTTTTGTTGGGCTTGCCCGGTTTTATCCTGAACGTAGACGGAAATTGCTTTGGCTTGCTGTATTCTACCCGATTTTGCTACATGGTATCTACAACTTTATTTTGATGTCTAACCATTCCTGGGCTTTATTGATTTTCATTCCGTATATTATTTTTATGTGGCGAACTGGTATGAGAGAAATGAAGCAGCTTTCAGACAGTTCAATTTTTCGAAATGATTTTAATGGTGATCACGATTTGTTTAAAGATGAATGAAAATTGATTTAATCTTGGATCTCTTTTCTCATTAATAAGGCTTTACTTCCATCTTTATAGTAAGCTAATCGTTCTCCATAAACTTCAAATCCAGATTTTAGATATAGATTTACCGCTATACTGTTTAGCTCGCTAACCTCGAGAGATAGATATTTATAGCCAGATTTTGAAGCTATTTTTTCAGCTTCATTTAATAAAATTCGAGCGAGCCCCTTTCCTCTAAAACCTGGAGCAACAGCGATGGAGTAGATTCGCAACATGCTGCTCTTTCTTCTTTTTAAGAGGATGATATAGGATGAGATTTTTTCTTCATGTTTTGTAACTAAAAAATCAGATTTTGCCTTAGTCCCCAAATAGTAAAGTTGTCTGTATGAAAAACTTTCCTGATCAAAACACTGCTTCTCGATTTTGTAAATCATTTTAATTTCGGCAGGTTTTACTTTATGTAGTTGGGTTGACAAGGTCATCTTATTTCCCCTTTTGTTCCATCCTGTTTATAAACTCACCTAATATACGACGATATAGCTCATCTCCTAAAATATCATCTTCAATACCTTGGTCGATTGAGGGGTTATCATTCACTTCAATAACAACTGATCTGCCGTCAATTTCTTTTAAATCAACTCCGTAAAGTCCCTTCCCAATTAAAGATGCAGCTTTGACAGCATTTCGTACCACATGTTTAGGTACTTTACTTACTGGTACGGTCTCGAAAGATCCACTTTTGGGTCTCCCATTATCCTGATGGTTGTAGATTTGCCAGTGTCCACGGGCCATAAAATACTTACAGGCATATAATGGTTCACCATTCAAAATCCCAATTCTCCAATCGTATGAGGTTGGCACAAATTCTTGTGCAAGAAAAACTGAAGTTGATTCTGACAAGATTTCAAGAGCAGATAGATATTGATTTTCATTTTCAACCTTATGCATGCCAAAAGAGAAAGACCCATCAGGTATTTTCATAATAATAGGAGATCCCAGAAATTCTTCAATTTCCTGAAATGAACAAGGACTCTCTTTAAATATAAGTTTTGATTTAGGTGTTGGAATTCTTTCTCGTTCCAGCAATTCTTTGAGATATACTTTATTCGTACAGCGAATAATTGAAATTGGATCGTCGATAACAACCATATCTGCTTGTCTGGCCTTTTGTGCCAGGTTGTAGGTGATATGATTTAATGCTGTTGTCTGACGAATAAACAAACCATCAAATTCGAGTAATCGTGTCGTATCGTCTTCTGTTATTAACTCAGCATTGATGTGCATTTTTTTTGCCTGAGATATAAATTTATTCAATGCAGCTTTATTGCTTGGAGGCAGCTGCTCGCTGGGATCGTGAAGTATGGCTAAATCGTAACGCATTGCTTTGTGATGCCTGGGCTGTCTCCATACACGCTTGTTGAAATTATCCAGTGCCAGTGCAAAAAGATCTTGTTGCCCATCGTTTAATTCATTTAGACTAAGTAATCGTATTGAATCAATTTGGCTTTTCATCCGGTTTGCAAAAGTCACTCGCAATAATGGGCAGGGAAGTTGTTCAAAAATATAGCGTGCAATTTTGCTTAATTCTGGTTCGTTTGTGGTTCCAAAATAAATATCAACTTCAAAGAATTCCTTTTCAGTTTCATTTTTTGTCTGAATCCATTTTTGACAAATTTTTTGTAAAGCATTATCCATGCGAGTTAAAGCACCACTTTCTATTCGGTTTAAGATGTCAACATCGGGTATTACTTTATGCCCACGGGCCTGTGCCAGCAATGAACAATAATACCCTTCAGTGTGGTAATTTAGGTTGTTACAAAGATTGATAACCAATAATGGTTTTTTGCTTAAGTGTTCATTTTGAAGATAATCAGAAGCTGATATAATGGTTTCTGTTTCGTAGTAGGGTTTCCACTCTGCCAACGAATCCAAAAGGATTAATGTTGATTGCATTTCTTATTTGAGCAAAAATTAAATCTAAATTGTTTTTTGTCCAATCAATGCGGTAAGTAGATAGTTGAATATCAAAATGTTGAATAGCTTCCCTTTGCCGTTTTGTTGCTTTGCAATTGTACGTATTTTATGAATACGTTATTCCTATAAGTATGAGTTTTTTCATTCTAATTAATTTTTTTAGAGTTATTCCTATAGTTATGTTCATTCTGGATGATTTGCTTTTTATTTGTCATCTGTTTTCTTATTATGTTTTGAGCTAATAATTTAAAAATATTGCTTAATTTTAAAGAACCGCAGATTAAAGCTGAGTGAACTAATGCCCAATTTTGTGTATTAGTTGTAAATATACTGGGATGAATGTAAAAGGAACATTTCAAATTGATACTAAAAGAAAATTAATTATCATGTACCTATCTGGTGATTTTAACATCGATGATTTTATTTTCTATCATAATATGATGTCGCTTGATCCTAATTTTGATCCAGAATATAATCGAATCCTTGATCTTCGAGATTCAAATCCAATACTTGAAGAGTGTGATATTAGACACTACGTTAATCTTATTCTTAGTAACTCCGAATTAAAAGGGAAAAGGAAATCAGTTTTTTTAACAAATAAGCCTAAAGATGTTGTTGTTGGAACATTATTTGAAATGTTGAAGGATAATTTACCAATTAGTTCAGATATATTCTCAACGATAAATGGCATTGAGAAATGGTTTAATGATAAAGATATTGATGCCGAATTTATTGATTTGACAATTAGTAAGTTAAAAAATCAACCTAATATTTTTATTCATAACAATGGCAATGAAACTTCTAACTATCAAAGTTTGTAGCCGTTCAAGCAGAGTTCTGATTAATGAGTTTTTTGGGATAGCTTTAAAGGGATTAAAGTCAATTTAGTAAATTACGTATTGCTTTTTGACTCGTTTATCTCTTCTTTTTTTCAGAATATTAAATTCTTAGCTAACTTTTGATAAATGGTGCAATAACAAGTCCCAGTCCAATACCAATTACAATCGATGCCATAAATAATAACACCGAGGCTTGTAAAAAAATGAAACCAACTCCAAGGCCAATCATTGTTGTCCCACCAATAACCCATGAACTTCGATCTTTCCTGCGATTTTGCTCTTTTAGTTCCATATATCAATGAATTAGATTAATAATTATCAAAAAAAGATAATTAAAATTGATCATTTTACTTATCGAATTTCCATTAAAATAGATGGAGCAAATCACATAATCGGTATATGTATTAATTGGAAGTGTAAATAAAGAATCAGATTATTAATCTGTTCTTATGTGTAAGAAATAAAAATACCATCAGATATATTTCTATCTTAAAATAGATCTGATGGTATTAAGGTTTTGTGAGAAATATAATAAATCCTAAAGAAAGACTTATTTTGATTATCTTTTCTATCGTTTTATTTCATGTCCAGACACTTGCATTTTCTGGAAATACAAACTGCTGACGTAATTATACCGGCTAATGCAAAAATAATGAGTGCATAAGTAAAGAAGCTTTCAGATAAACCAGCACAGCAGGCAAGAAATCCTAAAATGATTGTTGCAAAGAATCCTAAGATTCCCCAAATTCCTAAGTAATAACAAGATAATATTAGTTTCTTTTTCATCTTTATATCCTTTTTTACAATTATACTAGTTAAAATGAGTAAATGTTTTTTAACTTGTGTGATATATATCTCGTTTGATTGTGACATGTGCTAATGTTGGAAATCTATGGATTGGTTAGATCGGAAATGTAGTGAGTGTGTAATTAAATCAAGGGCTGTTTCTGTACTAAATGCAGATGAGTTAAGTATACTTGAACAAGGTTGTTCGCATATCGATTTTAAAAAGGGGGACTTGATTTTCAAGGAAGGTTCTCCGGCGCAATCAATCACATATATTCGTGATGGTTTTGTAAAACTTTGCAAAAAGGGAACAGGTGGAAAAGATTACATTTTAAGTATTTCAAAGAAAGGAGCTTATCTCGGAATTCAAAACCTGAGCCACAAAAATGAGTTTAATTACTTTTCTGCTTATGCCGTTACTGACACCAAAGTGTGTTTTTTGGATCTTGAATATTTCGATCGACTACTAAAACGAAACGGAGAGTTTGCTTCCCAGGTTATTGCTTACATTTTTAATGATGAAATGAATTATTTCGACCGACTTGTAAATAATATTCAGCAACAATTACCAGGAAGAGTTGCCAGTGCCCTTTTGTATTTTTACCATGAAGTTTACAATGAAAATCCTTTTACTTTGAATCTTACAAAGGCTGAATTGGGTTCATTAATTGGTACATCAAGGGAAAGTGTAACCCGGATGCTTAAAGATTTTGATACAAATGGATTGATTGAACTTCAAAAAAATCAGATTAAAATCCTTGATGAGAATAAATTAGATGAGCTTAGGAAGAAAGGGTAAGGTCGTTTTATTTTCTTTTTAGCTTTCCATTCCCAGTTCTGGGAAGTTCATTGATAAAATGAATCTGTCTGGGTTGCTCAAATTTGTCAAGATGTTGTTCGCAAATGGCTTTTATCTCTTGCCGGGTTTCCTCATTTTCAGATTCTTCAAGCTGAAGTATAATTTGCGATCCAAGAGTTTCGTGTGGAAGAGATGAAATCATAAACGGTTGACTGATGAACGATTCCAGCTTTTTTTCGATTGCTTCAGGTGAATATTTTATGCCTCCGGAGATAATTACATTATCTGCCCTTCCCAAGATGTGGAAAGTTTTTTCATCTTTTAATTCTGCTAAATCGGTTGTTTGGAGGTATGGAATTTCAAGTCCGGGCATGAAGATTTGAAGACATTCATCATTCGATAATTCAACATGAATATCTTCCAGACAATGATAAAATTCCTGAGGATTTCTGCCATTTAGTTTGCGTAATGCAATGTGGGTGGCGGTTTCGGTCATGGCATAACTCGAATAGCATATTGTTGAGAACTGTTGAAGTTGTCTTTCAATTTGATGTGGAATTGCAGCTCCTCCGATTAAAAGAAATTCCAAATTCCAGGATTCATATTCCAGGATTTTAGAAATCTGGTTTGGAACCATGGCTGCAAATTTGAAGTTCTTAGTTTTTAGGAATTCAAAATTTGTTGCCGGATCAATAATCTGCAAATCAAGTTTACCTATTAATGCACGAACGATCATCAACTTTCCGGCAATAAATCGACTTGGTAAACAATGTAAAACACGGTCGTTTTCTTGTAAATTGAAAAATTGGATGGTGCGTTTTGCACTCGCTGCAACAAAGTCTTTTTTCAGTTGAATAACCTTGGGAGTTCCGGTGCTGCCGGAAGTTTGCACGTTTATATGATCAGATTTTGAATACCATTCCTTTAAAAAATCAAGCCATTCCTTTTCCCATTCGGTTTTCCCTTCTTTTTGAAGAAGATCAGAAACAGAAACTGGCTGACCATTCAGCGTGATATGTTTGGGGAGTAGTTCCAAAATTTAGATTCCAAATTGTTTTTCGGTGTTGTACCAGAGTTGTTCACCTCGTATCTCAAGTGGAGAGTCGATATTGTTCGTAAAAAGCTGTCCGGTGCCAAGTCCCTGATGCATTTTTACATCTTTTGTGAAAGTCCATTGGGCGATCGCATTTAAGCCAATATTTGATTCGAGGTAGGATGTAATCCACCAGCCCATATTTCGTTCCTCAGCAAGATTAATCCATTCATCACAACCTGAAATTCCTCCATGCAAGCTGGGTTTTAAAATCAGGTATTGAGGTTGAATTGAATCCAGCAATCTTTCTTTTTTAGTTTTGCTGTTAATTCCGATAAGTTCTTCATCCAAAGCAATTGGAATAGGTGTTTTGTTGCATAATTCAGCCATTTTATCCCACTGTCCGGCAGCGATAGGTTGCTCTATGGAATGAATGTCCAATTGAGCTAAGCGTTCCAGTTTTTGTAATGCTTCATCAGGCTTGAAAGCGCCATTTGCATCAACACGAAGCGTTATGGTTGAGGCATCGTATTTTTTTCGTATCGATTGAAGGAGTTCAAGTTCTTTGTCAAAATCGATTGCACCAATCTTTAGTTTGATGCAATGAAATCCGGCGTCCAGTTTTTCCTTAATTTGTTGCTGCATCTTTTCAGCTTCACCCATCCAGATTAAACCGTTAATAGGAATTCCTTTTTCTCCGGAAGTGAATTCTGATGGAAAGAGTTGACATTTCCCTTCATTTTTTAAATCGAGCCAGGCCGTTTCCAACCCAAAACGAACCGATGGGATTTCTTCTAAAAGCTCCGTATGATTGATGTATGATTCTGGATTTTTACAGATTTCAGTTAAAGCATCTTCAACTTGTTCCGGACTTTCTTTGCTTAAGCCAGAAAGTGGGGCGCATTCTCCAATCCCTGTTTTGTTTTCACCTTCTAAATAAAGATACCAAACCGGGCGAACCGTGTAAACTCCTCGGGATGTTCCGGCAGGCTGTTTAAAATGCAATTCATATTTTCTGAACTTAGCTTTCATCAGATAGATAGGATTAAACCAATGCTAAAAAGGAGCGTGAAAGCAAGTGTTGACAGTGCAAGCTTTTTCAGGAATGGATCAAGCTGTTTTTCTTCTTTTGTCCGCCATATTTTCACCAAATCGATGATGAAAAGTGGAAGACTGATCAGGTAAATCCATTGCCAAATGGGCTCGTTGAGATAAATTGAAAACCGAACGATTATGTACCATCCCCCTAGAATGAGAACGGAATGATAGATGCGGGTATTTTGACTTCCCATGCGTACTGCAAGCGTTACTTTCCCCGATTTTTTGTCGTTTTCAATATCGCGCAGATTATTCAGATTAAGCACTCCGGTACTAAAAAATCCCATAGTTATTGCCGGAAGAATTACTCGAAACTCGAAATATCCGGCGTTTAAATAGAAGACACCAATTACTGGTAACAAACCAAAAAACAGAAAAACAGACAGGTCTCCTAATCCTACATAACCGTATGATTTTTTCCCGGCGGTATAGAAATAAGCTGCAAGCAAAGCCAGAATTCCCAGCCCGATAAATACAAAGAAAGCAGTATGTGAAAAATACCAGGTTCCTTCATAAACCAGCCAAAGTCCAGCTAAAAAGCTGAGTGTTCCGATCAGGAACATTCCTTTTTTCATTTCGGAACGGGAAATTTCTCCTCCTTGCATGGTTCGAACCGGGCCAAGCCTGTTTTCGTTGTCGGTTCCTCGCTGGTAATCGCCATAATCATTGGCAAAATTTGAAAACACCTGGATAAGCGTCGCTGTTATAATCGCCAAAATACTTACAAGTGGATTTATCGCTCCGTAAAACCATGCGAGTCCGCACCCCATTAAAATTCCCGAAAGGGCAAGGGGAAGCGTTCTTGGACGGGCCGCTTTTATCCAGCTTTTAGTTGTAGCCATGAGCTAATATTCCTTTTTGATTATGGGAATTTTGGATATTTCTTGAAATCAGGTTTGCGTTTTTCAAGGAATGCATGTTTGCCTTCCTGAGCTTCTTCTGTCAGATAATAAAGCAAGGTTGCATTTCCGGCAAATTCCTGAATTCCGATTTGACCGTCAAGTTCAGCATTTAAGCCAAGTTTCAACATGCGCAAGGCCAGTGGGCTGTGTTCCTGCATTTTTTCTGCCCAGGCAACAACCTCATCTTCCAACTGGTCGAACGGAACAACTTTGTTGACCAATCCCATTTCCAAAGCTTCCTGTGCATTGTACTGGCGGCACATAAACCAAATCTCGCGTGCCTTTTTCTGACCAACAATACTTGCTAAATAAGATGAACCTAATCCTGCATCAAAACTACCTACTTTAGGCCCGGTTTGACCAAATATTGCATTCTCACTGGCAATGCTGATATCACAAACCACATGTAAAACATGTCCTCCACCAATGGCAAAACCATTGACCATGGCAATTACAGGTTTGGGCATACTTCGGATTTGCTTTTGTACCTCAAGAATATTCAATCGGGGAATACCATTTTCATCGATATATCCTCCCGTTCCTTTCACTGTTTGGTCTCCTCCGGAACAAAATGCTTTGTCTCCTGCTCCGGTCAGCACAATTACATTGATTCGCTGATCTTCACGACAGATATTTAGCGCATCGCTGATGTTATTCACCGTAGTTGGGCGAAAGGCATTGCGCACATGCTCCCGGTTGATAGTGATTTTGCCAATTCCTTCATAGTAATCGAAGAAAATATCTTCATATTCTTTGATGGTTTCCCATTGTCTTTTTGTAGTCATTATATCTCTTTTTTATTGTTTTACTTCTTTAAATAATCCCCGGAATGTTTCTGTATTTACCTCTGCATCAGTAAAAACTTCCAGTAGGGCAGCTTGCTGTTGTTCAGGAGAATAAAATTTCTGTAATGCAGTTTCCAATTCTGTTTCATTTTCAGCCCTGAAATAATCTAATCCATAGGTTTTCGCAATTCCTTTTGCCTCCACCGTATTTTCGGTGAAGAAATGTTCTTTAAAAGCTGGAGTTTCTCCCGGACCTTTGATGAGGCTAAAAATATTCCCACCACGATTATTGATGACAATCACCCGAAGATTACTGCCAATGTATTTATTCCAAAGGGCATTGGAATCGTAGAAAAAGGAAAGATCGCCAAGAATGATTGTGTTGAGCTTTTCAGATTCCGAAGCAAATCCCACGGCTGTTGATAGAGGGCCATCAATTCCACTGGTTCCCCGGTTGCTGAAATAGCTTGCATTTTTTACGGGTTCACAGATCAATCCATAGCGAACAGGAGTGCTGTTCCCCAGAAGAATATTAGTGTTTTCAGGAATTGCTTTTCGAATCTGATCAAACACTTTAAGATCTGAAAATGCAAGCTGATCTATAAAATTATTTCGAATCTGATTTACCTGAGATTCTTTTCTCTTCCAGCATTTTAGGTACGAATCATCTTTTGAGCCGACTTTCTCAGAGAGCTGATTGAAGAAGTCAAAAGCATCCACTGAGATAACTTTTGTTAGTGATTGATACGTGTCGAAATGCTCATCAGATAAACTGATATGCCAGTGATTGTTTGGCTTATTTTTGCGCAAAAACTGCTTCAACGATTTTGAAACAAATTGACCTCCAAAGCTAATTAGTAAGTCAGGCTGAAAATCTTCAGGCTTATCATCCAAAATGGAAGCCATCAGCGTATCGATACTGCTGCAAAATTGGGGATCATTCAAGTTTGCCAGATGTTCTTTCAATACAACGACTCCACTTTTTGAGCTTAAGTCGGCAAGCTGGTTTTCGAGTCCGGGATTTGGCATTTGTTGCCCGGCAAGAACCAACACTTTTTCTGATTCATTTAAAACAGATGATAGCTTATTTAATTCATCAACAGCTAAAAGTGATTGAGTGTTTGAATTTTCAATTAGTTTGATTGACGGAAGTTCTTTCTCAACCAGATTATGCAGCGGTTCTTCCAAAGGAATATTAATGTGAATTGGCCTTGGTGTGCCGGACATCGCGATGTTCAAGCTTTCGTTAATCTCACGGGCTGCAAACCACAATTCTTTCTCAGATTCACCCAAAGGCAGATTGATTTCCTTTTTGGTGAAATTCTGGTAAATATGTGTTTGCCGGATGCACTGGCTTTCTGCCTGATCAATCCAGTAATCCGGGCGGTCTGCAGTGAGAACAACCAGGGGAACGTTCATGTAAAAAGCTTCAGCAACGGCAGGTGCATAGTTTAATGTGGCAGTTCCCGAGCTGCACACAATCGCCACTGGTTTTTGTTTGGCTTGAGCCAAACCCATGGCAAAATAGGCTGCACTTCTTTCATCAACAATATTTCGGCAGTTGAACTTTTCGCTCCCAACAAACGTGTGGGTTAGCGGGCCATTACGAGAACCTGGAGAAATGATGACATCATCAATTCCTTTGGCTAGCAAAATTGCCGCCAGTTGTTGAATGTGTTTCTTCGTTGAAATCATGTATTTTGAACAGCTTCGATTGCTGATAAAAGTGTTTTAGCCTTATTGTTTGTTTCTTCCCATTCTTCTTCGGGAACGGATTTGGATGTAATACCTCCGCCGGCGTACAATAAATAGCGTGACTGGGTAATTTCCATACAGCGTAAATTTACAAATAATCTCACAGACCCGTTTAAACGATAAGGACCCAGGTAGCCAGTGTAATAACGGCGATCGTGTTTTTCATGTTTTGTGATAAACTTATCGGCACGAGATTTTGGCAAGCCACAAACTGCCGGAGTCGGATGCAGGTCATCGATAAATTCACCCAGGCGATCTTCAATTTTACGGGCAGAGAAATTAAAGCTGGTTTTGAGGTGTGCAACCTTTCCGCTTTCTAAAGTCTCCGGCCCTTGGGTTGTGTAAGGATGAATGTCAAACCGATAAAATACGTCAAGCATGTACCGCGATACAAAAGCCTGCTCTTCAATGTCTTTGGTGTGCCAGCTGTAATCTCCATCATCGCGTCTGCACTGAGTCCCGGCTAATGAAACCGTTTCCATCGTTTTGCCCTGAGATTTTAAAAGAATCTCGGGTGTAGCGCCCATCCAGATTCCCGACTCAGGAAGATTGACCATGTACACGAAAGCATTGGGTGTTTGCTTGTGAAGCTGCATGAAAAGTTCACCAGGATTTTCCTCGTTTCTTGGCTTTTCAATAATGCGCGAAACAATCACCTTTGAAAGCTTGGTCTTTTTAATTTCATCAATGGCATCCTGAATATCGGTGAGGTATTCTTCTTTTTCTATGATGAAATAGTTATTGGTTTTTGTTTCCCAATTGTCTGGATCAGACAGTGAATTGAGATCAAACTGTTTAAGTTCACCGTGATTTTTTAGATAGACATTTGGTTTGATTAATACCAGTGGGGAGTTTTCATCGATATGAAAGGGTGCAAAAACAAATCCCTCCTGCCCATTCAGATGTTTGGCATCTTCCAGGTGAAGCAGGTCTTTTTGTTCTCCTATAATAAGTTCGAGATTCTTTTCTCCGGGCATAGACCATGCGGCAAATGGAAGATTTCTGCTAAGAAGCTTTTCTATAAAGAGGCTATAATCTTTTTTATTCGTCATTTCTTAATTTTCACAATCATGTTGGTTACACGTGCTGAGGAAATTAATTTTCCGTCTTCATCGCTTATATCAACATTCCAAACATGGGTACGGTTTCCCTGATGCACAATTTTTGCAACAGCTGTTGCTTTTCCTCCTTTTAAAACACCGGTGTGATTGGCAGAAACCTGCATGCCCAGTACATTGTATTTACTCTGGTCTACGATGAGCATGCTTCCTAAACCAGCTACAGTTTCGGCCATGGCCAGATTTGCTCCTCCATGTAAAATGCCTCCGGGGCGTGAATTTTTGACGGAGAGTTTCATGGTGCCTTCGACCAATCCATCTTCAATTTTAGTGAATTTTATTCCCAGACTTTCCAATAAACTGTTTTTAGTAAATTCGTTTATCAGCTCAAGGGGAGTATCTAAACTAAGCTTTGTGAAATCCATTTTCAGCAATCTTTAATTAAACCTCTAAAATAATTCTAAGTTTTAATTTTTAGAAGGACATGATCCCTTATTTGTCTAATATAATGGAAAACAAGTGATCAGTTTAGCTGTAAGGTCGATGTTGATTATTTATTGATAAGGAAGAAACAAGTTACAAGACAGAAATCCTGGTTCTTTGTTCTTGCTTCTTGGATCTTCTAAAAAAACATTAACATTTATTGTGATTTTGGTTCAAACCATTTCCCTGAACCATTGTTTATTGTTGACATTAATGATTAAAGATGAGTGTGATGAAGAATGTATTTTGTCCTATTTCGGACGAACGGGTGAATGAGAATGTAACACGTATTAACGCCTTTTTAACGGTCGTGTTGGTGATAACATCTATTGTCATTGAGTCGCCTATGTTAATGGCTTTCCTGGCTGTTGACTTTTTTATTCGTGGTTTTACAAAAGCCAGATTTAGCCCATTAAGTTGTGTAAGTTATTGGCTAAGCAAAGCTTTCAAGTTACAACAACGGATGATTGATAAAGCTCCAAAAGTTTTTGCTGCACGAATGGGATTAGCTATGACAGCCTTAATTACTGTGTTATTTGCTTATCAGTTAACAACTGCCGCAATCGTTATTGCAGGAATTCTTACTGTTTTTGCAACCCTGGAATTTGCCTTCGCTTTTTGTGCAGGATGTACGATATACACCTATTTGATATTACCGTTTTATAAGGAATAGCAAATCTTTTCAATTTTTAGGTTTTTCAGCCGGCCTTAGTGCCGGTTTTTTTATGCGTTTTTTTTGTTGAAATGAACGAAACTTATTCTGCTGTTAATATTTTTTCAGCTTCGTAGAATGTATTCAGAAACTGTCCTGACTGTCCCATGTGGCTATCGTGAGGGAAAATTTCAAATTTTTTCTTAGTGGTAATACTATTGTAAGCAGAGAATCCACAATGAGAAGGGCAATCATCGTCAAACAGGGATGTCGCAAAATATACAGGACATTTTATTTTTGAAGCAAATCCTTTTGAATCGACATAATCCTGTACTGCTAAAATTTGATTAACGTCACAATCATTTCCCGGATATTGAAGAAAAGATTTAAACTCTTTTTTTATCATGGTTCTGATCTGGATTTGATCTCTGGTGTCGCACAGAAAAGGATCGAAAAAAGCACAGGCTGCGATATTTGAGCCGCACAATCCTGCTGTTGCCAGAGCTAGTCCACCTCCCTGGCTTCCACCGTCAACACCAATTTTGCTATGATCAATTTCCGGACGGCTTAGCAAGAAGTCAACTCCCCGGACACAATCCATGAAAATAGAACGGTAAATATTATTCTCTTTGCTACAAATATTTACTGCCCAAAGAGGCATTTCATTCCAGGGATTAAAAACATCAGCACTTATACCATGTCCCCTTACACACAATGCAAGTTCTGCGGTATTGCCTTCTCTACTCATATAGCTGCCAAGGAAAAACTCAAAGCCAGATCCGTATGGAGGAAGATGTAAAACTACCGGATGGCTGTCGCCTGTTTTTGGAACAAAATAATATCCCCGAATTGTTAAATCTCCCAAAGATTGCATTTCTACAACGTAACCATCTCTTGTTTCCGAACACAAACTATCAACTTTGTGCATTTTGAAGTTCGGATCAACAGCTTTTAATTCGTTAAGAGCTTTTCCCCAGTATTCGTCAAAATCATCAACAGTAGTGTTTGTACAATCAATATCTTCTGGTTGTAATGTAAACCATTGAACAGTATTTTGGAAGGTACCGTTGTCTACAATTGCAACACACTCGTAAAACCCGGGTTGAAGATTATAAGAAGTCCAGTCGAATGTATATTCATTTGTCCCTTTTTTTACAGGAATCTCTTTTTTTATCCATGTTTTATGAAAATCGTCATTAACAATCAGTTTCAGAGTTCCATCTTCAGAAAGATCTGTTTTTACTAAAAAAGAATTGTCAGTATTTTGCTCGTACAGGTGGTTATCTGTTGGAAAGGACAAGCTTACTAGTTGCTTGCGCTGATCTCCTTCAGTGTGGATTGAACAGAAATTATTGCTTAATCCTCCGGTGTATGCAAGGTTCGAGATTAATAGAACAATCTGATTTGTCTCATTTTTCTTAATCAAAGAGGTTGGAATATTGAGAATTGTATTCTTATCACTCTCTGAAAAGCCTATTTGATCATCAGATAAAAGTTGCTGATTGATATAGATTGCTTTTACCAGGCATTGCAAATTAAGCTCAAGCTGAAGTGGGGAATCATTCTCTTTTACAAAAAAGGAATTGGTTATTGCGCAATCTCCGTCGATTTCGCTGTATCCTTGCCTTTCCCAGGAAAGAGAAAGATTAATATCATCCCAGCTTGTACTTCGAATTGTTGATATGCTCTCAAACTTTTGATCTTCGGAACTAATTTTCCAGATAGGAGAAAGTTTGTTTTGTGTATAAGCTGAAAAATTAGTTAAGACTAGTGTTATAATGATTAACAGGAATGTTTTTGATAATCTAATGTGATTCATGATAAAAAAGTTGTTTTTGCAAATTTATGAGATATACATGGATGCTTTTATCACAGAGGGATAGATTTAATATATTATTTACTTTGTCGGGACTGCATTTTTGCATCTGATTACATTCATGTTATTTCCCAGAGTTGCTTATAAATAGTCGTTGCCTTTATATTTTATCCTAAAAAAGTAAGTTTTTGTTGAAAAGCTTTAGTGGATATCTGATGTTTTCTAATTTTGCAAGACTTCCCAAAAACTAATCATTCCATGATAAGTCTGAGTATGGATAAACCAACCCGACATTTGACAGATATTATTTCTGTAACGTTAGGACTGAGATTATTTTCGATGTTGATAATAATCCCATTCTTATCGGTTTATGCACTAAATCTGGAGGGAGGAGCTCCCTGGTTAACGGGTCTTGCATTAGGAATTTTTGGTTTAACACAGGCCGTATTACAAATTCCTTTTGGAATATTAAGTGATCGGATTGGATACAAAAAAATGATGCTATCCGGATTACTTATGTTGGTCATTGGTCTTTTAACGGCAGCTTATGCTAAAAATATTTATTGGCTGATTTTTGCCCGGGCATTGCAGGGAAGCGGGGCTATTGTTACTGTTGGGTATTCCTGGATATCATCTGCTTCTCAAGATAAGGAGCGGGATAAACAGCTGACTCGTTTAGGTGCAGTATTGGCAACATTCACCATGTTGTCATACATGATTGGACCTTTATTGCACATCTTTTTGAGTGTAAGTGAGATGTTTGTTTTTTCTGCCGCCTTGATTTTTTTGTGTGGTTTAATAGTTCTTTTTTTCACCCGCCAGGTTGACCCGGAAATACGAATACAAAATAGTGCAAAGCAGTCTATATCAGCTTCAGTGTTTAACCGGAAAAATGTAAAAATGGGCTTGATTCTTAGTATAAACAACTTGTTGATGATGGCTTTCTTTTATATGCTCCCAATGTTGCTTGATAAAACAATGGGGACAAATCAAATGTGGATTATATTATCGCCAGCCATATTAATTGCAATTGTTTTCTTAAAGCTATTCTCAAAAATTGCTTCCAAAGGAAAGGCTCGTGTGCTTGTTTTAATGTTGTTTTTTGCAGAAGGACTTGGTTTCTTATTTATGCGTATGGCAACGGTTGCATCAATTGTTTCAGGTACTATTCTTTTGCTTACCGGGGCTTTTGCAATTTCAACGATTGTTCCGATGTTGGCAAACAAAGACCTTGATAATAATCAAAGAGGAAGAGCTAACGGATTTATTGTCAGTCTTCAATATATGGGGTCTTTTTTAGGTGCAGCAGTTACAGGAACAATCTGGAATTATTCTCAGAATCTTGCTTTTGTTTTTACCGGTGTAATAGCAATCGTTGGAGTTATTCTGGTTCTTTTATTCCCCAACGAAAAGACAAAGTCGAGCTTCTAAATTCGGAAGAGTAAGTTTTACTGTCAGAATCCAGCAACGATAGCTTCTCCCATGTCCTTTTTTATTCGAATAGAACGAATATTCAATTTAGCGTACTTCCCCAATAATAGTATATCTATTTGCTAATGGAAGGCTTGTGTTTTTATTGTAGTATTAGCAAATGCTAATTAGCTTGTGAAGCATGTTTAATTATGATAGCAAATAATATTATTAATATTGAAATGTTTTTGTCAATTATAGTAAATGCTAATATATGCTTTGAGTATTGTTTAGCTTATTATTATTTGATAATAAGTAGAAACATTTCAAATAGACTTATTAACAAACGTTAAAATGTTGTAAATTGCAAAGGGTGTTAAATTGATTTTAATTCGATTCATAAGATTTAAACAGGACAGGTAATGTCAGTTTAATGAATGGTCATCTTGAAAGTTTATCATGATTAAAAAGTTATACTACAATAGTCGCAATGCAGAAATCAATGATGTGGGCAGTCGCATTATGCTGGGATATAAACAGTCGGATTTGCAGGAAGACAGCTATCTGTCAGACATAATGGGTTTAATTGAAACCAGTCATGCCAAACTTACATCTGCTATTGGGCGGGGTAAGGTGAAGTCGGATTTGCAGGAAAAAGACAAACAGAGAGATGATCGGTTACGTTCCTTACATTATTTGCTGCTGGGAAATTCTCATCATCCAAATGCGACGATAAAGGCAGCTGCGGATAAGGTTCTTGCTGTATTTGATCATTACGGTATGTCGCTTATTCAGGAGAGTTACTCTACTGAGTCAAGTTATATCCGGTCCATGCTCGAAGATCTGAATAATCCGGTTTTGAATCAATCCATAGCTTTGCTTTCCGGATGTGCTGAGTTAATTGGAATGGTAAAGCTTGCCCAGGATGAGTTTGAGAATGCTCGTATTGAACATGATAGCAGGAAGGTTGTTGTGAGAGAAACAGAAATAAAAAGAGAGCTAATGACTCTGATTAACGGGAAACTGGTAGTTTATTTGCGGGCGATGGAGGAGGTGAATACTAAAAAATATCGTCCGTTTGCCAATTTAGTTGCTATCATTATTGATGAAAACAACGAGATGATTAAGAAACGAAAGGGAAAATCAAGGCTTGTTGTTGATCTTCCCGGTGGTGATTAACCAAAACAAAAAGAATTTCAATTGGATTTGTATTTGAATATTTATCTTCATGGCTTCAATGAATGAAAAAGGATGATTAAAATCTCAGCAATCATATCGACCTATAATCGTGCACATTTTCTGGATGGACTCTTTCAATCGGTGCTTTCGCAAACACTAGAACATGATTTGTATGAAGTTGTAATTGTAAACAACAATTGCACGGATAATACGGAAGAGCTTTGTTCGAAATTCATCGCTGATCATCCGGAGATTGCAGTTACTTATTGCATAGAAACAAATCAGGGCCTTTCCTTTGGAAGAAACAGGGGGATTGCTGAGTCGAAAGGGGAGATTGTTACATTTTTAGATGATGATGCGGTTTTGGCTCCTGACTTTTTCGAAACAACACTGGCTTTTTTCGATAAACACCCGGATGTAAATGCAATGGGAGGAAAAATTCTTCTTCAGTATATGGAGAAAAAACCAGCCTGGTACAATCCGTATTTAGCTCCGTTGTTAGGCTATTTTAACAAGGGTGATGAGGAAATGATTTTTAGGAATGATTATTTCCGGGGGTCGAACATGTCGTTTCGAAGAAATCTTTTTGAAAAGTACGAAGGTTTTAATACTTCACTGGGAAGAGTTGGCCGACAATTGTATGGAAATGAAGAGAAGGAACTTTTTTATCGACTAAAAGATCATGGTGAAGTGATGTGGTACGTGCCGTCAACGGTGGTATATCATTTGGTTCCCATTGAAAGAACCTATCCTGAATTTATAAAACGGCAGGCTATCGGGACTGGTGTAAGTCAGCGACAGCATGCCGAAGTTCAAGGGGGAAAATTTCTGATTGTTGCAGCCGTAAAAGAAGCGTTGAAATGGATTGCAACTTTTGGATTAGCGATCAGTTATTTTTTGATTTATAAACCTGCTGTTGCAAGTATGCTTATTCGCTTTCGGTTTTGGGTAACACAGGGCTTCTTCAAAAAGGAAATCTGAATCAACCTTCATTTTTAAATTCTTTTATTTCTGAAAAGAATTCAGCAGCTGTTCTTATTTGTTTTCCTCCATTGTCAAAAATGATTTGTTTTACCCAGTTCTTCTTTGAACTTAGATTCAGCTGCTTGTAAATCCAAATCGCCAGTGGGATAAACAACAGGGTGATCACCAAATTAGAGATTAGCCAGGCATTGCTGCCGTTTGTAACGATGTCAACATTGAAAATGGCTTTAAATCCAATGACGATATACGCAAAATAGAAGGGTAGCGAGAGCATAAGTAGCCTTATTACTTGTAAATTGTAAGCTTTTAGTCTTTCCAGTTTTTGCTGAACTTCTGTAACTGATCCGAGGTAGTCCAGTTTGATGATAGCTGCTATTTGGCGGATGCTTCCGATAAACCCAACCAGGCAAAAGATGCTTAAAACAATTCCTGAAATCAGGTAGTAGCCTCCTGTACCTGCATTGCTAATAGCAAATTCTGTAAGCCAGGTAAAAAGTAGGATGAAAATTACAGATTCAATGATTCTCCGTGTGATTAGGCCTCGAAGTGCTTTTTTGCTTTTAAATTGTTTCATTTCCAATGATTCCTGAAAGTTGATTTTCCCCCATGTTTCATCGTTTTTCCAAAGTTCTTTGATTTCGTTTTCTTTCATGATTCTGTGTCTTTATTGTTTTCAAATTGCTGCTTTAATTTCTTTTTAATTCGGTTGATTTTTGTACCCACATTGGATTCTGAAATACCCATGATTTCCGAAATCTCTCTGTGGCTTTTGTCCTCCAGGTAGAGTAGCATAATTGCTTTATCCAGTTCTTTTAATTGGTTTATAAACTGGTGAAGCATTTGAATTTTGGGATTCGCTGATTCTGTTTCATCTGGAAGATTCTCGTTAATTATACTTGTTTTGTTATCCCGCAAAATTTGCTTTCTGTAAAAGGAAATGGAAACATTCAGTGCGACTCTGTATATCCAGGTTGACAGCTTAAACTGCTTATTGTATTTCTCCCGCGAGTTCCAGAGCTGAATCAAAATTTCCTGTACTAGATCATCCCTTTCCTCCGGCCACGGACAGTAAGCATAAGCAACCTTGAGGATGATCCTTTTGTTTGCTTCCATGATTTCAGAGAAATATGCTTTGTCTTTTAAGTTCGTCATTTCTTTATTTTGATTTGCTTTCAACCTATTATTCGCAGGAGGGCATCAAAAATCACACTTCAAGTTAAGTTTTTTAAATCACTTTGTGTTTTGAGACCAGTTTATAATTCTGGTGGATTTTGTAAAAATAGGATACTGCTAGAATTGGGGTTTTACCCCAAACCCCAATTCCTTTTTTCCTTCAGTTGAAAAAAGGAATCAAAAAAAACTGCCGCTGAAGATAAAAAGCTAAAAATCAATTGCGTTTCGCTAAATAAAAATAACTCGTCGTTCCTCCTCGAACAGATTTTTATTTTATACGCTTTACTCCATTGACTTTCTTAACGCTTTTTTTCTTAGGCGGAACTCAAAGAGCAAGCTGTAGGACTATTATATATTTTTCGATTGATGTTTTCTTGTAAAAGTTTCTAACGAAGAACGGAGGAATAAAAGTCATTTGCTTGATTCTATGAGGAGTTGGCCTACTTTTTATCTAAGCTTGATTCAAAACAAAACCTTAGAGAAATGGAGAAGTTCCGAGTTTGCGAGGAAATCACTCCATTGAACTTAGGTTTTGTGAAGAAGAAGGGTGCAGATAAAAATAAGCCTTGAATTTTTTTCCTGGTTTTTGTTTCAAGTTTTCACATTAAAAAATGCTATATCCCAAAGAAACAGTTTTCGTAAGCAAGCCTCAGTAGTTCTTTGCAGCAAAGACCCGATTTTTGTCTGGTGCGCAATTGCCCGTTGTCAAGTCTGGTTCCAGCTGTTTTTGACTATATCATTGGTGACACTATGTGATCCCGCTTAAGAGAGTAATTTTATCCTAATGGCTGGGCAAAGAGCTTTAACAAAAATTAAAGTAATGGAAAAGAGAACATTAAAGTTATTAAATCCTGATGCAGCAGGGATTGATGTCGCTAGTGAGGTTCATTATGTCGCTGTCCCGGCTGACAGGTGCGAGCAACCTGTTCGTTCATTTGGTAGTTTTACTGATGATATTCATGATTTGGCAAAATGGTTACTCAAGTGTAAAATTACCACCGTTGCGATGGAGTCTACAGGTATATATTGGATTCAGCTTTTCCTTATTCTTGAGGAATATGACATTGAAGTTTTTCTGGTCAATGCCCGCCACATAAAGAATGTAAGTGGACGAAAGTCGGATGTACTTGATTGCCAATGGATACAGGAACTGCATTCTTTTGGACTGCTAAATGCTAGTTTTCAGCCAGACAATATTACAAGGCAATTGAGAACATATTTAAGGCACCGAAAGTCATTGACTGAAAGTTATTCTCAGCAAATACTGCATATGCAGAAAGCTTTTGAACAAATGAATATCAAATTACACAATGTCCTTGCTGATATTTGTGGTAAATCAGGACAGGCAATAATAAATGCAATACTCAAAGGAGAACGTGACCCTGAAAAATTGATCGTTCATGTAGACCCTAAAGTAAAAGCGTCTAGAGAAGATTTAATAAAATCATTAAAAGGTATCTGGAGAGAAGAACATCTATTTGAACTAAGACAAGCCTACGAATTATATCTTATTTTCAAGGGTAAGATCTTAGATTGTGATATTCAAATAGAGAAGACTTTGCAAAGGATTGAAAATGAAAGCAAAAAAAGCGACAATGCAACCAAATTGAAGCGCAAGGTATACAGTAAGAACCGACTCAACTTTAATGGATCTCAATATTTATATAATATTCTTGGGATAGATATAACAAAAATTTTTGGTATTAGTGAGCTAACAGCCATCGAAATAATCTCAGAGACTGGTATCAATATGAGCCGGTGGAAAACAAAAAAGCATTTTACCTCATGGCTTAATTTGGCACCTAATAACCGCATTTCTGGGGGTAAGCTGTTAAAACCTAAGAGGAGTAAAAAGAAGAACAAAGCTGGACAGTCTTTTCTAATGGCAGCATTTGCATTACAGCGGAGCGACCATTGGCTTGGTCAGTACTACAGACGCATGAAAGCTAAAAACGGCCCACAAATTGCGACAAAAGCAACTGCACGAAAACTTGCTATAATATTTTATGAGATGGTGAAAAATAGAAAAGAATTTAACCCATTAACAGCTGAATCATATTTTAAAACTTACAATAAAAATAGAATTCAATATATTGAAAAACAGGCATCTTTATATGGGTATAAGCTATCTCCTGTGAGTGATGTTTCTTAAGAGACAAAAATCAGGTCCCGTCTGGAAGGACATAAGCTTCAAGTAATCATTGAGCCTGAAATTATCCAATTAGGATAAAGCAAATCTGAATTTTCAATCTTAGAAAGATATCTAATTGTAGGTCAACGTGAATTATAAATTTATGTGACATTTTTTCAAAAGATACAGATATTCCACAAACCCGTATTTCTCAAATTATTAAGGGAGAAGAAGGATTATTGCGATACAGCATTGAGATTAGCCTCCTATTTGGGGACAACAGCAAAATTTTGGGTGGGTTTACAGAATGATTATGATCTTGAAGAAGAAAGAATAATGAAAGAAGATGTTTTGATTAAAATCAAGAAGAATGCCCCTCACAACATACTATAAGAAAGAGGGGATTGTTCTGTCTTAAAACACTGTAATCAAATGCTCATTTTGTATTGTCAATTTGCCAAAGACTTCAGATTCCAATTCATTTCTTCTTAGAATTTCCTGTACTTCTTCTACTGAACCCTTTTCTACTGCAAGCAATAAACCACCACTGGTTTGAGGGTCGCAAAGGAGTAGCTTGTCATCGTCTGATTTTAGTTTTACGCCTTTCCCATAGCTATCCCAATTACGGAAAGTTCCACCCGGAAAACATTTTTGAGCCATATATTCTTTAACTTCAGGGAAGCGAGGTATTTTTTCAATTTCAATTTCAGCAGATAGATTACTTCCTTCGCAGAGTTCTGTTAAATGTCCCAGAAGACCAAATCCGGTAACATCAGTCATCGCTTGCATTCCTTCAATTTTTGCCAGCTCATCACCGACTTTGTTTAATTTCATCATGGAGTTTGGGGCAATCTGGATGTGCTCCGCTTTTAATTTTCCTTGTTTTTGTGCTGTAGTTAAGATTCCAACGCCCAATGGTTTTGTAAGAATTAATTGGCATCCTTCTGTTCCTGTATCATTTCTTTTAAGATGCTTCAGTGCAACTTGTCCGGTTACAGCAAGTCCAAAAATAGGTTCGGGACTGTCAATGCTGTGCCCTCCGGCGAGAGATATCCCTGCTTCCATGCATGTTTCCCGCCCACCTTCCAGTACCTGTTGAGCAATTTCAGGAGCTAATTTGTCCAAAGGCCACCCTAAAATGGCAATTGCCAAAAGTGGTTTCCCTCCCATGGCAAATACGTCACTAATAGCATTAGCCGCTGCAATTTTCCCAAAAGTGAAAGGGTCATCAACAATGGGCATGAAAAAGTCGGTTGTACTGATTATGGCAGTCCCATCCTGTAGATCGTAAACTGCGGCATCATCCCGACTGTCATTTCCAACAATTAGGTTGGGATGATTAAAAGGAGCCAGGTTTGTCTCAAGGATTGAGCTTAATACTTTAGGTGATATTTTACAGCCACATCCGGCGCCATGACTATATTGGGTTAATTTTATTTCGTTCATATTGTTTGGCTAAATTGAGAATTATTTTTGCGTTTTCATGATGATTCATTTGTTTCAGCGGAATTTTAAATACATGATCCTGATTTCGGGTTCCTACTCCCCGTGCATAAGCCTTGTCATAGTATTGTAGAGCTAGTTTTGCAACTTCAAAATATTGATTTGTTTCCAGATATTCATGGGCAAGTTTTACATTTTGTCCCCCAAGACGCTTTGAAATACCATTGATAGCATCAGACAAGCATGAGTTTCCAAAAGTTGAATATTCTTTTACCAGATGTTTTGCTCTAACCTCTTTGGGTAAGTCTATAAAATACACATTCTGACTTCGCATTTGACGGTATAGTGTAATTGGGATTTTTGCACGCCCTATATTGTGACTTTCGTCTTCCAACCAAATCGGTTTTTCTAAATCAAGTTTTCTGAATTCTTCAAACAGATTATTTTCAAATTGTTCTACCGTGGGTTGCTCCTGTTCTCCAATGGCTCCAAAAGCTGACCCTTTGTGGTGAGCAATGCCCTCCAGGTCAACTGCTTGTTGTCCCAATTGTTGAATGTGTTTCAATACGTGGGTTTTCCCACTTCCGGTATAGCCTCCCAGAATGCGTAAATGAAATGATTGCTTAAAAAAATCGAGTACATAATTTCGGAAAGCTTTATATCCGCCAGTGATCACGTAAACTTCTTTAAATCCATTGTCATGGAGATGTTCTGCAAAAGAACGGCTACGCATTCCACCACGCCAGCAATGCACAACAATTTTTAAGTCTTTGGCAACTTTCTGACTTTCAGAAATAAACCAGTCGAGCTTAGGGTTGACAAATTTATAGCCCAACTCAATTGCTTTTTCACGAGATTCCTGAACGTAAACAGTACCTACCTGAGCTCGTTCATCATTTGTAAACAAAGGTACATTGGTAGCACCCGGAATATGTCCTTTTTCATGCTCCCCGGGCGAACGCACATCAATCAGGGGCAGCCTTACATCCTGACTATAAAAATCATGTATGCTGATTTCTGAAATCATGGGTATAAAAGTAGCTAAAAAAACAGGGATGTTGTTTCTGAGGTGTGTCAGTTTGCAACTAACAATAGTATGACTATTGAAAATCCTCACATCCAATATCCTCTTCAATTATTTGATAATTATCAGTTTTGACATTACATTTGCACGGACTTATCAAATTCTCCCTGTTAAAAGGGAACTTTTGATTATAGTGAAGAGTGGAGAGATCGGGCTCTGCGAAACTCTGGCAACCATCAGTTTTTCTGAAACGGTGCCAAAACCCGGCCGGGAACGGAATTATAATTGAAATCGAAAAACATGAACAAATTGGAAAAAAGCAACTTACTTCTCTTTCGCCTAAGTCAGATGCACTTCTCAAACAGTTGTATGCGCTAGCTGGCGCAGTAAACTTTCTTATCATCGAAAATCATTTTCGACTTTAAAAATCGATTATTTACAAGTCTTTTCTTCAAAGATTTAATTGAAAAATTATGGGCATCAAAAAAACATACGAAGAGATAAATGAAAAAATTAAAAGTGGAAAGGCAGTAGTTCTTACCGCTGAAGAAATTTCGGCCATGGCAAAAGAAATGTCTCCGGCTGAGATAGTTGAAAAAGTTGATGTAGTGACGACTGCTACTTTTGGAGCGATGTGTTCCAGTGGAGCAATTATCAATTTTGGGCATGCAGATCCGCCAATCCGAATGGAAAAAATCCGTTTGAATGGTGTTCCTGTTTATGAAGGTTTAGCTGCTGTTGATACTTATGTTGGAGCAACTGCCTGTGATCCTGAAAATCCAAAGTATGGTGGAGCGCATGTCATTCAGGATTTAATTGAAGGTAAAGAAGTGGATTTGGAAGCCTGGGGTAAAGGGACCGATTGCTATCCGCGGAAGTATATTAAAACGAAGATTAGCAAGGATACGGTAAATGAAATGACTCTTTTTAATCCTCGTAATGCTTACCAAAATTACAATGTTGCCGTAAATACAACCGATAGCATTAAGTATACCTATATGGGGTCGTTACTTCCAAATTTGAAGAATGCGACTTATTCTACATCGGGGGAGTTGAGTCCGCTTTTAAATGATCCCGAATTAAGAACAATTGGGCTGGGAACTCGTATTTTTC
Organism: Prolixibacteraceae bacterium; assembly: GCA_963676845.2. GTDB lineage: Bacteria > Bacteroidota > Bacteroidia > Bacteroidales > Prolixibacteraceae. The sequence goes on along the minus strand of CAXXKK010000019.1, from coordinate 68,888 downwards.
TGGGTGGAACGGAAGGATATGTGGTTTGGCCCGGAACTCAGTATAATACAAGCAAACCCAAAAATGAATATGGAGTGCCTGCTAGTAATGCGGCAACACTGGCTGTTATTGGGGATTTGAAGAATATGAGTTCCGAATTTTTGCAGGCTGCTTACTATGAAAAATATGGGGTGAGTCTTTTTGTCGGTATTGGAATTCCAATTCCTGTTTTAGATGAAGACATCGCAAAACGGGTTTCAATCCGAAATGACCAAATTGAAACAACGGTGTTGGATTATGGAACAGTAGGACAACCTGCCTTAGGACGTGTTACCTATGAAGAACTTCGTTCCGGGTCAATAAAGGTTAATGGGAAGAAGATTCGTACGGCTCCGGTTGCCAGTTTAGCGAAAGCACGTAAAATTGCCAATTTGCTGAAGGAAAAAATTCAAAATGGCGAATTTGAAGTTTCAAAGCCAGTAATGCAGTTTCCGAAAAACACTTCATTAAAAGGATTAAAAGAAGTTGGAGGTGAATCATGAGGAAAAGAAGATTTATTTTAAGATTTCCCACACAGAGCGGAGATAAACCACTAAGTTATCATTTGGTAAAGGATTACGATATACGCATCAATATTTTAAAGGCTGAAGTTCGTCCGGGAAAAACCGGAAGCCTCGTGCTTGAAATGGAAGGTACGGCAGATAACCTTAAAAAGGGGATTGCCTGGCTGGAAGAAAACCAGGTAAGCTGCGAGCCTCTGAAAAAGAAGATTCACTGGAATGAATCCCGCTGTATAAATTGTGGAAATTGTACAGCTGTTTGTTTCAGTGGTGCACTAACAATGGATGAAAATTGGGAACTGACCTTCAACCCAAACAAATGTATAGTTTGTGAGTTGTGTGTTCCTGCCTGTCCTTTGAATTTATTTGATATTGATTTTAGAGAATAATTTACTTTGATTCCGTCATCCTGAACTTCCTGCCCTGAATGGTCAGACGGGGTTTCGGCTCTGTGTCAAAGAAATTGAAAGTAATGATTTAAGATACGATGATTTTCGAACCACGTACATATCGTAACAGTTTTTCAAAAGAACGTTTCAATTCTTTTGTGATTACTTACAAGGATTCCGATCTGTGGGTAGGTATTGATCATACTTCTTTTAAAGAAGAAATGGCTGAAGTGGCTTTGGAACGATTGAAAATCATTCGTGATGAACTCGAAAATTATCTGACGGAAGACACTTACTATAAGAAAAGCTTAAAGCCTTGTCCGGTTCAGGATGTAGCTCCCGTTTTTGCAAAAAAGATGGCTGAAGCTTCAGAACGAGCTGAAGTTGGACCAATGGCTGCCGTGGCAGGGATGTTCAGCGAATTAATCGGTCAGCATTTATTGGAACAATTTTCGATAAACGAACTGGTAATTGAAAATGGTGGTGACATCTTTCTGAAACTTCAAAATCCTTTGATTATGAGTATCTTTGCAGGAGAATCACCACTGTCTGGAATGGTAGGACTGGAGATAAGCGCTGAACAAACACCACTGGGAGTTTGTACTTCTGCCGGGACTGTCGGGCCATCCATGAGTTTTGGGAAAGCTGATGCGGTAATGATTGCCAGTAAAAACACAGCTTTGGCTGATGCGTTCGCTACAGGATTAGGCAATTTGGTAAAAAAACCTGGAGATGTGGAGAAGGTTTTAAAACGTACCGAAATAGTTCCTGAAATAATAGCCGCCGTTCTGATTTGCGAAGATCAGATTGGCATTCGGGGCGAGTTTGAGATGAAATTAATTGGTTGAAACAAGAGAGTGATCGGATGACTTTAAGTCATCCGATCACTAAAAAATAGTTTGATGACAATAAAGAAAGACATACGTGAAGAACTGAAGAGCAGGGTGTTGGTGCTGGACGGTGCAATGGGAACAATGATTCAGAAGCGCGGGCTTACCGAGAAGGATTTCAGAAATGAAGAACTTTCCGGGCTGGATAATGAGTTGTTGGGAAATAATGATCTGTTATCATTGACTCGCCCGGATGTAATTCGCGACATTCATGCTGAATTTTTAGATGCAGGTTCGGATATTATTGAAACAAATACTTTCAATGCAACCAGCATTTCACAAGCCGATTACCATACTGAAAAATGGGTGTATGCTATTAACAAAGCATCGGCTGAAATCGCACGTGATGTTGCCGATGAATTTGAACGAAAAGATCCGTCAAGACCTCGTTTTGTAGCGGGTGCAATGGGACCTTTAAATAAAACATTGTCGTTATCACCCGATGTGAATGATCCGGGTTATCGTGCGACTACTTTTGATAAGGTAAAAGCAGCTTACCGCGAACAGGTAGATGCTTTGCTGGATGGTGGCATCGATTTGTTTTTGGTGGAAACTATATTTGATACATTAAATGCAAAAGCTGCCCTTTTTGCCATTGAGGAAGCTCTGGAAGAGAGAAGTATGCGTTTGCCTGTAATGGTTTCGGGGACAATTACCGACGCCAGTGGGCGTACTTTATCCGGTCAAACTGTTGAGGCTTTCCTGAACTCGGTTCGCCATATCGATTTATTAAGTATTGGTTTAAACTGTTCGTTGGGAGCCAAAGATATGGGGCCTTACTTGAAAGAATTGTCGGTAAAAGCACCTTTCTACATCAGTGCTTATCCAAATGCCGGACTTCCAAACCAGTTTGGTGAGTATGATGAAACTCCTGAGGAGATGGCTTCTCAGGTGAAAGAATTTTTGGATAATCATTACGTAAATATTTTGGGCGGTTGTTGTGGAACAACGCCCGATCATATACGCCGTTTTGCAGGAATTGCAGCTGCGGCCCAGCCCCATGTGAAGGCTAAAAATGATGAGCTGACACGTTTTAGTGGTCTTGAACCAGTTACAATTACGGCTCAAACCAACTTTGTGAATATTGGTGAACGTTGTAATGTGTCAGGATCCCGAAGGTTTGCACGCTTAATCCGTGAAGAAAAATATGAAGAAGCATTGGCTGTTGCCCGCCAACAGGTTGAAAACGGGGCACAGGTAATTGATGTAAACCTGGATGATGCTATGCTTGATGCCAAAAAGGAAATGGTGACATTCCTGAATTTGCTGATGGCAGAGCCGGATATTGCCAAACTTCCGATTATGGTCGATTCATCCAAATGGGAAGTAATTGAAGCTGGCTTAAAGTGTTTGCAGGGGAAAGCAATTGTGAATTCCATCAGCTTAAAAGAAGGGGAAGAGCAATTCTTGAAATATGCTGCAAAAATAAAACGTTATGGAGCAGCAGCTGTTGTTATGGCTTTCGATGAAAAAGGTCAGGCAGATAGCTTGGAACGTCGTATAGAAATTTGTGGAAGAGCTTATAAGTTACTAACTGAAAAGATAGGTTTTCCTGCAGAGGACATCATTTTCGACCCAAATATTCTGACCATTGGTACTGGAATGGAAGAGCATAACAATTATGCTGTCGATTTTATCGAATCTATTCGCTGGATTAAAACAAATCTTCCACATGCAAAAACCAGTGGAGGTGTCAGTAATGTATCGTTCTCTTTCCGTGGAAATAATGTCGTGCGTGAGGCAATTCATTCAGTATTCCTTTTCCATGCAATTAAAGCTGGGCTTGATATGGGAATTGTAAATCCGGGAATGTTACAGATTTACGATGAAATACCTAAAGACCTCCTTCAGTATATTGAAGATTTGGTGTTAAATAAACGTCCGGATGCAACCGAGCGGTTGCTGGATTTTGCACAGGATTTAAAAGCTGATACTGGCAAAGTCGTACAAAAAGATGAATGGCGTTCCCTTCCGTTGGAAAAACGACTGGAGCATGCTTTGGTAAAGGGAATTCCTGATTATGTGGATGAAGATTTGGCGGAGGCTGTTACAAAATATGAGCCTACATTAAACATTATTGAAGGGCCGCTGATGGACGGGATGAACGTTGTAGGAGACCTATTTGGCTCTGGGAAAATGTTCCTTCCGCAAGTGATCAAATCAGCTCGTGTAATGAAGAAAGCAGTGGCTTTTTTACTCCCTTATGTTGAAGCCGATAAAGAAAAATATAAAGATCAGCAGTCGCAGCAAAAGAAAGTGTTGATGGCAACGGTTAAGGGCGATGTGCATGATATTGGTAAAAATATTGTGGGTGTTGTGCTTGGCTGTAATAATTACGATGTGATTGACCTTGGAGTGATGGTTCCAACAGAAAAGATATTAGAAACAGCCATCAAGGAAAAGGTTGACATGATTGGTCTTAGCGGTTTAATTACACCTTCACTGGAGATTATGGTGAATGTTGCTGCCGAGATGGAAAAGCAAGGTTTGAATTTACCTCTGTTGATTGGTGGAGCAACAACTTCAAAAATCCATACAGCAGTAAAAATTGCACCTCAATATTCGCAGCCTGTTGTATATGTAAAAGATGCCAGTCGTACTGTGAATGTTGTTGTCAATTTGCTGGCAAAAAACGAAGATTACATTCAATCTGTAAAAGATGAGTATGCTCAGATTCGGGAGTTTCACGGGCAGAAAAAAGAAAAGAAATATCTTGCTTTAAACGAAGCACGTGCCAATAAATTTAAAATTGATTGGGATAACAGCGCTACCTATAAGCCCAAGCAAACAGGTATTCATGAACTGATTGACTTCCCAATTGAAGAACTGAGAAAATACATTGACTGGAACTTTTTCTTTTTTGTTTGGGAATTGAAAGGGCGTTTCCCCGAAATTCTAAACGACGAAAAGCAAGGTGAACAGGCTCGTAAATTATATGAAGATGCACAGGTAATGCTGGATGAAATCATCGAAAATAAAATGTTGCAGGCAAATGGTATTTATGGTATTTGGCCGGCAAATTCAGAAGGAGATGATATTGTTTTGTTTGAGGATGAAAGTCGACAAACTGAAAAAGGCCGCTTTTATCATTTGCGTCAGCAGGAGGCTAAAAAAGAAGGTTTGTACAATTTCTGCCTGTCAGATTTTGTAGCTCCTGTAGAGACGAAGAAAGAAGATTACTGTGGTGCATTTGCTGTAACTTCGGGCATTGGAATTGAGAAATGGCTGGAGCAGTACAAGGCTGACCATGACGACTACAAAGCCATTATGTTGGAAGCTTTGGCAGATCGTTTGGCAGAGGCATTTGCTGAACTTCTGCATGAAAAGGTACGCAAGGAATATTGGGGCTATGCCGCTGATGAAAATCTGGAATGGAATGATATCCTGAAATCAAAATACCAGGGAATTCGCCCTGCAATGGGGTATCCGGCTTGTCCGGAGCATCATGAGAAGGAAAATCTATTCAATTTATTAAGAGTTGAAAAGATTGGAATTTCCCTGACCGAACATTATGCGATGTACCCAACAGCTTCGGTTTGTGGTCAGTATTTTTCTCATCCTGAATCAAGATATTTTGGATTGGAGAAAATCAGTAAAGATCAGGTTGAAGATTACGCAAACCGTAAGGGTGCTTCAGTTGATTTGGTGGAACAATTTCTTCCTGTCAACTTAAATTATAAAGGTGTTTAGTAAATACACAGGAAATTGAAATTAATTGATAATAAATAATTCAATGAAGAAGGTAATTATTGCGTTTATTTTAGGAATGGTAGTTATGTTTGCACTTGATATGGTTTTTCACTTTAACAATTCAGTGGAAAAACAAATTGAACGTGAGGCCAATAAGGCTGGCGAAAAAATTGAGAATCTGTTTAAATAGATAGCTGAAATGAAAGTTATAGACATTATTAATAAGAGTGAAAAAACTGTTTTTTCCTTTGAGATACTTCCTCCTTTAAAAGGGAATGATGCAGGAAATATTTACAGAACCATTGATAATTTGGTAGATTTTGATCCGAAATACATCAATATTACCACTCATCGTGATGAGATGGTTTTTAAGGAAAAGTCTGATGGAAGCATTGAAAAACGGGTAGTTCGTAAACGTCCCGGAACAGTTGCTATTGCTGCTGCCATTCAGCATAAATATGGAATTCCTGTTGTTCCTCATATTTTGTGTGGCGGTTTCTCAAAAAGCGAAACTGAGCATGTGTTGATGGATCTTAATTTCATGGGTATTGAGAATGTACTTGCTTTGCGTGGTGATGGTTTAAAGACAGATCATGTATTTCGTCCAAATGCAGACGGACATGGAAATGCCAACGAATTGGTGGAGCAGATTGTTAATTTGAGGGAAGGAAAATATCTGGAGCCTGATTTAAAAAACAATTCTCCACTGGATTTTTGTATTGGAGTAGCTGGTTATCCTGAAAAGCATTTTGAAGCACCAAACTTTGAAACCGATTTGGGTTATTTAAAACAAAAGGTAGACGCAGGTGCAGATTACATCGTAACACAGATGTTTTTCGATAATCAGGTGTATTATGATTTTGTGGATAAATGTCGTGCTGTCGGAATTAATGTTCCTATTATTCCGGGAATTAAGCCCATCAATCTGAAGAATCAGCTGACTGTTTTACCTAAGATTTTTGCGATTGATTTGCCTCAGGATTTAGCGACTGAGCTGGCAAAATGCAAAAATAACGACGATGCAAAAATCGTTGGAAAAGAATGGGCTATTCAACAGGCAAAAGATTTAGTGGCTCATAATGTGCCAAGTTTGCACATTTACACTTATGGTGTTTCAGATAATACCCGTAAAATTGTAGAAGCAGTTTTTTAAGAAATAATTCAATTAAAAAAAGAAAGACGGAGATGTTTATTCATTTCCGTCTTTTTTATATCTGAATGTTTGGTTTTTAAGATCGTTTCATAATTCCGTAGCACAGGATTTTTAGGATATTGTCCACACCTTTTTCCAGGTTGATGGTTCCATAGTTTCCTGCCGTAAGCGGCATCTCCAGACCTTTTATTGCTGTTGTGATACCAATAGCCGCCAGTGTAAAATCGTAAACTTCAAAAATATTTTTACGCACTCCTTCAATCAGTATTCGCTTGATCATGCGAATTTCATCTTGCTGATATTTATTTTTTATATTTTCAATAAACTCGATGGCTGTCACATCATTTTCCAGTGCATGGTAGAAGTTTGCCAATCCCCGGAAAGAAGTAAGTTTTGTCAGAATGTATTCGCGTAATTTTTCTACCGGATCAGTATTTCTCATTACCACAGTTTCAAGTTCACGCTTGAGTATATCAACCTCTTTGCTTACAACTGCCTGAAAAAGATCTTCTTTGCTGTTAAAGTAATAATAGAGAGAACTTTTACCTTTTCTTACAGCATTGGCAATGTCATCAAGTGTTGTTTTTTTATAGCCATACTTACTAAAAATATCCTGGGCAATTTTCAGAATATTTTCACGATTGGCATCTTTTTTATTTCCCCCATTATTTTGATTCATTACCATATTCGAAGTTTTTTAAGAGAAGAGCAAATATACTTTATTTTTCGAATTTATTCTTCAAAATATAAAAAGGTCTAAAATTCTATCCTTCAATAAGCTTAAAATCAAGTTGTTTCTTTTCTAAATTTGCACGATAAATTTCGACTTTAACTTCTTCTCCGAGTTGGTAAGTTTTTGAGCTATGTTTTCCAACCAAACAATAATTCTTCTCATCAAAGGTGTAAAAGTCATCATCTAATTCTCGCATAGGAACCATTCCCTCACATTTGTTTTCAAGTTCAACATAGATTCCCCAATCGGTAACACCTGAAATTACTCCGGGAAATACTTCGCCAATGTGATCTTTCATAAATTCAACCTGTTTGTATTTAATGGATGAACGTTCAGCATTGGCTGCCCGGTTTTCCATTTCGGATGAATGTTTGCAATAATCCTCATATTTTTGAGCATTAGCAGAGCGTCCTCCATCCAGATAGCGTTCCAATAAACGATGTACCATTACATCTGGATAACGGCGGATAGGTGATGTAAAGTGACTGTAATACTCAAATCCCAAACCATAGTGACCGATATTTCGGGTTGAATAGGCCGCCTTTGCCATGGACCGAATGGCAAGGGTTTCAATTACATTCTGTTCGTTTTTTCCTTTTACATTATTCATTAAGGCATTCAGCGAATTTGAAATGGTTTTGGGAGTTGTTGTTTGAATGCCATATCCAAATCGTTTGATGAAGTGGTTAAAGTTATCCAGCTTTTCGGGGTCGGGCTTATCGTGAATGCGATAAACAAAGGTTTTTGCCACTTTGCTTCCCTTTACGTTGCCCACAAATTCAGCAACTTTTTTGTTGGCCAACAACATGAATTCTTCAATAAGCTGATTACTGTCTTTCGATTCTTTAAAGAAGACTGAAAGTGGTTTCCCATCATCATCTATTTCAAATTTTACTTCAATCCGGTCAAAGGATAATGAGCCGTCTTTGAATCGTTTGTTCCGGAGTTTCTTGGCCAGCTTATCCAGTAGAAGCACTTCTTCCTTGAGCTCTCCATCACCAGTTTCAATGATATCCTGCGCTTCTTCATAGGTAAATCGTTTGTCTGAGTGTATTACTGTTCTGCCGAACCATTCTCCAACAACCTCTGCATCTTCAGTGATTTTAAAAACAGCTGAAAAGCAAAGTTTATCTTCATTTGGTCTTAAAGAGCAAACTCCATTAGACAGCTTTTCCGGCAACATAGGAACAACCCGGTCGACCAGGTAAACCGATGTGGCTCGGTTGTAAGCTTCGTCGTCCAAAATACTGTTGGGTTTTACATAGTGGCTAACATCCGCAATGTGAATACCCACTTCGTAAAGACCATCTTTCAATCTTTTCAGAGATAAGGCATCATCAAAATCTTTGGCATCTTCAGGATCAATGGTAAAGGTGGTTACCTTTCGCATATCCCGTCTGTTCTTAATTTCTTCTTTGGGAATCTCTAATGAGATTTTTTCAGCTGCTTTCAGAACATTCTCAGGGAAGCGGATGGGTAAATCAAACTCAGCAAGGATGGCGTGCATCTCGGTTTCATTCTCTCCGGAATTACCAAGTATCTCTATAACCTCACCAAATGGATTTTTGGCTTTCTTGGGCCACTCCGTGATTTTGCCAATAACCTTTTGCCCGTCTTTGGCACCATTCAGTTTTTCCAGTGGAATAAAAATATCGAAGCTGACTTTCCCCACAGGAATAAGGAAGGCATAATTTCTGGAACGTTCGATTACTCCAACAAAAGTTGATTTTGCTCTTTCGGTAATCTCAATAACTTCTCCTTCGGGTTGGAATTTTTTTCGGTGAGCATAAAGTAAAACTTTTACCTGATCACCTTCCATGGCATGGTTTAAGTTTCGTTGTGAAACCAAAACGGGTTTATCCATTTCATCGGAAATGATATAGCCAAATCCTTGAGGCTGAAGCTCAACTCGTCCGCAAATATATCCTCCTTTAGATTTCAGCTTGAATTTTCCACGCTGAACCTGTTCCAGGTTTTCACTTTCTGCAAGCTCTTCAAGAACTACATTGACGAGCTTGCGTGCATCCGGGGTTTTGATTTCGAGAAGGCCGGCTATTTGGCGGTAGTTATATGTTTTTTGTGGACTCTCGTAAAATAGGGATAGAATTGCCTTTTTCAGGTTTTTCTTATTGAAAGTTGAATTTAACTTTCTACGTTTCTTTTTCTTTTTTACCATACTTTGTGTCGTATAATTTTGATTGAAGTTAGTCGATTGATTCCGAAAAAAAAAAGAGAGGAACAAATCATTGAACCTCTCTGTAATTATCTTCATATTTGATTAACTCAAAAAAATATTATTCTGTGCTGTAAATAGATTTGAGATTATATATTTCAAGATCTTCAACTAACAACTCACCGCCATTGTTGAATAAAATTAATCGGTCAGCTTTTGGATCAGCTTCTAAATAACAGGAAAAAGAAATAAGGCCATCATTAGCAAAAACTTCAACAGACGCCCTGTCAATAATAATCTCTAATTTTATTTTTCCATCTGCAGGCTCTAACGGAGCTTTGTTCCCCATGCAATGTATTGTGTTTTTAGTAGCATCAAAATAAATTTCAGCTCCTTCTCCACTTTTGGTACTTCGAGCTACAAATCCAAAATTATTTACTGTTTTAAGGTCGAATGTTCCAACTATATGGAGGCAATCACCTTTGACCTTCTTTGTTAAATTTTTATTTAATCCTGGATATTGGGATTCATTTTTATAAAAAGAACCGTTTTTTTCATGGAGTTCTTTTATCTCTTCAATTGGAGTTTTCTTTATCCTGACTCCATCTGCAGTTGATGTTAATGTAAGAACCGTTGGAAAAGTTAATTGCCCAGAGAAAGGCATGTCTGGGTAATTCCCTCCTAATAAACTTGAAATCTGTATGATTCTTCCGTTTTCTTGGTCTATGCAAATTTGAGATCCATAAAAGTTTACACCAAGGTCGTAGTCCATTAGTTCTGTTTCAGAAACAAATTTTTCCCCATCAAAATTTCCTATCTGATAAGAGCCGGAACTATCGAAAAGAACCCACTTGCTGGTTGATTCATCACTAAGAGGGATCTCAATTAAGTTTGCGGGAGTATTAACAATCCCATTTAAATGGCTTTCAAAAGCCCAATCAATTAAATTGGGAGAGCTAAAGAAAGAAATACCTTCATTTTCCTCATTATCATCCTGAGTCCATATGGTTAAAATATATTTGTTGGAAGCTTCATGCCAGAAGATATTAGGATCATAAGCAAAATGAGGAAGTTCAATATTTATTGGGGAATCATATTTTTCCCAGTTTCGTCCTTTGTCGTTACTGTAGGTTATTGAAAAATCGCCATCTTCATTAAGTGTAAAGAAGATTATTGGAGCAATATCCCCTGATTTAAGACCTGATTTGTTGGCATTGTCAACTATAACTGCAGCAGAACATTCTGTATCTGTTTCTATAGGTATTGGAGCCTCATTAATTTCTTTCCAATGAATTAAGTCTGTACTTACAGCCTGTCCCCATTTCATTTGGGAAGTTTCATCATTAATGGGGAAATGCTGATAAAATACATGGTATTCATCTTCAATATTCACTAACCCATAGGTTTGTTCCAGACTGTCAACTGCCGGAGAGTAATGCACCTGAGGACGAAGAGATTCGTCAAGGTGTTGACCTTCAGATGTTCCGGAAGTAATTAGTATTAAAAGTGTAATTAATCCTGTAATTTGCAAACCAATCTTCATAATAAAAACAGAATAGGTTTATTGTTCAACGTGTTTTATAAGTTAACTTTGACTTGATATAACTATCAATTTTAATAGTTGTTATATTGCAATCAAGTTTAGCAAAAATAAAATATTCCCAGAATAAGTATAGCATATATGTTTAAACAATTGCTATCCTGTTAACAGAAAAATTAACAGTATGAAAAGATTACTAATTGTATCACTAATGCTTGTTGCATTTGTAATTGCCCAGGCACAAGAAAAATTGCCGATTGATGTAAAGGATTTAAGTCGGGCTAGTTGTTATGGTTCCGGAGTGGTGGAGAAAAGTTTTATTGCTCCTCCCGAGGCATTTTCAAAAAGATTAAAATCAACAGATGGAAATGGGGCTACAATCAATGTTGAATATGTAAATTTTCCAGAAGATGCTCAAGCTGCATTTGATTATGCAGTTGGAATTTGGGAGTCTTTGCTAAAGTCTCCGATTACCATCAATATGAATGTTACCTGGGAGGATTTAGATGAAGGTGTCCTTGGAAATTGTACGCCGAGTAATTATTATGAAAATTTTGATGCTGCGCCTTTGGCTGACACATATTATCCGATAGCTTTAGTTGAGAAACTAGAGGGTAAGGAGATAACAGATGCTTCTTCTCCTGATATTTTTGCGAGTTTTAGTTCTGATGTAAATTGGTATTTTGGCATAGATGGGAATACTCCAATTGAGAAGTATGATTTTGTTACTGTTGTTCTTCATGAAATAACACATGGTCTTGGATTTACAGGAATGATCATGGCTGATGAGGATATTGCCGGATATGGTTATATTGAATATCATCCGGGGGTATTTGACCGGAATGTGGTCAATCAGGATCAGGAACACTTAACAGATACAAGTTTGTTTGAGAATCCTTCCTCTGAACTATACGAAGAGATTACATCTAATTATTTGTTGTATAAAAGTGAAACGGCAAAATCATTTAATGAAGATGATAGTTATCCTCGGTTATATGCTCCAACAACTTATGATGAAGGATCTAGTGTTTATCATTTAAATGAATATACATATATGAGTGGTAATTCTAATTCTTTGATGACTCCACAAATTGGGCAAGGGGAAGCGATTCATGATCCTGGGGCGTTTGTCCTGGGGATTTTTGCAGATATGGGATGGGAGTATACATCAATAAGTCACGATCACCTGAAAGATATGGAGGCTGTTAGTGAACCTATTGAAATGTCAGCAGAAATAATAAGCGATACAGAACTAGACAGTACTTCGGTAGTCCTTCACTTTACATCTTCGGAGTTTGAGAATGAGGAGATTACTTATGATATGACTTATGATTCGAGTACGGATCTTTTTATAACTATGCTTCCTGCATTACCTGATGGTAACTATAAATATTATATATCTGCTGCTGATACCAGTGAGACAACATATAGTTTACCAGCACGTGCTCCGGAAGAGTACTTTTCTTTTGTTGTTGGAGAAGATACGACAACTCCTGAGTTGAGTCATGATCCTGTTGTTTATATGTTGGAGTCTAATCAATTTGTTGATATTGATGTAACTGCAACTGATAACCTTGGGATAAAGGATGTGGAGATTGAATACATAATAAATGATCAAAGTCCAAATGAGAAGCTATTAACTGCTGGTTCAAATGACTTATACACAACTCAGTTAAGCTTTGATGGCTTGGTGGATGGGGACTCTATTCGTTACCGGATCATTGCAACGGATGCTTCATCAAATGCAAATACTTATACCTTGCCAGAACCAGAAGAAGGATATTTCACTTTTTATGTAGAAGGACTTTATGAACCAGTAACTATTTACGAGAATGATTTTGATTCGGAATCGCGTGACTTCATTTCTGATGATTTTAGTATCTATACGGGAGAGAACTTTGATAATGGAGCTTTGCACAGTCCGCATCCATATCTTAGTCCTGAAACTGAAGATGGTTCTTACAACTATGTTACCATGTTGAAATATCCGATTATTCTTACGGCAAATACCAAAATGAGATATAAAGAAGTTGTTCTGGTTGAACCAGGTGAGAGTGGAACTGATTTTAAGGATGTTGAATTTTGGGATTATGTGATAGTTGAAGGTTCTAAAAATGGAGAAGACAACTGGTTGCCTTTAATTGATGGATATGATTCCGGAGACAATGTGAGCTGGTCAAATTATTACGTTCAAAATATAAGTGGAAATAATTCAGAGGCTGATGGAAACAAATCGTATTTCCGTCAGCGGGAAATTAATTTAACAGAAAATGGGCATTTTGCTGTTGAGGATACTATTTATATTCGTTTCCGTTTGTATTCAGACCCATACGCACATGGTTGGGGATGGGTGATTGATAACTTGTTGATTAAAGAAATTGAAACAGGGATTTCTCTAGAAGAGGAGTCAGCTGAGGATATATTGATTTATCCCAATCCGGTTGAAGAAAGCCTGAATATTTCAGGTTTGTTCAATGGAGGTGTTAAAAAAGTTGAAGTTTTTATTTTAAATAGTACAGGTCTAACAGTTTACAGAAGATCTTTAGATGTGTCCGGTAATATATTATCTGAATCATTAGATTTGGGCTCATTGTCTTCTGGTTTCTATTTTGTGACTATCCGTTTTGAAGATGGAAAGTCTGTTACAAAAAGGATTGTTAAAAGGTAAATAATTCAATTTGTAATTGTTATGAGTGTTTATTGTAACAAAATATAATCATACAAGTAAAACAGTTATTAAATAATTATTCTATATTTGCAGGCAACAAAGATTGTTAAGAATGAAATTTAGCAAATCATATTATTTCTGGTATTACTTTTTCGCTTCAATAAACGGGGTCGAACAGTAGTCTATTGCTAAATTTTTAAAGATAAGAAACTGGAAGGTCCCGAGGTAATCGGGACCTTTTTTATTTTAAAAACTATGAAAATAACTCTTGTTGGTTTGGGTTTGATTGGTGGATCAATTGTAAAAGATCTACGTAAGAAAAAATTTACATCGCATATTACAGGTGTTGATTCCAGTGAAGAGAATGCCTCAAAAGCTCTTGAGATAGGATTGGTAGATGAGATAATGCCACTGGAGGAAGCAGTAAAACATGCGGACATGGTAATCATTGCTATTCCTGTAGATAAGGTTTTGGAAGTATTGCCTCATGTGCTGAATATTATTCCAGAGCATACAACGGTAACTGATATGGGATCGACCAAGGCGATTATTGCACAAAAAGTTGAAAATCATCCTAAACGGAGAAATTATGTTGCTGCTCACCCTATGTCAGGTACAGAGAATTCAGGACCTACTGCTGCAATTGAGGGGCTTTTCAAAGGGAAAATGGCAATCATTTGTGATCAGGAGAAGACAGGGCCACAGCACTTAGCTTTGATTGAGAAGATGTTCCAATCTTTAGAGATGGATATTGCTTATATGTCTTCCGATGAGCAGGATCATAGTACTGCTTTTATTTCTCATTTACCGCATGCTGCTGCTTATGCTTTGGCGAATGCTGTTCAGGATAAAGAAGACAGATCAATCATTTTCGACTTGGCAAGTGGAGGTTTTCGATCAACAGTTCGACTTGCTAAAAGTACGCCTACCATGTGGGGCCCAATCTTTCAACAAAATAAAGAATACGTGGTTGAGTCTCTTGAGGTGTACATTAAACACTTAAAAGAGTTTAAAGAAAGCATAGAAAATGATGAAGAGAAGATGTATGCTTTGATGAAAAATGCGAATAAAATCAGGGAGATTCTAAATGGGGGGAACCATTCTTTGATTAAAAATGAAGAGAAGATTGTTAAATTTTATACGAAATAAATGGGAATAGATTTAGAGATTAAGCCAATTCATTCCTGGTTGGCAGATAAGAAAAACCCTTTGCTAATTTCGGGGCCATGTAGCCTTGAAACAGAGGAGCAAACAATGGATACCGCACGTCAGTTAGTGAAAGACAAAAGAGTCCATGTGTTTCGTGGTGGTGTATGGAAACCCAGAACCAGGCCTGGTAGTTTCGAAGGAGTTGGTTCTGTAGGATTAAAATGGATGCAGCAGGTTAAAGAGGAAACAGGTTTAATGATTGGGACAGAAGTTGCGAACGCTCAACATACTGAAGAAGCTTTAAAAGCCGGATTAGATGTCCTTTGGGTGGGAGCTCGTTCTACTGCCAGCCCTTTTGTTGTTCAGGAAATTGCAGATGTAGTGAAAGGAACAGATGCAATTGTTATGGTAAAAAATCCAGTAAATCCGGATGTGCAATTATGGATGGGAGCCTTGGAAAGATTAAGCCAGTCCGGAATTACGAAGTTAGTTGGAATTCATCGGGGATTTACTCCTTTTCGTGAAACGAAATACAGAAATTACCCAAGCTGGAAAACTTTTATCGAGATTAAACGATTAATGCCAAATCTTCCAATCATATGTGATCCAAGTCATATCGCGGGAAAACGTGAATACTTATTGGAAATTTCGCAAAAGGCATTCGATATGGGGATGGATGGGTTGATGATTGAATCACATCGTGATCCTTCATGTGCATTAAGTGATAAAGATCAACAGCTAACTCCGGAGGATCTTTCAACGATGCTTGACAAATTGGTAGTTAGGAATGAATATGCAGATAATGAGCAGTTTGAAAATCATTTGGAAGCATTGAGGGGGCGTATAGATGCAATTGATGGTGAATTGATGGAGGTTCTGGCCTCTCGTATGGAAGTTGTTCGTCAGATTGGTCAGTTTAAGAAAGATAATAATGTTACTGCCCTTCAAATTAGTCGATGGACTGAATTGATGGAAAAACGAACACAGCAAGGTGAGGGTCTGAATCTAGACAGCACATTTATTAAAATCTTATTCCAGTTAATTCACGAAGATTCAGTTCGTACGCAAACAGAGATTATGGATAGTGAATAATCGGATTTTGAATAGTTATCAAAAGGCTGCCTTAAGGGGTGGCCTTTTTATTTCTCAGCAAGATTCCTAATGGCATACCAGGCAATAAGTAAGCCAATTACTAAAACAATAAATAAGGTAGCTAAAACATCTAAAAACTGAAGTTGTACAGGGTAAGCTGATATTGCAAAAGTTCCGTCGCCGGGAAATTTAAGCAATTCAAAATTCTTTTGTGCCCATACAAGAATAATTCCCAGTATAAGTCCAACTGTTGCTCCGGATGCAGAAACCAACCAGCCTTCAAAAAGGAATATACGACGTATAAGTTTTGAGTTAGCTCCCATGCTTCTCAATATATGAATATCATCTTTTTTATCAATGATGATCATGGTAAGAGATCCCAGGAGGTTAAAAGAAGCGATAACCAAAATGAAACTTAGTATCATGAAACTACTCCATTTTTCGGATCGCATAATCCGATAGATCAGTTCGTGTTGTTCAAAACGATCTTGTACCAGGTATTGATCACCAAGTATATTTTGGATCTGTTTTTTTACATCGTTTACGGTTAAAGAGTTTACGGCTTTAATTTCAATTGAAGTTAACCCTTCTTCAATTTCAAAAATTTTGCGTGCTGATTCTATAGGGACAATCATATAAGAATCATCGATTTCCTGTTGTACCGAAAAAAAAGCTGATGGATAGAAATATCCACGGTTGAAAGAACCTTCCAAACTCAATAAGTTGCTTTGTTCTTTCTTCGGATAATAAACTTCAATAGCATCAATAAATGTGAGTCCCACTGAAAGATTATTGGCTACTCCTTGTCCTAAAACAGCATAGGAGATTGATCCTTTCTTTAAGGTAAATTCTCCGGCAAGTAAGGTTGAGTCTAATCCTGAGAATGAAGCGTAGTTGTCTTCAACTCCTTTAACTACAGCATATTCTTGACTGTTGTTGTATCTAAGTAGTGCGTTGTCTTCAACTACTTTCGTATAATCAGCAATTCCTTCAAGCTTAAAAACGTCATCAAAACCATTGTTTTCTATGGAAAAACTTTTCCCCTCAACAGCTGTGATTTTCAAGTCCGGATCGAAGCTGGATAGGAGTTTTTGTACGAAATTGTCAATCCCATTAAAAGCAGAAAGTACTACAATTAGCGCCATTGTTCCTACAGCAACACCTATTACAGAAAGCGCCGAAATTAGGTTAATTACATTAACCGACTTTTTCGAGACCAGATAACGACGTGCTATTTGAAATGCTAATTTCACTTATTTATAAGCTTTAACAATTAATCCGGTACCTGTTTTATGTTTCCCTCTAATATCGAAATAATTTAGGATTGCTGAAATTGGAAATGCAATGATGAAGTAAAAAGGAAGAATTACGAAAAATAGTTTGCTGACTCCCAGTAATTGAATAGGATACTTCATGGATAATGCCCATGAGATTTTCCCGGGTGTTCCGTATGAGTAACAACTTTCAATTTTTGAAAAGCCTGCAACTTTTAGTTTTTCTTCAATTTCATTAATTCCATAACCGTCCCGAACATGTTCATCAACAAAACCATGTGCTCCTTCTTCGTGATCGTGGTCATGTGTGTCAGAACCTCCCTGATCTGAGGGTGTGGAGATTAATAAAACGCCATCATCTGTGAGTGATTTATAAAAATTCTTGAACACCTGCACGTCTTCCTCAATATGTTCCATTACATCTACCGAAAGGATAAGTTTATAATGATCCGGTTCTGAAAAAGTTGTTAAATCTGCGACTTCAAATTTTACTCTCGAAGATTGCCCTATTTGCTGAAAAAATTGATTGCAATCAGTTATTTGCTCTTCTTTTACATCGACGGCAAGGATGGAAGAATTAGAAAAAATACGGCTCATACGGTAGGTGTATTGACCAAAACCGGAGCCTGCATCCAAGATGAAAGAGTTGTCGGGAAGCGAAATCTTTTTTAATTCCTTTTTAACATGCCAGGCACGAAGTAAAAGTAAATCCAGAAGGCTGTAAAACAGCTTTCTTAATGAAGATGATTGGTTGAAAAATTTTCCCAGTGAACGTTTTATCGGATCGTATTGCATATCAGGACTTCAGAAGGCGGTCAATATTATCGATATAATCGAGACTATCGTCAATATAAAATTCTAATTCAGGAACAACCCTTAATTGTTTGCCCACTTTGCGTCCCAGTATTCCTCGAATCTTTGGGTTGACTATGCGTATTTCTTTCAATATCTCTTTTGCATTATCCGAGGGAAAGATGCTTAAGTAGACTCTTGCTAAAGCCAGATCGGGTGTTACACGAACAACGGTAACACTGATCATTTTTCCCCTAAACATGGTTTGACTTTCTTTTTGAAAAATATCGGCCAGATCTTTCTGTAATAATCTGTTTATTTTTTGCTGTCGGGTAGATTCCATTTTCGTAATTAATTGTCTGTTGCAAAGGTAAGCAAAATACTCTAGCCTTTTGTTTTGGACGGAGTGCTCAAAAAACGATTAAGAATATTTCTTAAATAATTTTACTTTTAGCTGGTAATGAAAATAAATTTTTGTGTTTCAGTGATTCACTTTATTTTTGCAGCTCATTATATTATTTCATTCATCGTATGAAAAAACCAACGGTAGTAAGTGGCATTAGGCCAACAGGATATTTACACTTAGGTAATTATTTTGGCGCAATAAGGAATTTCCTTAAAATGCAGGAGGATTTTAATTGTTTTTTCTTCATTGCAGATATTCATTCGTTAACAACACATCCAACTCCTGAAAATCTTCAGGCTGGTGTTAAACAAGTTTTGGCCGAATACTTGGCTTGTGGTATTGATCCTGAGAAATCTACGATTTTCATTCAGAGCGATGTCCCAGAAATTACAGAGTTGTATACTTTCTTAAATATGAATGCTTATTTGGGAGAATTGGAAAGGACAACTTCGTTTAAGGATAAAGCCAGAAAGCAACCCGAAAATGTAAATGCAGGGCTTTTGACCTATCCTGTGCTGATGGCGTCTGATATTATTATACATAAGGCTAACTTTGTGCCGGTTGGAAAAGATCAGGAGCAAAATCTGGAAATGGCAAGGAAATATGCAAAACGTTTTAATCGTATGTATAAGTCTGAAGTTTTTCCTATTCCGCAATCATTTACATTTGATGGAGCTGACTTGATTAAAGTCCCAGGTCTTGATGGCAGTGGAAAAATGGGAAAATCGGAAGGTAATGCAATTAATCTTTTTGATGAACCTAAAGTAATTCGTAAAAAAGTAATGAGGGCTGTTACTGATGCTGGTCCGACAGAAATGAATTCCGAAAAGCCGGAACCGGTTCAAAATCTATTTACGTTAATGAATATTGTATCTGATGCGGAGCTTGTTAAAAAATTTGATGAGGACTATGCAAAATGTGAGATCAGGTATGGTGATATGAAGAAACAATTAGCCGAAGATATTGTCGCTTTTACGGAACCTATTCGTGAAAGGATATTGGATATTCTATCGAATGATGAATATTTAGCTAAGGTTGCTAAAATGGGAGCCGAAAAAGCGAGGGAATCTGCTGCAACAACATTGAAAGAGGTGAAAGAATTAATAGGGTTTAAGAAATTGTTTTAGAAGAGATATTTATTCCTTTTGATTGGCGGCCAATTTTAAAAATTATCAATGACCATTAAAATATATAAACTAGCTTTAAGAAGCTAGTTTTTTTTATCTCATATTTTACAATCTGATTTGTTTGAGAGAATAGAAATCGATTGAATTATTGATGTCAATTCAATTTTAAATCTGTTAATAGCCTCATAAAAAGACATATTGAATAACAAAAAAATATTTATTTATTCAAATTGTTAATTTTTAATGTGTTGATATATAGGGATTAAGGACGTATTTGTTAATTTGATAGACGAAATTGAGAATTTGAGAAGACCCCAATAGCTAACCTGTGTAATTTTGAATTAAACAAACATGCAAAATATTAATCTCTATTTATCTTCCCAAGTTAAATAGTTATCCTCTTCCTGAGATATCAAGGGAGAGGATTTTTTTTGCATAATTTTTTACCTATCCCAGAAAAAGCAAGTAAAAATGTCCTTGCTGTTTGAATTTTTAGATTTCAATTCTCGCTTGCTTTTAAGCAATGAATAAATGGGAAAAACTCCTGGAGGCTAAAATATGCATTGGAGCTTTTGTGTTTTTCAGGATGTAGGATTGAATATTTTCACATCGTTTTGGCTCATTTAGTACATTTATTTCTTATCCCTGCCCAATAAAATACCGAATATGATATATTAATCGAAATGTAATATAACTGCAATCCTGAGTTAATTTGCCTGGAATATTTTTGTTTAAAAATTAATGAGAGAATAAACGGAGAATTTTTAACAAATACAATCTTATAATGAAAGCTGGTTTTTTAACATTAATTATTGCGATGGTTGTTTCATTGTCTTGGGCAGGGAATAACGACAATGATGTAAGTACAGAAAATGCTAATCTTGTTTCTTTGAGTGGTTTTATTAACGATAACGCAACCAATGAAACTTTAGCTGGCGTAAAAGTTACTTTAGAAGGTACGAACCAAGTTGCTTATACTGACTTTGATGGAAATTTTGTTTTTGAAAACATTCAACCTGGAGTTTATAATTTAAATGCTTCATATATTTCTTATCGGCAAGAAGATATTGAGAAATTAGAAGTAAATAATGATGAAAATCAAACTATTGAGATTAGACTTGACATGGAAAAATAGTTGAAAGTTTAAATACACGAAATAAAAATGGCCGTATCAAATCTCAGATACGGCCATTTCCTTTTATACTAATTCAAGTATTCTAATGTTAAATTTTATATTCGACCTTAAAACTTAACATTAATAATTTGTTTCCAATGTTACAAAAATGTTACATTTGTATTAACAGAATATTAATAATCGAGTAACAATTTAATAAAAAAAGGAGGTTGATATGAAAATGCTAGGATTACTTTTAACTGTTGTATTGTTATTTTCAGGTAGTATTTTTTCACAAAATATAATGGATAAGGACGGTGTATTTTACTTAGGAAATGAGTTGTACACTGGAGTTATTACCTCTCAGTATCCAAATGGGAATACGAATATGATTACTGAAGTGGAGAATGGCCTTAAAGATGGCGAAGTGAGAACTTTTTTTGAAGACGGACAATTAAACGAAGTTCGTTCGTACAAAAAGAATGAAATGCATGGAACTTGGGTTACTTATAATGAAGATAATATTAAAGTAGCTGTGGCTAACTATAAAAATGGTCAAAAAGATGGTTCCTGGAAAATTTGGGATGATAATGGAGTTTTAATTTATGAGATGGAGTATGATGGTGGCGAAAAAACAGGCATATGGAAACAGTATAATGCCAATACCGGGGAATTAGCGAACTCAGTGAAATATTAAAAATAAATTCATCTAAGGAAGAGGAGTTGCAATGGCAGCTCCTTTTTTTGTTTGTGATATATAGCTAGTTTTTTATGAATATTAAATGGCCATAATATTAGTGTGGCTTATAAAAAATCGTTATTATTATGTCCATAAATTCGGTTCTGTGAAATTTATATAGTGAAATTTACCATGAAAAAACTATCTGTATTTTTTTTATTGATTGCTGTTCTCTTTTCATCTGAGGTTTGTAAAAGCCAAATAGTGCTAACATTAAAACCTGGGGCAAGTGAGGGGAAGGATGCCCAGTTAGATGAATTGCAATCAAAAGCAGATGTGAATAATGGACAGAGTTCTGATGTTATTGCTACTGAATGGACCTTTGGAGGGACTCCTGCAAAAGTGCGTTCTGTTTTTGAATTCGATATATCTTCTATTCCACAGGGATCTGTTGTTTCTGAAGCTTTATTAACACTGTATGCATCAGGATCTGATGCAGCAAGTGGAGGACATTCTACCCGAGACGGTTCAAATGAAGGGTGGCTTAGGAGGGTTACATCTCCTTGGGAGGAAAATACGGTTACCTGGAATACTCAACCTTCAGCTACAACTGTGAATCAGGTTAGTTTGCATGCATCTAATTCTGTAGATGAGGATTATCTTGATATTGATGTGACTTTACTGGTTCAGGACATGGTTAATGATCCGGATAATAGCCATGGCTTTTTATTTAGACTCCAAAATGAAAGTTATTACAGAAGATTGAATTTTAGATCAAGTGATTATTCTGATTCATCAAAACACCCAACGATTGTTATTACGTATTATGTTCCAGAGTTAGCAGAAGTTACTACCGGTGAAGTGTATTCAATTTCAACGACAAAAGCAACAGCTAGTGGTAATATTACGAACCTGGGATCTCCCGATCCAATACAACATGGCTTTTGCTGGGGGACAACAGAAACTCCAACAATAGAAGATGATATAACAGAAGAGGGGATATTAGATATGGAAGGATTATATACTTCAAATATTAGAGGTTTAATACCAAATACAACCTACTATATTAGGGCATATGTAACGAATAGTGCTGGAACTAGTTATGGAGAACAATTGTCATTTACTACTGATGACGAAGAATTGGCGGAAGTTAGCACTGATAATGTGGTTGAAATTACTACAAGTTCGGTGGTTGCTACTGGAAATATTACAAATCTGGGAGCTCCAGATCCTACCCAATATGGTTTTTGTTGGAGTACAGAGGAATCTCCAACTACAGCTGATAATGTAATTGAAGAGGGGGCTACTGATTCAACGGGAGCATGGGCTTCAATGATTTCTAGCTTATCTCCTAGTACAACTTATTATTTAAGAGCATTTGTTACAAATGATACTGGAACTAGTTATGGAGAACAACTTTCTTTTACTACTGAAGCAGAACGATTAGCAGTTGTGTCAACTGGAGGCTTAAGTGAAATCTCAGCAAGAACTGCTGTTATATCTGGAAATATTAATGATCTTGGTGCACCCAATCCTACGCAGCATGGTTTTTGCTGGAGTACAACAGAATTGCCAACAATTGCCGATAATGTGTCAAAGGAGGGAGTTGCAGATATGCAAGGGGCGTTCACATCAAATATTAGCGGTTTATCACCAGATATGAGTTATTATATAAGGGCATATGCGACGAATAATGCCGGGACTAGCTATGGAGAGCAGGTTTTATTTACAACTGAGCCTGTATATCCTGAGGTAATGACACTTCAGGTAAGTGATGTTACTTCAACAACAGTCACTGCGAATGGTCGTATCACAGAATTAGGTGTACCCAATCTTGCAGAACATGGTTTTTGCTGGAGCACAACAGGATCTCCAACAATAAACGATAGCAAAAGTGAAGAAGGTTCGGCAGATGCTACTGGAGTATATTCCTCAACTATTTCAGGTTTAACTGCAAATACAACTTACACTCTCAGAGCCTATGCAATAAGTAGTGAAGGTACTGTTTATGGTCAGCAAATTTCATTTACAACAGATCCAATCTTGGCAAATGTTTCTACAGAATCAGTAGCTGATATAACAATAACAACAGCAATAATAAGTGGTACTATTATCGATTTGGGGATACCAAATCCAACAGAACATGGGTTTTGCTGGAGTACAACAGAATCACCTACGATTCTTGACAATATTACAGAAGACGGTTTTGTCGATAATATTGGGGAATATACTTCTACAATTACAGGATTGACCCCAAGTACAACTTACTATATTAAGGCTTATGCGACTAATAGTGCAGGAACAGTATATGGAGAGCAACTCTCATTCACTACGGAAGAAGTAGTTTTACCTACAATCGAGTTTAATCAGATAAGTGCAAGTGGAGATGAATCAGTTTCTTCAATCAACCTACAAATCGATCTTTCGAATGCGTTTTATCAGGATGTAAAAGTTGACTACAGCGTTGGAGGTACGGTTTCGATCGATGATGTAGAAAATCTTCTCGATGCTGGGAATGGAACATTGACTATAAGTTCAGGAGTATCGAGTGTCACATTTAATGTTTCAAGTATAATTGATGATTTGATAGAAGAAGAGGATGAGACTATTGTATTTACATTGTCAAATCCTCAAAATGCGACTTTAGGAGATAATACAACCTTTACATATACTATTATAGATAATGATGATCTAACAAATACGTCAGATATTTTAGATGAAGAGCTAAATATTTACCCGAATCCGTGTAGCGATTATTTATATCTAGAATTGGGGGGTGAAGATTTTTCAAATATTTATGTCTCAGATTTTCTTGGAAGAAAAGTATTTGTTTTTAATGATATAGTTGAAAATAAGTTGGATGTTAGTAGTCTTAAAAATGGGGTTTATGTTTTAACATTAGTCAATTATCAAGGAATTAAAACTACATTTAAGTTTGTTAAGCAATAGCCAGGATTCTCCTGCTTATGCGGTGAAATAACTCAGGTTCAGGTGTTCTCCAGTTTCCTTCAATAAAGATATTCTTCTTTAGGTGTTGAATATAGGCATCTACATCGTTATTGTTGAAATTAATTTCATTCAATAAGTCATGGATGTTTATTCCATCTTTTAAATTATAAACATTTGGGGCTTGACCATAAAAACAGTTGCCTAATGTAAATACAGGTTTCTTTTCTGAAATGGCTTGTAATCCAACGCTGGAATTTACATTAATTGTAAAAACAGACTTTTTAATCAATTCTTCAATTGGAAATTTTTTGATTAGAAAAGTAATCCGATTATCAATAAATTTCTCATAGTTTACAGGTTCGATCTCAGCCGGATGTTCTTTAATAAGAATCTTATATCCTGTCTTTTTTAACTGGGGAAGAATAAATTTGAGTACATCATACATGCTTTTATAGGAACTGTTAAGTATAATTTGTGTATCCGAATTGACCTGTAGTGGAAAGAAAATAAAATCTCCAATTTTAGAAAGATCAATTTTATCTTCTTTGGTTTTGGTAAAACGTTGTTTTGATTTCCATTTTAGGTAACTGGATTTCAGAATACTTGTTGAAAAATATGAAAATGAAGGATCAAAAAGCCGAAGAAAAAAACGGGGGATAATATGTTGTTTTATATGGCTTATTTCGATGTTTTCTTGTTTAAGAGAAGCTTCGGGGAAACGATATTTTAAAAACTCTTTGAATTTTAAATTCGCATAGTCTGCATTTGCATTAACTCCACTATAGTTTAGTTGAAGAGTGTTCGGGAAATATCCATTCTCGAAATACATGCAATTAATATTGAGCTTTTTGCAAATTGGGTTCTCAACATGGCTGTCTCCGTTCCAAAAAAGGACTTTGTCATATGTGCGGTTTGAATTGAAAAAAGCAAGTGCATTCGAGTATTCCTGATTCTTATGAAGGATAAGTTTTCTTGTGTCTTTAATGTTGTACAATCTTTTCTGATACCTAATTAAATCAGATTCTTCATTGTAAAAAGAAATTAGTTTTTCATTTTGTGGAAAAAGTTTTACAATGAAGTTTTTTTCTTGTAGCAGTCTCCTTATGTACATGTCTGGGTTTAAGAAATGTACTTCATGTCCTTGCAGTTCAATGTAGCTGGCAAGATTGCAAAAAAAGTCAATGAATGTTGTAGCAAAAGGAGCAATAGCGATTTTCATATTTACAATCGTTATGAGTTATAAACTATTCAGGTATCTTTTTATAATGTAACCTTTTTGTTTTGAGAATTTCTCCAAATGTTTTTTTATTTCTTCAGAAATTGAATCTCTGTGATTAATTGTGTTATCAAGTAAAGCTTTGAAAGTTGTTTCAAATTTTTTTGGATCGTATTTAAAAACCTGTTTCCCCTGACCAAATAAATTTAAAGCCCCAAAATTTTTCAACTCATAATAATCATCAAATGTGAATGATATTGTTGGTACGCACCCACTCATTGCGAAAATAATGGGGTGATGACGGACAGTTATACAAATGTGTGCATGTTGAAAACAAGAAACAACAAGTGGAGTATTGTCATTGTGTTTTAGTATAAATGAGCCAGGTAGCTTTGATCGAAAGTAATCGTTAATGATATCATCAACAGGGTGAGTCGATACAATGATAAACTCATATTCTTCTGTTAGTTCATTTAATTGAGATGTTATTCCTTGTATTGCAGTTATTACATTGTTTATAGTTTCTGGAGTTGAATAACAGTTTATTGCTATATATTTCTTTTTTGTATTTATTCCTTGTTTTTCAAGTTGTTGAGCTAGGTTTTCTTTGGGTAGTCCTTCGCAAAATAATGCATCATCAAAAAGAGGAATTACTTTTGAGTCGTCATAAATTTTTAGTTTCTTCAGTGCATCTATGGATCCACTATTGTCACGAAGTCCAATGATCTTTGAATACTTTATTTTTTTTAGTGCATTTTTTTGTCGAAAATTATTCCAGATTCCAATATTGTGTCCGGAAAGTATGACTTCTGTTTTTAGGAATGTTGCAATGCGGATCATAAGAGTTAGATCGTAAAGCCTTGATTGTGTTTTGCCGGTAAATAGTCCACCTCCCCCAATGTGTAATAGGTCTGCTTTCTTCAGCCTTTTTAGAAGTATTGAGCTTTCGGGACCAATGAATGGAGCTCGGGTTAAGAATTTCATAAAAAAGGCATTTATCCAAATAACTTGTTTCCTAATCCAATAATAGGAGTAGAAATATTTTGTTTCCCCTAATCCAAAATAGTCATATCCGGTAATACCCAAAAATGAACTTCGTGATGCAAGTAGAATGTCATAATTTCCGTGTATACGTCTTGTGTAATCAGGATTAGGAGATAAAATTGTGACTTTATATTCTGGAGCAATATTTTCCCATAATTGAAGATTCGTTTCCAGTTGGGCTTCATCTCCAATATTTCTGTAGCCAAAACCAGATGTGTATATAATTTCTTTTGTTGGTTTTCTTTTTTTCTGGAAACGACGTTTTATTAAAATAAATTTCTCTCCATATTCAATAAAAAAGCTGAGAAACTTAATTATTCGTGATGGATAGATTCTATTCTTTAGAAATAATTTTTTCGATTTGTTTTGAAAATGGAGTTTGATGAAAAAAACTATTGAAAGAATAAAATAATCAAAAAAGTTATGGCTTTGTTTGACCTTTGTTTTCAGTGAGACATGTTTTCGTGCTCTTGTCTCAATAAAATCAGTTTTGTCAAGAAATGTTCTTTCCTGAGAATTAGCAAACTTTTTTGTGTCAATGGGACGAATGGAAATAAGCTCTTCTTTTTCTAAGTTTTCAATAAACCGGATAAGTTCATTATTTTTTATAGCAAATGCTGTTTCTCCTTCTTTTTTTATGAGAGGAATGCCCCAGGCGTCTTTAAAAGATGCATCTGCGTCTTCTCCCCAAAAATCAGGGCAATAGTTGCATCCGTTCAAGCTATATGCATGCGATCTCCAGTAAATTGAAAAAGGTGAATTGTATCTTGATATGGCAGTTTTATTCCCATTCTGAAATGTCACAGAATTATTGAAATTACCAGCACTGCTTATACCTTCTTTGTCGCGAAATTTTAATTTCCTCTTTGACTGATTATTACTTGCAAGGAAATTACTTAAGTGATCTGAGAATTGTCCGTTTACATTGTGACTACAAACTAAAGCAAAAAACAAAATTTGTTTCTTTTTTAATTGTAGGTCGATTCTATGCAGTTTTCTTATTGCGCTTATAACACAAGGGGTTGCTACAATTACAATTTTTTGTAGTTTTTCATTATTTTTTATTGAAGTAAGAACTTTTGAAAATTCAATTGGAGCATAAAATGAACTTCTATTGTTATTGATTTCTTCAACAGTAGTTGAAACGCACGCCTCAAAGTATGGAGAGTTGTTGTCTCCTGCGAGTTGACGAGCATGGATAACTGCATCAATCTCTTTTTTTACAATTAGGTTTGTAATTAAGGTAGAAAGTATCCCTCCGGAAGCGCTTTCAACATATCCTTTTGACTTTTTTGTTTGAAATCCTACCCAGGAAATGGAATTATGTAGGCCAAAGTGTTCCTTTTGACTAATTGCCCGATTGATTTTGCCAGAAAGATAATTCGGTTCCATCGGACATACTTGTTTGCAAATACCACAATTAGTGCATTTTTCAGGATCAACAAATGGATTGAATTCTTTAAACTCGTTGTATTTTATATCAATAGCATCTGATGGACAAGATGATTTACAAACTCCACAACCAATACATAGTTTGTCTCGTGAAATTGTGTCAATACTTTTGTCAATGCTTTTTTTCATGATGCTTTTTTGATGAGTCAAAAGATGTAATTATGTTGAATTTAGTTATTTCTTCGAGAATAGTATTTTCAATATGGTTTTTATGGTTTCATTTATCTCGGGTGAGATTCTGAATAGCAATATAGCTGTTCCACTTAATATGCTAATGATAGAGCCTCTTATAAAGATATCAATAATTAATTGTTGTTGAGAAATTAAGCTTACAATGAAAAATATTGCTA
Organism: Prolixibacteraceae bacterium; assembly: GCA_963676845.2. Taxonomy (GTDB): domain Bacteria; phylum Bacteroidota; class Bacteroidia; order Bacteroidales; family Prolixibacteraceae. The sequence continues at coordinate 40,469 of CAXXKK010000019.1, read as the reverse complement.
AATAAAAGACAGTAACGATCAGGAATTTTATATTGATTGGTTGAAACTTAAATTTTGATAAAAGAAAAATATACCTCATCAAGTTGTTTAGAAATAATGCTCCTGCAATGGATATTGCAGCGCCTGTAATTCCCAATAGAGGTATAAGGACAAATAGAAGTATTATAACTAATACTATTAGGCTTAAGATGAAATACAATGAAATTCGGTAATATTTTGACATGCTAATAATTTGTCCGTTTGCTCCAGTCATCATGTCGAATAAGTAACCCAAACCAATAAAAAAGATAACCCATTTTGATTGTTCGTATTCTTCACCCAAAATAATCAGTATGTTATCGATATTCGCCCAGATTCCAAGAAATAGAAATCCCCCAATGATAAACTGGTTTAGACAGCTTTTATAATAGATATCTTTAATCTTTAAAATGTTGTTTTCTTTCCAGGCATCAGCGATTAATGTTCCTGATATCTTTAATAATGGGCGTGATGGAATAATAACTAAAGTTCCAAAATATAATGCAATCGTATATACTCCAGTATTGCTCAAATCCAACATCTGGTTAATAATGATTTTGTCTATATTGAAAACTATCATTGTGCCAAATCCACCAAGGATTGAAAATATTGCAACATCAATTATTTCTTTTCGGAATGATTTGTCAATAAATCCGTATTCAGGCTTAAAGTTAAGTTGGCCTTTTTGATATAAAAATAGGAGCATAAAAATCCCTTTAACACTAACTGCTGATGCATAAAAAATGATCAAGGTGTTGATATTGATGATTTTAAAGACAAAAAGTAAGGTTGTGATGAGGATGATTAGGCGTTGTAGAAATTCTTGTAGGAAAGTTCCAAAAACAGCGTCATATAGGACTTTATTATATGTATCTAAAAGGTTAAAAATCATGATGAAGAATGTCATTGGTACAAGTAAGTAGATGTACTGCGAAAACAAACCCGATTTCTCTAAATTGGATTCTATGAGTGCCGGAGAAAAAATAGCATAGAGTAAAATGAAAAGAGAAAACCCTATGGACATAAAAATTAAAGTTAAGAATAAGAACCCATGGTGATTCCCATTATTATCCCTGAAATGAGGGAATAATCTAGATGTTACTCCGTTTGTTCCTAATAGAGAAAATTGTCCAAATAATGAAGAGTAAGCCACGAGTACACTAAAAAGACCAATTGTATCAGTTGTCAGGTAGTTTGGAAATAAATAGGATGTTGTAAGAAAGCCAATAAGCACACCCAGATATGACCAAATGCTTCCTTTTATGGATTGTTTAATGATGATTCCCATTTTTGCCCGATTCAGTAATTATTTCCTTACTTTTGCGTTACCCTAAATATGATAACTATTCCTTACCATGACAAAGATAAAAGCCAATCGTAATTTATATACCATTATTGGGATTATTCTATTCTTTTTGGTGGTCTCCCTGATATATTTCTCTCCTGTGTTAGAAGGGAAAAAGCTTAATGCTTCGGATGTGAACCACTATGAAGGAATGGCTAAAGAGATAAAAGATTATCGGGAGGCAACCGGAGAAGAAGCTTTATGGACCAACAGTCAGTTTAGTGGAATGCCGGCATATCTGATTTCCATTAAATTTCCCGGTGAGCTTTTTTCAAGTGTGCAAAAAATTATAAACAAAATTATTCCTCAGCCTGCTAATTACATATTTCTGAATTTTATTTTCTTTTTTGTGTTATGCCTGATTCTGGGCTTAAATCCTTTTGTAAGTATGCTTGGTGCATTGATGTATGGCTTTGCCAGTCATTATTTTGTGTTGATAAGTGCCGGGCATATAACGAAAGTCCATACCCTAAATTATATGGCTTTGGTTATCGCAGGTATTCTGTATGCCTATAATAAAAAACCTCTTTTAGGAAGTTTAATTGCAGCTATTGGTCTTTCCTGGATGTTAAGTGCGAATCATCCACAGATGACTTATTATGTTGGTATTATGTCATTTATTATTGGTGTTGTTTATTTGATTTATGCGATAAAAGATAAACTATTACCAAAGTTTATAAAGACGTCAGTTTTCCTTGTTATTGGCATGTTGCTGGCACTGGGAACTAACTTTGCCAGATTATATACAACTTACGAATACGGTAAATATTCAATTCGCGGTCAGTCTGAGTTAACTCTTAATAATGAAAACGAATTGAAAGGGTTGGATAAAGATTATATACTGGAATATAGCTACGATTTGGGTGAAGTTTTTTCTGCCTTTATTCCTCGTTTTAAGGGAGGTGGCATGAATGAACCTTTAGGGGAAGATTCGGAAGTGTATAAATTGTTTGAAGAAACTCAGGGTCCTGCAGCAGCACGACAGGTTGTTGAAGCATTGCCTTTGTATTGGGGGAATCAACCAATTTCAAGTGCTCCATTTTATTTTGGAGCTGTATTGTGCTTCCTGTTCGTTTTTGGTTTGTTTGTCGTTAAAGGGAGAGACAAATGGTGGATTGCTGCTGTGGTGCTAATTTCGTTTCTATTGTCATTGGGGAATGACTTTTCTGCATTGAGTAACCTAATGATAGATTATTTCCCTGGGTATAATAAATTTCGGGATGTTAAAAATATCATTGTTGTTCAGCAATTTGCGATGGCTTTATTGGGAGTGTTGGCTATTCGGGAAATTTACCAGGGAGGAATAGATAAAACTGAATTATTTAAGAAGCTGAAATATGCATGGTTTATTGTCGGCGGTTTTGCTTTGATATTTGTTGTATTTCCTGGCATGGCCGGTAATTTTGTTGGATCTACAGATGCTCAGTTGGCTGCTTCTGGTTGGCCGAATGAGTTATTGAATGCTTTGCAGGCAGATCGAAAAATGGTACTCCGAAATGATGCTATTCGCTCCTTTGTTTTTGTGACTCTTAGTGCAGGTTTAATTTATTTGTATGTGCAACAAAAACTGAAAGCGACTTATGCTTTGTTACTATGGGGAGTCTTGATTTTGGTTGATATGTGGCCAATCAATAAGAAATACTTAAATGATGATAATTTTCAATCTCAGCGTAAAGCTGAAACTCCTTATACTGCTTCTGCTGCAGATTTGGCAATTTTAGAAGATACCGATCCTGATTACAGGGTGTTAAATCTAACAGTTAGTATTTTTCAGGATGCATCAACTTCATATTTCCATAAGTCATTGGGAGGTTACCATGGTGCAAAGCTGGAACGTTATCAGGAATTGTATCAATATCAACTTGCGCCTGAGTTGAGCGAGCTGGCAAATAATTTTACAAGTTTTGAAGCTGCGGATTCTGCCTTGCAGACTCTTCCTGTGTTAAACATGTTAAATACCCGATACATTATTTATAATCCGGAAGTAGCTCCGCTAAAAAATAGCCATGCGTTGGGGAATGCGTGGTTTGTTAATGAGGTTGAAGAAGTTCATGATTCAGATGAAGAAATATTGGCTTTATCGGATTTGGATCCTTCAGAAAAAGCTATTGTTGATCAACGTTATTCGAATGTACTGGAAAAGCTAACGTCAGGTTCTGCGACAGGTTCAACTATCGGTTTGATTCAATATGATCCTAATTCATTAAAATACAAGGCTTATGTTGAGGATGGAACAAAATTGGCTGTTTTCTCAGAAATATATTATCCTAAAGGTTGGAATGCCTATATCGACGGGCAGAAAGCAGAGTATGTTCGGGCAAATTATGTGCTTCGGGCATTGCCGGTTCCACAAGGTGATCATAACATAGAATTTCGCTTCGAGCCAAATTCCTATTATATGGGAAATAATATTTCATTAGCAAGTTCTCTTTTACTGTTTCTTGCGCTTGGAGCTGTTGTTTTTGTTGAGTATAAAAATCGAAAGGTAAATTCTATTATAGATGAAGGTGAGGTTTAATTTACTATTTCGTTATTTTCTTAATTTCAAGTTTGTATACTAATATTATTGACTATTTTTGAACATCATTATATTTTGATATGGCAAAAAAAGAACAACAAAAAGTAGAACAACAATTTGCTCTTGCGAAAGAAAATTACCGCCTGTTGTTAATCGGTTTTGTAATAATTATTGTTGGGCTGATTCTTATGGTAGGAGGGAAAAGTGAAAGCGATGCTGTTTTTAATCCGGAAGTTTTCAGTTTTAGGCGAATAACTTTTGCTCCTATGATTCTGTTGTTTGGTTTTCTGTTTGAGATATATGCCATCATGAAAAAACCAAAGACAGATTCAGAAAACTAATCCATGAGTATATTCCACGCATTTTTATTAGGATTAATCCAGGGTCTTACAGAATTCCTGCCGGTTAGTTCAAGTGGCCATTTGGAAATTGGACATGCATTGCTAGGGGTAGAAGGTCATGATAATCTTCTTTTTACTGTTTTGGTTCATGGGGCAACAGTATTGAGTACTCTAGTCGTTTTTCGAAAAGATATCATTGATCTTTGTGCCGGAGTTTTTCGGTTTGAATGGAATGCAGAAACACGTTATTTGGTTTATATCCTAATTTCAGCAATTCCCATAGCTATTTTGGGGATTCTGTTTAAAGAAGAAGTGGAAAGCTTGTTTACAGGGAGTTTGGTTTTGGTGGGGGCTATGTTGTTAGTTACTGCTTTGTTACTTGCGTTCACATATTTTGCAAAGAATAATGAAAAGGAAATAAAAATGCCTGATGCGTTAGTTATTGGAGTTGCTCAGGCATTAGCAGTAATGCCCGGAATTTCGCGGAGCGGTTCTACAATTGCAACAGGCTTGTTGTTGGGGAAGAAGAAAGAGGATATGGCTCGGTTTTCATTTCTAATGGTATTGCTTCCTGTTATTGGTGCCAACTTTCTTGATCTTACTGATCCTGAAACAATGTCGAGATCTACTGTTGGGATCATTCCAATGGTTGTTGGCTTTATCACTGCTTTTGTGTCTGGATTGTTGGCCTGCAAGTGGATGATAAGTCTCGTAAAAAAAGGTAAATTAATTTATTTTTCCATTTACTGTCTGATTATTGGCTTAATTGCTATTTTTGCAGCCTGAAAAAAACAAGCTTTTATTTTTGTCAGGTAACTTAAAAAGAATCATTTAATGGGCGATAATCCCAAGAAATACGACTTTCAGGCTGGAGAAATATTACTTTTTGATAAGGACTTGGACTGGACATCATTTGATTTGGTGCAGAAAGTTCGAAATAACCTTTGCCGTGCTTTAGGGATTAAAAAGCTTAAAGTGGGGCACGCCGGAACCCTTGATCCAAAGGCAACAGGATTAATGATTCTGTGTACTGGAAAAGCAACAAAGAAGATAGAAAGCCTTCAGGCACAGGAAAAGGAATATATTGCTACTCTGAAATTAGGAGCAACCACTCCTTCTTTTGATCTGGAAACCGAGGAGGATGATCAATACCCAACAGAGCATATTACAAGAGAGATAGTTGATGTTGTTTTAAATGCTTTTATTGGAGAGCAGATGCAAGTCCCTCCTGTCTTTAGTGCTGTAAAGGTTAGTGGAAAGAGAGCATATACTCACGCACGTAAAGGTGAAGATGTAAAGCTGAACCCAAAGCCAATTAAGATAAACGAAATTGAAGTTTTAGAGTTTTCCCAAACAAAATTAGTAATACGAGTAGTTTGTAGCAAGGGGACATATATAAGGGCTTTGGCTCGTGATATTGGCAAATTGCTTAATAGTGGAGCTTATTTGGTGGGGTTGAAACGTACTAAAATAGGGGACTTTAGAGTTGAAGATGCTATTTTGATTAAAAATTTTTTAGAAAAAATAGATCAATATGTAACAAATTGATATTTGTTGCGTAAAAGGTCACTTGTGAATTGCGAAATTGCTATCTAGGGCAATCGGAATATTCCCCAATTATAAACGAAAAAATCGATATTAAATACATATGAAATTATCCAAGTTTAAATTTAATTTGCCAGAGGAATTAGTTGCATTACACCCTGAAGATAACCGTGATGAATCAAAGTTGATGGTTCTTCATCGTGACACACAAGAGATTGAACACCGTACATTTAAAGATATGACGGAGTATTTCAATGATAAAGATGTGTTGGTGTTTAATGATACTAAAGTTTTTCCGGCAAGATTGTATGGGAATAAAGAGAAAACAGGTGCTGAGATTGAAGTTTTCTTGCTTCGTGAGTTAAACCGTGAACAACGTTTATGGGATGTGTTGGTAGATCCTGCAAGGAAAATTCGTATCGGAAACAAACTATACTTTGGTGATGATGATTTGTTGGTTGCTGAGGTTATTGATAATACAACGTCTCGTGGAAGAACATTACGTTTCCTTTTTGATGGACCATATGATGAGTTTAAGGAAACTCTTTATAGTTTAGGAGAAACACCTCTGCCAAAGTTTATTCAACGTCCTGTGCAGCCTGAAGATAAAGATCGTTACCAGACTATTTTTGCAAAACGCGAGGGTGCTGTAGCTGCCCCAACTGCTGGTTTGCATTTTAGTCGCGAGCTGATGAAAAGATTAGAGATTATTGGTGTTGATTTTAGTTTCGTTACCCTGCATGTTGGATTGGGAAATTTCAGAAGTGTTGATGTAGAAGACCTGACAAAACATAAAATGGACTCGGAACAAATTTGGATTCCGGAGGAAGCTTGCAAGCTTGTAAATAATGCTAAAAAGGAAAAGAAAAATGTTTGTGCTGTGGGGACTACGGTTATGCGAACATTGGAAAGTTCAGTTTCAACACAGGGATTGTTGAATCCTTTTGAGGGATGGACTAATAAATTTATTTTTCCTCCATATGAATTTAGTGTTGCTAACAGGATGATTACGAATTTCCATTTGCCTCTTTCAACATTGTTGATGATGGTGGCTGCATTTGGAGGATACGACTTTGTAATGAATGCATATAAGGAAGCAATTAAGGAAGGATATCGTTTTGGGACTTATGGTGATGCAATGTTGATTTTATAATTCAATTTTTTATAAAATATACTGAAGGCTGCTCGATTGAGTGGCCTTTTTATTTGGCTTAACATTAATCACAGAAACAACTATTATTATCTTTGCATAAAAAGATAAAAAATGGCAACAACCCCGCAGATTATAATGTATACAGATGGTGCTGCAAAAGGCAATCCTGGTCCGGGAGGCTATGGCGTAGTTTTAATGTCAGGGCAGCACCGGAAAGAGCTTTCAGAGGGGTACGAATTAACAACAAATAATAGAATGGAACTGCTGGCTGTTATTGTTGGTTTAGAGGCATTAAAAGTTGATAATAGTCATGTGGTCATTTATTCCGACTCTAAATATGTGGTAGATGCTGTTGAGAAAAAGTGGGTCTGGGGATGGGTGAAGAAGCATTTTAAAGGCAAGAAGAATGCTGATTTGTGGATGAGGTTCCTGGATGTGTATAAAAAGCATCAGGTTCGTTTTGTTTGGGTGAAAGGTCATGCCAATATTCCTGGGAACGAACGATGCGATCAGTTGGCTGTTGAGGCTTCGATGGCGCCTGGTTTAAAAAAAGATGTTGGATATTTACAGTCGCAACAAAGTTGATTTTATGCTTGCTCAATATCTGTAAAAACTATTCGTTACATTTACAATCTTCTATTTTTGAAAAATGAACCTGATTTATCAACTCGGGATACAATTCTATCGTTTTGCTGCCAATGTCGCTTCTTTCTTTAATGAGAAGGCCAGACTTTGGAGAAGTGGTCAACAATCTGTGTTCCCTTATTTAAAAGAACATTTAAAAAGCGATAATTCTCCTCTTGTTTGGGTGCATTGTGCCTCTCTTGGAGAGTTTGAGCAAGGGCGTCCTTTGATTGAATCTATTAAAAAAGAACTTCCTCATTATAAAATATTATTGACTTTTTTTTCTCCTTCTGGGTATGAGGTTCGAAAAGATTATGAACAGGCGGATTATATTTGCTATTTGCCGATTGACACCAGGGCAAATGCCAGAAAATTCCTGGATCTGGTAAAACCAGAGCTTGCCTTTTTTATCAAATATGAATTTTGGAAGAATTATATGGATGAGCTTTTTGCTCGTGATGTTCCTTTGTATTTGGTTTCGGTTATTTTTAGGCCTGATCAGTTGTTTTTCAAGAATAATTTTAGGGCGAAGTGGTATCGTAGTTTGTTGGATAAGGTGGAGTATTTTTTTGTGCAAAATAAACAGTCTGCAGATTTACTTTCCAAAATCAATTTGAATAATTATTCGATAACAGGTGATACGCGTTTTGATCGAGTTGCGGAAATTGCTTCAAATCCTAAGAAATTGGATTTGATTCAGCAGTTTAAGGGAGATTCTGTTTTGGTTGTTGCGGGAAGTTCCTGGGAGCCTGATGAAAAGATTTTGGCCGAATATCTGGTTCATAATAAGTCGGTAAAAATGATTTTTGCTCCTCACGAGGTAAAGGAAGCTAATATTAAGCGGTTAATAGTATCTCTTCCGGAAGATGCTGTTAGGTTCTCGCAGGCTAACAATAATATTCAGGATTTTCGTATTCTGGTGATTGATTCTATTGGTATTTTGTCAAGTGTATATCAATATGCAGATGTTGCTTATATCGGTGGTGGTTTTGGTGTTGGAATTCATAATACGCTGGAGGCTGCTATTTATAATGTCCCTGTTTTATTTGGCCCCAAATATCTGAAATTTCAGGAAGCCGTTGAGTTGGTGAATCGAAAACTGGCTTTCTCTGTGTCTGATTTTAGTGAATTGCGTTTGTGTCTGGATGATTTGATCAAGGATCATAAAAAGCTGAAGGAAATTGAGCTTGGATGCGATTGTTTTATACGTGAAAATTTAGGCAGTACTGCAAGTATTATGAAAAAAGTTTTTAACAAATAAATTCTTTCTCTAGCTATTTGTTCTTGTTTTTTACCCCTTATTTTTTGGATTACAGTTGTTTGTATTTTGTTAACATTTTTTGGTAGTTATTCCCATTAATTTTTCTTTTTGGTAAACTTTATTTAATTATCAAAAACTTAAAGATCAGAAAATGAGTAAACTAACATGTTGAAGTTGATAACTTTCGGGATGCTGAAAAAAAATAGTATTCTTTTTTGTTTTTCGAGGTGTTATCTTGCATAGTACAAATCGGGAAGGGAATAAAACTGGTAACTCTCTGATCTCACAACTATTTAATTCGAAACTGATTTTAATATTCTTAGTGTATGGCAGTAAAAAATGTGGCAATGGAACCTCATGTAGGTAAAAAGACTTTTTCTCAGGACGAAGCGTTCAGAGAATCATTAAGGTATTTTAATGGTGATGACTTAGCGGCAAGGGTATGGGTAAATAAATATGCTCTGAAAGACTCCTTTGGTAATATTTATGAGTTGTCTCCGGATGATATGCACAAACGACTGGCAAAAGAAATTGCCAGAATCGAGAAGAAGTACGAAAATCCAATGGATGAAAAATTGATTTATCAATTATTAAAGGATTTCAAGTACATTGTCCCTCAGGGTGGACCTATGACTGGTATTGGTAACGATTATCAAATTGCTTCCCTTTCCAATTGTTTTGTAGTTGGAAACGAAGGTGATTCTGATTCATATGGCGGTATCATGAAAATAGACCAGGAGCAGGTTCAGTTGATGAAGAGACGTGGTGGTGTTGGTCATGATCTTTCACACATCCGTCCCAAGGGTTCTCCAGTAAAGAACTCTGCTTTAACGTCAACAGGTATTGTTCCTTTTATGGAACGTTATTCTAATTCAACGCGTGAGGTTGCACAAGATGGAAGAAGGGGAGCATTAATGTTATCAGTTTCAATTAAGCATCCTGATTCAGAAAAATTTATTGATGCCAAATTGGAGCAGGGTAAGGTTACCGGTGCGAATGTCTCTGTTAAGATTCATGACGATTTTATGCAATCAGTTGAAAGTGGCAAACCATACACTCAGCAATATCCAATTAATTCTGAAGATCCTAAATACACCAAAAATATTAATGCAGGTTCGTTATGGAGTAAAATTGTCCATAATGCATGGGAATCAGCAGAGCCAGGAATTTTATTTTGGGATACAATAATTAAAGAATCAGTTCCTGATTGTTATGCTGATTTGGGATATCGTACTGTGTCTACTAATCCTTGTGGTGAAATTCCTCTTTGTCCATACGATAGCTGCCGTTTGTTGGCTTTAAATCTGTTTTCATATGTTGATAATTCATTTACAGAAAAAGCGAAGTTCAACTTCGATAAATTTAAGGAGCATGTTGGTTATGCACAACGTATAATGGATGATATCATCGATCTTGAACTGGAAAAAATTGAAGCTATAATTTCTAAAATTGAATCAGATCCTGAGGATGAGGTGATTAAATTTACAGAGCGTAAGTTGTGGGAGAAAATTCACGGTAAAGCAAAGGAAGGAAGACGTACCGGTGTTGGGATTACTGCTGAAGGAGATATGCTTGCTGCATTAAACCTGCGTTACGGATCTGATGATGCCACCGACTTTAGCGAAGAAATACATAAAACAATTGCAGTAGAAGCTTATCGCTCATCTGTGAATATGGCAAAAGAACGTGGAGCATTTACAATTTACGATGCTGAGCGGGAGGTTAATAACCCAATGATTAATCGTATTAAAGCAGAAGATGAAGCATTGTACCAGGAAATGGTGAAATATGGAAGGCGTAATATTGCTCTTTTAACCATTGCTCCTACAGGAACAACAAGTTTAATGACTCAGACTACTTCTGGAATTGAGCCTGTATTTATGCCGGTTTATAAACGTCGTCGTAAAGTTAATCCAAATGATAAAGACATTCGTGTTGACTTTGTTGATGAAGTTGGTGATAGCTGGGAAGAATACACTGTGTTCCATCATAAATTTATAACATGGATGGAAGCAAATGGTATTAAAAAGAAAGATAGCTATACTCAAGAGGAGATTGATGCTTTAGTCGAAAAATCACCGTACTATAAAGCAACTTCAAATGATGTGGATTGGCTGAATAAAGTGCGCATGCAGGGACGTGTACAGAAATGGGTAGACCACTCAATTAGTGTTACCATTAATCTGCCTGCAGATGTTGAGGAAGATTTAGTCGGTGAGTTATATATTGAGGCTTGGAAAAGTGGGTGCAAAGGAGTAACTGTTTATCGTGACGGATCTCGTTCAGGCGTACTTATTTCAAATAAAAAAGAGGGAAAGAAATCGAACTCTATTTTCCCAACTAAACGTCCTGATATCTTGGAAGCTGATGTTGTGCGTTTCCAGAATAACAAAGATAAATGGGTTGCGTTTATTGGCTTGGTTAATGATCTTCCTTATGAAATCTTTACAGGGTTGCAAGATGATGAAGATGGAATTTTGTTGCCTCGTTCAGTAACAAAAGGAAAAATTATTAAAAGTCGTGACGAGGAAGGTAATTCTCGCTATGATTTTCAATATGTAAATAAACGTGGTTATAAAACAACGATAGAAGGACTTTCATTTAAATTTAATCCTGTATTTTGGAATTATGCGAAATTAATATCTGGAGTTCTTCGTCATGGAATGCCAATCCATAAAGTAGTTGATACAGTAACAAGTCTTCAGCTCGATAATGACACAATTAATAGTTGGAAAGCTGGTGTGGCTCGTGCATTGAAAAAATATATTCCTAATGGAACCATTGTTGAAGGTGCAACTTGCGGTGAATGTGGTTCTAAAAATGTGATATATCAGGAAGGGTGTCTTACTTGCCCTGACTGTGGATCATCCAAATGTGGATAACAACCAATCAATTCAGTTTTTTAAGTAGAAAGGCTTTCGCATGTATGTGAAAGCCTTTTCTGTTTTTAGGGATATTTCACTTAAAATGAATGGCGGAATGAATTTGTTGATTTCTGTTTTAGAGGGGGTTATAGTTATTTTTCTTACTTTTAATATTTTAAGTTGAGCATGCCTTAAAGTGGTTTCTCGATTGTGTATATGATGATTTTATTTTCAAAGCAAATACTGAATTTGTTCTGGCTGTGGCTGAAGCAGGAATTCCTTATTAGTTCCGTGTTCGGGACAGAGGGCATACATGGGAATATTGGGTTGTATTATGCCTTGCCGTTTGTGAGCAACAACTTTCGGGATTAATTTATTTGCAGAATATGATCTTTAGAAATGGATTTATTGAATAAACTAAATTTTGAAAAATGAAAACCTTGTTACTTAAAATGAAAAAATTTGCATGGATAGTTTTTGCAGTTAGCCTATTTGTGCAATGTACATCGACTGAGGTAAGTCAGTCTGATGAAGAAAAAATTCAGGAGATAATTTCCCAGATGACCCTTGAGCAAAAAGCTCAGTTAGTTGTGGGAACAGGTATGCACATGGGCTTGCCTGATTCATTGGAGGCTATGTTTAGTTCTCCTGCAGATGATCAAATGAGTGTAGGGTATCAAACTATGGTTGATGGAATCAGAACTTATTTGCCTGGAGCAGCTGGTTTTACTGCTGAGTATCCTGAATTAGGTATTTCTTCACAAGTATTGTCTGATGGTCCTGCAGGACTAAGAATTACTCCTGTTCGTGATGGTGATACGGAGAATACATATTATTGTACCGCATTCCCAATTGGTACTGTTTTGGCATCAACCTGGGATACTGATATGGTTTACAAAGTCGGTCAGGCAATGGGTAATGAGGTGCTGGAATATGGATCAGATATAATTCTTGCTCCGGCATTGAATATTCAACGCAATCCGCTTTGTGGACGTAACTTCGAGTATTACTCTGAAGATCCGCTGATTGCTGGTAAGATTGCAGCAGCAATGGTGAATGGAATTCAATCAAATGGTGTAGGTACTTCCATCAAGCACTTTGCGGTTAATAATTCCGAAACAAACCGTATGTCTGTGAATACAATTGTTAGTGAAAGAGCATTGCGCGAGATCTATTTAAGAGGTTTTGAGATTGCGGTAAAAGAATCTCAACCCTGGACTGTAATGTCTTCATATAATAAAGTGAATGGAGTTTACACTTCAGAGAGTGAAGATCTTTTAACTAAGATTCTTCGTAATGACTGGGGCTTTAATGGTTATGTGATGACTGACTGGGGTGGTGGTAGCGATCCGGTTGCTCAGATGGTTGCAGGTAATGACTTGCTTATGCCTGGACAGGCTACTTCAATTATGGCAATTATGGATGCTGTAAATGACGGAACTTTGGATGAAGCAATTATTGACCGAAATGTCGCAAATATGCTTCGTATTATGTTGAAATCTCCAAGATATAATGGATATCAATTCTCAAGTAATCCGGATTTGGCTGCTCATGCTGCTGTTACTCGCGAAGCAGCTGCTTCAGGCATGGTATTGCTGGAAAACAATGGAACTCTTCCTATTTCTAATGATTTGAAAAAAGTTGCTGCTTTTGGCAATACTTCTTATGAATTTATCCCTGGAGGTACAGGTAGTGGTGATGTAAACGAAAAACATACCGTTTCTTTAATTGAAGGCCTAACGAATGCTGGTTTTGAAACAGATAACGAGTTAACTTCAGTTTACGAAGAATATATTAAAGTGGAAAAATCGAAAGTTGATTTATCAGCAAACCCATTGGCTGCAATAATGGGAGGTACAATTCCTGTAACAGAAATGAGTGTGTCTAAATCATTGGCATCTCAGATGGCTTCTACTGCAGATGTTGCATTGATTACAATTGGTCGTAACTCTGGTGAGGGTGCAGATAGGGAACCTGTAGAGGGTGATTTCTACCTGACATCTACAGAGAAAGATCTGATTAAGACTGTTACTGATGCTTTCCAATGCGGTAGGCAAAAAAGCAATTGTTGTATTAAATATTGGTGGAGTTATTGAAACTGCCTCATGGACAAATATTCCTGATGCTGTTCTTTTAGCTTGGCAACCTGGTTTGGAAGCTGGTAATTCTGTGATGGATGTTTTAACGGGAAAAGTAAATCCTTCCGGTAAGCTGGCAGTCACATTTCCTGTTTCTTATGATGATGTCCCTTCTTCTGATCAGTTTCCTGGGTATGAAATTGGAGGAGAGACAGATGATGCTGCTGATCTTTCTGGTTTCTCATTGATGTCACGTACTCCATTTGAAACAGTCTATGATGATGATATCTATGTTGGTTATCGTTATTATAATACATTTGATGTTCCTGTTTCTTATGAATTTGGATATGGAAAATCGTATACAACTTTTGAATACAGCAACCTTCAGCTTGGATCAACTACTTTTGATGGTTCGCTTACAGTAGCTATCGATGTAACGAATACAGGATCAGTTGCCGGTCGTGAAGTTGTTGAGGTTTACGTGAGCGCTCCTGATGTGAAATTGGAAAAACCGGAAGAAGAATTAACTGCTTTCGATAAAACAAAACTGTTACAGCCCGGAGAAACTGAAACCTTAAGTTTCACAATTTCTGCTGAGGATATTGCTTCGTTTGATGAAGCGACTACAAGCTGGATTGTTGAAGCTGGAACCTATACTTTAAAAGTTGGTGCTTCAGCGTTAAAAGTTAATGCAAATGCTGAATTTGAAGTAGGTTCTGAAATTTCTGCAGGAAAAGTAACAAAAGCTTTAACTCCTAATAGAAACTTCGATATGTTAAGTAAGAGATAGCAGGATTATAGATTAACATTGTAAGCTCCTCTTGTATTGAGAGGAGCTTTTTTGTTTTCAGAAATAAAACCTGTGTTTATGTTCATAATTAATCATTGGTCTTTAATAAACTGGTTGACACGTAATTTTTAACACTCTATTAAGACTTATTTGCTTTGTTTATTGTTAATTTTGAAGGTTTTTTAGTTATTAACCTAAGACAAATTTTAAAATCATTTAGTTTATGAGTTCAAAAAGAATTGGTAAGTATAGTTTGATTGGGTTGGCATGTGCATTGTTTTTTGCATTTGTTGCAGTCAGTTGTACTTCAACACAAGAAGAGAATGATGATCAGGCAAAAGTACAGGAAATTGTTTCCAATATGACGCTTGATCAAAAGGCAAAGTTGGTAATTGGTACCTGGAGGCTAGGTGGAGGTTTTGGTTTTGGTCCTGCACAGGAAGAACAACCTGTAGAGGATTCGGATCCAGCTTATACTGAAATGGCAACAAGGGTTCGTTCTTACCTTCCTGGAGCAGCAGGGTTTACTGCTGAATTTTTGGAAACAGGAATTACCACTCAAGTACTTTCTGATGGACCTGCAGGTCTGAGGATTACTCCAATCCGCGAAGGCGATGATGAGAATACTTATTATTGTACAGCCTTCCCTATTGCAACAGTTTTAGCTTCAACCTGGGATACTGATCTTGTGTACAGTGTTGGTCAGGCTATGGGAGAAGAAGTATTGGAATATGGATCTGATATTTTATTAGCTCCTGCCTTAAATATTCAACGTAACCCACTTTGTGGACGTAACTTTGAATATTATTCTGAAGATCCACTTGTTGCAGGTAAAATGGCTGCTGCAATGGTTAATGGAATTCAGTCAAATGGTGTTGGTACTTCTATCAAGCACTTTGCTGCGAATAATTCTGAAACCAACCGTATGTCGGTTAATGAAATTATCAGTGAACGTGCTTTACGTGAGATTTATTTAAAAGGATTCGAAATTGCAGTTAAAGAAGCTCAACCATGGACGGTTATGTCTTCATACAATAAAGTAAATGATGTATATACATCAGAAAGTCATGATCTGTTGACTAAAATCCTTCGCGAAGATTGGGGATTTGAAGGTTATGTAATGACTGACTGGGGTGGTGGTAGCGATGTTATCGCTCAGATGGAAGCTGGTAACGACTTGATCGAGCCAGGTCAAAAATCTCAGTACGAAGAAATCTTGGCAGCTGTTCAGGATGGTTCTTTGGAAGAGTCTGTTTTGGATAGAAACATCTCTCGTATGTTGAAGATTATGCTGAAATCTCCAAGATACAATGGTTACGAATTTACAAGTAAACCTAATTTGGACGCAAATGCTCAGGTTACTCGTCAGGCTGCAACAGATGGTATGGTTCTTTTAGAAAACAAAGAGAATACTTTGCCTATGCCAACTGCTGATAACAATATTGCTGCTTTCGGTATCACTTCTTATGACTTTATCTCTGGAGGTACTGGTAGTGGTGATGTAAACGAAGCTTATACAATTTCATTAACTCAGGGTATTGCTAATGCAGGATTTGAAACAAATACTGAGTTGACAAAAGTATATGAAGATTATAAAACTGAGCAGGAAGCTATTCGTGATGCAGAACAAGAAGGTCAGGGAGGATTTTTCTGGGGAAGAGAACCTCTTCCTGAAATGAAAGTTACAAAATCGTTGGCTTCAGAGATGGCTTCAAAAACAGATGTGGCTTTGATTACTATTGGTCGTAACTCAGGAGAAGGTGGTGACCGTGAACCTATTGAAGGTGATTTCTACCTTTCTTCAACTGAAAAAGATATGATCAAAAATGTGACTGATGCATTCCATGCTCAGGGTAAAAAAGTAATTGTTGTTTTAAACGTGGGTGGAGTTGTTGAAACAGCCAGCTGGAAAAATATTCCAGATGCAGTTCTTTTGGCATGGCAACCCGGACAAGAAGGTGGTAACTCTGTAATGGATGTACTTACAGGAAAAGTGAATCCTTCAGGTCGTTTGGCAGTTACTTTCCCTGTTTCTTATGATGATGTTCCTTCTTCAGACCAATTCCCTGGTTACGAAGTTGGTGGTGAAACGGATGATGCAGAAGACCTTTCTGGATTCTCATTCATGAGACGTGTTCCTTTTGAAACAGTTTATAACGATGATATTTATGTAGGTTATCGTTACTACAATACATTCGATGTTCCAGTTTCTTATGAGTTTGGTTATGGATTGTCATATACCAATTTTGAAATCAGTAACCTTGAATTGAGCTCTTCAGAATTTGATGGTAGCATTACTGCAACTGCAGAAGTAACAAATACAGGTTCTGTTGCAGGACGTGAAGTTGTGCAAATTTATGTTAGTGCTCCTGATGTGAAACTTGAAAAACCAGAAGAAGAACTAACTGCTTTCGATAAAACTAAAATGTTGCAGCCAGGAGAAACTGAGACTTTAAGTTTCACTATTTCTGCTGAAGATATTACTTCTTTCAATGAAGCAAATTCAAGTTGGATTATTGAGCCAGGTGCTTATACAGTGAAAGCGGGTGCTTCTTCTATAGACATTCAATCTGAATCTAGTTTTAATGTTGCTTCTGAAATTCTTGTTGAAACAGTAAACAAAGCAATGACTCCTCCACGTGAGATTGAAAAATTGAGTAAGAACTAAGATTAAGATATTAGTAATCTTTTTAAGAGCTTCATTCCCTGAGGGATGAGGCTCTTTCTTTTCGTAAATGTTAATTAATTTGGATTTGATAGAATAAATAAAAAATTTCTTGACTATTAATCAAAGCTTTTATAATTTCGCTACTATAAAACTAATATAGTCGAAAAAGATGACAATCCTTAGTAAAGATGAGATTATAAAAAATGAAATAATTGGTGAGGCTCAAAAGTTATTTTGCCAATTTGGAGTTAAAAAAACTACAATGGATGAAATTGCTGCTGCCTGTGGTAAGGCTAAAAGTACTTTGTATCATTATTTTGTTAATAAAGAAAATGTTTTTGAGGAGGTGATTGAATTCGAAATGATTAATCTTCGGAAACATGTGAAAGATCATGTAGAAGAGTATAAAACTGTAAAAGATAAGTTAAGGGCTTATACGATTGAGTTTCATAAAGAAGTAATTCATAAAGCAAATCTTTATCGTATTGTAAAAATAGAAAACATAAGTGAGTCTAAACTTAAAGACTTATTTTATAGGATGATGGAGTATGAGGAATCTTATATTGTAAGAATTCTTGAAGATGGACTTGATTCTGGGGAGCTTAAAGGTATTGATCGCAATGATATTTCTTTGTTTGCTAAGATTTTTTTGGCTGCTTTTTATGGGGTTGTAAAATATGCTGTTGAGACAGATGGAACATTGGATGAGGAAAAGCTTATAAAAGCAACCGATTTTTTTGTGCCAAAATTATTTGTCTGAAAAATTTGAAGATAAGTCAACCCTCAATATTGAACATGTAAGTTCAAATTTATAGTGAAATAATACAGATCTGAACCATCAGATTTTTTTTAGAAATAATTATCGACTAAAATACTAAATGAGTATTTAAAAATGAAAAACTTGAGAAAAATTATCTATGCTATTATTGCATCGATCCTTGTGTGGGGATGCAATTCAGAATCAGCAAACAACATGAGTGTTGTTGAGAAAGACAAGGCAGTCTCTGTGAAAGTTGAAAAGCTTGGAACTCAGGGAGAGGATGTTGAACTGTATTACAGCGGGCTGAGTGAGCCAGTTGTTTCAGTGCCTATGAGTTTTAAACTTCCGGGAACCGTATCTCATATTTATGTAGAGGTAGGGGATGAAGTTTCAAAAGGACAGAAGCTGGCAGAGTTGGACAAGGAATCTTACCAAAGTACTTACAATGCTGCATTAGCTATGCAAAAACAAGCACAAGATGCTTACGACAGATTGAAAAAAGTTTACGACAACGGAAGTCTTCCAGAGATTAAATGGGAAGATGCAAAATCAACCTTGGAACAGGCTAATTCTTCAGCAGAAATTGCAAAAAAGAACCTTGGAAATTGTGTAATGTACGCTCCCATGTCAGGGATTATTGGAAGTCGTGGACTTGAGTCCGGAACTAATGTTATTATGGGGAATTCTGTAATGACACTGATTTCTATGGGTGAGATGTATGCCCGTATTTCTGCTCCGGAAGATGAAATTAATAAAATTGAAAAAGGGCAAAAGGCAGTTGTGACTTTCCCTGCTTTAGGTGGAAAAACATACGATGGAGTCGTAGATAAAGTAGGAATTATGGCAAATGTCCTGTCTAAAACTTTCGAAGTAAGTGTAATCATTGATAATGATGATTTTCAGATTAAACCGGGAATGATTTGTAATGTCAATCTTCCTCTAGATTCAAATGAAAATGGCTTGTTAGTTCCTATTCAGTCAGTTTTGCAGGATGAGGACGGACAAAACTATGTATACATTGTCGGGGCCGATAACTTAGCAAAACGCAGGAATGTAACTACGGAGGGAATTATCAATAATCAACTAAATATTCTCACAGGCTTAAATGCCGGTGACCTGTTGATAGTTGATGGCCAGCAAAAATTGAGGGGTAATGAACTTGTTCAATTCAAGTAATATCTAAGATAAGAAATATAGGCGCCCATGTGTGCAGATAGGCTATGGGAAGGTGAATAACGGTGGGCGTCATTTTTTAAAACAGGAACTATGAGTAAAAAAATAAATATCATAGAAGGGGCAATGAAATATAAGCAAATCGTCTTGGCATTTGTAATAGCCATGATGGTGCTTGGAGGTTTTGCCTTAAAGAATATGCCTCGGAGGGAATATCCTGAATTTACGATTCGTCAGGGCGTTATTGTTGGAGTATATCCCGGTGCATCTTCAGAAGAAGTGGAGGAACAACTAACGAAAGATGTTGAGAATTACATTTTTGGATACGAGGAAGTGGATAAATCTAAAACACATTCGATTTCTAAAGAGGGAATGATGATTCTTTATGTGGAATTGAATGATAATGTGCACGATTCTGATCGTTTTTGGTCGAAGTTGAGACATGGACTTGGCGAACTTAAAACAGAGTTGCCAACCAGTGTATTGGCTTTGCGGGCAGTGACTGATTTTGGAGATACTTCTGCTTTGTTGATTACTATGTCTTCAGATGAAAAATCGTATCGGGAACTTGAGGAAGAAATGAAAAAACTTGAAGCTGATGTTCGTAAAATTAGTTCAGTTTCAAAAATTAAACGCGATGGTACTCAGGATGAAAAGATATATGTCTATATCCAAAAGGAAAAGATGAATGAGTACCATATTGATCCAACAACAATTTTTGCCTCATTTTTAGTTCAGGAGTCATTAAATTATTCCGGGAACCTTGATGATGGGAACTTAATTTTACCAGTTCATATTCCTCCTCGTTTTAGCTCCGAAGAAGATCTTATGAACCAGGTAGTCTATTCCGATCCGCAAGGGAATATTGTTCGCTTAAAAGATATTGGTCGTATTGAACGAAAATATGATGATCCTGAAAGCTTTATCCGTAACAACGGGAATAATTCATTATTGCTTTCTCTGGAAATGCAAAAGGGAAACAATATTGTTCAGTTTGGAGAAGAAGTGCAGGAGGTAATAGACAATTTTAAAGCAAATGCTGATGATGACCTGGAGATAAATGTCATTTCAAACTTACCTCAGGTTGTTGATAATTCAATTTCCCACTTTTTATTGGAATTCATTATTGCAATTATTGCTGTTATCATCGTAACCATGCTTCTGTTGCCATTACGTGTAGCCTCTGTTGCCGGAGTAACTATTCCTATTTCTGTGTTAATTACATTGGGGATCATGGAACTAGTTGGAATACAACTTCATATTGTCTCACTGGCGGGATTAATCGTTGTGCTGGGAATGGTTGTTGATAATGCGATAGTTGTAATTGACAACCATGTTGAAAAACTCGATCATGGAGGTAAAGTTTGGGACTCTGCCTGGAAAGCTGCAACAGAACTCTTTATTCCGGTACTTTCTGCAACTGCTGCAATTATTGCTGCTTTTATGCCTATGATGCTTTTCTTAAAAGGTACTGCTGGTGATTTTGTGGGTACGTTTCCGGTAACCATTGCAATTGCCTTATTTATATCCATGATTGTGGCGATTCTGCTGGTTCCGTTAATGTGTTTCATGTTTATAAAAAAAGGACTTCATAAACCGGTAGACGAAGAAAATGATAACAAAAAGGGATTTCTGGATAAAGTTCAAAGTACTTATGATTCATTGTTGGAATGGACTTTTAGAAATCCGAAAGTGATTGTTTCTGCTGGAGTACTTTCTGTAGTTGTTGGGATCTTAATTTTTGTCACTATAAAACAGCAGTTTTTCCCGGCAATGGAAAGAAGTCAGTTCCCTGTTGAAATTTACCTGCCGGAAGGAACTTCTCTTGATAAGACAGAAGCTGTGGTTGATAGCCTTGAGAAAATTTTATCAGAGGATGAAAGAGTAACGAATGTTGCTGGTTTTGTAGGAATGAGCTCGCCACGTTTCAATGACTTATATGCGCCTAAAATTGCTTCTCCAAACTTTGGTCAGTTAATGGTGAATACCATTTCCGAAGAGGCAACTATTGAAATCCTGGATGAATATTCACGAAATTACCAGGATGCTTTCCCCGAAGCAACTATAAAATGGAAACAATTGGCTATGGAGAATTTCGAAGCTCCGTTGGAAGTTCGTATCTCCGGAGATAATATTAAAGATTTAAAACAAATTGCGGCACAGGTTGAAGACATTTTAAAAGAAGAAAATAAAGTAAGCTGGGTGCGAAACGACTGGGGAGAAATGCGCCGGGGAATTAATGTTGCTATCGACAGAAATAAGGCTAGCCAGTTGGGATATGCGAAGACATTAGTTGCCGCATCTTTAATGACATCATTGGATGGAATGCCTCTTACTACAATATGGGAAGGTGATTATCCGGTGAGTGTTGTTTTGGCTGAGGATGATCGCTTTAACGATAGTACCGATGATTTGGAAGATAAATATGTTGCATCTCCAAAGACCATGGAGTCAGTTCCTTTAAGGTCAATTGCAGATCTTGAGCCGGAATGGACTGAAGGAGAAATTGCTCACCGAAATGGAGTGAGAACAATTACTGTTTTAGCAGATATTGATCGTGGAGAAGTGGCATCCAAAATCTTTTCGGCAATTCAACCAAAGGTTAATAATTTGGAATTACCGGAGGGAGTTGATATCGAGTATGGAGGAGACTATGAGTTAACCATTGAAAACATCATTCCTATGATGTGGTCATTGGCAACCAGTGTGTTGATTATCTTCTTTATTTTACTTCTTCAGTTTAAAACCAGCCGAAGGGCACTGTTGATCATGTCGACCATGCCAATGAGCTTCTTGGGAGCTGCCATCGGTTTAAAATTGACCGGATATCCATTTGGAATGACCTCCTTTATCGGAATTATTGGTCTTGTGGGAATTGTAGTTCGTAACGGAATTATTTTGATCGATTATGCAATGCAGTTGGTGCACACCGAAGGTTATAGCTATAAGGAAGCTGCAATAGCTGCCGGGAAACGACGTATGCGGCCTATCTTTTTAACCTCTATGGCCGCAGCCATGGGAGTGGTTCCAATGATAATTAGCAACTCTCCACTTTGGGGACCTCTGGGTGCTGTTATTTGCTTTGGAATGATTGTAGGTATGTTGCTAACACTGCTTATTCTTCCGGTTTTATATTGGAAAGTTTCAGGTGACGGACCTAAACGTGAGAACTTACAAGAAGTTGAATAAGAAAAATGAATAGTATGAAACGATATATTATAGGATTGATTTGTATGGTGGGCAGTTTGGGGCTTCATGCTCAGGTTCTGTCGCTGGATTCATGTAAATCGTATGCCCTTTCAAACAATAAACAACTGAAAGAAGCCAGGTTGAAGATTGAAGAATCGGAAGAAGTGAAAAAAAGTACATACACGAATTTCTTCCCTCAGGTAAGTGCTGAATTTGGCATGATGAAAGCAAATGATTACCTGTTAAATCTGAGTACTCCTTCTATGAATTTGCCTGTTTATAATGGTGATCTAACAACCTTGGCTACTGCAACAGAGTTTGCTTATGTGCCCGAGATTGATATTCAGTCGTTGGATTATGCCAATGTTGGAATGCTTACTGTTACCCAACCTATTTATGCCGGGGGTCAGGTTCGTAATGGCTATAAACTGGCATCGCTAGGGAAGGATATCAATGAAGGCTCACTGGATGTTACTGAGCAATCAGTCATTGTAACAACAGAAGAATATTACTGGAACATTGTTTCTCTGGAAGCAAAACGTGCAACTCTTGCTCGTTATGAAGAACTTTTAAACAGTTTATTAAGTGATGTGCAGGTTTCTTATGATGCCGGGCTGATAGAAAAAAGTGACTTGTTAAGGGTTCAGTTAAAAATAAATGAGATCAATAAGAATAAGCTGGAATTGGAAAATGGAATTGAATTGCTGAAAATGGCACTTTGTCAACATATCGGCATTCCGTATTCCGAGAATATCAGCTTATCGGATGACACTTTTCAGCTTATTGAACCGGAACAGCTTTATCGCAATCCGGATGAAGCATTGAAAAACCGTAGTGAGTATCAAATGTTGAATCAGGCTGTTGATGCACAGGAGCTTCAGAAAAGCTTACCAAAGGCGAACTGATGCCAACCGTTGCTGTAAGTTTGATGGGGCAATATTTGGATGTTGCAGACCAATCGGGTACATACGGAATTGCATTGGCTTCAGTATCTGTTCCAATTTCTGATTGGTGGAGCGGTTCGCATAAGCTGAAAGAACACAATCTGAAAATTGATGAGGCAGAAAATCAACTTGATGAGAATTCGGAGCTGATGAAATTGCAGATGCAACGGGCCTATTCACAATTGACAGAAAGCTATAAACAAATTGATGTTGCGGAATCTGTTTTGGAGCAGGCAACCGATCACCTCAAAGTTGTGAAAGATAATTATGATGCGGGCATTATGACAACTTCCGATTTGCTGGAAGCGCAAGCGATTTACCAGGAAGCTCAAGATGGGCTTACCGATGCAAAAAGCACGTATCAAATTCGTCAAGTTTATTACCAGCAGGCGATTGCCTCATTGGAATAATATAAGTTCAGAACTAGAAACAGAAAGCCCCTGCGTAAATCATTTTAAATGGTTGGCAGGGGTTTGTTTTGTTAAGGATTTTTGGTTTTCAATATTTATTTTTCCTTTCTTAATGGAAACACTTATTTTTGAGTAAAATTTCTTGAAAGCAGTTAATGATTTAATTATAAAATTCGCATCAACTGAAATTTAACCGAAATAAAAATGAATAAGACAATATTAATCACAGGAGGAGCTGGCTTTATTGGTTCTCACGTTGTTCGATTGTTTGTAAATAAATACCCTGATTATAAAATTGTAAACCTTGACAAGCTTACTTATGCAGGGAATTTAGCTAATCTGAAAGATATAGAAGACAAGCCTAATTACGAGTTTGTAAAAGCCGATATTGTAGATAGCGAAGCTATGTTGAAATTGTTTCGGGAGAAACAGTTTGATGGAGTTATTCATTTAGCTGCCGAGTCGCATGTTGATCGTTCTATTTCAAATCCAACGGAATTCGTATTTACGAATGTAATTGGGACGGTAAACTTGTTAAATGCTGCCCGAAGTGTTTGGCAGGATAATGTTAAAGATAAACTATTCTATCATATTTCAACTGATGAGGTATATGGATCACTGGGAGATGAGGGCATGTTTACGGAAACAACCAAGTACGATCCCCACAGTCCTTATTCGGCATCGAAAGCAAGTTCAGACCACTTCGTTCGTGCTTATTGCGATACTTTTGGTTTGCCAACTTTAGTTTCTAACTGCTCTAATAATTACGGGTCTTATCAATTCCCCGAAAAGCTAATCCCTCTTTTTATTAATAACATCAGAAATAATAAACCACTTCCAGTATATGGGAAAGGTGAAAACATACGAGATTGGCTGTGGGTGGAGGATCATGCCCGTGCAATTGATGTTATTTATCATCAAGGGAAAGTTGGTGAAACTTACAATATTGGTGGTCATAATGAGTGGACAAATATCGACCTGATTAAGTTGATGTGTAGTATTTTAGATCAAAAATTAAATCGGGAACCGGGAACTTCTGAAAAGCTGATTACTTATGTAAAAGATCGGGCCGGACATGATTTACGATATGCCATTGACTCTACAAAGTTGCAAAAGGAGCTAAATTGGGTTCCTAGCCTGCAGTTTGAAGAAGGTCTTGAGAAAACTATTGACTGGTATCTTGAGAACGAAGAATGGTTGAAAAATGTAACGAGTGGTGATTACCAGAAATATTACGAAAATCAATATCAAAAAAGATAGTAGGTCGAGTTCAACAATAAACTTTTAGTTGTGATCTATTGTTGAGCTATATCTTTGAAATACATTTTAATAGATTAATGCTTTTGTGGTATCACGAGAGCATTAATTTGTTAATGTAATCTAGTTTTTATTCTCAGAAGCTATTTGTTTGGGAATTGTAAAATGAAATGTTGAACCTTTCCCAAATTCTGATTCAAGCCATATTTTACCGCCTAACATCTCAACCAGGTTTTTTGAAATTGCCAGTCCTAAACCATTGCCTCCGAATTGTCGGGTCTCAGACATTTCAACTTGCCGGAATCGTTCAAAAATCATTTTATGATATTCTTCAGGTATGCCAATACCTGTGTCTTCTACGTAGAATGTTATGTGTCCATTTGATCTTGATTCGCTAACTCCGATAGCGATATATCCTTCTTGGGTAAATTTCAATGCATTTTCAACCAGGTTTGTCAATACTTGCCTAATCTTTGTTTCATCGCTAATAATAAAGGTTTGTTCATTGATATTTGCATCCAATTGAAAATCGATATTCAAATTTTCAACTTTGTATAAATATTGATCATAGAAATCTTGAATAAACTTATACAATTGGATTGTTGAATCGAGAATTTTCATTTGTCCGGCTTCAAGCTTAGAGATGTCCATGACATTTGATACTATCGCGAGTAGATTTTCCCCACTTATTTTTATGCGTTGAATGAAATCGTTTTTTTCATTTACCGAAAAATCGGTATTTGATAATAAGCTTGAGAAGCCTAGTATACTATTTAGTGGAGTGCGGATTTCATGACTCATATTGGCCAAAAATGAAGTCTTTAATTTGTCAGCTTCTTCAGCCTTTTCTTTTGCATGAATAAGTTCTTCTCTCAATTGTCTTTTAAGAGTAATGTCTTCCATCACCAAAATATAATTACAATGTCCTCCTTTTTTATCAAATAATGGTGAAATTGTTACTGCAGTCCAATATTGACTTTTATCTTTTCTTTCGTTTAAGTATTCACCTTTCCACATACCATTATTCTGCAGTTTATCCCACATTTTTTTTAATTCATTTTCCGGTATATATCCCGGATAGAAGATGTGAGGTTTTTTCCCTTGGATTTCGGAGAACGGATACAGTGTCATCTCTGTAAATTTTGAGTTTACGAATATAATTTCCCCACTTGAATTTGTAATTACTATTGCTGAAGGACTTTGATGGATTGCATTTCCGAGCATTCTTATTTCTTCTTCTGTTTTTTTAAGCTCGGTAACATCCAGAATTACTCCAAAAACAACGTGTTGCTCTGAATCGTAAGTGGCTGTAGAATAAATGTCACGTATTTCTTTTGTATCCTCTTTTCTAATTTTGAATTCAACCTGGTAAGGAATTTGGTTCTCAATCAGGTCTTTCATAGCATCGTCCATGTATTGCCTGTATTCGGGTAGTGGATACAGCTTCGCCTCTTCGTAAGCCATTTCTTTTTGCTTACTCCATATACTTTCATCGCTCCTTTAGAAGCAATCATCTTTCTTGTATCCAGGTGTAGTTCCCAGTTTCCTGATGAGGATGCAATTTCAGCACGGCTTAATCTTAATTCGCTATTTTGTATAGTTTTTTCTGTTTCAATTCGTTCTGTAACATCTCTGAAATTAATAATAATAGCTTGGATTGCTGGTTCTTCCAATTGGTTGCTAAATGTACTTTCTACCCAACGCCAATCACCATGGAATGTCTTGAAACGGTATGTGTGAGTGAGTACTAATGAAGGATCTTCTGTAATTCTTTGAAGTACATTAAGTACTGAAGGTAGATCTTCGGGGTGTGTATCAATATTTGGATTTGGTAAGGGAGAGTCATCTTGGGGATAACCGAATATTCTTCTTGCTGAAGGACTTGCATATTTTATTTCCCCTTGTTCGTTAACTAATACAATTCCATCAGGAGCTTTTTCTATTAGTAAATTTGAACGGCGTTCTGCATTGATGATAGCCTCTTCTGCTTTTTTACGTTCTGTAATGTCGCGGGAAACACCGTGTAACTCGATGCGCTTAGTAAGAGGATTGACCATGAAATTTGTAACTACTTCTGTTGTCACAAATGTTCCGTCTTTACAGGGCTGTTTAACTTCATGAGTGGAATAGTTTTGAGAAGTTATTTCACCTGAAATAAAAGCAGCCTTTTGCTTTTGAATATTCTTAAACAGGGTTTCTTTCTGGGCTGGAGTGAATGATTCATCCATCGGATTCGCCATGACTTCTGCAGACGTATATCCTCGTAATTGTTCAACAGAAGGACTAACATACAGAAATTGGAACGTTTCGGGATCTGCTGTCCATACTACGTCTTTCATCCCTTCTGTTAATATTTTATAAGTCTGTTCTCTTTCTTTTAAAGCCGTAATAGCTTTCTCATGTTCTTTTTCTGTTTTGATGGCTCCAAGAGCAAAACCGAGATCATTAGCGACTTCCTCAAGTAATATAATTTCTTCTTCATTGAAGAAATTGGTGTCAGCTGAAAAAAGAGTAAAAACACCAACTATTCTATTGTTTACTCTAACCGGAAGTGTGATAAGAGAAAGATACCCTCGCTTTATGGCTTCTGATTTCCACAATCCACCTTCTTTAAGATTCCTTATATTGTTGCATACATAATAGGTTTCCTGATGAATTACTTCACAAGCAGGGCAGAATGTCCTCTTGTTGCAGGTTGCAAGCATTTTTTTAATAACATTAATGAATCCGTCATTTTTACCTGAATAATGGATAAGTTCAGGTGTTTGTTTTTTTTCATTAATAAGACCACTCCATGCAAATTTTGAATTTCCCATGGTCAATCGCAATTCTGCAAGCTTCCTCTAGGATTTTGTCCTGATCTTTAATTCTAACAATGGCCTGATTTATCTGGCTTATTAAAGCATAGACCCGATTCATTTTTCTAAGTTGTGCTTCTATCTCTTTTTGTTTTGTCTGGTCGTGTATGAAAGCACTCGTTAGTTTGGTTCCTTTGTTGTCTCTGAAAATATTGGAAGCAAGTTCAATGGGGAAGTGGCTTCCATCTTTGCGGACTCCTGTTAGCTCACCGTGAAAAAAACCTTTCCTATTGCGAGAATCTAATGCCCGGCTTAATCTGGGATCAGAAAGATCCAGAATGTCGTTACGGGTTAATTGACAAATTTCTTTCTTAGTCCATCCAAATAATTTGCTTGTAGCTGGGTTTGCTTCAATTATTTGGCCGTCCGGACTTGATAGAATCAATGCATCCAGATTGTTTTCGAATACTTGTTTGTAAAGTTTTTCTCGGTTAAGCAGAGTTTCCTGGGCTGTTTTTTGTTCTGTAATGTCGATTGATAAAACAAAAATACCATCAGGAACTGGTTGTATGTTTAGGTTGAACCATCCAATGGAACCATCTGCGTATTCAAATTTATTTTCCATTTGATGTGGCTCCCGGTTTTCCATGCAATCTTTCATGAGTTGAAAAACTTCCATTTTTTCAATTCCGGGCCAGGCATCCATATATTTCTTTCCTAGCAATTCTTGATTTGAACGACGATTATGAATTTCTGCTGTTTTATTTAGATACAGGTATTTCCAGTCGAATCCAATTAATTGGCACCCTTCCAGCATATGATCGAGTGTTGAACGGAATCTTAACATTAATGCATGAAAGTCTTCATCTTTGGGAGATTGTTTGTGGCCACTCTTCGGTGAGTTGTCCTTTGAGTCTTTCATATCACCAGTTAATTTTGTTGCTGACATACAATTTAATAAATAATTAACTATTATGAAAATATGAGAAGTGTTGTATTGTGTTGATCTATAATTATTTGTTGAGAGGAGGTGAGTGCTGCCTATGTATTGATAAATCTTATCTTGCTCTAAGCAAAATTAAGTACGTACACAAGTATACTTTATCCTTTTAAGTGCGTATACACTTTACAACTTTTGTTCTTTTATGTATTACCATTTTACAATTCAATCAAAAAATAAATCGAAGTTATGGAAAAGGAAATGGGCGTATGGCTGGATAGTGAAAAAGCATTTTTAATTTCTTTAGATGAACAAGGCGAATCTGTATCACGCATAGATTCAGATGTTGAGCATCGTGTTCGTTTTCGTGGTGAAAAGAAAGGGTTCCACCGATTGGGAGGAATGCTTTCTAATCGTGACAAAGCTCACCTGGAGCGTAAAAAACATCAACTTTCAAGTTACTTTCACCTGGTCATGAACAATCTCAAAGAGGCTGATAAGATATTTATATTTGGTCCTTCAACAACGAAGGACTGGTTGGAGAGAGAGATTCGTAAAAATCATGATCTTAACAGTAAATTAGCTGGAGTAGAAAACTCTGACTCAGTAACTGAAAGGCAAATGATAGCACGTACCCGGGAGTTCTTTAATGAACATCAACAGAAAAGAATAAAGAATTAAAGTTAAGATTAAGCGGGTGTTAAGCATCCGCTTTTTTTGTTTCAACATTTGATGGGAAATCGGTAACTTCGCAGCAAATTAAAATCAAGTAGTTTATGTTTTCAGGAATAGTGGAAGAATATGGTGTTGTAAAAGCCATAGAAAAAGACCAGGAGAATTATCATTTTACGCTAAACTGTTCATTTGTGGACGAGCTGAAGATTGATCAAAGCCTTTCGCATAACGGGGTTTGCCTTACTGTTGTAAAGATTGACAATGATGCAAAAACATATACCGTTACTGCGATAAAAGAAACAATTTTGAAAACAAACCTGGGCTACTGGGAGGTTGGTACAAAGGTAAACCTGGAACGCAGCATGATGATGAATGGACGACTGGACGGACACATTGTTCAGGGACATGTTGACCAGACTGCAACCTGTACAAAAGTAGAGGAAGCTGATGGAAGCTGGTACTTTACTTTTGAGTATGAGTTTGACAAATCGAAAGCTCAGCAGGGTTACATGACCGTAGAAAAAGGTTCGGTTACTGTAAATGGTGTTAGCCTGACTGTGGTGAACTCAAAAGACAATTCATTTCAGGTGGCCATTATTCCTTATACTTATAATGAAACGAACTTCCACACGTTTGAGGTTGGATCTGTTGTGAACCTCGAATTTGATATAATTGGGAAATACTTAAGTAAGTTAAATACTTTTAAATAGAGCAAAGAACCAAGATACTAGAGCCAAGAAAGAAATCCTGGTTCCAGTATCTTGGTTCTTAGTTCTTGACTCTTGATTCTTCTTCATGAGTGAAATACCAAAATCGGTGTTTTGGCATGAAATACCATTTTACGGGCAATGCTTGGATTAAAAATCCGGGTTAGCATATTTCGCTTATGAGTTGTGAGAGATAACACATCGCAACTGTTCTCCTCGATATATTTGTCAATCTCTTCAAGTATGTTATCTCCTTGTCTTATAGCACATGATATTGAGGCATCCGGATAATTGACTTTTAGGTCATTGCTCATGCTTTCCAGTTTAGCTTCATTCCATACTTTATCGTCTGTTTTCCCGATATGGAGACAATCGATTGTTGTTTCAAAAGGTATTAACAGACCTAGAAGCTTGTTTATTGATACAAAATCGTTTTCATCAAAATTGGTAGCATATAGCACTTTCTTTACAGCTCCCAGGTTGAGTATTGGAGCTTTCTCCGGAATTACCAAAACAGGTACTTCAGCTTTATAAATGACTCCGGCGGTGGTGCTTCCTATGATGTCAAGCTTTTCATTTGATGGACCTTTTATTCCCATTACAATGAGGCGGGGAGGATGCTTCTGTGTGAAATAAATAATGTCATCTTCCGGATACCCCATTTTTACAATATGTTCCGATTTGATTTTCTTCCAGTTTTCAAGGCCTATGTGATCGGTTAACTTGTCCAGGAATTTTTTGAATTCTTCGTTGGCAAACTCTTCCTGTTCTTTTAAGTGTTCATAAAGTCCAGAGTTGAAGGCAACGACATCAGAATATGGGATTGTGAAAAAGTCGGGTTGAGGAATTACATGGAAGAAGATCATCTTCAAACTAAGCTTTTGAGCGATTTCGAAAGCCATTAAAGCTGCTTTAAAAGAATAGTTTGAGAAGTCTACAGGAACGATGACTGTCTCTTCTGTTTTCCTTTTCTCTTGTGTCTTTTTCCCAAGCAGTTTATCCAGAATGGGATATGCATCTTTGAGGTTTTCTTCATGTATGCGGACTTTAACTCCTGAGGCCACAGCTCCCTGTATAAGATTGATATTTTCCAGAGTGCATTCAATATTTTCAGCTTCAAGCATGCTGCGAAGAAGCTCTGCTTTATGATAAGGTAATAAAGCAATTGTGACTAGTTTATCTCCCATGATTATTATTTTTAAGAATAAAGGTTCTATCTATTATTTCGGAATTTTAAGTCTGGAGGTTTCAGAGAACTAACATTTTCTTCCGTAAAATGTTTTAAAAATATATTTGGTAAAATGGGTTGTTCCTGCTAAGGGGTGGGCAACTTTGTAAACATTTTCCAGTATAAAGCATTATTCTTATTATGGGGATAGATTATTATCTTTAAAAAAAGCTTGAATGAAAAAAGTAGCATTGATAACCGGTTCGGCAAAACGAGTGGGTAAAGAAATTGCGCATCACCTGGCATCTGATGGATGGAGTTTGGCTTTGCATTATAACAGGTCCGATGATGAAGCTAAAATTTTACAGGATGATCTGCAGGAAAGTTATCCCGGACATGATTTCTTTTTGTTTCAGGCAGACTTAAATAATTCGATTGCTGTAGAATCGCTTTTGCCTGAAATTAACCGGATAATGGGACAAATAGACTTGCTGGTTAATAATGCTTCGGTGTTTGAGCCATCGGCGATAAGTGGAACTCATATTGACCTGCTTGAGCGGCAGATGATGGTAAACTTTAAGGCGCCATTTTTACTGATGAGGGATTTTGCAAGATTGACTGATGAGGGGTTGATTGTGAATTTGGTTGACACCCGAATCTCAACGAATAAATCAGATTATGCAGCGTATAGTCTTTCCAAGAAAACCTTATGGGAGTTAACAAAGATGGCAGCATTGGAGTTTGCCCCCCGGATTCGGGTAAATGCTATAGCTCCGGGAGTTACTTTACCCCCGGAAGATAAGGGCGAAGATTACATCCTGGAACTGGCAAAGAAGATTCCGATGAAAGTTCCCGGGGGAGTAGAACCTATCTTAAAAAGTTTGGATTATATCATTGAAAACGAGTACCTCACCGGCCAGC
Source organism: Prolixibacteraceae bacterium (assembly GCA_963676845.2). Classification (GTDB taxonomy): domain Bacteria; phylum Bacteroidota; class Bacteroidia; order Bacteroidales; family Prolixibacteraceae. The sequence continues at coordinate 8,322 of CAXXKK010000019.1, read as the reverse complement.
TATTATTTTGCGACGGTGGCGAAAATCTGGGTGTCAAAATATAAGTGAATCATATGGCAAAAATTCGGGTAAAGAATCTATTAATCAGGACTTATATCGGATTTAATCCTGATGAATTGGTAAACAAACAGGATGTAATAATTAATCTCGAAATTGAAACGACAATTCCTGAAGGGGCACTTGTTATGGATGAACCGGAAGGGATTTATGATTACAAGTCGATTACTAAAAAGGTGATAACTTATGTGCAGGAAGGACGCTTTAAGTTATTGGAAGTACTAACCAATAATATTCTTGATTTGATAATGGAAGATGAGCGTGTCCGCTGGGCAAAGGTTGAAGTGGACAAACCCCATGCATTGCGTTTTGCAGAGTCAGTTTCTTTTGAAATGGAGAGAAGTAGATGAAACGAGCACGCAAGAGATTCTCCATGAAAATTAAAGATTAAGATGCGAGTTCCATGAGTTACCTTAAAAAATAAGCAATGATAAACGAATGAATACCTGTATTGTTGGAATAGGATCGAATATTAATCCGGATGAGAATATTGCTCTTGCAATTAAGTTGATGGGAGATTCAACTAATCTTATTAGGCAATCGTCATTTATAAAGACCAAACCAATTGGGATTACCGACCAGGCAGATTTTGTAAACGGAGCTGTAAAGCTAAAAACAGACTTGCCACAAAATGATTTCCGTATTTTCCTAAAACAACTTGAAGATAAACTGGGACGAGATCGCAGCCTTCCTAAATTCGGCCCCCGAACCATTGATCTGGATATCATCACCTGGAATGGAGAGATCGTTGATGACGATTACTACACCCGCGATTTTTTAAAAGATGCAGTTGAGGAGTTGGGAGAGTAGATTCTCAGATTTTTGGATTCCCAGATTCCCGGGAAGAAGCAACTTGCCTTGTTTGCTTCCGTCATTGCGAACGAAGTGAAGCAATCTGTTTCCAGTTATGCCGGACTTTGCTACCGCGCGAATCCTTTCGCGGGGTATCGTTGTTATTTATCAGCCTTTGGTTAAACCGAAAGGATTCATGCTGTAGCGGGGCTTTTTTGTTATAAATTTTTTAAAGATTCAAAAGTAGGGTTGCAATTTTCAATTGTTTCTGTTGACAGATTATCGACAAATTCTTTATGTAATTCTGGTTTGTCATAGAAGAATATCCCAAAACTTTTTTTGATACTATTACTACCTGTATTGTTCAATAAAAACTCAGCATCAGATTTTGAAATTAAATCTTCTAACTGTTTGCTTGTTCCATTACCATATTTATGAAAATGATTTTCTATTTGAGAACCAAACTCTTTTTTATATTTTTTTATAGCATCTTTTCCACCTCTGTCATCATCAAACACAACAATAAATTTATCGGCAAATGATAATCCAAGAGAAATCATAGTTGTTGATGAACCAGCACCAGCACCAGGAATTAATGTAACGTCTTTAGGAATATAGTCAGAGAAATTTTTTATTAATGTAAAAAAATAAAAATCAGTAATCCCTTCAAATATTGATATTTTCCCAATGTAATCGTTTGCAATGTTTAATTGTAAAGCTTGATAAATAGGACTTAATGCCCCATTTTCATTTTTTAGTTTATAATCTCCATAGTTAGTTAATGAAATTTTTGCTTTTTCTTTTCCAGCAATTCTAATGCTTCCTAATTTAATTACTCTTGGGTCTAATAAATAATGTGAATGCGTACAATACAAAAGAGTATTAGTTCGTGATACTTTTTGGAGCTCTTTTAATAACTCCTTCTGAGCTGAAGAATGTAAATAGGAACCAGGCTCGTCGAGTAAGAATATTGAGTTTTCAACTTCACCTTTGTAACGAGGATTAAATTTTAATTTTATTATAAAATTGAAGAACCATTGAAATCCCTTGCTCCTTTGAGTAATATTAAAAATTCGTTTCTTTCCTTCTTTAGATTTATCTCTTACTTTAAATTCAAAAGTGAAGCTTTGCTCTTCATAATTTATCAACAGTTCTAACTTGTCAGAATCATCAGCAAGCTTATTTAAACCTTCTTTTTTCATTTTCTTCCATTCAGAAATAACCTCCTTTTCCAACACATCTGTTATGTCATAAAGTACACCATCTCTAATGTCTTTTTCTTTAAGGTTCATGAAAGCTTGTAACGGTTTTTTTTCAGAATCATCATCTTCAAAACCCTCAGCACCAGAACGATTAAATATTTCTTCGATTATCAGTTGCCATTCTTTATTTGTGCGCCCTTTAATTTGCCCTGTTTTGATATACTCTGGACTAAATGAAACTTCAGAAGGTACCCTGTCGGTAAAATCGTCGAAATATAAAACATAAGGTTGATTGTTGGTGATGTGGTTTATTATTCGTTTTCGTAAAGTATCATCATCAATTTGAGGATAATCTAATGAATATGGTTTACCTGATTTCGACAAATGTCTTGTTATTAAAAATGGTTTCTTATCCTTTTGATGAGATTTCAAAATATCAAAAATTGGATTATCAGATTTTGTTCTTAATGCTTTAAACAGTTTTTCATAGTCTTTTGAGTTCAATGAAAAATGAGCTGTTATTTCACAGTCTTGCTTTCTTATTGTGTCATACCTGTTAGTGTATTCTAAATGATAACCTTGGTTTAATCTATCTTGACCTTTATCAAAAGATAATATTGCTTGTAAAATGCTAGTTTTCCCAGATTCATTAACACCAATTAAAGGAATAATTTGATGATTCAAGTCAACGGATATTTCATTTATGGCTCTGTACTGTTTTATGTCAAATTTTACAAATTTCATTTTGAATTATTTTTTCAGTTTATAGTATGGGAGCTTTCTCAGCCTTGTTACTAACTCTCTTGTTTGTCTACTAAAGTTATCTTATAAATGTGTGATATGTTTTATGTCTGTCCTTTGCCCTTAATGTTAAGATTCTCAATTTACTAAAATCACTTCGGAGTTATCTTATTGTTAGTTAATAGTTTTCAACATTAGTAAATCGTAATTATTTTAAATCGCATGCCAGCAGTGAAATAAATTCCTTAAAGATCAGTATTAATAGGCTTCCTGGAGTTTTTAAGCGCATGGAATAAGGATTATTCCATGTCTGTCTTACCCTGAAATAACTTGACGCAAAAAGTCAAGAAAAATGAAGAATCATAAAGAAAGCATGTTGACCGATCACATGGATGGATTTAAAGATTATCCTGTTGATTACAACAAGTACGAAGTAAGTTTTCGCCGTTGGGTTGTTAGCCAAATCGATGGGGGTCATATGTCAATTCAAGAGATCCGGGATCGTTTTAAGTTGAGTAGGAAACACTATACAGACATTTTAAAACGTTGGCAAGAGAGGTATTCCGATGAATTGCACGTATCTTTGTGTTTCATGAGTTCGAAAGAAAGGTCAGATAATAAAGAGCTTGAAAAGCGCATCAAGGAGTTGGAAAAACAGCTGGAAAAAGCCCGGATGAAAAACATTGCTCTCAATACCCTTATTGATGTAGCCGAAACAGAATTTAAAATCCCTATCAGAAAAAAGCCTGGTGCCAAGCAGTAATATTACTGGCACACATGTATCCTTCAATAAGTAAAAAGGATAGCTGTGAGCTGTTTGGTTATAGCCGCCAGGCATGGTACGACACTAAAAAACGGGAATCAAAGACACAATTAGCAGAGGTTCTGATATTACAGGAAGTAAAGAAACTTAGAAAAGACCACCCAAAAATGGGCAGTGAAAAGCTTCATGGGTTGATGCAGCCTTTTTTATCAGAACATGGTATTAAGATGGGGCGGGACAAGTTTTCGGTTTTATTGAGCGAGCATGGTTTGCAAGTACGCAGGAGCAAACGAAAAGCAAAGACGACCAACTCCAAGCATTTATTCAAGAAGTACCCCAATATTGTCAGAGATCTTGATTTAAGTTTCCCGGGAAAACTCTGGGTAAGCGACATAACTTATATCCGCACAAAATATGGGTTTTCTTATTTATCGCTGATAACCGATGCGTATTCAAGAAAGGTTGTTGGTTGGTGCTTATGGTACGATTTGACCAGCACCGGAGCATTAAATGCACTGAGAATGGCAGTTGAGACTGAAGACACAAGCAAGAAATTGATCCATCATTCAGACCGGGGGATACAATATTGTTGCTATGACTATGTAAATTACCTGAAAGGGAGCAATATCCTGATATCGATGACAGAGAAAGGCGATCCTTACGAGAACGCAATTGCAGAACGGGTAAACGGCATATTGAAAGATGAATATGATTTGCACCAAACCTTTGAAGATTACAATGTTGCCCATGAAGCAGTTAAAATTGCCATTGATAAATATAATAATCAACGCCCACACAGAAGTTGTGATATGCTTACTCCAGCCCAGGCACATAAGCGTACCGGAAAGCTACGAAAGCATTGGAAAAAGAAAGAATACACATTGTCTCACAAAGTAGGTTCAAAACAGAACAGTGTAATGAATTTTAGGGACATCGTTCAAATAAGTATAGAAAATCAGCAATAAGAGCTGCGTAAGTTTCTGTTTTGTGCTTAAGCACAAAACAGAAACTTTACTTTAGGGATAAGGAATTAAAATGAAACAGATCTTAGTAATAAATTTTAACTAGGTTTGTATTCCAGAGGCAACTATCTACTGCTTCTGGAATACTAGAAAATAAGTATAAATCTGTCAAGCTATTTTAGGGAAGGTCAGTCGCCGAAAGATTATTCCCTTTGGGGTTATAGATATTTCCTATGGAATAAATGCTATTCTGTTTGGAATATCTATGATTCCATTGTGCTGAGTGATTATTCCATAGAGCAGCAAAGTAATTCCACGTTGCTGAAGGATAATTCTCTTTGGAATGGTGATGATTCGATAAGGAATATAGACAATTCCAAAGGGCAGAACGATTATTCCGTATGGAATTATTGCGATTCTTTAAAGCTTCATAGGATGTCATCATGTTTTGTAGCGGGGCTTTTGCCCTTTCAGGGCGAAGAACTTGGCTCGTGGCATTTTACACAGGGCGTTGCCCTGCGCTATTGCTGTAATCCCGTTGGGATTAGTCCCGGATTGTGTAATCCCTGGCTATTAATGTTTCCCCGAACTTCCTGCCGGGCATGGTCGGATGTGGTTTCAAAAACTGCTTTTGATATACTCCTGCAAGGATGTGATGCTGTCCTGCATGTTTTTTTAAGGTCTTGCAGCAAAATCTTAACTTCCTGCAGGATTTTTTATGATCCTGCAAGGTTTTTTGGGGCCTTGCAGTCTTTTTTTTGAATCGCTGCAGCTTTTTTCCCGATTCTGCGCCGCAGGAAAGCAAAAAATTCCTGCAGGACGAGGAAAAATCATGCAGAACGCCTCCCGTGCCTGCAAGGAGGCTAACCAGCCTGCAAGACGCCTCAGGATTATTAAACCGTCATCCTGAACTTGTTTCAGGATCTGTTTCAAGTAATGCCAGGCTTAACCAGATGCAGTTCCCCATCCGGCAGTTGCCGGACGGGATGACTGTAATTGATGGTCGTGATGATATATATTTAGTAAAAAAGCACAGCTCTCAGAACTGTGCTTGTCTATATCAACTTTAATCTATTCGGATTTAATTATTTACTTCAGCTACCCCGGAAGAATTTATCTTCGCAATTTCTGATTCAGGAATTTCCCATTCGTTTGTAAAATATCCTTTGCTAATCGAATTATCAGGAGTATCCCTAAATAGAAGGAAATCTTGATAGTGGTCCAACATAGTTATTTTAGGTGGGAGGAAGGTAATTCCGGAAGGAAATGGACTAACAGGTTCTGTCCACCAGGGCAGCCCAGAGTTAACCAACACATAGTGATCATTCATTGGGAAAACATAAACAAGACCGTAATCTTCTGCATCTTTATCAAGATGAACAGGTAGCTCATCTGCATACTTATTAATGATGCTGTTGGTTTCACTGGTTCCAAAAAGCACAAGGTTGGAAGCTTCATAGTCGCTTTCCCTTACATCTGTGTCAGCAAGCACTCTTGGGAAGATCATAATTCTGCTGGTCAGGTCTCCGGCAGTTGACCAGTTGGCAGCCTCATAAGCCTGAGCACGGCGAGCTGCTAATTCCTCTGCATTCGGATTGTCAAGTGTTCCATAAACATACACGTGGTTGGCGGCAACTGCTGCAGCTAAAGGACCTTCAGCTCCGGCTCGTTTTGAATGATTTCCGGGAACATATTTGCCGGATTTCCATTTGCCATTTTCCTTCATAAAGGAAGCAGATCCATCTGTCTTAACTTTAATGCTCGTTCCATCAATGTTAACTTGCAAACGGTCATCGATATTAAATTGTGAATGACCGTCTAAATTAAGCGTAAAAGCGCCAAGATCTTTGGTGCTAATGTCAATGGTGTTTTCGGCTGTAAATTTTGCATCAATCGATGCCACTGTTCCGGGAGTAAGTTCATCAATATTCACCCAATACGCTTTGGTGTATTTGTAGTTTTTGGTATTGTATTTTACCTGCTCAGGGAACAAATCTCTTACAAATTGAGAGAACCAGTCAAAAATAAAACCATCCTGAAAAGCCATATTCCAGATATTATGCTCTTTGCCGGGGTATTCAACAAAATTAACCAACTTAGCAGTTCTTTGTAGTCTTTGGTAAAGATCCTTTGTCCCGTTATAGGTTATAGACATGTCCTGATCACCAATGAATAAATGAAAGGGTAGGTTGCATGCGTTGTCTTCATAGTCCTCAATACTTTCAAGAGGTAAAGGACAACATGGCGCAACCGCTGCCCACATATCGGGTCGTGTGAGGCTTATCCATTGCGTTCCGTTTCCACCCATGGATAGTCCGGCAATATAAAATCGGTCTTCATCCACATTGAAGCGAGACTTTACATCTTCGATCATATCCATAACGTCTTGTTCAGGTATGCCTTTGTAGCCAACTGTTCCCCGTGCAAATGAGCAGGCAACAATGTAATCTACATCAACAAAACCTTCGTAAGTTCGAGTGGCTTCCAGATCAGATTCTACATAAGGAAGATCGGTGCGATTAAAGAATAATCCCTGATCATTTCCACCTCCGAAAACACGTTGTAAGCCGAGCCTGTTGTTTGAGGCTGCTCCATGCAGAAATACAACCAGAGGGTAGGCTTTATTTTCATCGTAATCTTTTGGAATGTATATGGAGTAGGGCTGATCTGTTTCGTCAACATTAGAGAAGAAAACCAGATCCTGAGGACCGGATTTCATTTGTTGCGCATAAATAGAAGATGGCAATATCAGGATCAGGCTTGTTAAAATTGAAAAAAGAATTGATCGTTGATTCATGATATAATTTGGGTTATAGGAATCTATAAAAGCAGAATTAGGATTATTCTATGAATAACATGATTCTTGACTTTTTATCATTTTGAAATAAGTTGTAAATAAATAAGGAAAGAATAATTCCTGAGGGAAAAACCGTCAGGAATTATTCAATATCTTTTTATTTGATGTCAATTACTCCTGAAGCTTTTAGTTTAGCTAATTCAGCTTCGGGAATTTCCCAGTTATTGGTAAAATATCCCTGGCTGATTACATTATCAGGTGTATCCTTAAACAGGATAAAATCCGGATAGGAGTTGAGAGAGCTTCCTTTAGCAAGTACATTGTTCATTCCTCCCATTGGGTCATCGCTTTGTTCCTGATTTGCAGGAGGAGTCCACCAAGGCAAACCTGAATTGACAAGGATATAATGGCCATTCATTGGATAAATGTAAGCAAGTCCGTATCCTTCTGTGCCTTCCTTAAGATGCATGGGTAACTGATCTGCATATCTCTCAATGATGCCGTTGGTTTGTGCAGTTCCAAATACGACTAAGTTAGAGGTTTCAAGATCACTCTGACGCACTCCTGTGTCGGCTAAAACCCGGGGGAAGATCATGATTCTTCCGCCAAAATCTTTTTCAAAAGCCCAGTCGGCAGCATAATCAGCAAGTTCTTTTCCGGTTTGAGTTTCTCCCAATGTTCCGTAAACGTAAACATGGTTGCTTCCTATGGCAGCTTTTAGCGGGCCTTCAGCTCCTTTTTGTTTAGAGAATCTGCCAGGTGTAAATTTCATATTTGCCCATGTGCCGTTCTCTTTTGAGAGGGAAATGGCATCCGGAGTTTTTACAGAAAATGATTGACCGTCAACTTTAATAGAAACGATTGAGTTCGCATCAAAAAGTTCATGTCCATCAAGATTTAAGGTGAAACCCAGCAGATTGGATGAACTTACTTCGAGTGTGTTTTTCGCAGTGAATTTTGCATCGATAGAAGTTTCAACTCCGGGAGTAAGGTTGTCTAACTTTACCC
>CAXXKK010000018.1:0-58650 GCA_963676845.2 Prolixibacteraceae bacterium | reverse complement strand
CCAAAATTACCTGATTCCTTGCTTTGTAGCTTTTCATACGCACTTAGTATAAAATCAAATGCAACAATAGCTAATAAAACACCAATAATTACAGCTGCAATATGCTGTGCCCGTCCGTGCCCAAAAGGGTGCTCATCATCAGCTGGTTTATTGGATATCTTCCCCCCAATTAGAACAATTACTGATGATACTGAATCCGTTAAAGTATGCCATGCATCTGCAATAAGAGCAATCGACCCCGAGACAATTCCTGCCCAATATTTCAAAGCAAACAATAAAATATTGACAAAAATTGAGACCCAGCCTTCCCTTACAATGTATTTATGATCCTGAGGTTTCATAGCTATAGATTCCACAATAAATATATAAAAAGGATACAAACGAAATGATTAAATGTTTTGATTAATAAAATATGATTGTATATTTGTACTATTCTTATATGACAATAATACACATCGCAATGATTAAATTTAATTTAGATCCCAAAACAGGAGCACCATTTTATCGACAAATTATTGATCAAATCAAATTTGGCATTGCATCCGGCAACCTTAAAGTCGGGGAACAACTACCAACAGTTAGGGCATTAGCCGTAGAACTTAAAGTGAACTTAAACAACGGTTGCTAAAGCATACAAGGAACTTGAAATTCAGAATATCCTTGAGACACAGCAAGGAACAGGAACTTTTATTAATGAAATTGAAATTCCAATTTCGGAATTAGAGAAGGAGAAGAAATTAAAGGAAATATGCAATGAATTCTCATCTATAGCATTTAGCTATGGATTTAAAATAGATGATCTTATTTCAGAACTTCAAAATCAATTAGAAAAATGAAAACAAATACAGTTAAAAAAGGCAGACTCAATTCTGTATCAATCCTGATACTAGTTACTCTTGCCGGAACATCCATCTCTCTGTTTTACCTGGGAACTATCAATGAAATACTGTTAGGAGTCTGCATTATTCTTTCTGCATTTATTTCTGCATCCATCCATATTGCAGACCAATGGGAAAAAGCCGTCTGGCTTCGCATGGGAAAATACAAAGGGCTGAAAGGCCCGGGAATCTTTTTCATTATTCCCATCATTGATACAGTTGATAAATACATTGATCAACGTATTCGGGTCACCGATTTTAAAGCGGAACAAACGCTAACGAAAGACACTGTCCCCGTTAATGTTGATGCGGTTGTTTACTGGACAGTCTGGGATGTTGAAAAAGCAGCTCTTGAAGTACAACAATACGAGAAAGCCATCTCATATATTGCTCAAACAGGATTACGAGACATTATTGGTAAGCACGAGCTGGCCGATTTACTTCAGGAACGAGACAAAATAGCAGAAGACCTTCAGAAAGTTTTAGATAACAACACCAATTCATGGGGAATTACTTGTCAGACTGTTGGCATAAAAGATATTGTTATTCCACAAGCCTTAGCCGATGCTATGAGTAAACAGGCACAGGCTGAGCGTGAACGCCGTGCCCGGGTAATTCTGGGAACAGCCGAAACCGAAATTGCCGAGAAGTTTGCTATCGCCAGTGAAAAATACCGCGACAATCCGGTTGCCCTTCATTTAAGGGGAATGAACATGCTCTTTGAAGGATTAAAAGAAAAAGGTTCTATGGTTATTGTGCCTAGTTCAGCACTGGAATCAATGAATCTTGGAGCAATGGGTGGTTTGGCTTCTCTGTCAAAAATGAATGAGCCTACAGCGAGCAATTAATCAACGAACAATCTGATCAACCTGCTCTTTATAGCTTCGCCCAATTGGGATTTTGTGTTTTCCAATTTCTATTAAGCCGGGAAGTAAGGCAGAAATTTTCGAAACAGAAACGATATAGCCACGGTGAACACGTAAAAACTGTTGCCGTGGCAATTCTTTTCAAAATGACTAATCCGCTCTTTTATCGTGTACTTGTCCTGAGAAGTATGAACGATTAAATAATCGCCATAACTTTCTACAAACAGGATATCTGCATACTCAACTTTATGCAGCTTCTTATCGACTTTTAAAAATAGATGATCTGCTTGCTCTTGTGTGAAATTTGGGTTTGCTGAAGGTTTCCCTCCTCCCATTCGTTTATAAAATCGGTTTATTGCTTTGGTAAACCGAAGCAAAGAAATTGGCTTCAGCAAATAATCTACCACATCCAAATCGAAAGCATCAAGGGCATAATCGCGGTAAGCTGTGGTAAATATCACCTTGGGAGGATAATCCAGGCTTTTCAAAAATTCAATTCCGGTAATTTGGGGCATCTGGATATCGAGAAAAATCAAATCAACTTTTTCATTCGACAACAATTCAATGGCTTCAATAGCGTTACTACACTCCCCTGCCACCTCTAAATTGTGAAACTCTGCCAAATGATTTTTTATCACTCGGATGGCTATTGGTTCATCATCAACAATTAAACATTTATAAGTTCCTTGTTCCATTTTCAATTTTTGTTTATATCCATTTTATAAAGTTCAAGATGCAGATCAATTTCAAATTCTTCATCCCCGGGAATGATATTTAATTTGTGCTTTTCAGGATATAAAAGCTCCAATCGCTTTTGTACATTTTTCAAGCCAATCCCCTGTGTATATTCTTCATTTTTCTTCGAATTTGGATTCACACTGTTCTTTACATTTAAATGAATGGTTTCATTCTCAATTGTAAGTGAAATTGAAACAAAAGGATTATGAATCTGTTTACTTACCCCATGTTTAAAAGCGTTTTCAAAGAAAGCAAGAAGCAACATGGGAGCGATAACCAGTTCGTTCGGGTCTCCTTTTGATTCGAAATTAACCTTCAGTTTTTCACCATAACGAATTCTTTCAATTTCAATATAATTCGATAAGTGTTTTAGTTCATTTTTCAACTCAACTGTTGGATTGTTGCACCGATAAAGCATGTAATCCATCAGATCGGAAAGCTTCAAAACCAGCTCAGGAGCCAAATCTGATTTTTCAAGAGTTAATCCATACAAATTATTCAAAGTATTGAATAAAAAATGAGGGTTTATCTGGGAACGTAGAAGTTTTAATTCGGCTTCCCTTAATTTCAGTTCGGTTTCAACCTTCATCTTCTCCAGTTCCGCATTTTGCTTTTTCATAGCAAAAGCACGCTTTATCTGTTCAATCGCTGTAAAAGCAAAAATCACAAAATATAAGCCTACCAACAAGAAGACAACATCAATTGAAGCAGGATCCAGTTTATACAATTGAAAATCACTAATGATGATGAACACAAAAAGAGAAATCATTATTTCAATCCAGACATTAAACACCAGCGTATAGAAGAGGAAAAGTGCAAACTTGCCATATTTCCCCTTGTACAAAAAACGTGGAATCAGGAAATAACTTAAAAAATAGCTGGTAATTATAGCTACCGGAAAGAGCAAGGATGCAAAAATAACGGTGGTTTGATAATCCCTGTTGGCACGGCCAAAAAACAGGATAAAAAACAAATAGGAGATAAGCCAGAAAATGAGATGCTGCCCGACATTCATAGAAAGTTTGACAGGCTTACTTTCCTCTTTTATGATCTGTTTTATCTTATTCATCAATAACTAATTTCAGACTTTCAAATTACAGAATTAATCCGAAACGACGATAATTTGTCGATCAACAACATCGAATTGAAGCTATTCAACAAAACCTCTCAATTTTGCAGTCAAATAACATCTAAAGTCATATCCTAACAATTGGATGCAGTTTGTCGACATTATCTGCAAAGCTTTGCCTGTCGCCTTAATTTAGATCTAAGATTTTTAACTTAAATTTATATGTAATGAGATTAGCTGATTTATTTTATCAAGGTGGCCCGCAATTTATGACAGTTGTCTCTATTTGGGGAATAGCCATGTTGGTTTTCACCGTTCAGAAGGTGATTCACTTTTTTGTACAAAAAAAGTACACAGAGAAAGGTCTTGGGTTGATACTTCTTTTCGGTAGTTTGGCTATTGTTACTGGTTTCCTGGGACAGGCAATAGGACTAATTTCTGCTTTTGATGCGGTTCAAGTTGCTGGTGATGTCTCCCCTAAATTGTTGGCTGGAGGTTTAAAAGTTAGTATGATTGTCCCCATATACGGAACTATTCTTTTTATCTTATCACTTATCTTCTGGGGAATTTTGCGGGGAAAATATATTCGTAATAAGGAAAAGTCTTAGGTCATAAAAAACATTAGAATCAAAATTTGATAATTTATGAAAATGGAATAATTACGGTTGTATCCTGTCAACAGAAAGTTGTTTGTCGATTTTACCTGTAATTCTTTTTAGTTGTCTGTATTTTGATTCTAATGTTTTTGACCTAAATTGTATTATATGAAACTGATCCAGTATTTTTACGAAGGAGGATGGCAATTTATGTTGCTCATTACCATATGGGGAACTGCTATGTTGTTTTTTGCTTTTATGAAAGGGATCAATTTCTTTCTATAAAAAAGTTTCTCAAAAAATGGCTTAGAACTTATTCTGCTTTTTGGCAGCCTTACCATCGTAACAGGTTTAATCGGTCAGGCTTTTGGTTTATTTCAACTCTTTGATAAAACCGGGGAAATTAGGGATTTACCTTTAGTAATAATCACTGAAGGAATTAAACTAACGATGATTCCACTATTGTATGGATCAATCGTGTTCTTCTTCTCTCTTATTTTGGGGGGAATATTCAAGATTGTATTTAATCAACATCAATGCAAAGTTCTTGCTTTAAGAAAATCCGGCAAATCATAAAGAACTACAACTCATGAAAAAATCGCTCATCTACCTACTAGTAATCATTAGTATTACTTCCTGCACAAAAAACTCCGAAGAATTACCTGTTGTCCCCTTCGACAATTTCAATGTCATTGATCTGAACCATGAAATTCCACTCGATTCGATCGTCTCAAAAACAGAAATCATTCGTTTCTCTGCTGATTCTGCCCTAGTAATTGGAAATATCAGCTTGGTTTATGAAAGCAAAGAGCATCTTTATGTAATCGCAGATGGTCAAATCATGCAGTTTAATAAAGCTGGAAAACTTGTTAATTTACTAGGCAGACAAGGAGAAGGCCCGGGAGAGTATCTTTATGCCAGGGATATGGATGTTGATGAAGAAAATCAACTTATCTATGTGATGGACTATTTCGGACAGAAAATGTTGTACTACAACTTAGACGGAACTTTTGAGGGTAGTTTTGATACGCCTGTAGAAAATGGTATTGACAAGGAAGGATTCAGTCTATATAAGGGAAATATTCTTTATACGTCTAATGAAAACTCGATTAGTCCGGTGATTTCTATTTATAATCAGGATAAAGACGAGCTAGTTAAAGTTTCAATAGCCAATCGTGAAACGCCAGCGGGCGAAGCTTTTATGGGAACAAATTTTATCTATGAAAACAAAGAAGAGCCATACCTTTTTTACTATTTTAACGATACTGTTTTCTCAATTGAAACTTCGAAATTAGAACCTGCCTATCTTTTAAAATTCGGTAATCTGAAAATTCAATTATAACAGTTGTTCCTGCCATTGATGTACCGGAACTAAATCCTGGCTTTGATATTTCTGGAAACGACAATTCAATTTTATTGAAATATTACCTAAAATGAAAAGAGCTAAAATCTTACATAATATAAAAGGAATGTTATTGCTGCTATCTGTCACTTGCATTATATGTTCCTGCAATAATAATAATAATAATAATAATGAGGATTTACCAGTGCTTGATATGGAAGATATACAAAGAATTGGAAATAATGGAGGAATGGCCGGAGCAAATGCTGGCCGCTGAAAATCAAGATGATTTGGTTATTAGCATTTTTACGATGAAGTAAAAAGAAAGAAAAAGTCATCCTGAACTTCCTGCCCCATACCGGGCTGGAAGTTCGGAACACCCCTTGTATAATTTGTAATATTATTCTTTTCCTTTCAAATCCAATTTGATTTCCAACTCATCCAATTGTTCATCAGCAATGGTCGATGGAGCATCCATCATTACATCGCGACCAGAGTTATTTTTAGGGAATGCAATCACGTCACGGATGGTGCTCAGGCCTGCGAACATACTTACCAAACGGTCGAAACCAAAAGCGATTCCGGCATGTGGAGGTGCTCCGTACTTAAAGGCATTCATTAAAAAGCCAAACTGAGCTTCTGCCTGTTCGGGAGTAAAGCCTAACAATTTAAACATCTTAGCCTGCAATTCACTGTCGAAAATACGAACAGAACCACCACCAATCTCAACACCGTTGATAACCAAGTCATAGGCATTTGCACGAACTTTCCCGGGATCAGTGTCAATCAATTCAATATCTTCTTTTTTAGGAGAAGTAAACGGATGGTGCATAGCATGATATCTTTCAGTTTCATCGTCCCACTCCAACAACGGGAAATCAACTACCCAAAGAGGTTTGAATACATTCTTGTCCATCAGGTCAAGCTGACGACCCATTTCCAAACGCAACTCGCACATTTGAGTTTGAGTTGTCTCTTTGTCACCCGAAAGAACAAGTATTAAGTCACCTGCTTCGGCATCACACACATCTGCCCACTTTTGAAGTTCTTCCGCATTGTAAAATTTATCTACGGATGATTTGTATGTTCGATCTTCATTACATTTTACATACACCATTCCTTTGGCACCAACCTGAGGACGTTGCACATATTTGGTAAGGGCATCCAGTTGTTTGCGAGAGTATGATCCGGCACCTTTTGCACAAATAGCAACCACATATTCAGCGGCATCAAATATTTTAAAATCTTTCCCTTTTACTAATTCGGTAATATCGTTGAAAGTCATTCCGAAACGCACATCTGGCTTGTCGCTACCGTATTTATCCATTGCTTCAGCATACGGCATCTTCGGGAAATCTTCCAAAGCCACTCCTTTTATCGTTTTAAAAAGGTATTTGGTCATTCCTTCAAACATTGCCAAAACATCATCCTGCTCCACAAATGCCATTTCGCAGTCAATCTGTGTAAACTCAGGCTGACGGTCAGCGCGAAGATCTTCATCCCTGAAACATTTTACAATCTGGTAGTAACGGTCAAATCCGGCAACCATCAATAACTGTTTCAACTGCTGCGGACTTTGCGGTAACGCATAAAACTCGCCCGGATTCATACGCGATGGCACAACAAAGTCACGGGCACCTTCCGGAGTTGATTTGATCAACACAGGCGTTTCTGTTTCAATAAATTCCTGGTCATTCAAATACGATCTAACGGCATGAGCCATCTTTGAACGAAGCACCATATTTTCGCGAACCGGATTACGACGAAGATCCAGGTAGCGGTATTTCATACGGATATCATCACCACCATCGCTTTCGTCCTCAATAGTAAACGGAGGAACTTCAGATGGGCTTAGCACAGTAAGTGCTTTTACGTCAACCTCAATCTCTCCCGTAGGAATATTTTTGTTTTTACTACTACGTTCGCGTACTTCCCCTGTGACCTGAATCACAAATTCACGACCTATCTTTTTCAGGTTTTCTTTTATTTCAGTTGAAGAATTTTCATCAAAAACCAATTGGGTAATTCCATATCTATCCCGTAAATCGAGGAAAGTCATCCCTCCAAGTTCGCGTTTGCGTTGCACCCAACCAGCTAAAGTTGTTTCAGTTCCCTGATTTTCCAGGCGTAATTCACCACAGGTATGCGTTCTGTACATATCGATGTTTGTTTTTTGTTTGCCTGCAAAAATAAGGAGTTTTTACTAATATAAATTGTAGGTTTGCAATTAGTTTCAAGTAATCGTGTTATGGGTTGCGAGTTCCGGGTTTTGTGTTAGCTAAATCTCTATTATTAAGCTATTCTGAATACTGTAACTGAAAACTTCACCCTAATAATTTTTAAGAACTTGAAATTTGAAGTTTGAAATTTGATTTTTTAACAATGGATCTTTTCGATGATAGCTATTTTATGAAGAAAGCCTTTCAGGAAGCGAAGCAAGCTTACGATGAAGGTGAAATTCCGGTAGGTGCAGTTATTGTAGCAAACAACCGGGTAATTGCGCGGGCTCACAACCTTACCGAAACACTTACTGACGTTACGGCTCATGCAGAAATGCAGGCCATTACAGCTGCAGCTAATTTGTTAGGTGGAAAATATTTAAACGAATGCACACTCTATGTAACCCTTGAACCTTGTGTTATGTGTGCCGGAGCCTTGGGCTGGGCACAACTTGGGAAATTGGTATATGGAGCATCCGATGAGAAAAGAGGCTTTTCTAAATTTGCGCCGAAAGCCCTCCACCCTAAAACGGAAGTTGTTTCGGGTGTTATGGAAGAAGATTGTGCAGACTTGATGACCGCTTTCTTTCAGGAAAAGAGATAGGTTAATATAAGTCGAAGTTATCTTCCGCCCAGTTGAGACGCATAAAAATAAGACATTTCAGAATTCTACCGTCCTTTTGTACCTACGACACGTTTGGGTGAAGCATAACCAATCTATCCTTTGATTTTATCGACGTTTGAGTCCAGGTCATGTGATCGATTCTTTGCCCCGTTAGGGGCTAATGCTCGATAGTAATGGAATACCTACAACCATCTTCCGCCCCAGACGGGGCGGGAAAATTCTGCTATATATCGTTTTTCTACCGACCGCACGTAGGTGCTGTGACATGCAAAGTACCTTATTTCTATTTCCTGTTATATATAATGTCGTCCTTCTAAGAATTCACTAATCCTTTTAGCAATATGGGCTTCCTTTTGATAATTTGCTAATCCTTTTAGTTTTCTAACCGTCCTTTTAACATTTATAGCTTCCTTTTAATTTTCCTCTTTTCCTTTTAAACAGGAACGACTCATTTCTAAAAGGATTGATATATTTAAAAAAGGAAACAAAATATTTTAAAAGGGAATATTAAATACAAAAAGGAGTACAAAATATACAAAAGGATGACAAGATACAGCAAAACCAAAATACATCAACAAAAAAAGCCTGTCCTCAAAAAGAGAACAGGCTTTCAATAAATATATCTAAGAGTTTTTTATTCTGCTGGAGTTTCTGCTTCATCTGCTGCTGGAGTTGCAGTTTCAGGAGTAGCTGTAGGGAAATTAATTTCCTGACTTGGATCTACTGCTGTTTCAATTTGCTGTTGAATAGCTGATTCAGCTCCATTGTCAGAAGTACGTGGAATAAAAGCACTTCCCAAAACAGAAAGAAGCAACAATGCTCCTGCCAAAAACCAAGTCGCTTTTTCTAAAAAGTCGGTTGTTTTACGAACACCCATAATTTGGTTTGATGACTGGAAGTTACTAGCTAAACCTCCTCCTTTTGATTCTTGTACTAAAACAATCAAAATCATTAGGAAACATGCAATAATGATTAAAACAGTAATTAGCGTATACATGATTGCTATTTATTTAATTCGTTAATTTTCTTATTTCTTCAATTCGAGTCGCAAAGTAAGCATTTTTCTCTGGATATTTCAAACTTAATTTTTCATACGCTTGAATAGCTTCCTTGTACAAGCCTTGCTTCTCGTAAACTTTTGCCAAAGTCTCGGTAACAAACTCTTGATCAAAAGAATCTCCTGTTCTTTCCTTCTCCAATTTTGCATTCTTATGCAATGACTTTTCCCGTATCGATTTTAACAAGCCCGATAAAGATTCTTCACCATTACCATCTCCGGAAAGGCGATAAGTACCTGGAGTATACCCCTGCGATAGATTATCCAGGTCTTCCTCCTCTTTGATCTCTTCATCATCAGTCATCAAGAAGTGATACAACTTTTTCCGGTCCGGCACATAAAATGAACCTTTCTGTAAAAATAAATCGAAGTCAGGATGATCCAGCTTTTTTAGATTTTTCAGGAATAACATCCATGCAACAGCAAAAGAGGGATATTGCTCTACCAATTCTTTGAGTTGAGGCAAGCTCTCTTCATCCAGCTTTGCCGGATTTTCAAGGTACTTATATAAATCTTCCTGAAGCATTACCAATTTGCAATTGATGAGTTAAACACATCCTCAACAAGCTTCTCAATGATCTCAGTCATTAATTCATCCTCAACTGCACTTAGCGGCCTTGAGCTATCGTAATCTTCAAAAGCAGTGAATGCCTTGTCCCAATCCTCATCGTGGTTGGTGTTATTCGTGTATTTTACCGATATCTTAACAGTCAGACGGGTTTGAGCAGAGGCATCACCTTCTGAAATGTTCATCGGTTGTGTCGAATAATCGGTAATTTGTCCTTCAAACTCAAGATCACCACCGTCATTTATCATGTCTAAGGATGTCTGGCGGGTTAGTTTCTCCTGCAAAGCCTCTGTTAATTGCTGACTTAAGCTGGGGTTAACCAATGGAGCCCTGTTAGGCATATAATAAACCGTGAAAGTTTTTACTTCAGGTGAAATAGAAGCTCCAGTAAAAGAATAATTTATTTTGCAAGCCTGGGCTATTACAAGAATGACAAAAATGCCCCAAAGAGACCATTTAAATGATTTAGTTGATATCATATTCTTTTATTTTCCGGTATAATGTTCGTTCTGAAATCCCCAATTCACGAGCTGCATATTTACGCTTGCCGTTATGTTTTTCAAGGGCTTTCTTAATCAATTCAATTTCTTTTTCTTCCAGAGAAAGTGATTCTTCTACAAACTCTTCCGTATCCTGAATGTTTTCTTTGTCAATAGATTCATACTGAACGGGGCCTGGTGTCGGTTGTTCCGGGATATACTGCCCTGGTTCATTATGATAGAGCTTTCTGATAATCTGTGCATTTTCAGAATGAACATCCGGGTTTCCTGCACCTTCACTCATCAAATCATGAACCAGCTTTTTCAGATCAGTCATGTCCTTCTTCATGTCGAATAAAACCTGGTAAAGGATTTCTCGTTCCGAAGAGAAAGTTTTTTCATCTGAACCTTTATATAAAGCTGGCAAGTGAGGAACATCAGAGCTTGGCAAATAGCCTCTCAACACATTGGCATCAATTATCCTTTCCTGTTCAATGATAGAAATTTGCTCAGTAATATTTTTTAACTGACGGACATTTCCCGGCCACTCAAAATTCTCAAGAACAATACGGGCATCTTCTTCCAAACGTACAGGAGGCATGCGATAACGTTCTGCAAAATCCATGGCAAACTTCCGAAAAAGAAGAAAGATATCTTCTTTCCTATCACGTAAAGAAAGCACCCGGATTGGTACAGTATTCAAACGATAGTACAAATCTTCCCTAAATTTACCTTCTTCAATTGCCAGAGGAATATCAACATTTGTTGCTGCCACCACACGAACATTGGTTTTTAACACCTTTGATGAACCCACTTTCATAAATTCCCCTGCCTCAAGCACACGTAATAACCGTACCTGGGTTGAAAGAGGTAATTCACCAATCTCATCCAAAAAGATAGTTCCTCCATCTGCTTCC
The DNA here is from genome assembly GCA_963676845.2 of Prolixibacteraceae bacterium. Classification (GTDB taxonomy): domain Bacteria; phylum Bacteroidota; class Bacteroidia; order Bacteroidales; family Prolixibacteraceae. The sequence goes on along the minus strand of CAXXKK010000018.1, from coordinate 47,296 downwards.
TCAAAATAACCTTTTCGGTCGGCCAGCGCTCCGGTAAAAGCACCTTTTTCATGTCCAAAAAGCTCCGAATCAATTGTTCCCTCAGGAATGGCACCACAGTTTACAGCAATGTATTTACCATGTTTCCTTGATGAAAAATTATGGATAATCTGCGGGAAAGTTTCCTTACCTGCCCCACTCTCCCCTGTTATTAGAACAGACAGATCAGTAGGAGCTACCTGAATAGCAATTTCTATTGACCTGTTCAACCCAGGTGAGTTCCCAATAATTCCAAAACGTTGCTTTATTTCCTGAATATCCATAGAATTTGTTTCCTTTTAAACCTTGCAAAGTTACAATTTTACTATAAATACAGCCGATTCTCCAAATCCATTTTTGCCAAAATGTCAGGTTTAACATTCTTTAATAAAAAGAACAAGGATACTAGAACAAAGAAACAAGACAAAAACCAGTTCCAATATTTTCGACATTCGGTCATTTGTTGTTAATTTTTGCCACTTTTATTCTTTGTTCTTAGCTCTTTATTCTTGGCTCTTCTCAATAATAATAACGACATTTATAGCACATAATTATTTGACCATATAGAATATGAAAAAACTTATTTACATTTTAACTGCCGATTTTGGCTTATTAATTTTCTGTTTACTTTTTAACAGTCAGGTTTCAATTGCTCAGTCCGAAGCACCTCAGGATGACGAGTTGTATAAATACTTTAAGACAGAGCATATGTGGGATGCCAAAGTAACTGTTTCCGATTTAATCAGAGTTGGCGAAAGCAAACGGGGTGAACGTCGAATTATACCCATTACAGGAGGGACTTTTGAAGGACCCAATATTAAAGGTGAAGTTTTGCCTGCCGGTGAAGACTGGCAGTTGGTTCGCCCAGACGGAGACCTTGAACTATATGCCCGCTACCTGTTAAAAACAGATGATGGATATGTCATCCAGATTATTAACCAAGTGCTGCAACATTTTGAGCAGGGCAGCCAACCCTATATTAAATCTGTAATTGATTTGGAAGCGCCGATTGATAGCCCCTACGATTATTTAAACCACTCTATTTTTCTGGGAACTCTTGAAGTCCCACAATTGCAACCCGGCGAAGAATCCTATGTAATTATAGGTGTTTACAGGGTTTTACCATAAAACTGCAAACATAAAAAAGTATAAAGGGATGAAATCTTTCTAATAAGATTTCATCCCTTTATACTTTTGATAACTATTTGAGAATATCACTTGACATTCACAAGCACATAGTTTACCTTGGCATATCTTATGTTTTTGATAGAATATGGAAACAATTAAGTTTTACAAAGTCAAAACGAAATGGTTAAAATGGTATTTTACTATCGGCACTGCAGAGTTTGTTACAGGAATACTATTGTTCGTATTTGTTGACTGGAAAGATGATACTCACTGGCTTGATATTTCCTTCCCATTCTTGATCACAATTCAGGGAATAATGTTTATCATGTTTACATTTCATTATAAAAAATGGGATAGTTATTTTTTTAGCTGGGATGATGACAAACTGGAGTTTTTATTACCCAAGTCGAAGGAAAGCAAGTCTATTCAAATTACAGAAATCAATGACATAAAAATCCATCCTAAAGTTATTGCCATAAAAACTTCCAGTGATGAGGTAAGTATCAATCTTGACAATGTTCAATTTCACGAACTTAAAAAGATTAAAGAAAAGTTTGAAAAAATAAAAGCTTCACTCTAATATCTAAATTTCAAAATCCAAATCTCACACTCTCTTAATTTCTCTTCCTCATATTTTCCCTCCCTATATTTTTTCTATCTTTGCGCCTCAGTTACAGATCGCTTAAAATCAAGAATTACCATGGAATACAAATTCTGGGAAATAGAGCCAAAATGGCAAGCTTACTGGGAGGAAAACAAAACCTTCAAAACAGAAAACGATTTCTCGAAAGAAAAATATTATATCCTCGACATGTTTCCTTATCCTTCAGGAGCAGGACTGCATGTGGGACACCCCGAAGGCTACACGGCAACTGATATCATCAGTCGTTACAAGCGAATGAAGGGATTCAACGTACTACACCCAATGGGATGGGATGCTTTTGGACTTCCAGCAGAACAATACGCCATTCAAACCGGAACTCATCCGGCTATTACCACTCAGAAAAATTGCGATAATTTCCGTGGGCAGATTAAACGTCTGGGGTTAAGCTATGACTGGGACCGTGAAATTAACACAACTGATCCCAAATATTTCAAATGGACACAATGGATTTTCATACAACTATACAACACCTGGTTTGATTACGAGCAGCAAAAAGGTCGCCCAATTAATGAGCTACCTATTCCTGAAGAAGTAAAAGCTGAAGGTGATGCCGCTATTAAAGAATACATTGGCAAAAAACGTCTGGCCTATTACGATAATGCTCAGGTTTGGTGGTGTGACAACTGTAAAACAGTTTGCGCCAACGAAGAAGTCTTAACGGATGGTTCTCACGAAAAATGCGGACATCAGGTAATTCGCAAAAACCTGAAACAATGGTTGCTTCGTATTCCTCACTACGCTCAACGTTTGCTCGAAGGATTAGACGATCTGGATTGGCCTGAAGGAGTTAAAGACATGCAGAAAAACTGGATAGGAAAATCAACCGGTGCTGAGCTAGATTTTCAACTTGAAGGTTTAGAAGAATCGCTTCGTGTTTATACTACTCGCCCAGACACTTTATTTGGTGCGACCTACATGGTTGTTTCTCCGGAACACCCAATGATTGACGATCTGGTAACTGAAGAAAATAAAGAGAAAGTTGCAGAGTACGCCAAAGCTGCATCCTTAAAATCGGATTTGGATCGTACTGAATTAGCTAAAGAAAAAACAGGTGTTTTCACGGGGCGCTATGCCATCAACCCAATAAACAATACGAAAATTCCTGTTTGGGTAGCCGACTATGTATTGATGGGTTATGGAACCGGAGCTATCATGGCCGTTCCTGCGCACGATACCCGTGACTTTGAGTTTGCTGAGAAATTTGAAATTCCAATTATCTGTATTCTTGATCCGAAAGATGCGGAAAATGAATTACGCGAACAGATTTTGGTAGGAAAAGCCTGCTGGACTGAAGATGGAGCATACATCAACTCGGCAAGCGATGAAACAGGAATCGACATAAACGGATTGAATAAAAAAGAAGGTATTGCTAAAGTAATTTCCTGGATTGAAGAAAAAGGAATTGGTACTGCTACAACAAACTTTAAACTTCGCGACTGGTTGTTTAGCCGCCAGCGTTACTGGGGAGAACCATTCCCTGTTATTCACTGGGAAGATGGTGAAATTTCACTGGCAGAAGACTTGCCTGTAACGCTTCCTGAACTGGAAAAATTTGAGCCGGGCGAAGGCGGAGAATCTCCATTGGCGAATGCCGGCGACTGGCTGACTGTTGTGGATGAAAACGGACGTAAAGGCCGTCGCGAAACGAATACAATGCCTCAGTGGGCCGGATCTTGCTGGTACTTCCTGCGCTACATCGATCCTAAAAATGACGAAAGTATTTTCGATCCAAAGCTGGAAAACTACTGGATGCCAGTTGATTTATATATTGGTGGTGCTGAACATGCTGTACTTCACTTGTTGTACTCCCGTTTCTGGCACAAAGTGCTTTTCGATCTAGGAATTGTTTCAACGAATGAGCCATTCAAAAAGTTATTTAACCAGGGAATGATCCTGGCTTTTGCTTACGAAACAATGACAGGAGCAAAAGTTACTTCCGATTTGGTTGAAGAAAAAGATGGCAAATATTATCATACTCAAACAGGAGAAGAATTACGTCAGATTGTGGCAAAAATGTCAAAATCATTGAAAAACGTAATCAACCCGGATGATGTGGTTGAAAAGTACGGTGCCGATTCACTCCGTTTGTATGAGATGTTTATGGGTCCTTTGGATGACACCAAGCCATGGGCAGAAACTGGTGTAAAAGGAGTTTTCGGATTCCTGGGACGTGTGAGCCGTTTCTTCCTTGATCCTGCAAAAATAGTTGAGGGTGAAGAAGACAAAGAGGTTCTGAAGTTATTACAGCAAACCATTATCAAGGTGGGTGATGACATTGATAACCTGAAATTCAATACAGCCATTTCAGCTTTAATGGTATTCAATAACCTGGCGATTAAAAAAGGAAAAGTTACCAAAACGACAGCTGAAACATTTGCGAAACTACTGGCACCATTTGCCCCTCACCTTGCGGAGGAATTATGGCAGGTATATGGCAACAACGAGTCCTTAACTTACGAGGAATGGCCAGTTGCCGATCAAAGTTTGTTGGTTGAAAACACCTATCAATACCCGGTTTCATTTAATGGGAAAATGCGCTACAAACTGGAGCTTCCATTGGATATGCCAAAAGATGAAATAGAAAAGACTGTTTTAGCCCATGAGCTTTCTCAAAAATGGCTGGATGGTAAATCGCCGAAAAAGATGATTATTGTTCCGAAGAAAATTATCAACGTAGTACTATAAAAGATGAAGAGGGTTTCAATATTGAAACCCTCTTTTTTTAGTGAATTTATTTAATGCTTGGTTTAAAGGCTTTTGATAATTTTAAGAATTACGTTATAAAAGGCGAAAGCAGTTGCTATAAAAAAGATCGCCCAGATGCCAATTGCAGCCATAATTGATTTCCAAAGATGAAGGAAAGTTCCCCATCCTTGATAAGAGAAAAGGTTTTTAATTATTACGACCTGAAAGACTTCATTTTCATGCAAAAAGGCTATCTCTCCAATTTTAAAAAACGGATACATTAATATGAGTTGAAAAGGAAACAGCACCCCATTTATGCTTTGAATAATAAGGTGGTTCAATCGTAGAAAGAATGCTACAACCAAACAAAGTACAGTAGTTAAACCAACAACAGGGAATAAGCCCAGATAAAAACCAAAGGTTACTGAAAGAGCTGTTTGCCGTGGCGAAACATCTCCGGAAATGCGCTCTTTAATCTGATTTAGATAGACAAAAAACCGAAAACTACGTATTTTGCTAATCAACATTCTGCGGGTATAAATCAAGGGTTAAAGTACAATATACCTGTCAATTAAATGTTAATAGAATACAATAAAGCTGTGAAGTTTTAATTAAGGGTTTGCAAATTCACGTAGAAATTCTCTGTTTTATCATTTCATAAAAATCATTCTTGTTTGAAATCATTGCCGGATGATTTCCTTCTTTAAAAAGATGGATTTCCAATTGGTCATTCTTTTCTTTAAGCTCCCCGTATATTTTATCAAGATGATGGCAAAATTCATCTTTCATGCTACCCGTAATTAAAGTCGGAACTTTTAATTCTGAAATGGATTTATGAAAAAATGATTTTCCTGTTTTTGAAAACTCAACATTTACTTTTGTATCCAGGTCTACTATTCCTTTCCAGTCAGCACCATGGCAATACCACCAGAAAAATTTTGCCATCAGTTTCTTCTTATCCTGCTCCCTGTCCAACTCAATGGAGCTGATGTAGGAGGGCAACGGATATTCTCCCTCAAAACTGTCAGCAATGAGATACTTAATTTTCTCAGGATGCTCCAGTGCTAAGTTAATTGCAACCAATGCCCCTCCACTTGTTCCAACTACAGAAACCTTATCCAGCTTTAACTCACAAATCAATTCATAAACCACAATTGAGTTATAAAACCAGAAATCCGTTTCGAACTGTTCCAGTCTGTCCGATTTCCCATGTCCGGGAAAGTCCACAAGAATTACCTGAAAATCTTTGGCATATTTACCAGTTAGTGTGCTAAACATTTTGGACGAAGCCGTATTGCCGTGCAATAACAACAAGGGCTCTCCCTGTCCTTTTATTTTGTAAAATACTTTTTTGTTCTCGAATTGAAAATAGGCCATTGTATATTAGGGATAGTATCGTTTATAAGTATTCGTTTTTATCGTAGATGAAAAAATTCTGGCAATGGTTGCTTTAGCAAAAATCCAACCTCTTCCCGACAAACATAATCCGTTAACTAACACACCCTCAATTTAATGAAGCTGGAAACTAATTTCGTTACAAGTTACAAAAGAAGATGAAATCAGATCCTATATTGTGCTCTGTTTTTTCTTTTAAACCGCTGATACCTAATACTCAAACTAATTCCAAGAATCAACAATCCCAAAGAAGTAAGGATAGGAATATACGATATATCTGAAATATTAACCATCAATGCAATCATCATTGCTCCTACAGAAATAATGACAGCAACTATTGCATAGGCTATTTCGTCATAATACCAAGCATATGGGAAAAGATGTGCTCCCGTAATTATAGCATATGCCATAATAAAATAATCCGGGTATTTTATCATTACAAAAATCAAAAAAGGGAAATAAATTAACTGGGCAAAATTCAACCAAAGGCCTAATGGTTGTAATGGATTGTTTTTTATTTTCCAATTCGTCTTCAATAGTTTTGAAAAGCCTAATGCTAAAGGAATTAGTAAAGAACCAAATATAAATGTGAAAATACTTTTCTCATAAGGTGTATTTGTTATAAATCTCCATATCAAAAATATTCCAAACCAAGTTATGCATGCTGCAAAAATAAAATCAATCCCGTTTTTTGCCTCAAGCTTAATCTGATGCTTAAGACTCTTAAAGTTTGAGAAGTCTTCTTCCGCCATTTTTTCTATAATCTATTTCTACTAATATAAATTTCACTTCTTTTTTATAGTAAACTCCTATTTCAAAAGGAGTACACAGGGCACTTGTAAGTTGTTATGTGTTCGTTATTCTTATTTAAATTCATAATCCCTCTCTATTTTCGCTATCCTGGTTTTAAACGATTTATACCATTCCTTGCGTCCGTTTTCTCTTGCAATTGTATGTTCCGCATTTTCTTTCCATTTTTTTATTGCATTCAAGTCTTGCCAATATGAAACAGTTATACCAATTTCATTTCGAGCACTTTCAACTCCCAGAAATCCATCTTGTTTTTTTGCTAATTCAACCATTTTATCAGACATTTCTGAATATCCATTATCTCCTTCTGTTCTTGTTGAACTGAAAATTACAGCATAATAAGGCGGTTTTGGTGTATTTGCGATCATACTTTTATTTCATTTTGAACTTGTATGCAGCTAACTGAGATAATTTTCAATTCATCATCAAATTTCTTCCAAACACGATTATACTTAAATCTTCCTTCAATTGGAGTTCCTAACATTGTTCCTTTTGTGTCGTATGTAACAATTACAGTTGCAATATCATCAATTATTTGAATATCATTAATTTCTGGAATTAACTCTTCAACAATCATAGTCCCGGCACGATGAGAAGCTAAATCCATTTCTTTATTGATAATTTCGCCATTAGGTGCAATACCCAATAAATCATTATGCATAACTTTTTCAAGGAAATCTAAATCGCTATTTTTTATACCGTCAATTAAACGATATTCCATTTTTTCAATATCTATTTTGTCTATTCTCATAAATATATTTTTTGTGCTAAACTATTACGAAGTTATTATTCCCTGTTATTTCACGAGCATTCTCACGGTTGTTTTTAATGACGTTTAAGATTGGACATAAAAATAGCATCCGATTTCTGGCGATTCTCTTTTCAAACCGATACAATGCTAATGCGGGAGGCAAAGCTCCCAACACTAACTTTTGCAGCTATAATTTTCACACATTGTTGTGTGCCGGTATTCTATTGTTCGATAAATTCTATTGTCTTTTTTATTGACTCAAATGAGTCATTTCCAATCCAAAATAAATGCCCCCATTCGTTTTGAAGAATTTCGATTCTCGAATTCTCTATCATTCTAGTTGCATATTTTGCATGTTCGATAGAAACACTATTATCATTCTCACTATGAATTATCAAAGTCGGACATTTTATTTTTGCAATTACTGCAATATCTGTTTTTTGATTAATGTCATTTATAAAACCTTCATTCGAACCATATTTATTTAATGCTTCAATCAGTTCAACCCTATCTTCTTTTTTCAATTTTCGAGATTCAACTTTTGAAAGTTGGCGATAAAAGTTTTTAGCTATCATTTGAGGAGAAACTTTATTAAAAAAACGAATCATTATTCATATTAATCCTTGAATATTCGGATTGAACATTTTTTTTGCAGTTTTATATGTTTTCCCATTTTTGTCTAACCATTCTTTTGTGACAGCAGATGCTAAAATCAACTTTTCCGTTTTTTCGGGAAAACTACTGGCAAATTCAATCGCTGTTAATCCACCAGCTGAAACTCCATACACAATTACACTATCCAACGATAAATACTCAATTAATTCGACGATTAAGGCTGCCGCTTGTTTAGGCGTTTCATTGTTACCTAACGGAGTTTTTCCGTATCCAGGACGGGAAGGTGTTATAAGTTGATATTTTTCCAAATCAAAGCCTTTATGACAAAGAGTATCATTGCAATTTGAGTAACCTCCATGAATAAATAATACGGGAATACCTTGCCCTACTGAGCAATATTCGATATTCCCTAATTTTGTATTTATAACTTCATTTCCCATAATCTGTCGTTTTTGCTCTTTATGCTTGCACACAACAGTTTTGCGTATGAGGTCGGGCGACTTTTATTAATTCATAAATTCAATTTCCAGATTTTCAAAACTATCAATCTTATAATCAGCTATCTCCGAATTGTTTTCGTCATTTCCATTCGTAAAGGCGACAACAGTCATTCCTGCATTTTTTGCAGATAACATTCCCATATATGAATCTTCAATTACAATACAATTTTCGGGTTTTGTATTTAATTTCTTAGCAGTCCTAAAATAAATTGCAGGATCAGGCTTCCCTTTTTCTTCGAACTCTGCGGATGATATAAAATCGAATAAATGCCCAATGTTTAGTTTCTTTAAAACTACAGGGATAATTCTATTCGGGGAATTAGTTGCTAATCCTATTTTATATTCATTTGTTTTAAATTTCTCAATAAAAGATTTAATTCCATTTATCTGACAGCTTTCAGTTTCAATCAGCTCAATAACTCGTGTGATGACCATTTGTTCTACAATATCCAAGTTGATGTTTTCCCATGGATATTTATCATACCAGAACTTCGTAACTTCAGAAGTTGTCATTGACTTTGTTATTTTAGAATACTCCTTAGTTACTTTTACTCCTAAAGATGTGAAGATCTCATTCTCTGCCTGTTCCCAAAATTTTTCCGAGTCAATTAAGACTCCATCCATATCAAATATGATTGCCTTTTTGTTGATCATCTTTTATCGTATCTTCTGTTTTTAAGCTTACTGCACAAAGGTTTTGCACTATGAGATCTGGCGGTTTTAATTATCTATCAATCCATTTAACAAAATGGCAATTACTAGAAAAACTATTACAAATGCCAGACTTATTCCTAAAGTTATCAGGTATTTAAAAAATATACTTTTATCATTTCTAAAGATTGACACATTTAACCTCAAAGCAATAAACCCCATTAAAGCTCCTAATAGACCTCCCTGTAATATCAATAAAATTGGTAGTCCTGTCCAAATATATTCATACCATTTTATCGGTTTTGCTACATGTACCTGATTATCGTTTACAAAAATTTTAGGCACGGGATCAAGATAATTATTTTTTAATGTTATTAAGATTGGTTTATCATTCCCATTATTAATAGAGTATCTATTATTGTTTTTGGGGATTTGAAAATCATTTAAATACAGTTTTGTTTTCCCAAAAATTTTAGGAACTATCAGTTTTAATTCAGCTTTATCAATTTCGGGAAGGTTAATTATGTATTCCATTTTAGTTGATTTTTATTGTTTTATTGATTGTATCTAAATTCTTGCCAACTACCGTGTAAATAGCATATTAAATGACTTACCTGCTGTTGCTTTAAACTGCCCGACAACGGTTTTGCAGTATGAGGTCAGGCGGTTTCTATCCAACGGATAAACATTTTCAAACCGAAACAACCCCGTCATGACTTATTACCACATATCGTGTGATATTTTTCTTCTATTCATTTGTGTCGTTTATTTCTTCAATCAATTTTTTCTGTTCTGAAGTATAATAAACAAAAATAGCTTCCTTAATTATATTATTATTCTCAAAATACTTGACTTTAAACTCAGGTGCTTCAAATTCATTATTGTATTTCATGAAATCTGCTTTTTCTATTAATTCACCTTGTTCATTAAATTTTTTCCAACCTGTTGGTCTGCCAATTGAGTCTGTATATGAAATTACTTTAGGCATTGAATTTTCATGAAAAAATAGAGCACTGTCCAAGTATGCTATTGCTGTTTCCTCATTAACCTCTACTTTTTTCCCAATTGCGAGCATACTCAAATTACCATTATTGTATCTATAGTAAAAGAGCTCATATTTTAGAGTATCTGGTAATTTATCAAATCTCTCTAGGTATTCATATACCAATTCCTTTTGAGGGAGATCTTTTGTTGCCTTTTGCTTACTTTTCTTTGAAGCTGTTTCGTTTATAAGAGTCTGTACATATCCTCCGAGTTCATCTTTCGCTCTTAGTTCTGCAACAAGTTTACGCTCTTTCGATAAATGCACGTTATTCTCAGGTTTTGTATAATAATCAACAAACAATTCTATTGCTTCTAATGCAAGCAAGGAATCATTTTCAAGTAGTTCTGGGTTTTCAATCCTTAGTTTTGTTAATCCCGCCCAATAAATAACCTGATATGCCATATTACCTCCTCTTATAAGTTTCGAAGGATAGGCGTCTAGATTATAAATGTTATATTCAGAATTCTCATTAAGTTTTAACAAAATTCTATAACAATTAGATTTTGCCATGGAAACATGATTTGATTTATTATCTAAAACATAATCCATGCAGTTTATAATGAATTGTTTTTGATTAATTATCTTATCACCTGAACTTAAGTCAATTGTATCTGAATTAAATTTGAAATAATCCTTAGTGTTAATTTGCGAGTAACTTATCTGAACTAATAGTATTAGTAGTATACTTAATCCTATTGGTTTCATGTAATAATTGTTTGTTAAAGACTCCATTAAATGCCACACAACGGCTTCGGCTATGGACAGTGGCGGATTGCGAGAAATTTTCTGTCTATACGACAATAGAAATCGAATGGGGAGCCGACCTATAAAATAGCACAAACCCCGCCATTGCATATAGCCAGGTATTTTATTTTAATATTTTTGTTTTTTGTTGATTAAATTCTTCTTCTGTCAAAATACCGCTATCTAATAGTTTTTTCAGTTTTTGAATTTCGTCAGCAACAGAAACCGTAGTTGTTTCTTCTTGTGATTGAACTTCTGGTGGAAGTGTCGAAAGAATACTAGAAGTTTCTGATAATATTTTTTCTATGTTTTTTCTGTTTTTCCCCATATCAAATGTTCCCCCAAACATCGCTCCTGTTTTAGGTGCAGAAGTTATTTGCACTTTTGTCTTAGTTTCTGAAACAGACGTTAATTGAATTGGAATATTTTCACCCCAACTCCATAAAGTTACTCCAGCTTTAACCATTATACGTCCTGAAAGTTTATCTGAATTGTCAATCTTCATTCCGTTAATTTTTGGAACAGCTTCACAAACTGCATCAAATACAGTGTCTCTTTTGAAAGGAAATTCACTTTCTCCATTGTGGTCTAAGAATGCCATAATTTTTTTGTTTTTTAAATTTTGCTTACTCTATTAGGTTTTCAGCGTCTCCGAATATTGCATACAACGGTTTTATGTATGAGGTCGGGCGGTTTTTATCCAGCGGATAGAAATTGTCAAACCGAGCCAGAACAGCCTGCCTTATTACACATTGTTATAAGGCGATTTTTATTTGAATTCAAATTCAATTGTTTGTTTTGGGAAATATGTTTCAGAATAAAATTTACCAATAATCATCTCTGGGATATTTAACGATGCTTTTCCTGAAAATATTGGGTTCTCAAAAGCAACTGAATCCCAGCTAAAAATAGCATTTGCATCATAATAACAGTCTCCTTTGTATTCCCATTCAATATGTATACTATCAATATTGAAAGTAGATTGAGTGAAAAAATCTTCAGGTTGAATTAATTTAGTAAATATTTCAAAATACATTGATCTATCTGTAATCGTGTCATAAAGATAAACATTGAAAGTATTCTGTTCTGAAGCTGGTTCGTGAGAATTATAATAAGCTTCGTAATAATCAAAGGAATATAAACTATCCTTTACATTAATTACAATTTCAGAGGAACTAGAAATTCCTTGTGCGTAGTTCATAAAAACTCCTCCTACAGTAATATTGTCTTCTGTATCGATAATTGATTCTTTATCACAACTTAAAAAAAGCAAGCTAAATGCGAACAGAGTTAGAACTATTGTTTTCATAGTTTAATGATTTTATGATTGTTTAATACAACGGTTATTCAAAATTGCCGATAACGCATATAATGTTCACTATAAAAGCACACACCCCATTGTTATCTAGGAGTATGTACTATTACATTACGCGACACAAGTTATCAAAAATTAAAAAAAGATCAATAAACGATATCGATATTAATTATAATAAAGGAATAAAATCATGGTAATATTCATTAATTATAAACGAGGTATTCTTCTTTAACCGAATGATTCAGGTACTTAACCGATAATAAGCAGCGAACAAAATTCATCTTATCTAATTTTGACAAAAAATCATCCATGAGCACAAGAAATAACCAACGGGTTTGTCCTGTAGAACATGCAGGCGGACTTGATAATAAACTAAGAAGAATAGTTCAGAATCCTCGAAAGATTTTAGTCCCTTACTTAAAACCAGGCATGACTGCCCTTGATATGGGCTGCGGTCCTGGCTACTTTACACTGGATATGGCAAAACTGGTTTCAACTTCGGGAAAGGTTATTGCTGTTGATTTACAACAGGGGATGCTCGACAAAGTGGACCAGAAAATAAAGGGAACTCAACTTGAAAAAATCATTCAGTTACACCAATGTGGAGCTAGCCAAATTGGCCTTCAGGAACAAGTTGATTTTGCATTGGCTTTCTATATGGTTCACGAAGTACCTAACCAAACGTCATTCTTTCAGGAAATAAAATCATTATTAAATCCCAAAGGGAGACTGCTTATTGTTGAGCCTAACTTCCACGTTTCAAAACAGTCGTTCAATGAAATGACAGCAAGTATACAGCAAATTGGATTTAAAATAGTTGATACACCCAGGATGTTTTTTAGCCGGGCAATTCTTTTGGAGAAAAATTAAGTCAATAACTCATTTCTATTTTACAGCATCCAGCAACTGGTCGTATGCTTTGGTGAAACCTTTAATTCCCTCTTCTTCCAGTTGCTGAGTAATTTGTTTCATGTCAATGCCAACTTGCTTCAGTCCAAGCATCACATTCATCGCTTCGTCGAGTCCTTTTTCAAGGGTATCTTTTTTCAGTTTCCCATGATTCTTAAAAGCCTCTATGGTTTTTTCGGGCATGGTATTCACCGTGTTGGCACCAATTAGTCCTTCCACATAACGGGTATCGCGATAACCCTGGATTTTATTTCCAGTACTTGCCCAAAGCAAACGTTGAACCTGAGCTCCTTTTTTAGCCAATACTTCCCATTTTTTCCCTCTAAAAAATTGTTTGTAATGAGAATAAGCCAGTTTTGCACTGGCAATAGCAGATTCACCAAGTAAGTTCTCAGCAAGAATTTGTTTGCTGTCATCCAGAGAAGGAATAATCTCTTCGTGTAACTTTTTATCAACGAGGACATCAATCCGGCTTAAAAAGAGACTGGCAACCGATGCAATATGATCGAGGGGTAAACCTTCATTTAATCGTCTTTCCATTGCATGAATGTATGCATTGGTAACACTAACATAATCGTCTACATCAAAAAGAAGCGTTACATTGACGTTTATTCCCTGAAAAAGAAGTTCTTCAACTGCAGGAATTCCTTCCTTCGTTGCAGGAATCTTTATCAGGCAATTAGGACGATCAATGGCTTCAAATAACCGTTTCCCTTCCTTCACCGATCCTTCGGTATATCGCGACAAATAAGGCGAAACTTCAAGACTCACATAGCCATCAATTCCACCTGATTCATCATACACAGGCCTCATCAAATCACAGGCATCCTGAATATCTTTTATCGCTATAGTTTCATATACCTCTTCCTGACTTTTGCCGTCCCCAAGTATCTTTTTTATCTCTTCACTGTAGACTTTTCCATTTGCCAGTGCCTTCTGAAAAATTGAAGGATTGGACGTGACTCCTCTTAAGCCTTCCTCTTCAATTCGTCGTTTTAACTCCCCATTTTGTATAATTTCTCTCGACAGGTTGTCCAGCCAGTAGCTTTGACCGTACTCCAGCAATTTTATAAGCTTTTCCATTTCTCTTTATTTTTCCATTCTCTTACTGTTTATTTCTTACGTATTTTCGATTTTTGAGGTTTTAATATCCATATTAGTCGGATAAAAAACTTGTATTAATTTTGCAGGGATGAAAACAATGGGAGTATATATTCCTGATTTAAGCAATGAACTAACATTTCAAACTTCGAGAAGCAGTGGCCCCGGAGGACAAAATGTAAACAAGGTAAACACCCGGGTTGAACTTCGTTTTGACATCCCCAATTCATCCATATTGAATGATTATCAAAAAGCAGTTTTGCTGGAAAAACTAAGTTCGAAACTTACTTTAGACGGAGTGCTTATTATTGCCTGTCAAACCGAGCGTTCCCAACTTAAAAATAAAGAACTGGCAATAATCCGTTTTTATGAACTCTTAGCCAAAGCGCTTAAACCAGTAAAGAAAAGAAGGCCAACACGACCTACACGTTCGTCTGTAGAGAAACGACTTCAGTCTAAGAAACAGAGAAGTGAGAGAAAGTCGATGCGGGGAAAAATTGATTATTGATAGTTATGAGGTTTAGCTTTAAATATATTTTGATATTGATGGTGTTCCAATCTATAGCCATAGGAAGCGTAGTCGCACAATCGGTAAAACTACAGGCAGGAGACCTGCTTTTCAGAGGAGCTTCTTCAGGCAGCTTGTCCGAAGCAATTGATGTTGTAACTCAAACATCGGAAGAAACTCACTTTTCGCATATTGGAATCGTTGAATCGGCAGAAGACAGCATCTGGGTTTTACATGCCGATCCGGAAGGCGGAACATCTCGTGTGTCTCTAAGTTATTTCATAAAATCAGATGACGAAGATATAGAAGTAATTGCTTATCGTTTAAAAGATGAATGGCAATATTCCATCCCCGCTGCTTTAGAAAAAGCAAAAACAATGTTAGGGAAACCTTATAACTTCAGCTATATCCTTACGGATACTGCTCATTACTGCTCTGAATTTATTTACAAAGCTTTTGAAACTGATTCCATTTTTGAGATGAACCCAATGACCTTTAAAGATGCAGAAACAGGTGAGTTTTTCCCAACCTGGGTTGAATTTTACAAAGAGCTAACCCTGGAAATTCCCGAAGGACTTCCCGGTTGTAATCCAAATGGCATGGCAGCATCGGATAAGTTAATGAGATTAGGAGTGGTGGAGTGATTATTTGATAAATTCATAACTGTAGTTGATTCAATTTTCACGTTACTTCGTGTTTGAAGCTTTTGCCCTATCAGGCGGATTTTACTCTTTGTCTTGAAACAAAGAGTAAACAGAAAATTCAAGACTTATTTTTATCTGCACCCTTCTTCTTCACAAAACCTAAGTTCAAAGGAGTGATTTCCTCGCAAACTCGGAACTTCTCCTTTTCTCTAAAGTTTTGTTTTGAATCAGGGCTAGATAAAAAGTAGGCCGATCCTCGTAGAAACTCCAATGGCTTCAAAACTTTCAGACCATAAATAAATATCTTTCATTCATTTGAATACAAAATTGAATATTATATCAACCTGATACTTTTAAAGTAATTGCTCTATGCGCTTACTTTTTATGATCCGCCTAAGAGAAAAAGTTTATTAATTCAATAGTGCCTCATTTTCAACCTCATAAAGCCTCTTTTTTTCATTTTTTTGCTGTCTCCTCTGGACCCCTTCCCAAACAATTTCGGCTACATCACGAACAATTACTTCGGTTCCTTTTGCAAAGGTTTTCTTGCAAAGCGGACAAGAAGTAACCAGTTGTTCCGGATTGTATCTGTAAAATTCTTCCAGCACCATATCCCGGATTTTATCCCGCTCATTCATCGAAATCTTTATATTAGCCAAACTTCCGCCACAGCAGAAGGCATCTTCTTTTTCATGTTCCATCGGAATTACAGAAACAAAATTATCCAAAAGCTGACGCGGTTGCTCATAGATTCCACTGCCTCTACCCAACTCGCAAGGATCATGATAAACTATCCGTCGCAACAAGTCAACGGTTGGCAATAAACCTTGCTGAACCAGCTCCAGTAAATATTCAGAATGATGAACAACCCGAACATTCGGAAGCTTATAATCTTCATGAAAAACCTTGTAACAAATCGGGCAGGAAACCACCAACGTATGTGCTCCCGAATGCAAAATCTTGTCCTGATTATTATTGATTAGCTTCTGTGCTGCCTCATATTGCCCGGCTTGCATAAGCGGACGACCACAACAGGGAGCTTTATCTTCATCCATAAACCAATAATTAACTCCGGCATGATCCAATAGCTTTTGCATACTTTTTTTAATAGCAGGTGTAAGATGAGTCATGCATCCGGCAAAATAGATTACTTCTGTTTTTGGTGAAGGCTCATTTTTCAGGTAATCATAGGTTGAATTGTATTCTACCGTTGACTCGATACGCTGGGTAATGCGTAAGTCATTTAAATCAAGTCCTACAGGACAGTCTTTCTGACAACGCCCGCAAAGCAAACAATTAAAAAGCTGTTCGTCATTTAGCCTGCGTCCACGAATTTGCTTGAGCACATAAACCGACTGTGTATTTTTAATATTGGCATAATTCATTTGGCAACTATCCAGGCAAATTCCACACCGTGAACAGGAAAACACCTGCACCCGCGTATACCCATCAACATGTTTTTTAAGGCGAACGCCATATTTACGTAGAAAGATCAAAATCACTTCTACCGGAATATGCATGTAACGTGAAAAAGGCATGGCCAGAAAAAATAAGCCCAACGCACAGGAATAAGCCCACCATGCGGGCAATTCAAGTATTTGAAGTGGGAAGGCAGCTGCTAACATTTTGCCTGATGTTTGTGTGAGAAAACTTCCGTTTTGATGCAAACCGGCACTTATGCTTTCAGCAATAAACCGGAATGGGAAAATCAGCCAAAGAGCCGAAAGAGCGATTCGGTCTCCCACTTTTAAACGGGTCGTTCTCTTCATTCCAAAAGCCCGTTTATAAATTCGTTTGGAGTAGGCTAACAAAACTCCGGAAAGAATAATCAACAAAAGAGAATCCATTAATGCTGCAAAGAATTTGCTTTCAAAACCTACGAGTGGATTCTGCTCTGCATATCGAAAGAAAATTGATTTCCAGAAAGGGAATGCCAATGTTTTATATTGAATTACGGCCTCCAGGTGTCCAAAAACAATAAGCAAAAACCACCCGAAAGCAAGGCTGGTATGCATATATCCCAGCACCCTATTTTTTCTGAATATTTTACGGTGAAGCAAAGCTTCCCTAAATGTTTCACGAATTGCCAGCCACGTTTTTCTTGTAGGCAGGTTTTTAATAATCCGGATTTTATCACGCTTCGAGAGTCCCAATATCCAGATCACAGAAACGACCACTAGAAATGCCAGAATATACAGCAATCCAATGGTAAAAGGCAAGGTAAATTTTGGCGTTTCCATTGCTACTTATTTTCTTCTTTCAGGTTTACGATCTCCTTCTTCAGGAGCATAATCACATTTCGGATATTGATCCCCCGGGGACAAACCAAACTGCATTTTCCGCAAAGCATGCACTTGTCAATCTCTTTGGCAAGTCCGGTAATTTCTCCCCTGCGAATAAGCAGGTTCAACTTACGGATATTGAAATCAATCAATGTTCTGGCGTTACATGTTGCGGTACATCCTCCACACGAAAGGCATATTTTAAAAGAAGGCTCTTTGTCGAGAATTGCCTGAAGTAAGCGATTGTCGAAATGATCAAAATCGATACTCCTTGGTTCTATAATATTAAATCCAAACCCATTCATTTTCCCTGTAAATAATGATGAATATCCAATGCTGCCGAGCGAGCCTGTGCCAGTGTCTCATCCACAGTCATTGGTCCGGTGCAGGCTCCTGCAAGAAATACACCCCGCTGTGATGACTGGCTGGTTTTCAAATGGGGATCACCTACTTGCAAAAAACCATTGGGTTCGCACTCGAGATTGAAAAGAGATGCCATTCGCTTTGTATCTTCTCCCGGAATTATGCCTACCAACAAAACCATTAAGTCAACCTTCATTTTTAACGGGCGACCAGAAAGCGTATCTTCAGCCTTTATCTGTAACCTTTCGTCCTGGTTTTCTGATGCTTCGGACAACCTTCCGCGAATAAACTGGATGTTGTATTTTTCCTGCGCTTCACGATAAATAGCTTCATAGGATAAGCCAAACATGCGCAAGTCCATGTAGAAATTGAATATTTCGGCATCGGGTATTTGCTGACTAACTTTTATGGCCTGCTTAACTCCGGTAACACAGCAAACCCGTGAGCAATGGTGATTGCCCGACTTTTCATCGCGGGAACCTACACAATGAATAAAAGCAATGCGTTTGGGAACTTTACCTTTTGATGTAAGCAAAGGTTTACCACTTCTGAATTGTTGTTCCAGATCAACCGAAGTGATAACATTCTCATAAATCGAATAGCCATATTCTTCTTTGCGGGTTGCATCAAAAGTATCGAAACCCGTACTCAGGAGAACAGCATCGGCAGTGAGTTGCTTCCTGTGATTTGTTTCCAACAGGAAATGAGCATCCGATTGAATCACTTCTTCCACAAAGTCGTTCTTTATGAGATTAAATTTCTTCTGATGTGATTCATTCCGAAGAACACCTGCAACCTCCTCAGCTTTTCTTCCATTCGGGAAAAGATAAGCCCAGTCGTTCAGCTTTCCGCAGGTATGATTTTCCTTTTCGATAACAGTCACCTGGTAACCTAAATCGGCTAAAACTGATGAGGCTTCAATACCTGCTACCCCACCACCAATAGTTACTATCTTTTGTCTTGAATATGATTCCATTTTACTAACAATTAAACCGTATGAACTATCTCATTTTTAAAACAATCAGGGATAACCGGCTGACCAATGTCTTTGCCATTTAATCCTTTGAATTTTGCAAATGGATCGTATTCGATTCCCATCTTTTTCAGGAACGGTTCACAATCAACCTGGTGCATCTGTAGTCCCAAATCCCAGGGATCGTAACCAAGAACCAGGCCTGCCAGTTCTTCATAGGTAAGCACCGGAATTCCTTCCTTACCAGACCCATATGTTTTCCCTTCCATTTCAGCAATCACATATTGCCACTTATCCATAAACATGGTGCATCCCGGGCAATTACAGATTACAGCATCAGGCTGATACGGCTGCATCGATTCGAACTTTTTTCGTGAGTTTGAAACAGAGTAACCCCGATTGGCCTGAATCAAATATTGACGGAACCCAAATCCACAGCAATGACGCCGCTCCGGATAATCAACCACTGTACCTCCCCATGCCTCAATCATTCCACTAAGGACACAGGAAAACTCAGCACCACCAACTCCTTTGCCGGGAAACATTTTGGAATAATGGCAACCAATGTGTTCGACGATTTTTAATGGTTCTCCCGTTTTCGGATTAACAAGCTTGTATTTTGCTTTCTCCAAAATATCATTTCTAAAGTGATAAATGATATCGCTGCAATGAGCCACATTTTTAGGAATAACAAGTTCACGCCCCGTAGCCTTCCTTAAATATTCACGGGCTTTTTCTTCTTCCTCCGGAAATTCCTTCCATGTTTCCAGAACTTCAGAATAAATGCCAAAGGAAGTAACACACGAGACAGCCACATTTTCATATCCGGCTTCACCCATTAGCGCAAACTGGCGGGCAACGACTGTTTGTAAAGTTTCGAAAGGAATCAAGTCTGAATGATAGGCAATTCCCGTACAGGTAGTATGCTTCGGATCATCAAGAACATTCTTTCCCAGATCCTCTTTCAGGATATTCAAGAAAGCCCACTCCGAGCCTGGAAATAAATTCTGTCGAATACAACTTCTTAAGAAGTAGTAATCATTCTCGGCAATGGTCTTCTGGTAGTCTGACCAAATTACCGACTTAGCCTTAATTTTCATGATTTAAAGTTGATTAATTAAGCAGAAGTAAAAACATGCATGAAATAGTCGCTCATATCGTCATCCGGATTTTGAATGAAACCCATCTCTTTCGCCTTTTTACGACTGTGTTTTTCAATTGTATTGGCAAATTCTGTCCCTCCGGATTCATCAAAAATCGCTTTAAGTTCGGCCAATACAGGATCTGATATTTTACGTAAGGTACCTGCTCCTTCTTTATTTAGATTCGCGAACAAACGTTCATAGATACCTTCCTGATTCTCATAAATCCATTTCCATACAGGACCCTGTTCCGGATGAAGTTCCGGAATCATTGAATCAGGATGTATACAATACCCTTTTATTAGAATATTTTCGATTAGTACTTTCTTCAATGCATATTGCTGTCTTCCCTTTTTACTATCGGTAAAATAACCGAGTTCCTGAGATAGCTTACGCAGTGAATTAATCACTAATCCGGGGCAGTTTCCACGAGGACAACGGGTTTTACAGGACATACACTGTCCGCAATACCAGATGGTCTCACTTCGAAGTAATTTTTCAATTCGGTCATCATCCCTGCTTTGAACTTCGGTAATCATCATGCGGGGATCATAATCAAAAAATTCGGCTGCCGGACAAATCGCAGTACACACACCACAATTCATACATGCCTTCAGTCCTTCTTCAAAACGGACATCAAGTTTCAGCCTTTCGTAGAGTGTCATAGGTTATTGAAATTAGTTGTGTAAAGCTACTTTTAACCTATATAATGATAAATAGCGAAAAGACGTATTTAAAATAAGCTTATATACCTATATTTCATACACCCCTGATTGTGAGCAATATAATGAATAATTATGATTCTTATCAAAGTGATAAAAAACTGATTTTTGGACTCTAATTTGATTTTTATATTTTTGGTTGGATGAGATTGATATTGAGTTGTCTGATTAGCTTTCTTTCGCTTTCACTCTTTGCAAATCAACCGGACCCGGTAAAAGAATTTAGGCAAAGTTCACTGCATAGTTATTGGCAAAATCTGGAGAAACATGAAAACCACAAATTGATTGCCCCTTATAAAATTCAAGCTTTAATTGCATTGAGCTATTACCCGGAACTGGAAGATGTTCAGATTGAATTTAAGAAGAAGAACATAAAAACCACCATGTCATCCATTCCTAAAAACGACTTTTTTCTACGTAAAAAGAAGAACCGGATTTACCACATCAATGTTGACACAACTACTCATAACAATAAAGGTCTGCTATTGGAAGATGTGCCCTTAAATGCACAGATTGGGGTAATTGCCCATGAACTGGGACATGTTGTAGACTATGAAAGTAAATCAGCTGTTGGAATTTTATTAACCGGATTGTCATATCTTATTCCTCCTTTTCGGAAAAAGCTGGAACAAAAAGTAGATGAAATAACCATTGCTCATGGATTAGGCTACCAGGTTAAAGAGTTCTCTGATTATGTACTGAACCAGGCTGATGTAAATGAAAAATACCGTGAATACAAACGAAAATATTATTACAAACCCACTCAGTTAACCCAGCTAATTCTGGCTTATCCGATTTATTAATTTCAATCCTAAGCCAGGCTCTTATTTTCACATAAAAAAATCCCGAAAGAGATTTCTCTCAAACGGGATGCTAAACTAAAACCAAATCTAATTCTTCTTATACTGATGCGTTTGAATCCGCAATAATTTTTCCATTATTATTTCGCTGGCTATCTTCCGGCAGTATTCCCATCCATTTCTTCATTCTGTAATTTATTCGAATAGTAAGCATGTACATCACTGGTGAAATTACTAAAGTCAGGAATGTAGCAAATGTCAATCCAAAAATTACGGTCCATGACATTGGAGCCCAAAATGCTACGGTTTCACCACCCATTGAGAAATCGGGATCGAAACGGGAGAATAAAGTCAGGAAGTCGAAGTTAAAACCTGTTGCCAGAGGTATCAATCCCAGAACCGTTGTAACTGCTGTTAACAATACAGGACGTAACCTGGTTTTTCCAGCCTCAACCAAACAAGCTATTTCATCCTCTGTCTTCAGAAAGGCTTTATCGTGCAATCCAAGTTCTTCACGTTTTCGTTGTCTCAACAAATCGATATAATCAATAAGCACAATACCATTATTCACAACAATACCTGCCAGTGATATAATACCAACTCCTGTCATAATTACAACAAATTCCATGTTGAAAATAGTCAGGCCAAGGAATACACCAATGGTACTAAACAACACTGTCGTCATAATTATCAAAGGACGGATAAACGAATTGAATTGAGTAACAAGAATCACTGTAATCAGTGCTACTGCAATTAACAAAGCCATCATCAGGAACTCCATACTTTCTGCCTGTTCTTCCTGTTCTCCTGTAAATGAAATAGTATATCCTTTGGATATTTCATAATCGGCCAAAACTGCTTTAATTCGGTCGTTAATATCTGTTGAATTGTAACCAGTAAGCACATTAGAAGAAATCGTTATTACCCGTTTATTATCAATCCGGCTAACCTTATCATAGGTTGTTGCATACTCAAAATTGGCAACCGCCGATATCGGTATTTTATTACCTTCCGACATTAACTTTAGGTTCATTAAAGTTGAAACATCGTTTCGGTATTCTTCACTCAGACGGGCATAAATATCATATTCATCTTCACCTTCCTTATAGGTTCCTGCTTTATTCCCATAGAGTGAATTACGCAATGCCATTGCGATAGCAGAAGTTGAAAGATTGTACAACCGAGCTCTTTCTCGATCAATCTGAACAAGCATTTCTGGTTGATCAACATCAATATCAATAGTTAAACCTTCAATTCCTGCTATGCGATCATTCTCAATCGTAGTTATCACATCATCAGTCATCATTAACAACTGATCAAAGTCATCACCTGCAATTTCAATATTGATCGGATCACCAAAGTCAGGTCCCATTTCTTCCTTATCAACATAAATCTTTGCTCCTACAAAACCTTCCAGTTTATCTGAAAGTTCTTTCATCACATCGTTCGAGCTAATTCCGTTGCGCAATTTATATTCTTCAAAAGAAATGGATGTTAAGGACTTATTTGGACTTGCAGCATTTTCAAACATACCTCCCTGTCCTCTCCCAACATTAGTTGTTACAGATTTTACAATATGCATATAAGGTTGAAGAATCTCTTTGATCTTCTTTTCAACCTGAAGAGAAACCTCATCTGTTTTCTCAATTGATGTTCCTAAAGGAAGTTCTGTTGTTACAAATACTGTTTGTGGCTCTGTGTCAGGGAAAAGGATGATCTCAGGAGAACTTAGAAAAAAGAAACCTATTGATAAAATCAAAATCAATATTGTGCTAAAAAAGTAAAGAATAGGTTTTATTCCCGTCAGTGCACTTTTCAACTGCTTTTCGTAGAAATTTTCAAGTCCAACTAAAAACTTATTCTGGAACCACCGGGCCATTCTGCGAAGAGCTACCAGATTTAGTAACATTAGCAAAGCTGCAGCAGCCAAGATGTTGGCAAACCAATAGACTTTCAACAAATAAAAAGGGGCAGAAATCAATAAAATTATTCCTACTTGCTTCAAGACCTTTCTCGCTTCAAGCTTTCTGTTAATATCATCAATCTTCATGAAAGAAGACATAAACGGAGGAGTTAAAACCAAAGCTACAAAAAGTGATGATGCCAGCACAATAATCAAGGTTTGTGGAAGAATTCCCATAAACTCACCCATGATACCTTCCCAGAAAAGTAATGGAGTGAAAGCAGCCAAAGTCGTTAATGTTGATGAGATAATTGGGTAAGCAATTTCACTCACCCCCTGACGTGTTGCCTGTAACAAAGACACACCACTGGCATGAATACGGAATACATTTTCAACGGCCACAATTGAATTATCCACAAGCATTCCCAAGGCCAGAATAAGTCCAAAGAGAACCATCATATTCAGGGAAATTCCCATTTGTCCCAAGATCACGAAAGATAAAAACATGGACATAGGAATTGATAATCCCGAGAAAAGTGCATTGTTGAACCCAAGAAAAAGGTAAAGAACAAAAATCACAAGGATCATCCCCATGATAATGCTGTTTTCCAGATTTGCTATCTGATTTTCGATGTAATACGAATTATCATCTGTAATAATTACGTCGAGATTTACTGGTAAAGTACCATCCTCCTGTCTTTCTTCAATCAATTGACGAATCTTCTCACTTGCAGCAAGTATATTTTCTCCGCTTTTCTTCGTAATTGACAAGGAAACCACAGGTTTATCATCAAGCCTGGAAATTGAAGTAGTTTCCTTATAACCATCTACAACTTCAGCAATATCTCTAATATAGACAGGCTTACCATTGTTTAGTTTGATGATTGTATTTTTAATCTGATCAATACTCGTATAATCGGCTTCAGTACGGATAATTCTTCGAGTTTCGTTGGCTGTAAATTCCCCCGCTCCAATGGTTAGGTTTTCCAATTGAACAGCCAATGCAATATCTGAAAATGAAAGATCATTTGCCTCTAAGCGATATGGATCAACATTTATCTGTATCTCACGCTCGTCAATCCCCTGAATAGTAGCTTCAGAGATCTCATTCAATCCTTCAAAATCATCTTTCAAGTCTTCAGCAAAGTTCTTCAACTCTTTCATACTGAAGTCACCCGTAAGGTTTACATTAATAATTGGGAATTCCGCAAAATCCAAATCCTGAACCACCGGATCAGTCGTAAGGTCTTCCGGTAACTCAGACTTGGCTTTATCTACCCGGTCTTTCGTATCCTGCAGTGCTGTTTTAATTGCAACATCCGTATTAAACTCAACAACAATTACACTAACGTCCTGATAAGATGCAGAAGAAACCTCTTTTACACCCTGCATTCCCTTTAGCTCTTTTTCAATTGGAATTGTTATGAAGTTTTCGATATCGATGGGAGAATTACCAGGATATGTAGTTTGCACGGTGATATATGGAACCATGATCTCCGGGTATAATTCCCTAGGCATTTGTATGTAAGAGAATATTCCAAAGAAAACCAGCAATCCTGTAAGAATAAAAACAGTTGTTTTATTTTTGATTGAAAGATAAGTTGGTTTAAACTTCCTATGAGCTTTCCGATATTCTTCCGGGTCTATATTGTAATCTGCTTTTGTCATTTTTCAGCGTTTATTGATTGTTAGCACTGATTATAGCATGATGGGTGAACCATTTATAACCTGATCAAAACCTTCTGAGATTATTTTTTCTCCCGGTTCGAGACCACTGATAACCTCCGTCATATTATTATCTGAAACTCCGGGTTCCACGTAAACTTTTTTCGCGGTGTCTCCATCAACAATGAAGGTATATGATCCCTGAAAATCTTCTTTAATTAGCAAGGAAGGAATGACCAAAGCATTCTCAGCCATATAATCCCTGATTTTTACCAAGGCAATCATATTGGGCTTAATCAGGTTATCAGAATTTGAGAAATCTATTCGAATCCTGAAAGTCCGGTTATTCGGATCAATATAGTTTCCCACTTGTAAAATTGGAGCTTCCATTTCTCTGGCCAATGCCGGAAATTCAACTGTCACAGTGTCGCCTTTACCAACTTTTGTGAGATAAGTCTCAGCAACATCACTATAAACTTTCACATGAGAAATATTAATTACTTTGGCAAAAGGAACGTTCGGACTGGCAATCTCTCCGGTTTTCTGATAAACAACATCAACGACACCATCAACAGGTGATTTTATTACCGACATTTCTTTTTGAGCCTGCAAACTTTCCAGTTGGCGTTCAATTGATTCTTTTGCTGTTTTTGCCTGCAAATACTGCATCTCAGAGCCAATTTTTTGATCCCAAAGATTTTGTTGTCTTTCAAAGGTAGTCGTAGCCAAATCAAGATTCACCTTCACTTCTTCGATCGTCCGATCTAGTATATCTGTATTTAATCGGGCAAGAATGGTTCCCTTTTTTACCTGATCTCCTTCCTCAACACCAATAGATATAATTTTTCCGGAACCCTCGGGGCTTACATCAACTTCCTGATCAGCTTCCACATTTCCGGTAACTTCTATATAATGTTCAAAAAGTTGTGGCTGGATTTCTAATGCACGAACATTTATGTATTCTATCTCTGCACTGGCATCCAATTCTTGTTCAAGAGCTACAATCTTTTCTTCCAAAACCAAAACCTCCTGTTTGTAGGCACTCAGTTGTTCCTGCTTGGCTTCAATACTTTCCGGATTAGTTGTACACGAGGCCATTCCCAAGCCTATCAATACAAATAAAAGTTGTTTGCTGCTTTTCATATTTCGTATTGTTGTTTTCATTTAATTATTCTCCAATAGCTTTATCTAGGTTAATTTTAGAATTTAAAAGCGCCATCACCGAAGCCACCCATGAAGCCTGAGCCTCTACAAACTGAGTTTCATTTTGAGACAATTCGGTGCTACTTGAAATACCATTATTATATTTAATTGTTGTTTTGTCGTAAATGCGTTTAGCCAACTCTTTACTGTCAATGATATTTTTTAGTGTCTCTACAGAGCTTTCCATATTAGCAACGGCTGTCAGGTAATCTTTTTGCAAAGTAAGCTCAGCCAGTTCCTGGTCGTTAATTGCCTTATCCAAATCAAACCTGGCTTGATTAACACGAGATCGTTTCATTCCTGCTGAAAAGATGGGCAGAGATAAATTAATTCCCCACATGGATGAACGATACCAGGGGACAGAATCCTTAAATAAGTTAGCTTGATTACCATAAGCTGTTTTTGTCCAGTTATAATAACCACTTAGCGTTGGCAAAAAGGTTGATTTTTCCAACAACAAAAGTTTCTCGGCAACTTCCCGCTGCGTATCAATCATCTTATAGTCAATATGATTTACGTAATCAAAACCATACCCCATTTCGTCTCCGGAGAGCAATGGATCTACAAAATCATCCAGCTCATTGGTTAACTCAAGATCAATATCCATATCCATTCCCATGGTATATTTGAGAACCATTTCCGAAATTTTTATTTCCCTTTCAGCTTTTACAATCTCATTCTCTGCATTTTGTACATTCAATTGCATCTGATCAACATCCATCTCTTCAACAAAACCATTCTCATACATGGCCTTTGTATCGCCCTCAAGCTTTTGGGTTATCTCCAGAAATTCTTTCATAACTTTTAGGTTTTCACGAGCGACAAGAGTAGCATAATAAGCCTGAGCAACTGCATGCTTAACTTCAATCTCAGTTTTTTCCTGAGCCTGAGCAGATAGGTTTAAATAAATTTGTGCAGAACTTACCCCCACTATATAAGAACCATCAAAGATGAGTTGGTTCACTTGAAATCCGAAGTTGGAATTAAAATCCTGACCAAATTTTACCGAGATATACTCTCCTTCTTCACCACCAAACATGACCGCCGGAATAAGTGATACCGGAAGGTTCAAATTTTGGTTATAACTTGCTGTTGCGGAGATCTGTGGCAAGCCAGAAGAAATAGTCTCCCACACCTGTTTTTGAGCAATCGTTACATCCAGCTTACTATTTCTTATAAGGTAAGAATTATCAAGGGCATAATCCTGAGCTTCAGATAAAGAGAACTGCACTGCATTCTGTGCCAAAGATGATAACGACACTATCCCCAAAATAAAGAGGGTTACGACTAAGGACCTTACTTTCATCTTTAAAGTTGATTTATTTGTTATTTGTACCACTATTCTTTATCAACACGATACATTTAGATACATGTTTTCTATTCATCTAACAGCAAACTGGTAGTTTTGTTAGACTTTCACGAAAGTAGCTTATACCGGGAAGGTAAAATTGTAAGAATCGGTAAGTAACGAAATAAATCGAGGAACGATTTTATAAGGAATCCGAACAAACAGTAAGGTTAGCTAGATATCCTTTTGCAGAAGGACTTCAGCGATTAGAATATCATTAGGAAGTGTGATTTTTATATTTTCTGAGTTCCCCTCAACCAGATATATCTTCTCACCCATTGCCTCACAAACTGAAGCATCATCTGTAAATAAATTGCTTTCGGGTTGTTGATATGCTTTTTTAATAATGCTAAGTTGAAAAGTCTGAGGAGTCTGTACTGTCCTGAAATTACTCCGTTCCATATGCTTACTTTCAGTTCCAGAAACCTGACGAAGTGTTTCCACCACAGGCATAACAGGAAGAGCATTACCTTTATTGGCAGCCATATTCATACAATTTGAAATAGTAGCATCAGAAACCAATGGACGAACACCATCATGAATAAAAACAAGTCCTTCTGATGGCAGCTTATCAAGCCCGTTTTTTACAGACTGAAAACGCGTTTCACCTCCTGCTGTAATCGCATGCGGAATGCAAAAATTATAGTTTTGGCAAAGTTCTTTCCAGGCATCGATCTGCATTACAGGCAAAACCAGTACGATCTTGATAGAATCATCAAAATCATAAAAGCGTTCCAATGTCCTCATCAGGATTGGTTTTCCTGCTAATTTCATGAACTGTTTGGGCATCTCACTACCCATTCTGGTTCCCGATCCTCCGGCTACAATTAGTGCAAACTTTTCCATAACAGTAAATGTTACCAACAAAAATAACATTCCATCTTCAATGATCTTTGATTGATCAAATATTTTATAATTTACATTGCTAAAACTTCAATATGAAAATACTTTTTGACTTCCTTACAGAACTTCGTGAAAACAATAACAGAGAATGGTTTAATGAAAACCGAAAGCACTACAACGAAGCCAAAGAACAAATGATTTTCCTCACAGATTTAATGATACAGGAAATTCGCAAGTTTGATCCGGAAATTGCCCCGATGAATGCTAAAGACTGCCTGTTCCGAATTTTCAGGGATGTGCGGTTTTCAAAAGATAAATCACCTTATAAAACCAACATGGGAAGTTACATTGCCCCCGGAGGAAGGAAAAGCACAAAAGCGGGTTATTACATTCACATTGAACCGGAAGCTTCTTTCCTGGGTGGCGGAGTTTGGTGTCCTCAACCAGATGTACTTAAAGCCATTAGATATGAGATTTTTGATAATGCTGAAGATTTTAAGAACATAATCAACAATAAAGACTTCAAAAATTATTATAAGAATATTGAAGGTGACAAACTGAAACTTGCACCCAAGGGATTTGATAAAGAGTTTGAAGATATCGATTTGCTTAAATACAAATCATATGCTTTTACAACTCCTCTTACAGATGACTTATTATTAGGATCTGATTTAGTTGACTTTTCTATCGATGCCTTTAAGAAACTGCACATGGCCAACAAGTACATCAATACTGCATTGGAGAAATGGTTATAACCCACATCTATTATCAATACGATAATTATGAAGGCAGTCGTTCATGTACTGAAAACGCTATTTCGTACAGGAT
The DNA here is from genome assembly GCA_963676845.2 of Prolixibacteraceae bacterium. Classification (GTDB taxonomy): domain Bacteria; phylum Bacteroidota; class Bacteroidia; order Bacteroidales; family Prolixibacteraceae. Next base: position 17,741 of record CAXXKK010000018.1, on the reverse strand, counting down.
ACTGATACGTTCATACAAAAAAAATATTTTTAAGGTTACTTTTCTATTGGGGATAGAATAAACATTCGGTTAGTTTCTTCCCAATCAACCCATTTTCATAAAAAAAGAAGCTCGAAGAAATTCGGCTTCTTTTTTATTTTTATTTGTAGAAATGATATTCTAAGTGAAAGATCTACTTTACTTCACCATTCTTAATCAACCACTCTGCAATTTGAACAGCATTTAAAGCAGCACCTTTTTTTATTTGGTCACCAACACACCAGAAAGTTAATCCTTTTGGATTAGTAATGTCTTTGCGCAAACGTCCGACATACACATCATCTTTACCTGCGATAAATAAAGGCATAGGATATTCTTTATTTTGTGGATTATCAATAACAGTTAATCCTTCAAAATTCTCGAATGCTTCACGAACCTGAGCAATACTCAATTCGTCTTCAGTTTCCAGCCAAATTGCTTCAGAGTGAGAACGAGCAACAGGAACACGAACACAAGTTGCACTAACTTCTGTATCTGTGTGCATGATCTTTTTAGTTTCCCAGTTCATTTTCATTTCCTCTTTGGTGTAGTCGTTATCCAAAAATACATCAATATGAGGGATAACATTCATAGCCAACTGATAGGCAAACTTGCCAACTGTTGCCTCTTCTCCATTTGCCAGTTGCTTGGTTTGTTCTTCAAGCTCGGCCATTCCCTGAGCTCCTGCGCCACTGGCAGCCTGATAAGTAGCTACCTGAACCTTTGTAATCTTTGATAAATCCTCAATAGGTTTCAGGGCAACAACCATCTGAATGGTTGAACAGTTAGGGTTAGCAATAATATTACGAGGACGAACTTTTGAATCTTCCGGATTTACTTCAGGCACAACCAAAGGCACATCATCATCATAACGGAATGCCGATGAGTTGTCAATCATAATTGCCCCATGTTTTGTAATAGTTGATGCAAACTCTTTAGAGATAGAACCACCAGCCGAAGTCAAGGCAATATCAATATCCTTAAAATCGTCATTGTGCTTTAATTCCTTCACGGTAAGTTTTTGTCCTTTAAATTCATACTCTCTTCCGGCACTTCTTGCCGATCCGAACAGGACTAACTCATCCAATGGAAAATTACGCTCGGCCAATACCTTCAAAAATTCCTGGCCAACAGCTCCACTAGCACCAACAACTGCAACTTTCATAAATTATAAAATTTGAGATTTAACTTTTTTGTTCTTCATCAATGTTTTACGACCAGCAAAATTAGTGGTTTCCTTTCATTTTAATAATAGAGTAACAAGATTTTTAGAAATTATCACTGAAAGTTTTAATTTTTTAACAATTAACATTTAAAAGGAGGATTTTAAAGACAAAAAAACCAAATACGCTATTAAATAGTAATGATTTATAAGCTATAAATCACAAATAATACAATATTCACACTAATTAATCCTAAATAACCGTCAAAATTAAGTCAATTTATCATTGGCAGAATAATAATCCATCCTTCTATTTTTAACAAAAAAAGATATTACATAACATTATTTTTAACATACTTCATTTTAAGTAACGAGAAACAAGTAGATATTTTTCCCGTATAATTATAGAAAGGGATTATACTTAATATTCCTTTTCAGTTTTTATATCACTGATCATGAACTGTGTTCATAACCTTTCACCTTAAAGGTTCTACTTTACACAAATGAACCCGAAAACGACAAACAACTTTTCGTTTTTGATTACTTAACAAATCCAATTATTAAAATTATAGTCATGGAAATAAAGAAAAATCCAAATGTTGATTTAGATCGTTATCACAATGTATTTATTGAGATAGGTCTGATTTTGGCTTTGGGGATCTGCTTTCTTGCTTTCCAATGGAAAACTGAGATAAAAGAACCAGTAGATATAGGCTCCGTTGTACCTACTGAAATCGAGACAGAGATAATTCCAATTGTAAGAGAAGAGCAGATACAGGTTTCAGAACCACCTCCAATGCCAGTAGTTGCCGATGTTCTGAATATCGTTGCCGATGATGTTGAAATTGAAGAAGAATTAATCATTGAAGACACAGAGGCCGATGAAAGTACTATTATTGAAATTGCTCCAATAGTTATCGATGAGTCGATACAAGTTGAAGAAGAGGAAGAATCTACCGACACAAAAATTTTCTATGTGGTTGAAGAAATGCCCGAATTCCCGGGCGGAGAACTTGCTTTAAGAAAGTTCTTGGCAGAAGCAGTACAATATCCCTTTGTTGCTCAAGAAAATGGAATAGAAGGGAAGGTATATGTAACTTTTGTAGTAGATAAGGATGGAAGCGTTTCAAATGCACAAGTAATGCGTAGTGTTCATCCAGCACTGGATGCAGAAGCATTACGGGTTGTAAACAGTCTCCCTAAATGGAAACCAGGAAAACAAGGAGGTGAATTTGTCCGGGTCTCATTTAGCGTGCCTATCAATTTTGTTTTAAAAGAATAAAAAGGTAATTGGTTAGTCAAACAGGCTCTTTTCTAAAGAGCCTGTTTTTTTGTAAAAAAAATTACACCCGTTAGAAATCGTTCAATCTCACACCTATCTTTGTGCTACAAAGCAAAGACAAATGAAAGACTCTACAGAGATATTGCTAAGTACAAGCAATCTTGAATACAAAAACAGATCAACTGAAATACTAAAAGACATTACTATCTGTATCCATAAAGGAGAATCCATTGCTATAACCGGAAACTCCGGAAGCGGAAAAACAACACTGGGTAAAATCCTATCGGGAAGATTAAAGCACACCAATGGAGAACTCACTGTAGCAACAGATACAAAGCGAATTATGGTCGATCAGCAAGATCACTTTATCTCCCATTCCGGACAACGTTCAGCCTACTACAGTCAACGGTATGAGAATCAATGGATGGGTCATTCTCCCAGCATTTCATCCTACTTAAATAAGATTCGAGATAAAATATCCACACCTAATGATTCGGGAAATATTGAAGAAATTATGCAACAAATGCATATATCACATCTTTCCAATTCCGAGATTCTACAACTAAGTAACGGAGAACGAAAAAGGACTCAGCTTGCAGCTGCTTTATTGCAAAAACCCAACTTTCTTGTTCTTGATCAACCTTTCGTTGGACTTGACAAAGAATCACAACACAATCTATCCGGACTTTTAGCGCATTTGTCAAAGGAAGGGACATCTTTAATCATCATTTGTTCTCCTGATCAAATTCCCAAAGGAATAACCAAAGTGATTGAATTAAAAGAAGGCAAGGTTATACATTATACCGACAAAAAGAACTATCAGCCAACTTTTACTGATGATGATTTCAAGCTAAATGAAATTGACCAGAAGTTATTCCAACTACTTCCCCCTTGTCCGAATGATTTTAACAATGCCGTAATCATGAAAAATGTTGTCGTTAGCTTAGGAGGTAAAACCATTGTTTCGGGAATCAACTGGCACATAAAACGTACAGAACAATGGGCGCTAATGGGTCATAACGGTGCAGGAAAAACAACCCTGCTCAGTTTAATAACAGCAGATAACCCTCAAGGATACAGAAATAACCTGGTTCTTTTTGACAAAAAGCGGGGAAGTGGTGAAAGCATTTGGGACATCAAAAAACGAATTGGCTTTGTATCTCCCGAACTACATCTTTATTTCCTTCGCGGAGAAGGTATTTACAATACGATCCCTGGAATGGGAGAGCCCGAATCTTACTACGATTCTCTTTCTTGCAGAGATGTTATTACGTCTGGTTTTCATGATGAAGTTGGCTTTTCATCCGCTCCAACGGAATTGGAGAAAGACATTGCTGCGACCTGGTTTGAAATTCTGAATTTGAATCATCTTAAAAACAGGCTTTTTATTCACGCATCACTGGGAGAGCAACGGTTACTGTTGTTAGCCCGTGCCCTGGTAAAATCGCCATCACTACTAATTCTTGATGAGCCTTGTCAGGGACTAGACCATTACCAAAAGAAACGTTTCCTGCTATTATTAGACGAAGTTTGCAAACAACTTAAAACAACTCTTATTTATGTCACACACAGGCCAAAAGAAATACCCTCTTGTGTATCCAATGAACTGAGACTGGAAAAAGGGGAAATGAGCTATTGCGGAAGATTTAATTCTTAGATGAAATAAATTCTTTTAAAAAGTGTTATAAAATCATTCATACTTTTACCAATAAGAAAAACACCCTCAACCCAGAATAAGATGAACAACTTCTTTGTAAAAACCCACGGACTTGGAAATGATTATATTGTAATGAACAGTCGCGAAATGGATTTCGACCTTTCTGAAAAAAATATCCAGACAATTTGTGATGTACATTACGGAATTGGGTCGGATGGTATTCTGCTTTTAACGGAGTCGAACAAAGCAGATTTCGGGCTGCGTATTTTAAATCCCGATGGTTCAGAAGCGGAAAAAAGTGGTAACGGACTTCGCATATTTTCAAAATACCTTTTTGATTACGGTTATGCAAAGTCCACATCATTTTCAATTGACACACTTGGGGGAATTGTTCAGGCAGAAGTGATTGAGCAAGAGAACGGAAAAGCAAGAACGATACAGGTTGATATGGGAAAGGCAATATTCGAATCAGAGAAAATACCGGTAACCTGTGACTCTCCGGAATGCATTGACATTCCTCTGAATTTGGATGGGAAAAGCTATCATATCAACTGTGTTTCTGTTGGAAATCCTCATTGCATAGTTGTAAAAGAAGATTTGGTAATTGACGAAATCATGGAATATGGCTCGCAAATAGAAAACCACCCTATGTTCCCAAACCGCATTAATGTGCAGTTCGCTAAAGTTATTTCACCTGAATTGGTTGAAATAATTATATGGGAACGTGGCGCCGGCTATACGCTGGCATCCGGAAGTTCTTCGAGTGCTGTAGCTGCCATGATGGTAAAAAAAGGCCTGGCAAACAGAAACCTCACCATAAAAATGCCGGGAGGAAATTTAAAACTTGAGATATCGGAAGACTGGCAAATTCGCATGACTGGAGAGGTTCGAGAGATTGCGTCTGGCTATTTAAGTTCTGAATTATTAGCTGATCTAAAAAAGTAATTAACAATCATCCTCTCTATTAAGTGAACAAAACCAATCCTTAGTTTGTCAATTCTCTGTTAATCGAAACAGAATAATTTCAATTTATAAGAAAAGAGCGATTTTTAATTTAATATCTTTGTAGCTCTTCAAAAAAAGACAAATATGATTGGTAAAAAGCTACCCTTTACAAAAGAACAGATTCAGAAAATTATTGAAAAGCATCCAACCCCTTTTCATATTTACGATGAAAAAGGAATGTTGGAATATGCCCGCAAGTTTAATGAAGCTTTTTCGTGGAACGAAGGTTTTAAAGAGTATTATGCCATTAAGGCTGCTCCCAACCCATTCCTGATGAAACTCTTGCGCAAAGAAAGCTTTGGCATTGACTGTAGCTCCATGGCAGAACTAGTTCTGGCAGAACGTGTAGGATTACGTGGAGAAGAAATCATGTTTACATCGAACGACACTCCGGGAGAAGAATTCCGAAAAGCGATGGAACTTGGAGCAATCATCAACCTGGATGACATTAGCCATATTGAATTCCTTGAAAAACAAGCAGGACTTCCTGAGCTGGTTTGCTGTCGATACAATCCTGGTGCCTTAAAAGAAGGAAACATCATCATCGGTAATCCCGAAGATTCAAAATACGGCTTTACTCACGAACAGATGATCGAAGGATATCAAATATTGAAAGATAAAGGCGTAAAACGCTTTGGTATTCACACCATGGTTGCTTCCAATGAGTTGGATTCTGATTATTTTGTTGAAACTGCTGAAATCGTTTTTGACCTGATTGCTGAAATTTCAGAAAAAGTTGGAATCAAATTTGAATTTGCGAATTTGGGAGGTGGAATTGGAATTCCTTACAAAAACGAACATAAAGCTGTAGACCTTCAAAAAGTAAGTGAGGGAATTAAAAACAGTTATCAGAAAATGATCGTTGAGAAAGGCCTTGATCCTTTAAAAATCTTCTTTGAGTCTGGCCGTGCTATCACAGGACCTTATGGATACCTGGTATCTGAGGTATTACATATCAAAGAAACTTATAAAAAATATGCAGGGCTGGATTCTTGCATGGCAAACTTAATGCGCCCGGCACTTTATGGTTCTTATCACCATATTACGGTAATGGGTAAAGAATCCACACCTCATAAATTCCTATACGACGTAACCGGCTCATTATGTGAAAATAATGACAAGTTTGCCATTAATCGCTTACTTCCGGAAATTGAACAAGGAGACATTGTCGTTATTCATGATACAGGAGCACACGGACATTCCATGGGCTTTAATTATAATGGGAAATTACGTTCTGCAGAATTACTTTTACGTGAAAACGGGGAAGTTGATTTAATTCGGAGAGCAGAAACTCTGGATGATTATTTTGCAACCCTCGACTACGATGCACTACCCGATTTCGAATAAAATATAAGAAGGCTGCCCTTTTTATAGGGCAGCCTGTAAAGATACTCAACTAAGCACCTTTCACTTTTAGCAATTCCTTTTTCAAATCGCTCCAATCCCTGCAAGCCTTATAGGCTGCTTCCGCATACGAAGGAATATCCTCAAAGTCTGTTAAAAGGCGATCTTCTATCAGGTCATGAAGTTCACTGGCTTTTAATCCTGCTTTAAACTTCAATTTATTTACCTGTGTTTCCAATTGTGCAATTTCTTCAGTGTTCATTTTTCTCTGCTTTAGTTCTTATTTACTTTTAATAATCACAGGTTGGCGGCAAAAATGATGCAATAAAAAAAGTTTTTCTGATTATCAGACATATATAAAGAACCAAAGCTACATTTTCGTAATGTTAGAACCTCAACAAGACGAAAATGTAGCTTAATATTTTTAAACTTTAAAGGTCTACAAAAGCCCTTTAACTACTTCAAATGCGGCATCATAATCTGGTTCATCGGTTACTTCCGGAACAAATTCAACATATTTCACTATTCCGTCTTTATCGATAACCACAGTTCCACGAGCTAATAATCGAAGTTCCTTGATCAGGTAACCGTATTTTATTCCAAAATCAACATCCTTATGGTCAGAAATCGTAATTACTTTATCCAGTCCTTCTGCCGCACAAAAACGACCTTGTGCAAATGGCAAATCACATGAAACGGATAAGATCACTGCATCTCCAAGGTTTGTTGCTTCTGAATTAAAACGTCTGTTCTGTGCCTGGCAAACACCTGTATCAATAGACGGATATACCGCAATTACCTTTACCTTACCGTCATAATCCGATAATTTCACAGGGTCCAACGATGCACTTAGGCCTGTAAAATCAGGAGCAACATCCCCTACTTTTATTTCTTCTCCCAATAATGTTAATGGATTTCCTTTAAAGGTGATTTTTCCTGTTGTTTCTTTCATTTTCAATTTTTTTTGTGTGATATCTATAAAACAAGAATAGGGCAAGCTTGTTTAAAGAATCTGGCTTTTCGTTTATCGAAAATCATTATTCTTACAGAACCCACACAAAATCACTCATTTAAGCATTTTTTTAATTTTATTGTAATCGTTTCTTAAGCATTAAACCGTTAATTCGTCTCTCAAAGAGAAAAGCTTATGAGTTCGAGAAAGTTGGAAGTATCCGTCATTTCGGACATCCACCTTGCAACACATGCCAGCAAAGCTAAAATATTGCTTAAGTACCTAAAGTCTATCCAACCTAATATCCTTGTCTTAAATGGAGATATCATTGACTCCTGGAGATTTAGCCGAAATTATTTTCCAAAATCGCATTTAAAGGTTGTTCGATATCTTATTAAGATGATGGAAAAAGGCATTGATATTTTCTACATTACAGGTAATCACGATGATTTTCTGAGAAAATTCAACGAAATGCAGATCGGCAAACTAAAGATTGCCAATCAACTTATTCTTGATCTTGATGGAAATAAAACCTGGATTTTTCACGGCGATATTTTTGATCACATCATACACCATGTGAAATGGCTTGCCAAACTCGGAGCTGCAATTTATGGATTATTAACCCTCCTCAACAATGGGATTAATGCAGTTTTACGCCTATTAAAACGCAAAGAAATCATTATCTACAAAAGCATTAAAAAATGGCTCGTAAGGGATAATGCTGCCCTCACAAGTTTTGAGAAACTCACAGGAAAATCAGCCATCGACAAAAAATACGACACCGTTATTTGTGGACATACGCATGTTCCTAAAGACAAAATTATTTCTAATGACCAAGGATCTGTTCATTATATAAATTGCGGCGATTGGGTTGAACATCTTACCGCTGCTGAATTTCACCAAGGCAAATGGAAACTACATCATTTTAGCGATAATGAAGAAGACAATTCTCTGGATGAACCAGATATTCCAAATAAGAAAGAAGTCTACCAAAACCTGTTTCGGGAACTTGCACTTGCTAATTAATTCAAATGAAAAAACAGTTTAAAATACTATATGCCATTCAGGGAACAGGGAACGGCCATTTGGCAAGAGCAACCGAGGTTGTTCCGATTCTAAAAGAGATAGCGGACACAGACGTTCTGGTGAGTGGAATACAGGGAGATATAAAACTTCCATTTAAAATTGATTTTCAACTTTATGGCATGAGCTTCATTTTTGGAAGAAAAGGAGGAGTAAGCATCTGGCAAACTTTAATTAAACTAAAACCTTTTCGCCTAATCAAAGATTTAAGAAAACTCCCGGTTAAAGATTATGATATTGTTCTCTGCGATTTTGAGCCAATAACAGCATGGGCTTGCAAACTAAAAGGCAAAGAATGTATTGGAGTAAGTCACCAAAATGCGGTTTTGCATTCTCTGGCTCCAAGGCCCCAAAAAAAGGATTTAAAAGGTGAACTTATTTTAAAATATTACGCACCATCAACTTATAGATATGGCTTTCATTTTAAGTCTTTGGATAAAAATAATTTCACCCCAGTAATAAGACCTTTAATCAGAAACGCTAAGCCACAAAATAAAGGGCATTATACTGTATATCTTCCGGCATATAGCAATGAAGAAATTACAAATACCTTATCGCTTTTCCCTGATATAAAATGGGAAGTTTTCTCAAAACACTCAAAAGAAACATACTCTAAGGGAAACATCTTGTTTCGCCCGGTTTCACTAGAGGGTTTTAGTGAATCGTTTGTAAACTGCACCGGAATTCTTTGCACTGGTGGTTTTGAAACACCAGCAGAAGCAATCCACATGGGCAAAAAGCTTTGTGTTATTCCTATGAAAAATCAGTATGAACAAGCCTGCAATTCAGCATTCCTCTCGTCTATGGGAATTCGGGATTTACCAGAGCTAAAAGGTCAACAGAAAGAAATTGAGAAATGGCTGAAAGATCCTTCAGTTCTTCACATCAACTACCCAGATGAAACCCAGAAGATTTTTGAGATGATTGTTTCAAAGCATCAACCTAAATGATTAATGATACACTATTCTGAAAAGGCAATCTTAATCACCAGTTTTCTTACAGGTGATGAATTATTCAGTTGTATTCCTGGCATGTGTGCATCGGATGGGAAAAATATTCCCGGCTTTGCTATATGAAATTTCCCTTCTGAATTACCAAAGAAGATCAAATCTCTTTGCTCATCGTATTCTTCAGGTTCAGTAACTTTACTAAGTGCAGAAATCCCCATAAACTCTTCTCCTGAAATAACCACCTGAAGGTCGATGTATTTCCGATGAGCTTCCCATTTTGTAGTTTCTTTCATTTTTGTTTGATAGTCAGAAATCATGGCAAAAACATCATCTCCCAGAATTCCGTATTTCCCTTCTTCAACTTTTGTCAGATCTTGTTTCAGAAAATCAAAAGCAGCTTTCCACCAATCCGGATTTAGCATATATTGATTGTAAAACTGATTACCATCTATTGATTCATGAGCTTCGTGATTAAGCTCCTCTTTCCAATCTCCAGATTTAAACCACTTCTCTATATTCTCCATTTTTCTTCTTTATCATTTTAACGAGAAGCAAATGTAAGCCCGAATAATTGTTTTGTCAAGTACTTAATATTGAGTTTACAAACAAGAGGCCTTTCGTTAAATAATTTTAAAATATTACTCTCGCCCAGTTTGTTACAAAACTTTTTTACGAATTTTGACGTTGTTGAAACAGTAAAAACAGAACGATATGGGGATTGAGGCGATTTTGAAACTACTACAGGTTTATTTACTGGCATCCGTTAAATACTTCCTAACTTTTCCTTATGCATTAATTATTGGTCTTGACTTTACAGAGGCTGTAATTGTTGTCACCATTGGCGGAATTTCAGGATTTGTTTTCTTTTACTATTTAAGCGAAGCACTTATGCGGTTTATAAAACAGAAAAAACCTGTGTTCATAAGTTTTGTAAGGCAATTCCTCAAAATTGACCTTAGCCGCTGGCTTGAGAAAAAAGCAACTGCTAAGAAACCGTTTGTAAGTAAACGAATTCGCAAAATAATTAAGTTGAAAGAGCGCTATGGATTTTGGGGAATTATTATCATGTCTCCAATCTTAATTAGCATACCTATTGGTGCCTTCTTATTAAACAGGTACTACTCACGAAACAGAAATGTTTTTGCTTACATGACAATTTCCATTTTAGGATGGGCTGTTGTTTTTTCAGCCTTTTTTGTGATTTTCCCACATGCAGCTTAGTATTTCTGTTAAGTTTAGAAGAATTAGACTGTAATCAGCTTCCTGCCAGTCAAGTTCAGTTATTTCATTTGGTGAAAGCCACCTTTTCTGAACATGTTCTGTCAGATAAATATGAGCTTCGTTTATCTCACAAATAAATGGTATTAGCTGTATTTCTTTATCCGGATATTGATGATTTACACTCTCCAGTTGCTTTCCCGGATTTATTTTAACCTGTAGTTCTTCATGGATTTCTCGAACAATACACTCTTTAGGAGTTTCATTTACCTCCATCTTTCCTCCCGGAAATTCCCACTGCAAGGCATGCCTGTGCCCTTCTCCACGTTGAACAGCCAACAACTGCCCTTGAAAAATAATTAATGCACAGCAAACATTTAACATAGGTAATTCTTTTCTATAAACACTAAAATTATACTTTTATGTTGTTATGGAAAAAGAAGAGGTTATTGAAATGCTAAATAGCTGGGAGAATATGGAATTCTACATCCAGCATCTCTCTTTGCACCCGAAGAAATTAACCAATTTATTTGATGTTGTATTTGACGATTCTGACCCTATACACTGGAGGGCAGCCTACCTGGCCGATAAAATTGCAGATAAAAACCCTGAATTAATTGAGCCTTTCATCCCTAAAATGATTGAAGCCTTAGGAACTACTTCGAATACAAGCAAAATGAGGCATTACCTGAAATTAATCTCTCAATATCCAATCCCTCACGAAAGTATTGATTTCCTTTTTAATTATAGCCTGGAGACCTTCACCAATGCATCATACCCTGTAGCTGTAAGAGTTCATGGGATGCAAATATTATTCGAAATTTCAGAAATTGAAACGGACTTAAAACCCGAACTCATTCATATTATTGAAAATGAGATTGAGATACACCCTACTCCGGGAATAAAAAGTCGAGGAAAAAAGTTAATTCAAAAACTTCAGTCAAATACGATGAACTAATACCTGTAAGCAAGAGAATTATTTCAAAAAAAACACTTTAACTCGCTTACATTCAAACAGGAAAACCGTATAACAAATAACAAAGAGTAAAAAAGTTATTTTTTTGGGTTTGACATTTGAAAAATTTTATACTTTTGCACCTGTCTTTAAAGAAAAGACATGAATGATTGACCCATGGTGTAATTGGCAACACGTCTGATTTTGGTTCAGAAGAGTCCAGGTTCGAGCCCTGGTGGGTCAACAACTTAAAAACTCGTTAGAAATTCTAACGAGTTTTTTTGGCATTAAACTTCACTCCTTTTCGAAAATATTTATTTGAATATACTTATATTTGCAGCCACAATAATTGTCCTGTGGTGTAATTGGCAACACGTCTGATTCTGGATCAGAAGAGTCCAGGTTCGAGCCCTGGCAGGACAACAGAGAAGCTTGCATAATTGCAGGCTTTTTTCATTTGTTATTCCTTCATTAATTTTACTAACCATCGAAAAAAACGGATAGGCATAAAAAGCAGATTCCCGGAACTCTTCCCGGGAATCTTTATTGGTACGTTGTACCTCTCGAATTAATTAACCCAACTTTTAAACACCTAACTTGAGCTAACTATATTTTGATTGTTTTATGCTTCCTCTTTTATAAGAGGACGTAAGTCGTTAAAAACTGTTACAATTATTACCAGCAAATCTTATTCCTCTTTTCAAGAGAAATTGTACGCTATATTTCTTTATAAATAATTAAACTGATCTTATCCGCCCTCATGAAGTTTTAGCAAATGTATAAAGATGATAATAACCGAATGAAACCAGCCAACTCATATGTGCATCTCGGAAGAGTTGCAACAACAGCATTCTCTGAGTCACAAACAACACTCGAAAAGCCTTTATACATTGAACATTAACAAAACGTCCTGATAGATTTTATCATTTGGGTTATATTGACAATAATTGCAGATACATGTTTAAAACAGCAGATGTTAAACTTTGTTAATTAACATCCATGTAAAATTTACACTTAAACTGAATGGTATTTAGTTTCAGGAAAGTTAGATGAATACAACTAAAAATAACTTACATTGAAATTTTACTTTTTCATAAAATCATCGAAAGCATTATAGATACCACCAGACTGTTGCGCTTTCTGATACTCAGCATACGCAGCCTGTTTTTTCTTCCATACCACTGCCATTTCCCGAAAATGTTTATCGGCATGGGCAAATAACATCTTGTAAGACTGACAAAAACGTGGGCTACGCATATCCTCAGGATCTTTGACCCTGTCTTTGGTACAACCACCATAACAATGCCTTAACCACGTACATTTTCTGCATTCAATTGGCAACTGAGCTTTTGCCAGCGAAAATTGCACCTGCTTTTTCGAGTTAAGCATATTAATCAATTTCCCGGTTTTAATGTTTCCCAGCTTCCATTTTGGTTCAACAAAGAAATCGCAACTATACACATCTCCATTATGCTCCACAACCACATAAGGGCCACAGGTTTTCATTAATGTACATTCGGGCGATTGCAATCCCACATAAGTAAAAAACAAGGATTCAAAATGACGGATAGAAGTTGTAGGCTCACCACTCCGGAAATCTTCAATCCACAAATCAAAAATTTTGGTCAGGAAATTACCATAAGCCGCAGCACTTACTGAGAAAGAAGCCGCTTTTGAAGGATCATTTTTATCGGGCTCAACAATTGGGATAAACTGCATAAAAGTCATTCCCATATCCTTGTAATAATTGTAAAGTTCTTCTGCATATTGAGAAGAATAGTCTGTTAGGCAGCACATGGCATTCACCTGAGTGCCTCGTTCAAGTAACATTTTAGCTACAGATTCTACATGTTCATGTGTACCTCTGTTTCCTCTGTCTCTTCTGTATTTATTATGAATATGTGCAGGTCCATCTAATGACAAACCAACTAAGAACTCATTCCCTCTAAGAAAATCAGCCCATTCTTCATTAAGCAATATGCCATTTGTCTGAAATCCATTTCCAACATGTTTTCCCCGACCGTATTGTTTTTCAAGTTCAATAGCTTTTCTATAAAAATCAATTCCCATCAAAGTCGGTTCCCCTCCCTGCCAGGTAAAAGAAAAATCTCTTCCCGACTGCTCCATAGCCTGACGAACCATATTCTCCAGAACCTCCTCACTCATTCTGTGCTTTTCCTGATCAGGATAGAGCTCACACTTTTCCAGATAGAAGCAATAGGTGCAATTTAAATTACAATCTGCACCTGATGGTTTTACCAATACCGATGTTAACGGACGTATTTTTTTTGTTGCCATGAAATACATTTTTAAATATCAACCGCACTGAATAACCAGTCCTATAATCCTTCCAAAAAGCTCACGACTTCCTGATGATTATTATTTTTTGCAAATACAAGAGCATTATCACCATCCACATCTTCCAAAGAAGGATCAGCCCCGTATTCTATTAATAGTTTCACATTTTCCAGTTGTCCTTCCGATGCAGCATACATCAAAGCAGTAAAATGCTCTTCAGATTCCTGAATATTTGTTTTTGCACCGCTATCCAAAAGCAAACGAACGGCATCTGGAAATGGTCCTGATGCTGCAAACATTAATGCAGTTCTGCCATTTAAATCACAAAGATCCAAATCTGCTCCGGAAGAGATTAAGCTTTCCATAATATCCTGATACCCATCGAAAGACGCATACATTAATGCAGTGCGGTTTCCTTCATCCAGATAATTAACATCAACTCCCTGCACCAATAATGTTTGTACACTCTGCAAATCATTATTCATTGCTGAACTATGAAGCATCAGCGGGTCAACATCAACAACAGTTGAAGTTTCATTCTCAGAGGTTGATTGATCCGAATTATTCTTATTCCCAAAATTTGAACATCCAGTTCCCAGAAATAATAATAGGATAATTTGAAAGATATAGGTCTGTTTCATTCTTTGAATATTGTAATTTCAATTTACATTTCCATGTAAAACTTTTGCAAATTGTCTGTTTATATCTCTTCTTAAAAAGAAGAAATTAAAATTGAGTTTGAATTTCTTCAGATAACAAATGAAGGCATGGTTTTAAAGAGCCATGCCTTCATTTATTCTTTTTATTCAGAACATCAAATCAATGTCCTTGATTTTGTAATTGCTCTAATATTTCAGCAGGAATTTGCATTTGATAATCTAAAGCTTTGGTGTCTTCAAGCCTTGTTCCTGTAGTTGATTCTTCCCACCATGCTTCAGCAGCTGCTCTCATTTCTTCTGCTTTTTCAGGATAAGTTTCACTTAAATCATGTTCCTCTTTAGGATCAATCATCATATCAAATAACTCAAGTGAATAAGTAGGTTCCGCATCGGAAGGCATGAAACCTCCACCCATTTTTTGCCAAACAATTTTCCATCCGCCACGCTGCATGGCAATGGCACTTCCATTTGACCAGAAAATATCTCTTTCCGGCATTGGTTCGTTATCAATTAAAGTTGGAAGAAGTGAAATACCATCAATCTCACGATTATTCTCAACACCACAGAACTCAAGAATTGTTGGCATTAAGTCCATGGACATCATCAGCTCATCCGTAGTTTTGTGTTCCAATGCTTTTGGATAATAAAAAATCCCGGGAACACGAATTCCTCCTTCATACAATTGCCCCTTACTTCCTCTATACCATCCATTAGCACCAGGATATTTATTTGCGGCTGTTGCTTCTCCTCCATTATCAGACAAGAAAATAATCATCGTGTTATCCATAATTCCCTGCCTGTTCAACTCATCAATAATCATTTGCACACCTTCATCCATAATATTTACCATTTCTTTGTACCTACGCTGGTATTCTTCAACTGGCATGGTAGCAGCGTTATCGTAAGAATAAATTTCTTCGGTACGAATAGGTTCATCATTTCTACCTTGTATTGGCGTATGAATAGCAGCATGAGGTATATAAAGGAAAAATGGTTCTCCTTCACTGTCCTTGATAAAATCGACAGCATATTTATTGATCAGATCCGTTGCATAACCAGGCTCATCTGCTTTCTCGATATTATGCCACCAGTCGACAATTGGGGTCGTATTGTAATGCGAAATAAAATCGACATTACCTTTTAAGAACCCCCGAAATTCATCAAATCCATGGTTGGTTGGATTGAACATTTCATCTTCCCCCAAGTGCCACTTTCCAAATACTCCGGTATGGTAGCCAGCATTTTGCAATTGAGTTGCAAAAGCAGGAGCATCGGCAGGATCTAATCCATCCATTGGATCCCATTCAGAATAAATATGATTTAGACCAACACGTTGCTGGTAAGAACCAGTCATAATAGATACCCTTGTTGGTGAACTTACCGGAGCATTTGTATGAAAGTTTGTACAAACGACACCATCAGCTGCCAATTGATCCAAAGCTGGCGTTTCAAGGTTAATTCCTCCAAAAGGAGTAATTCCGGAATAACCCATATCATCAGCCATAATGAGAATTACATTGGGTTTTTCGTCGGCCACTTTTGTTTCAGTCCGACAAGCAACATTAGCCATTGTGAGCAAAGGCAATGCTGCGAAAATTTTATTTGTATGTTTCATTTTCTTTTGGGTTTAATTCAATTTAATATGGTTGTTGGTTAAAAAGTTGTTTCACTTTATCAGTCTAAAGTTTCCAGTATTCAATACGAGGGTTAGCTTTCACCTTTTCATTATACTCATCTATAAAGTGCTGATTCAGTTCATCACTATCTCCGTATTGAGTTCTCAATTCTTCTAACTGCACATGAAGGTCTGCCTGAACATCTGCATAAGCAGGATTATCATAAACATTTTTCATCTCATCCGGATCTTCCTGCAAGTCGAACAGTTCCCAAACATCCTCATCATAATAGAAATGAATCAGTTTATAGCGTTCGGTCACAATACCATAGTGACGCAACACATTATGCTCCGATGGATGTTCGTAATAATGGTAATAGAAACCTGTCCTCCAATCATCCGGCGTTTCACCTTTAAGGATTGGAACAAGACTTGCACCCTGCATATCTGCCGGGATTTGTCCTCCTGCTGCATCAATAAAGGTTTCACCAAAATCAAGGTTTGAAACGAGATCGTTGTTTACGCTTCCAGCTTCAACGACACCAGGCCATTTGATCAATAATGGTGTACGAACTGATTCTTCGTAAATCCAGCGCTTGTCGAACCAGCCATGTTCCCCTAAGTAGAAGCCCTGATCTGAAGTATAAACAACAATGGTATTTTCGGCCAACCCACTTTCTTCCAGATAATCTAACACTTCACCAACACTTTTGTCCACAGCTGCAACACAAGCCAGGTAATCACGCATATAGCGTTGGTACTTCCAGCTGGTCAACTCATCACCTGACAAATCTGAGTTCATGTAATCTTCATAGATTGGGTCATACACAGCACTCCAGTTCGCTTTTTGCTCATCGGTCATTCTGTTGCTTGGCGTTGGTGTCATCTTCAAATCACGATCAACTCTCATGGCATCAGCAATACTCATAAAGTTCAACGATGCCGGATATCTGGTTTCGTAATCATCAAAAAGAGAAGCAGGCTCCGGGAAAGTAACATCTTCGTACAAACCCAACTCATTTGGTCCGGGTTCCCAGGCCCGGTGAGGTGACTTATGCATCATCATGGTCATAAATGGCTGACCTGAGTCTTTCACACTTTCAATATAATCAATGGTCTTGTCCGTAATAATCTCGGTTGCGTAACCTTCCAGTTGGTACTGCCCTTCTGCATTCTCAAAATCAGGATTGTAATAACTTCCCTGTCCCGGAAGGATATCAAAATAATCAAAACCTGTTGGAATTCCTCCAAGGTGAAGTTTACCGATTACAGCTGTTTTGTAACCCAGTTTTTGCAATTCCTTAGCAAAAGTGTTTTGACTAAAGTCAAACTCACTACCCATCGTATTATCGATAAAGCCATTCTCATGACTGTATTTTCCAGATAAAATTGTTGCCCGTGATGGACCACAAATAGAATTTGTAACCAGACAACGATTAAACAACATACCCTCTGTAGCAATGCGATCGATATTCGGTGTCGGAGCATACTGTCCAATTACTTCACCATAAGCGCTAATGGCCTGATACGCATGATCATCGCT
>CAXXKK010000017.1:0-56228 GCA_963676845.2 Prolixibacteraceae bacterium | reverse complement strand
GTGTTACCCGTTATTCTCTCAAAGCGGGTGCAAATATACGCAGCTTTTTATTCCCTGCAACACCTCTTTCAATTTTTTTTGCAATAAAATTCAAGTCAAAATTGAGACATGCTTTAAAACAGGTACTTACACTTCAAAAAAATGAAGAAAAAAAATGACACCAGAATTTAGAAATAGAAACATTGTAATTATAAGCCCTCAAAAGCTTATGGAATAGGGTCAATTATCGTGTAGTAGCAGACTTCAAAGTACTCATCATTTACTTCAACTTTATACTGTGAAGTAATTTGCTCTTTGTAAAAATCATCTTTCACAAGCAGATTATCTCCAATTTTAATATCATCTACTGACTTATAACCAATATTACTTCCTCTTTCATTTAGAATATTTGTATAAAAACGAACATGAGCCAGTCGATACGGAAATTGATTGTGTAGCTCTGAAGGGTTGGCATCTACAATAAATGTTTGGTGAAGCATGATATTGTCATCAATTTTATCCCTCAAATAATTACTTAAGCGGAAAAACTTCTTATCGCCATCTGATAATTCGGGATTAAAAGTAGTATTGATACTTGCAGATATAGGTTTGAAAAACAGAAGCACGAGCATGGCGTACATCAAAATTGAAGGAAAAGGAACCCATCTCACTATCAAATTCCGAATAAAATCAATCACTATATATATAATAACAGCAATCATGAGCGCCCAAAAAGGGAATGTGGGAATATCGTACCACATCAATTTTGTTTGAGCCAGACTAATTACCGACAAAAAAGACAAAGCAAGCACAAATGAAAATGTAAAAGCTTTCTTTTTCCTTTCATCCTTTATAAACCAAACCAAGGGAATGCCAATTAGCACCGGGGAAAAAACAAACCGATCAGCTAAATTTCTCAAATAAAACCAAAAGCTATCGGTATGTCCGTCGTTTGCTTCCAGGTAACGCCCGGCAAATTCATTTTCCCAAACAGCACTTAAATATCCCGGAAGTTTTAATTCCCTGTTTATATAATAAGCGCACACCATTACAAAAAACAAGATGCCCGAATAATAAAAATGCTTGTTCTGTAAAAGATGAGAAAACTTCTTCTTATATAATATATATAGAAGCAAGCCCGGAGCAAACATAAAAACAGCAACAGATTTGGTAAGAGTTGCCAATGCAAGAAAGATACTGGCATAATAGATATACTTATTCCTCTTAAACTCCAGGTATCTGAAGAAATTCAAAGCAAATAATAAAGAAAAAAAGGTCATCAACACATCGGTGTCTCCGGAGCGGGCTCCATGCCGAGTAATAAATCCATACGAAGAGAGCATAACCAACACGGCAATTATTGCAATCCACTTATTCTTTAAATACTTCCAAAGGGAGATGAACAGGATTAGGCAAATCCCCAAGCCTGCCAGAGCTGAAGGCAAACGAACGGCCAATTCTCCCTGCCCAACTATTTTCATGAGTAGTGCCTGCGTCCATACAAGCATGGGCGGCTTTGTCCCATATAAATCCGGCTGACCACCATAGGTAACGACTAACCATTCATTATTTTGAATAATCTCCTGAGCATTTACCCCACGATGAGCTTCGTCCCAGACATGCAGTGGCAATCTCTCCAAGTGAGCAAAAAGAATTATATAAGCAAGAATAATTAGTGCTATATATGCAGGGAAATATGTGTATTTATTTTTAAGGAAAGACATAAACTATTTTAACTTAATCCAGGTTCAGGGTCTGTAAAAATAATAAATGAAAAATCCAATTCTCCATTTTGCCAAAGTCTTTCATCATTTTGTATAAAAATGACAACATTATTGACAAGAATAGAAAATTGGACTCTATTATTAAGCTAATAGTCTATTGTGCTTATTGCTAATTCTTTTCTTGATTTAATTCAAGGAAATCTGTTGATCAATCCACTCTTTGGCAACGGTTAAGAAATTCAACATTCTCTCTATGTCTTTATCATTCGGGTCTTCCTGCTTTTCTATATCCAGGGAACAAAAATAGTTCATAAACTTATTCAGGAAACGACTTTCCTCAGCAAACGATTCGGGAACTTCATACTGATCTTTTAACATTCGGAACATACTACCAATGCTTGAATGCTCAGGAAGATCTCCTGTTTGCATTATTAATCCGGTAAGCATTCCCTCTAGCGACAAACCAATCAGGTTAAAATACACTTGATTTCCAAAATCCTTACCCTTTGCTTTCGCTGCCATTATTGTTTTATAGTAAGCAGCTCCTTCCCTATAATATTTTTCAGAATCTTCCATTTCTCTTCATTTTATTTATTAGCCAAATATGATCCACTTAATAACTGTAATGCGTCTTCATAGTCAAATGCTTTTTTTGCCTTTCGGGCAGCCTCTTTGAGACGTGATACGGTATCGGTCAATTGTTCTTTTGAAACCAAAATACCTTTTGATGTTAGAAAATGATTTAATCCACTGCTACCAGAATGTTTTCCAAAGACTAATTCTGTCTTTCTTCCAAAATCTTCAGGATTAAAAGCCTGATAGCTTAACTCATCTTTCACAAGGCTCCGGCAGTGAATACCAGACTCATGACGACAAATCATTTCACCAACTATTGGTTTTGATTCATGAATTTTTCTACAAGAAGCTTCCGCAACTGTTTGAGACAGTTTTTGCAAAACACCAAGATTGATACCACAATCAACTCCTGATGAAACTTTCATAGCAGCCGCAACTTCTTCCAAGCATGCATTTCCGGCACGTTCTCCCAAGCCATTTACGGTTAAACTTGCAGAAGCACAACCAGCTAAAGCTGCGGAAACAGTATTTGCTGTTGCCATTCCCAAATCATTGTGTCCGTGAAATTCAAATTCTACATCAGGGAACTCTTTCGTTAGCCATTGAAAGAATTCCATTGTTGAAAATGGATTTAATGTTCCTACTGTATCAGCAATACGGATACGGTTAGCACCTTCAGCTAAACAAGCCTGTATAAAACCATGTAAAAATTCACGATTAGCCCGTGAAGCATCCTGCGCACCAACAGCAACAAAATCGAAACGTTGATGAGCAAAAGCCATCATTGGCTTAATACGGTTCATCACCCATTTTCGATCTTTACCAATAGCAGCTTGCTGAATATCTGAAACAGGGAAAGAAATATTCATCCTTCCTGCCTCTGTTTTTTCAGCTGCCAGCATATCTTCTTCTGTAGCACGTCCCCAACATGTTGATTTGAATTTAAACCCGGAACGTACAATTTCACGAATAACCAATTGTTCACACTCTCCCATAACCGGAGTACCGACTTCCAGCTCTTTTACTCCCGCTTCATCAAGCAGAGCAGCAATCTTCAGCTTTTCATAAAAGCTGAAAACTACCCCCGGGGCTTGTTCGCCGTCCCGAAGGGTAGTATCAATTATATGGAGAGATTTAGCATTCATTTATTCACTAATCAAGTATTTTTCAGCTACGTCATCTTCTTCCAAAGCATCAAGGATCTCATCAATTATTTCCTCGCTATTTACACCACCATACCAAATATTGTTTGGGTGTATTACCATAATCGGTCCCTGAGAACATAGATTCAAACAAGCAGTTGATGAAACTGCTGCATCAATACCACGATCAACACATTCTTCCATAATATACTGAAGGAAATTACCTGCACCTTCCTTATTGCAATATCCTTTTGCTTCTCCTGTAACCCTGTACGAGTTACAAACCAAGATGTGATATTCCGGTTTTTTCATACTGAATAGTTTTTAAGTTTTTGAATTAAATATTTGATAGCTTTTGTTCATTTAGATTAACCACAGCCAGTACCACTTCCTGAACACTCTGATCCACAACGGAAGACATCTGCTTTTTTAACCGTTTTCAAATTTTTACCTTTGAATACTGCATCCAAACCTTCATCAATCAAACCAGTCATCTCAATGATTTTTATTCCAGTCTTACCCATAATTGAAGAAGGAGAAGGGCCTATTCCTCCTACCAGTAATGCTCGACAATCGTTTAGATTTTCCGCCAAAGCTTCCCAACGAAGATTTCCTGTTCCAGAAGGAGGGGTACGACGTTGCTCAACCATACGATATCCAGAAGGGGTTTCTTTAAAAATATATAAGTAATCAGCTTCTCCTAAATGCTGGTTTACAAGCATTCCTTCATGACTGGCAACTGCCACATGAGGACGGGATTCATCCATCGCGACAGACATTTTTGCGATATCTGAAAGCAATTGAGCAGCCTCAGGATCATCTTTACCCAACAAACCAACAGCATCAGCCCGACAACGGGCACAGTGAGTCATCGGTTTTATGTGTTCACTAATAGCTGAGCGAATTTCTTTCATTAATGCTGGTGATGGTTCTTCTAAATTTTCAAAAGGAGTACCTTCAACAGGATATAAAGGAATAGCATTCATCAGGTCTGCACCCAATTCTTTTGCTGATTTGGCAATATCTCCAATTAAATATTCATTAATCCCCGGGATGACAATTGAATTGATTTTAACTGTAATGTCATGCTCTTTAAGCTTCTTAATAGCTTCCAGTTGTTTTTCGAGTAATATTTTTGAAGCTTCTTTGCCTACATACCCGCGTTTTTCGAACCGAGCCCATTTGTAAACATCTTTGGTATCTTCCGAGTCAAAACCATTCACAGTAATCGTTACGTGGCTAACTTTCAATTCGGCCAATTCTTCTACATAAGGAGCCACATTTAAGCCATTTGAAGAAAGACATAAGATCATTTCCGGAAATTCTTTACGAATTAGCCTTAACGTGGTCATTGTTTCTACCGGATTCGCAAATGGATCACCTGGCCCTGCTATACCAACAACTGAAAGATGTGGCATCTTCTCTTTTAATTTTATAGTATATGCTAATGCTTGCTCTGGCGACAATACTTTACTGGTAACTCCCGGACGGCTTTCATTAACACAATCATAATCGCGTTTGCAATAGTTACACTGAATATTACATTTTGGGGCTACAGGTAAATGCACCCGTGCAAATTTCCCTTTCGCTTCTTTATTAAAACAAGGATGTTTTTCAATATCTATCATAGCGCTTCTCTCTTTTATAGGTTATTAAGCAAGAACTACAGTTTTTAATGAAGTTCCCTCTAAGCTCCCAATTCTACATATATTTATAGCCGACCGATGAATGGTCTTGTTTATATTGAATGGATGCATTTACAACTGCATCGAACAATTCTTGTGTGCCTGAATAGCCCACGTGCTTAATTCGTTGCCCCCCGATCCGATCATGAATTGGGAAACCACAACGTATTATTGGAACTTCCAACTCGCGAGCGATGTAATACGCTTTGCTGTTTCCAATAAATAAATCGGGCTTATTTTCGATGCTCCATTCACGAATTTTCTCGTAATCGAACATGTTTTTTGCCAGAATTTTTTCTCCTCGTTCAGGACAAGCTTTGCGAATTTCTTCTTCTAACTTTCCACTTTCACCTCCTGTTGCCGCAAGGACAACATCAACACCAATCTCATCCAGGAAAGCAGTCATGGCAACTACGAAATCTTCTTCACCATAAACCACTGCTTTTTTGCCAAAAATGTACTTATGTCCATCGGCATAAGAATCGATTAATCTTCCACGCTCGCCTTTATAGCGACTAGGTAATTCTTTTCCAGTAATTTCTTCAAGAGTTTCAATAAACTTATCGGTATTCTTTACTCCTATCGGTAGTGGCATTCTATAATTTTTTACACCGAATTCATTCTCGAGGAAAGTTGCACCAGTTGATGAAAGCTTATTATTCTTTACACGCCCTGATAGCGCCCCATGGTTAAGAATGGTACCAAATTCGATAGATGCAGCTGCTGTGCCACATGTCTCAATTTTACTAACCGGCGTGCCACCCTGGGGTATCCGCTTATAACTTTCCCAAATAGGGTTATCCAAAGTTTCCGAGTAGTCGGGAAGCATAACGTAATCAATACCAAAATCATGAAGCAAATATTTAAGTTGTCTTAAATCTTCGGTTGACACAAAACCGGGGAATATATTAATATGTGATCCTTTCTCTCCACCTTTTGCAAAAGCTTTCACGGCTGAAGAAACAGCCTCATGAAAACCATCCATATGAGATCCCTGATAACTTGGAGTTGAAGCTGTTACAAAGCGAGGAAGATCTTTTAACTGAGTATTTTCTTTGAAATCATGGAGATACATTTTCACATCATCTCCAATGGTTTCTGAAAGACAAGTAGTTGTCATTGCCACAACTTCGGGTTTATATTGACCGATTACATTGTGAATAGCTGTGTGGCAATTTGCACCACCTCCAAAAATGGTTGCTTCCTCTGTAAAGTTTGATGAAGCAATATCAACCGGTTCTTTATAATGGCTGATCAGGTAGCGTCTGATATAAGTTGCGCAGCCCTGCCCTCCGTGAATAATCGGAACGCAGCCCCTAATTCCCTTAAAAGCGATGCTTGCACCTAGTGGAGCACAAAGCTTACAGGCATTCCGGGTGGCTGTAAATTCTTTTGTTGATTTTATTATGGGAGCATTTTCAAACATGTTCTTCAATTTTTAAAAGTTTCAAGTTCAAGGTTTCAAATTTCAAGTTCCGTCAAAAAGAATCTTGTACTTACCCTGTTTCTTACTTCATGAACTTCCAAACCGGACTACAACATGAGGCGTGTACTTCTTTGGCGAAGTTTAACATACCTTCATAACCTGCTAATGCTTCTTTTCTTTCGTGGTTGTGATCGCAGAAACCAAGTCCTAGTTTATAGGCAATTGGTCTTTCTTTAACACCACCGATAAAAAGGTCTGCACCCGTTTGTTTCACAAATTCTGAGAGTTCGTTCGGATTGGAATCATCAACGATGATAGTTCCATCGTCACACATATCTTTCAGTAATTGATAATCGTCAGAGTTTCCTGTTTGTGAGCCAACAACAACAGTTTTCATTCCCAGCAAGCGAAGTGCTTTTACCAGTGAGATGGCTTTAAAAGCACCACCCACATAAATAGCAGCTTTTTTGCCTTCTAAGTCCTGACGATATTGTTGCAACGCCGGCAACAATGTGCTTAATTCTTCTTTCACCAACATTCTTGCTTTTTCCATCATCTCATCTGACTTGAAGAATTTAGCAACTTCATAAAGTGCATCCGACATATCTTCAATTCCGAAATAAGAGACTTTCATAAATGGAATGTTGTACTTCTCTTTCATTTCTTTTGCCAAACCAATCATCGATCCGGAACACTGAACGACATTCAACTGTGCTGTATGGGCTTGTCGAATTTTATCGATTCGTCCATCCCCAGTCATTGCCGCAACCAAATTCACACCCATTTTTTTATAGTACTCAGCCAACATCCAGAGTTCACCAGCCAAGTTGAAATCTCCGAGAATATTAAGACTATATTCAGGTGCTTTATAAGTTGTATCTGTTCCAATTAATGTTGACAAGGCATTACAAGCTATTTTGTAGCCATCTTTCTTTGTCCCATTAAAACCCTCTGACATAACAGGAATAACATCGATGCCTTTTTCGCGTGTAACCCGCCTACACACTGCTTCTACATCGTCGCCAATTACTCCCACAATACAGGTGGCATAAACAAATGCGCCTTTCGGCTTGTACATATCGATCAAACTGATCAGTGCTTTGTAAAGTCGTTCTTCGCCTCCGAATACAACTTCTTTTTCTTTTAGGTCCGTAGTGAAACTTAAACGGTGGATTTGTGGTCCCGAAGAAAGGGCTCCACGAATGTCCCAGGTATAAGCTGCACAGCCAACCGGCCCATGAATTAAGTGCAATGCATCAGCTATTGGGTATAGAACTACCCTTGATCCGCAAAACACACATGCCCGCTGACTAACCGATCCTGCAATACTTGCTTTTCCGCAAGCTATCGCCTCATTTCCTTTACCCTTGGTAAGGATCTGGTTTTGTCTATCGTGTATAAATGCATCCATTTCTTTTAAAATTTTATATGATCGAACTCATATATTTTTCAAAATTTCTTCTATTATTTAAATGAAAGGGAGGCTGCGGGAGGCCTCCCCTCACATTTTGACATTATGAAGAACATATTATAAGGGATGTCTCCCTGCGGAATCCTTCTTGTTGGCTGAAGAGAAGGATATATCCTTATTACATTACCAATTCAAATTTTGGTTCTGTAGCTGTTGCATCGATTTTATCCATCAATGCACTCAAGATTTTCTCTACGATTCTGATACCACCCATATAACCTACGAATGGGAAATAACTATGTCCGATACGGTCAATAATTGGGAATCCCATACGTACGAATGGAATATTTTCGTCGCGAGAAATATACTTACCGTAAGTGTTACCAATTAATAGATCAACTGGCTCGTCCTTAATCCATTGGTGCATCAAGAACATATCAGCGTTTTCACCATTCTTAATTTTTGCTTCTGGCACTTTTCCATCTAAAGCTTCTTCAATCTTAGCAGTAAATGCTTTACCTGGAGTTCCTGAAACAATGTAAACAGGTTTCATACCCATGTCAACCAAGAATTTTGTCATTGGAATCAAGTGATCTGGGTCACCCCACAACGCAACTCGTTTTCCAAACAAATATTGGTGCATATCAGAAATTACATCAACCAGGCGACCACGTTCATCATTAATAGCATCAGGAATTGAAACTCTACCTGCACTAGCTAAAGCCTGGATAAATTTATCAGTTGCTGATAATCCGATTGGAAGATCAAGAACATCAAAAGGTACTTTACACTTATTATCTAATGCAATTGCTGCCTGACGAGTAGCCCAAGTACCCAATCCAAGAGTTTTCAAGCTGTCTCCCATGCTTACCATCTCTGGGATTGTAGTTCCACCTTTTGGATACATGTCAAAAGTTCCAGATAATGGAGTATCTAACACATCTGAAGTATCAGGAAGAAGAACTGATTTTACTTTCATCACATCAGCGATTCTTTTCAACTCACGCATATCAGAAGGTTCAACCCATCCTGAAAGTAAGTTTACTTGTCTTCTCTTTTCGTCAGTCTTTTCTGCGAAATATTTCACAAAAGCTTCTAACATGTTTGCATAACCTGTTACATGAGAACCCACATAACTTGGTGTTGAAGCCTGGATAACATGTTTCCCTGCAGGAATCCTACCATCTTCTTTAGCTTTACCAACAATTTGACCAAGGTCATCACCAATTGTTTCAGATAAACATGTAGAATGTACTGCAATCATTTCAGGCTCATAAATTGTAAAAATATTATCGATTGCCTGTAGCAAGTTAGCTTGTCCACCGAATACTGAAGAACCTTCAGTAAACGAACTGGTTGCAGCCATAACTGGTTCTTTATAATGACGGGTAAGCATACTACGGTGATAAGCACAACACCCTTGAGACCCGTGACTGTGTGGAAGGCACCCGTGCACTCCTAGTGCAGCGTACATAGCTCCGATTGGCTGGCACGTTTTGACCGGGTTAATCGTTAAAGCCTTCCTGTCGTATTCTTTTTCTGTTGTATGTCGTAATAACATATTTGTAATTTTTAAAGTGAATGGATATCGTAATGAGCATGAAATTCTTTGTTTGAAACAAGGTATTCAACACTCAATACTCATAATCTCAATTTTACTCGTTAGCCATACTACCAGTGATAGATGGTTCAAGTTTCCAAGGGGCACTTACCATTTTAAATACATTAGAAGTAAGCATGCGCTCCATTTCAATTGCAAAATTGATTGCACCTTCAAATCCGGCATAAGGGCCACCGTAGTCATAAGAGTGCAACTGTTTCATAGGGATACCCATTTTCTGGATAATATATTTCTCTTTAATACCTGCACAGAATAGATCAGGCTTTAACGTTTCGATCAATTTCTCAGTTTCCCATTGTGAAATATCGTCAACGATCAACGAGTTCTTTTTCATATCAGGCATCATACCTTCGTAATCAGAGAACTCAAATCCTTTTTCTGTCATTTCAGCTTTCTTCGCCTGTAATTCAGGTTTATAATAAACTTCATCTTTTTCTACATCAAGATCTTCGATGTTACGAGTATCTGCATCAATCTTGATATTTGGAATTACACGACGTCCTTCATAGTCATCACGGTGAGCAAACTCATAACCGGCACTTAACACTTCCATTCCTAGTTCTCTAAACAATTCCTGGTAGTGGTGTGCACGTGATCCCCCCACATACATCATTACTTTCTTACCTTCTACTTTAGGACGTACACGATCAAATACTTCTTTTACTTTTGCCATTTCACGTTCGATCATGGCATCAGTACTTTTGATCATATCTTTATCACCGAAATATTCAGCAAGCTTACGAAGTGATTTTGCAGATGCTTCTGCTCCAATGAAGTTAACTTTGAACCATGGCATACCGTATTTCTCTTCCATCATCTCTGCGATGTAGTTGATAGAACGGTGGCACATAACAACGTTCAGGTCAGCCATTTGAGCATACTCATAAGTATAAATTGAAGAATTTCCACTGAATGTAGACAATAATGTCACTCCCATTTCCTCGAAGTATTTTTCAATAACGAAAGCATCACCACCGATGTTATATTCACCCATCATGTTGATCTGATACTTACCTTTACGTTCTTCTTCAGTGTTGATACCTACTACTGCATCAAAGATCTTGTTGTTTGCAATGTGGTGACCAGCAGACTGAGAAACACCACGATAACCTTCACAACTGAATCCAAAGATGTTGATACCTAGCTCCTCTTTCATTTCACGGGAAACAGCGTGAACATCATCACCAATCAAACCAACAGGACAAGTTGAGAAAATTGCAATTGAATGAGGGTTGAAGATTTCATACGCTTCACGAATTGCTTCTTTCAATTTTTTCTCACCACCAAACACAACATTTGAATCTTGCATATCTGTTGAAAATGCATATGTCATGTAGTTTGCAGAATCCTCTGTTGGAGCTTCTGTTTGGTTACGACGTGTTAACCATGCATAGAAAGAACATCCGATTGGTCCATGTACAATTTGTAAGATATCTCGAGTTGGTCCAAGAACCACACCACGACAACCTGCATAAGTACAACCACGCTGAGTAATAATACCTGGTACTGTACGTACGTTTGCCTGAACTTCAGGAATATTTTCCGGATCATTGGCAATAAAAGCTTTTGCTCTTTTTTTCGCCACTTTCCGCGGATACTTACTCAAAATCTCTTTTTTCAGTTCTTCGCGATCCGGAAATTCGTTTTTTAAATATTCTTTTGACATAACTTTTCTTTTTTAAAAATCCACTTATAAGATTGGTTCACCAGTCTCACCTGTCCTAACTCTGTATGTCTCTTCCATTGGCAACACGAAAATCTTTCCGTCACCAGGAGCAGGAGTTTGATTAACTTTGATAATTGTATCAATTGTAAGCTGAACGTTATGGTCAGACACTACAATATTTAATACACGCTGAGGACGTAATGGAGGTTCTTTTCCCAAAAGAGCTATTGCCTCAGGAGCATCATCTTTAACTCCTTCCAAAACTTTAGCATCCCACATACCTTTACCACGTCCGAAGACTTTTCCTGTTGCAGTCATAGAAGTAATGCCAGCTTCAGTTAAGGCTCTTTTGGTTACATTCATTTTATCGATTCGAATAATCGCTAATATCATCTTCATAGCCGTAGAATTTTAAGGTTTATAATTCTTTTGTTCCGCGGCTGATTGTATACGCTTCTTCCACCGGTTGAACAAATATTTTACCATCTCCAAATGCTCCAGTTGGCTCAGTGCGAGCGGCTTCCATAATTGTTTGGATTGCAAAATCTTTATCTTCGTCTTTGATTACCATCATCAACATCTCTTTTGGAAGTTCATCATAAGTAACATCACCGATTTTAATACCGCGCTGTTTACCGCGACCAACAACTGGAACTTTTGTAACAGCTACATATCCTGCGTCACAAAGTGCTTTAAGGACTTTACTTGATTTTTCTGGGCGTACAACGGCTCTTATCATTAACATAGTTATATTCTCCTATTCTTTAAATTAGTTAGCAATACCAAATTCAATTAATAATTTTTCTAAGTCTTCGATTGCAAGTGGCTCAGGAATAACTTTCATTTCGTTACCATCAATAGCTTTTGCTAATGCACGATATTCATCTGCCTGTGGATGTTCAGGTGCAAATTCGATAACAGTTTTACGGTTAATCTCAGCTTGTTGAACCATGTTGTCACGAGGAACGAAGTGAATCATTTGAGTGCCAATTGCACTTGCTAACTGCTCAATCATTTCTTTCTCGTTATCTACTTTACGTGAGTTACAGATAAGACCTCCTAAACGTACAGTACCTGTTTGCGCATATTTTTTGATACCTTTACAGATGTTGTTAGCAGCATACATCGCCATCATCTCACCTGATACAACGATATAAATTTCTTCTGCTTTACCATCACGGATAGGCATTGCGAAACCACCACATACAACGTCACCAAGTACATCATAGAAAGTATATTCAGTTTCGAATTTAGGATCCCATGCGCCTAATTGCTCTAAAAGGTTAATTGAAGTAATGATACCACGACCTGCACATCCTACACCTGGTTCAGGACCACCTGATTCAACACAACGAGTACCGCCGTATCCTTCTTTAATGATATCGTCTAATTCAACATCTTCTCCTTCTTCACGAAGTGTATCCAATACAGTTTTTTGTGCAAGACCACCAAGTAACAAACGAGTTGAGTCTGCTTTAGGGTCGCAACCTACTACGATTACATTTTTACCCATTTCTACCAAACCTGCTACTGTGTTTTGTGTTGTGGTTGATTTACCAATACCACCTTTACCGTAAATTGCAATCTTTCTCATCTTTTCAAATTTTTAAGTGTTCGACATTTATTTCTTTGACCTCCCCTTTGCCATAAGGGTGCCAAAACACAAAACACAAAATCAAAAACTAAAAACCAAAAACAGTAGCCATTGATTTTCTGACACTTACGCGCCTTAAGTTTTTTTGGCACGATTAATACACATTGAGAATGTCCTACATATTTGTAGGATGAGCCATAACACATCACATTTTATGCTATAGGACACAAAACCATATAAATCAAGGGATATAGAGGCATTTAAGGAAGGAGGTACTACATTTTGGTAGGAAGCTGTTTTTTGAAAATCATATACGTCACAGAACTATTCTTTGGGATTTTTTAGGGAATAATTGTTTATACTGGTATATTGTTGAAAATAAAAATTAAATATGGGGCTCTTATTATTTTACTTGTTTCTGGCACTGGGTATTTCATTTTTGTGTTCTGTTTTAGAATCAGTAATCCTATCTGTCAGCCTTTCTTTTATCTACCTAAAAGAACAACAAGGGAGTAAATCTGCTATACTTCTAAAAAAGATAAAAACAAGAATCGACCGACCACTGGCTGCAATTCTCACATTAAATACGGTTGCTCATACTATTGGTGCAGCAGGAGTGGGCTCACAGGCAACTAAAATATTTGGGGAAGCTTATTTTGGAATTGTATCTGCCATACTCACCATTCTTATCTTAATCCTTTCCGAAATTATTCCAAAAACCATTGGAGCTCGGTTTTGGAGGGAACTGGCAATCCCATCATCAAAAATTATTCAGGTACTTATTATTATTACGTACCCACTTTTAATAATT
Source organism: Prolixibacteraceae bacterium (assembly GCA_963676845.2). Classification (GTDB taxonomy): domain Bacteria; phylum Bacteroidota; class Bacteroidia; order Bacteroidales; family Prolixibacteraceae. Next base: position 42,593 of record CAXXKK010000017.1, on the reverse strand, counting down.
ACTGAATTTATTACAAAATCAATTTCCAGGAAGAAAAGCTCAAAAACAATTAGCCGTGAAGAAGTAGCCATGCTTGCGTCACTTGGTCTGGATGAAGGTGTATTTGAAGAAGCGGAAAGCAAAACCATAATCAACCTTATTCGCTTAAAAGATGTAAAAGTGAAAGACATTATGACTCCAAGAACAGTAATGGTATCCGCACAAGAGAATCTTCCCATGACTGAATTTCTTGAAGACAGTACATTTTCGAATTTCTCCCGCATTCCCTTATTCCGTGAGCACATTGATAAAATCACAGGTTATGTGCTAAAGCAAGACATCCTTGAAATACTTGCATCAGGAGAAACGACAAAACTACTATTGGATAAAAAACGAGAGATAGTTGCCTGCTATGAAAATATTAGCGTACCTAAACTTTTTGAAAAGCTGTTAATCAACAAAGAACATATTGCCTTGGTAATTAATGAATATGGTGGCACCGAGGGATTAGTTACGATGGAAGACATTATTGAAACGATTCTAGGACTTGAAATTACTGATGAAAGCGATGTACAAACCGACATGCAACAACTTGCCCGGGAAAGATGGGAACGAAAATTTAAGAAATAAAATCCTTTAATAAATCGTAAGAATGGCATATCCTTTTGGACATAAATCCCCCCAATTATAAAAAGACTAATCTTTGAAAATATTTGAGACAAATAGACTTATCGTTAAAACTTTATCAGATAAAGACAAAGAATATTTTATTGAATTGCTTTCAGATCCTCGAATCATTGAACCAATACCTCAAATAAAGTTTTCCAGAAACGAAATACTGGAGAAATTTTCTGACTATCTAAAATCAAATGGGAATTTCAAAGAAAGAGAAAAATTTGCTTGTGGAATTTTTGAAAAAGGAAACCAGGAAATGATTGGACTTTGCCTATTCTTAACCAACAATGAAAACGATAATGAATTAGGTTATCGATTTAGAGTAAATTATTGGGGAAAAGGATATGGGACAGAAATCACAAAAGGATTAATTGATTATTATTTTAAAGAGTTTAATATTGGTAAAGTTACTGCAGATGTGAATATTGAGAATGTTCGCTCTGTGAAAATTCTCAATATTCATGAATCCGATACGAGAATTTTATAACGAAAGAAATAATTGTACAGATAGAAGATATGAAATAATAAAAAAGAACTGGCTACAACGTGTATAAGTCAGGCGGTTGCTCATTTTGATTAGCATATTTTTTATATTTCTAGTTTCTCGGTCGGGCAGTTTTTATCCGCTGGATAAAAACCGCCCGACCCTCACACAAAACCGTTAGTTGAACATTACCCACAGTTTTTTGAACACCCTCTGGCTTGCCCGCTTGAAATCAAAAAATTGCCGATGGACGGGAGAGTATGTTCAATTAAATTCGGGAAATTGCCAATGGAGATACAGCTTTACGTGGTTGAAATCGATATTTTGCCAATGGGGTATATAAAATTGGCGATTAATTCAAAAATTTTGCCAATGGGCGAGTCACTATGCCCGATTGAACCCAAAATTTTGCCGATTGAATCAAAAATTTGACTAATTGGAATAAAAAAAAGCCCCGATTGGAGGGTCAAACCTGCCGCGGGGCTAATAAAATAAAGCATTTCAATAATTATATCTTTAATTATATTTCTTCCTCAGGCGACTTTTAGTCTTCCATTGATTTCAGAATATTCTCTACTTCTTCTTCTGTTTTGTGTAATTTATCTTTACAAAATTTAATAAGCGTTGATACACGCTTAACTTTCTCAGACAACTGATCAATATCCAACTCTTCATTTTCTATCAAGGAAAGAATTTCTTCTATTTCCTCAACTGCATTTTTGTAGGTTAACTTTTTAGGTGGCATAACTATTTATTTTTTTACTGTACTTTTCACTTCTCCTGTTGACAGTCGGGTTATTAATTCATCCCCTTCCTGCAAATCATCAATGGTTTTTAATAATTTTCCTTCTTTATAAGTAATACTATAACCGCGTTTCAGAATCCTTAGAGGATCCATTAATCTCACTTTTTCTTCCAGCATTTTCAATTTTGAATTTTGAGATCTAAATCCCTCTCCAAGCTTCATTTCCAGTTCTCGTTCATGTTTACCCAAAACATCGGTTTGATGTTGAAGAAAACTTTTTGCTTTATATAATATATCATCCCCCATCCGTTCCAAACGGTATTTTTTCTCTTTTATACCCTCCATTCCATCTTTCTGAAGAATGTATGAATATTTTTTAAAGCGATCATTTTCATTTTTCAAAAATGAAGGGACTATATTTTTCAGTTGCATCTCGGAATAATCAAACCGATGAATCTCTTCTTTTACCAAATCACGAACATCTTGCTTAAACTGTATTGCTAAATCCTGTAAATAATCCTGATTTGTATCCAATTGTCCCCTAACCAATTCAACCAGACTCAACTCTATGTCCTGAAGGTGATCGACAAATACCTCCGCACCATTAATGAGAAATTCAGCCACAGCTGTTGGTGTTTTCATTTTTGTATGAGCAACCAAATCAATCACTGTTTCATCTTTATCATGACCGATTCCGGTTATAACAGGTATGGGAAACTGAGCCACATGAGCAGCCAACTCGTAATGATCAAAACCCGCTAAATCCAACTGAGCACCTCCACCCCGAATAATTACAACCACATCAAAAAAGTCTTCATATTGAAAAACATGGTCAAGAGCCTGGATTATAGAACTTGCAGTTTCTTTTCCCTGCATTACTGCTGGAAAAAGCTTTGTATAAAAACGAATGCCCTGAGGATTTGTTCCCAATTGTTCCAGAAAATCTTGTAAGCCTGCAGCCGTTGGTGATGATATAACAGCAATACGCTGAGGAACCATCGGAAGTTCAAGCTCTTTATTCATCCCCAAGACACCATCTTCTTCCAGTTGCAAGATAATTTCCCTCCGTTTTCGCTCCATGTCTCCCATCGTATAGGCTGGATCAATATCCCTAATATTTAAGCTCAATCCATATACCGGATGAAACTCAACTTTTGCACTTACCAGAACCTTTATTCCCTGGGTGAATAATTGACCTGTAGTCGTTTCGAAATAGGGTTTTAACATGCGAAACGTATATGACCAGATTGTAGCTCTACTCCTTGCCAGAATCTCCTTCGTTTCGGGGTCAACATCAACTAGTTCCATGTAACAATGCCCATTGCGGTTAACATTCAACTCGCTTATCTCTGCTTTTACCCATACCATTGCAGCAAAAGCATCATCCAGGGTTGCCTGTATTTGCTGGTTTAATTCCGAAAGTGTCAATTGATTTATGGACATACTTATTATTTAAGCTATTTCCCCTTTTCAAAAAAGCAAGGTACTAAGTTTCGGGTTAAAAATAGAAGATCAACATTTATAAACACCAATCATCTACCATTGTTTACTACACAATTTTGTAGAAACTACAGAAATTATACCTACAAAAATGTAGGTTATCTTTTTCAAGAATAACGTATATCACTACAAAACAAAAGCTTACAAATAATGGCACAGTATTTATGAGTAGATGTGGCATGAGAAAAGTTTTCACCATAAACAGTTCCCTCGAAATTTATAAAAATGACGAATGTTTTTTAGATGCCAGAAGGATTGAACTTTTGAAACTTGTAAGAGAAAGGGGTTCAATAAACTCGGCATCAAAGGAACTGAAAATGTCCTATCAACAGGCATGGCATTTTATAAAAAAGATGAATGAACTTTCACCTCTGCCGGTAATCGTTAAACAACGAGGGGGCTCAAATGGCGGAGGCACAGAAGTTACTCATTTCGGTGAAAAAGTAATTGATGAATTTGAACGGTTAGAAAAAAAATATGAAGAGCTTAAAGAAAAACTAGATGATAACCTCTGGCTCTGTACATTTTAAACTTGATATTTTTTACTCCCGTTATTCAGTAAACGGTATAATGCCAATTTCGAATTGTAGTACAACTTTTAGGATAAAACAAAATAAAGGATTAGCGTCCTTATTTTTTCACAAGACGTTATCCTATGCAGGAATAACGAAAAGCCAAAATTAGAAAAATGAAAACACGCGTGTAAATAACAAAAAACCAAACACCCCCTAATTGTTAGAAGATGAAAAGTACAACAAATGTTATCAGGAAACTAGTTATTTGCTTATTAGGAGCTATGATGATTACATCAGTCAGTTCCGCACAGGAAACAACTCAAAAAAAATCCCCGTTTTCTTCACCCAACAAGGAGAAAGCGTTCTCTCCAATTATCGCATTGGAATTGTGGACAACCTATTCCATGGGAGAAGAAAAAAATGGGACAAAGTATGCCAACAGGCTCGATCAATCATTTCGCCGGCTCAGATTTGGAGCCAAAGGACAACCCTATAGCTGGTTAAATTATGATTTCGAACTCTTAATGGACAGATTGGGCGAAAATGACTATGCAGCTACAAAAGGAAGTTATGGTGGAATTGATCTCTGGAAAGCTTATATAAGTATTAATCCTTTAAAAGACAGCCAACTGCTAAATATCCATGCTGGCTATTTCTGGGCAGTTGTAAGTCGTGAATTCAACACGAGTCCCTGGGCTGTTGGATCGTTCGACAAAACAAGAGCCAGCTGGTATCTTCGTAATTTTGTTACCGGAAAAGGGAATGGTATAGTAAGTGGTCTTGCCCTGGGTGGTCTTAAAAACTACGAAAATTTTGGAATAAGCTATCGTGCGGGTATTTACAGCCCTGAGAAATTTGAAAGTAAAACAGAAGCAAACCCTCTGCTTACAGGTAGAATAATGTTCTCTTTCGGTGATCAGGAACAAACAACTTATAAATGTATGCTTCCTGGCAACCAATGGAAAAAACGTAATGGAGTTACCATCGGATTTGGAGGATCAAGTCAGGGTAAAGTCGCAGTAGATGAGAGCACGTTCTTTGACAAGTCAAGTTCGTATGGAGCAGATATCCTCATCAATTACGAAGGACTACGTATTGATGGTGAATATTATAAGATGAAAAAAGAAGCTTCCGGATACAACGATTTTGAAGGAACCGAATGGATTGCCCGCATTGGTTATAGTTTTATACTGGGAGGAAAATATCTGGAACCTGTCTTCACTGTAGACAAATACGTAGGCGAAGGCGAAAAAACTCTTTTTAAATTCATTGGAGATGATATTACTTATGATTTTGGAGTTAACTGGTACATTAATAAAGACAAGCTAAAAGTTAGTCTTCACTACCTAAACCAGGACGGTTCTACATCATCTAATGTTGGGGATTATCTGGGACTTGGATTTCAGTTTAGAATATAAGTTTGTAATATTTCAGGGATTTAATCATCTTTAAAATATAAAAGAAATGAAAATACACACCTACAAAATTACAGGATTACTACTCATTTTTGCTGTAATGGGAGCTCTCTCTTCATGCGGAGGAAGAAAAGCCAAATCAACAGACGAGACCGAATTATCTTTTATGGTTTTTGCCGGGGCAGGCATGAGTGATGCAGTCACCGAAATTATTGACTCATTTGAAACAAGATACCTGGTACAAGCAAGCACTAACCTGGCATCGAGCGGTACGTTGGCCCGGCAAATAGAGCAGGGAGCCAGCCCTAATGTATTTATTGCTGCCAGTACAAAATGGGCTGATTATGTCGATAGCCTGGGTTTTGTTGTCCACCCTTACAAAGAAACAATCACAAAAAACAGCATCGTTTTAATTGCCCCGAAAGACAGTCAGATGGATTCAATTGAAATCAACAATTCACTGGACTTAATCCCTTTACTGGGCGATGGACGGCTTTCAATGGGCAATCCGCAACATGTTCCTGCTGGCGAATATGCCAAGCAATCGCTCGAATACTATGGTTGGTATGAAAAGCTGAATGATAAAATTCTTCCGGCCAAAGACGTACGATCAGCTTTAATGGTGGTTGAGCTAGGTGAAGCCCCACTGGGTATTGTTTATAAAACCGATGCTTTAAAATCAGAAAAAGTAAAAATCATTGGGACTTTCCCTGAAGAGTCACATGTTCCCATCAATTTTGTTTCAATGGCTTGCTCCGACGATGAAGCAACAATTTTACTTTACAACTATCTAAAATCGGAAGAGGCTTCAACTATTTGGAAGAAATATGGGTTTAACTAGATATTTGAAACAAATACCTAACTTGTAACGACAATCAATTTGTAACTACTGAAAAGTAAATATGATTGACTTTCTAACATTTAACGAAGCAGAACTTGAAGCGGTTTACCTATCGGTAAAAGTAGCTGTATATTGCTCAATAATATCGTTGCCATTAGCACTAATACTTGGCTACATCATGGCCAGGTATCAGTTTCCGGGAAAGTCTGTCATCGAAAACATTATACACTTACCCTTAGTTATGCCTCCAGTAACTACCGGTTATTTACTTCTCCTCATCTTGGGAACACGTGGGTTTATCGGACAATGGTTAAACGATATTTTTGGCATAAGACTGGCATTCACGTTTACAGCTGCGGTAATCGCTTCCGTTTTTGTGTCATTCCCTTTGTTTGTCCGTTCTGTTAGGACATCCATGGAAATGGTTGATCCAGGACTGGAAGATGCTTCCAGAATTCTGGGTGCAGGAAAACTTAAAACTTTTTTTCGGGTCACAATTCCACTGGCCTTGCCGGGAATTATCTCTGGAGGGATTTTATCATTCGCCCGATCATTGGGTGAGTTTGGAGCAACTATCACCTTTGCAGGAAATATTGAAGGTGAAACACAAACTCTTCCACTTGCCGTGTATGCATACATGCAAATCCCCGGGAAAGAAGGTGCAACATTACGATTAGTATTGATCTCAGTTATCATCTCATTTATTGCGATGGTGCTATCCGAGTTATTCACCCGTAAAATGAAAAGAGCATGATACAGGTGGATATAAAACTCAAACGTGATAATTTTAATGTGATCATTAATGAAACATTTGACAATGGTATCACCGGAATTTATGGGCCAAGCGGATCTGGAAAAACATCTCTTCTAAATTCCATTTGTGGACTTGCCAAACCTCAGGAAGGGAATATTACTGTAAACGGAAAGACTCTATTCAGTTCAACAAAAAAGATAAATGTACCTGTAGAGAGAAGAAATATTGGTTACGTTTTCCAGGAAGGGAGGCTTTTCCCTCACATGACTGTTGAAAAAAACCTGATGTATGGAGTTCGTAAAGACAAACCACAGAAGCTAAGTTTTGATGAGATTGTTGATCTACTAAACCTCAGACACATATTAAAAAGCAGACCATCGAATATATCAGGAGGAGAAAGGCAACGAACGGCAATTGGACGCACCCTGCTTTCTTTTCCGGAATTGCTACTACTCGATGAGCCATTTTCTGCTGTTGATGTAAATTTGCGTCAACAAATTTTACCCTTCCTTATTGAAATACAAAAAAGGGTAAATATTCCAATTTTAGTAGTCAGTCATGATATTTCCGATTTACTAAAGTTGACTAATAAGCTTTTCATTATTCAAAAAGGGAAATGCATTGGTTTTGATGATTATCACCATTTAATAAAGCAGGAAAGCGTAAAAGAAATTTTCACAGGTGATGTACTCCTGAATGCAGTTACATTAAAAGTTAAGCAAGTAAATCACGATACCGGTTTGACAATTCTATCAGCAGATGGCAAAGAGAACTTCATTAAAGTTTTATGTGAAAAAAGCAGAACCAATTATGAACCCGGTGAAGAAATTAAGATATTCATTCGGTCAGATGACATTGCTCTTTCTGCAACACAGTTACCGGGAATTACTATTCAGAACCAACTTGATGGAATTATAACCGACATAATAGAGCGAGAAAATATAATGCTATGTGTCGTTGATGTTGGGTTTCCATTAATTGTTGAAATCACGGCGGCATCGCTACGTAGATTGAATATTCGAATAGGTGCCCCTGTCTGGTGTTTATTCAAGTCGGTTGCGATTGACGTAGCAGGCTAAAAACCTGATAAATGTAAATTTAAAAATTGAAAATATACAACATGATTTATTTTACTGAAAATGATATTGATCGTCTGATTGAAGATGATGTTCCATGTGGTGACATGACTACCCAGTTATTGAGTTTTGGAAAAGAAAAAGCGTCAATTGCTTTATTTGCCCGTGGCAAAATGACTGTAAGCGGAACTGAAGAAGCAGTTCGCATGTATAAAAAAGCCGGGCTGGAAGTTAGCTTCATGGTTGAATCCGGAACAAATCTTGACGAAGGGGATAAAATGCTGGAAGCTAGTGGAGAAGCCGCTTCCGTTCATTTAATATGGAGAACAGGTGGAGCCATGATCGAATTTGCATCTGGCATTGCAACCCGAAGCAACCAATTAGTAACAGCCGCTAAAAATGAAAATCCGAACATCACCGTTGCCGGAACCAGAAAACATCCTCCATACTTAAAAAAGATTGCACTTAAAGCACTGATGGCAGGGGGAGCCGTACCTCATCGTACCGGATTATCAGATACAATTCTAATTTTCAGAGAACATTTACTTTTCACTGGTGGATATGAGAATATCGCTAACAGCTTGAAAAAAATCAGAAGCCAGCAAAAAGAACGTAAAATTGTTGCGGAAGCTCATACTCATGATGAAGCAATTTTATGTGCCAGAGCTGGAGCTGATGCTATTCAGATGGATAAAATGCCTGTGGAGCAATTTAAAACTTGTCTGGAAGAATGTAAATCAATCAATCCGAATGTGTTAATGATTGCTGCTGGTGGAGTTAAGGCAGAAAACGCTGCCAATTATGCAAAGGCAGGAGCAGATGTTCTGGTTACGTCATGGATGTATTTCGCTCCTCCGGCAGATGTGAAAGTTGAAATAAAACCGATAAGTTAAGAACTTCTGTTATTCCAGATAATTCAACTTATTTTCCTGCGCACAAAAAAATATTCCCTGCGCAGGAAAATGAAAAAACATACGCACAAAATAAATTTAGGAAAGCAGAAAATTTAAAGAACAATGCTGTTCTCTAAATACTACCGGATATTCATCTGCATCATATACTCTGAAGGATCATGCAGATAATTTTCAGGATCAGGGATTTTGCCTTTGTTTTTCTCCAACTCATTAAGTTGAAGAGTTTGAATACTATCCCTTACTTCCGGATTCATTAATCTTCCTTTCTTATACTCCAGGGTGTAGATCAATTTGCCCTCTTCATCGTAATAAGTCCATTCATTGTCGGGTATACCAAGAGTGTAAAAACCTTCCATCTCCACCCTTCCGTTTTCGTAAAAAGACTGGCAGTAACCATCCCGTAAGCCATTTTTCATTTGACACTCGAAATTTGTTTTGCCACTTCTGAAATAACTGCGATAAACCCCAGTCTCTTCTCCATTTATCCAATCGGTTTCCTCGTACAATTCACCTGTACCCGTATAGAACGTTCTGGATTCACCATGTTTCTTATCATTTTTATAGTAGTCCTCGGCAATAACTACCCCATCCTCAAACGAAAGCCACTTCCCTTCTTTTTGCTGATTCACATATTGACCAGAAGCAATTTGTTTTCCTCTTTCATCATACAACTTTACAGAAGCAGAATCAGTCCCCTCTACGTAATTAAAAATTGCATTTAAGTGACCACTTGAATGATAGCGTCTAAACTCACCAACAGGTTTATCATTAACAAAAGAACCTTCGTATAAAACTCTCCCGTTATCCTGTAACTTTTTCCAATGACCTTGTTTTAAACCCGACGAATCGGTTTGGTTTATTTCTTGCTGGGCAAAAAGGACAAATGGCATCAGCACAAAAACAATCATTAGTATATTTCTCATAGCAACTGCAAAACTAAATAAATTTATACGACTCTAAATTTAACAACGGGAACAATAATGTTATTGCATTTCAAAATCAGAAGATGACAAAAAATTAAAGTATTCTACATCTTCGTATTCAAAAAAAATGCCACCTCTATTAGAGATGGCATTTTTATATATGCTAACTTACTGTATTTGTAAGATCATTCTTATAATTCAAATGTACCTGATGTACCAGTACCGTAATCACCTTCAATAGAAAGCAATTCTTCTCCATCAAGCGTAATAGTTGCACTGCCAGGAGATGACATACCATCACCATAAGCATCATAAATATAAAATGTATAAGTTCCATCATCTAAACAAAGAGATGTCGTTGAACTCACATCACCATCACTGTATGAACCACCAGAACCAACTACTTCATCTGAAGCATTCACAAGTTCCCAGCTACACTCACTAGCCCAGTCATCAAACAGAATTCTTAATACAACTTCATTCGTTCCACAAATTTGATAAACATCAACTGCTAGAGTTTCTCCAATAAACAATCCGTCTTCTCCATCCAGTCCCAATGTAATCGTATTTCCTTCATCTAAACTTACATCAGATAAACTGATAGACAAAACACCAACATTTGAATTCGCTGGAACAGTTACTGTCCCAGGAATCACATAAGCACCTGCATCTGCTGTTGTTTCATCTGCGACAACACTTACATTAAAAATACGATCAGAACCAGTAACTTGTGTTGTATATACTTTTATATCATACGTAGCTGTACCATCAACTTCAACCCCCAAATTCAAACTTGTAGATTCAAAAGTAACATAGTTCAGGTCTTCAGTTCCTGGAATATCTTCAGAACAACTCCCCAAGACAACCAAGGAAATGAATAATGCTAATATGTAATTTGTTATTTTCATAATTCAATAATATTTTACTTTATCATTTGATTTCAACACCCCTTAATTACTAATATTAGGGTTATTAAGAATCTCACTCTGTGGAATCATTAAAGTTAAACGATCATCATTATATGGAATTTCTTCTCCAACATAAATAAGATGATTGTCTCCTCGAACAGTAGTTGCATGGAAACGCTTCATAGCCAGGTAACTTTTACCTTCAGCCCACAATTCAATTCTTGTTTGAAGATAAATCTCATCAAGCAAATCCTGCCCTGATAATCCATCAATATAACTTACATCTGGTAATCTATCCGACAATAAATCTTTTAAAGTAGCTTTAGCAGTAGTTTCGTCACCACTTTGAGCTGCTGCTTCTGCATTTAATAAATACATTTCTGCAACTCTCATATAGCAATAGTCATCGGTAACATCTCTCTGCCCTCCGATAGTTCTAGCTCCATTATAGTATTTATAGATACCTGCCAGATAATATTCTGATTCTGTATTATTACTAAGTTGATTCTTTCTAACATCGTCCGCTGGAATTAGATCATATAATCCCTGATCCATAGCCTTAATATCTCCAGCCCATTGGTAACTATATGTGAATAAATCCATTTGTCCCCACCAAGAAACAAGGTCAAGTAAATTATCCAATGTAAGATCAACTCCCCACATCCAACCAGATGTGTTAACATTATTGAAACCACCTACAGGGTCTCCACCTTCGATAGTTTGATCATAATAAATCTCATCAGCACTCATTAATGTAAACCCACCATTGGTAATGATATCATTGGTTAAATTCTTTGCCTGAGTATAATTTTCAGTACCTCCCATGGTTGCATATGCATATGCTAACAAACCTTCTGCGACATACTTATTAACTTCATTCTTAACTGATCTCTGGAATGTTTCCAATAAAGAAACTGCATCTGTCAAATCACTCACAATTAAAGCAAAAACATCCTGTGCTGTACTTTTCGGTTGATTATTCTGATCAAGATCAATATAGATTGGCAAAATCTCCTCTGTTGGATTATATTCATTTGCATAAATTTGCGACAAATAGAAATAAGCATAAGCTCTCATCGTTTTTGCCTGTCCCATAATGTGTTTATTTTCCTCAACTTCAGGGATTACATCATTACCTCCAAGTGCTGAAATTACTGAGTTTGCAGAACGAATAATCCGATAATAATAACGCCATGGTTTATAATTCTTATAATCTGTATAATCAAGCGTAGTTGTAAACTCAGTTAGATTTTGATACCAATTATAGGTATTTGTAGTCAATGCCAAATCAGAAGATAAAAGATCCATGTAAATATCATATCCTTTTTGACCAAAATCATCATGATCTAAATCATCTGGATCGTCATCTGTAGATCCTCCTGTTCCTGTATTTAACATCAAGGAGTAAATACCACTCATGCTTCCAGCAACAACATCCGGGTTATTTTCTGCAGCTTCAGCATACTGATCTTCTGAAAGAAATTCAGATGGCTCAACATCTAAAAAGCTTTCATCGCACCCCGTAAAAACTCCGAGCAATAACAGGGCAATGATATATATATGTGTGTGTTTCATAATAACTATTTTTTTCATTCTTAGCTAAACCTTTAAAATTTAATGTTTAATCCAACAGTATAAGTGGATAATGGAGAATAGCGATAATTATCACTAGTACCGGCTTCATCCGTAGAAGGATTAAAACCATCTCGTGCAGAAAGAAGGAATAAGTTGTCTCCCGACACAAATAGGTTTAGCGAATTAACACCTAACTTATCTGTAATTGTTTCCGGAAATGTATAACCAATTTGTAGATTATTAAGAGCCAGATAATCTGATTTTGTAATAAAACGAGTTGAAGTACGACTAACATTCGTGTCAAAACCACTTGATAATCTTGGCACATTAGTAATATCACCTGGTTCTTGCCACCTGTCTAAGATATCAGTAGACCAGTTATTACTACCAACTTGAGCATTATCCATAAGGTTCGCATAAACGAAATCATATGAATAGCCTCCAATACTATATAAAAACTGAGCAGATACATCAAAGTTCTTAAAGAAACCTGCAATTCTTAAACCACCACGAACATCAGGAATTGCTGATTTATCAACATACTTCTGTGTTGCATCCGCGTACTTTTTAGTAAGTTTCTTTTTCACATTGGCATCAGGATTATCAGCCAAATATTCTGTCATTGATTTAATTCCTTCATCTATTTCTGCATCTTCATCTACATCTACAATATTGTTGTCATTTGCATCATCATAATATTGATACCACATTCCAACACCATCGGCAGGATCTACACCGGCCCATTCACGCACATAAAAATCATATAATGAATGTCCTTCAGATCGGCCAAACCTTCCGTCAATATCAATAACTTTAGGTCCACCAGTGGAAGGATCAACAGGCATTTCAGTTAATTCATTAGAAAGAATTTCACCATTTAGCGTAATATCCAATCCATAATCACTTTTGTCCAATATGTGTGCTGTAATATCGAATTCTAAACCACTATTTCTCAATAATCCATCATTAACAGTTAACAGCGGATAACCGATAGAAGCACCTACACGTCTGTCAAACAACAAATTATCAGTATTTTTCACATAGTAAACAATTGATCCATCAACTATATTTCCAAAACCATACTCGATTCCGGTCTGGAACATTTTTGATTTTTCCCAGGTTAAATCCTTATTCCCAATTTTATCCTCAGAAATAGAAATTTCATCATTTAAGTTGTCTACATTGTAAAGGGTATGAGTTGGATAATACCCAATACCTTCCTGCTCTCCAACAAGACCATAACTAATTTTATATTTCAAATAATCTACAAAAGGAAGATCACTCATAAAAGATTCTTTAGATATAACCCAAGATAAACCTAAGGAACCAAAAGTATCCCAACGGTTACTCCCTTCAAATCTTGAAGAACCATCACGCCTTACAGAAGCTGAAGCATAATATTTTTCATCATAACTATAATTAACCTGACCGAAATAACTTTCAAGCTTCACCTCATCAGCATAAGAATGTGGAGGTGAGGTTACTACAAAATTATTAAACTCAGCTAAACCAGGCACTACTGCCTTATTTTTACTAATTGTCTCAAATTGTTGTTCCCAAGCATAAGTTTCGTGTGCAACCATTGCTTCTAAGTTATGACTATCGAATTCTTTTTTATAACGAACAATACTGGTCAGGTTATAAGAAGTAAGCATTTCATTTACCCGATATAAATAACCACCATTACTTGCTGCAGAACCATAAAATGGATTTCGAAGATCATTGTCCTTATCTGCATAATATTGTGCACCCAAAGTATTCTCAAATGTTAAACCTGGCAAAATATCTATTGTAGCATTAAAATTACCAGAAACCTGATGTCTTTTTGCACGTGACAAATCATAATGTGCATCTGCTATTGAATTGGTCATTGCTCCAAAACCACGACCTATTCCATAATCATATTCATATCCACCATAAATTGATTCCTCAATTTTTTCACCATTTTCATCTCTCAAAAACAAAGGGAAAATAGAAGGAATATTATCAACAAACCAGAAGATACTACCAGAATCCTCTGATTGTCCGTTATTTGTCGTTTGAGTCCCGGTATAACTTAACCTCATTGTAGTGTTCAACCAAGGTTTAACTTCACTATTAAGGTTCATTGTTGCACTATATCTCTCAAAATCAGAATTAATGATATAACCTTCGTCTTTTAGGTAACCAAAAGAAGTAAAGTATTTCGTTTTTTCACTTCCACCTCTCATTGTAAGGTTAACTTCTGTCCTTGAAGAACTCTGGAATCCGTAATCTTCCCAATCTTCCGGGTCATACTTTCTGGTTACACCTGAAGCAACTTCACCTGTTGAGGGATCAATTACCTGAGATCCTTCAACATTCCACATATTATATTTAGGGGTAATACCACTTGCCGAAAAAAGATTATTACTAGCAAAAGCAGCAGGATCTGGGTCATTTAAAGCAACACCTCTGTTATACATTGCTTCCCAGCCTAATTCGACATACTGCTCTGGTGATTTAATAGTACTATATCTTGGTAAGCCACTAACGTTTATACCTGTTTTAACGTCAACCTCAATTTCAGATTCTCCTGCTTTACCAGATTTTGTTGTTAACAAGATAACACCATTTGCACCCCTGGAACCATAAATTGCAGTAGCAGTAGCATCTTTCAAGATAGTTGTTGATTCAATGTCATTGGGGTTAATGGCATTTAAAGCTCCCGAATAAGGCACTCCGTCAATTACGTAAAGAGGATCTCTGTTACCATTTACAGATCCAAATCCCCTTACCCTAATCGTTGCATCTTCTCCTGGCTGACCTGATGTATTAATTACTCTCACACCAGACACCTCTCCGGAAAGAGATTGAGATAAGTTTGAAACTGATTTACTTTTTAGGTTTTCTGAACTTACGGATGAAGCAGAACCAACAAATGATTGTCTGGTAGCTGTACCGTATCCTACAACAATAACCTCATCAACACCAATAACGTCTGGCTCCATTGAGACATTAATGGTTGAGCTATTACCGATAGCTACTTCCTGAGACAACATTCCCACAAATGAGAAAACTAATGCCTCAGCATTTTCCGGAACAGTCATGGTGTAACTACCATTTATGTCGGTTATTGTACCGAGTGTCGTTCCTTTAACAGTTACAGTAACACCGGGAAGAGTAGTCCCGTCTTCCGCCGAAGTCACTGCACCTGTAATTTCTGTGGTTTGAGCCAAAACAGACTGCAAACCAATTGCAAAAATTGCAAGTAGTAATGCGAATTTTTTCATAGAAATAATTTTAATAATTAAACAGCATCTAAAATCTAAATACGTTTAAGGAAAGTAATCTGAAATCCCCCCTAAAACAACAATACCATTGTTCCCCCAAACATATATGTATTGTCAAAAAATAAGTTAACAAAACACTAAACAAAGTAAATTATCTATTGGTTCACTAACTGTTAAAAAATCTTAAATTTATTACAAAAATATAAATTAATAAATACGATAAAACACTGAAGGCAAAAAAAGAGAAAGAATAACATGATATTTATCATACACCGCCAACAAACAGTGTTATACAACACATTTAAATACCTATATATATGATTTTAACACAATTAATTACGGAATTTATTTAGATTCATTCTAATTTATAGGATCGACTTAACATTCGACAAACATTTCATCGAATAGGTAGGCAAAAAAGATGCATGTGTATTATTTTTTTGATTTTTATCAAGATCACCCCCATTTAAAATGGGGCCTACCTGTTCTTTTTCGAAATACAACTGATCAATTCCAAAATTATAAGCCCCTATAATATCTGTTTCAAAAGAATCACCAATCATCAGACTTTTCTTTTTGGAAGCATTACAATTTGAAAGTGCATGCCTAAAAATCCGCACATCAGGCTTTGGAGCCTCAGCTTCTTCCGACACAAATACCTGATCAAAGTACGGTTCCAAACCACTACTTTTTAGTTTTCGTGTTTGAACTTTTTTAAATCCGTTTGAGATAATATGAAGGTGATAATTACTTGCTTTTAAATATTCAAGCAAATCAATTGCACCATCTACTAATGTTTTCTGTTCCGGCATAATATCCAGATATAGCTCATTCATTGTTACCGGATCAATACCCTTAATATTAAAATGAGATAATGTATCGGCAAAACGTTTTTTTATCAGTTCCGGTTTTCGGATTTCCTGACGTTGAAAAGCTTTCCAAAGGCCACTATTCACTTTTTCATAGAAAGCATAAAATTCCTCAAAGTCTTCAACCTGGGAACCCAACTTCAATTCAGTTACAGTTTGCTGCATGGTGATTTTAGCGTTTGCATCAAAATCCCACAGCGTATTATCGAGGTCAAAAAATAGATGATCGTATTTTCGAGTGAATGCCATTAGTTCGATTTACCTTCAATTACCATTACAATCTCGCCTTTCACTGTTTTCGATTTAAAATGATCCCGAACTTCAGCCAGTGTGCCTCTGAAGTTTTCCTCATGCAGCTTTGATAATTCACGCGAAACAGAAGCTTTTCGTTCTTCGCCAAAGAATTCACAAAATTGCTCCAGACTTTTCACTAAACGATATGGCGATTCATAAAAAATCATCGTTCGCTCTTCGTCCACCAAAGAAAGAAGTTTCTTCTGACGACCTTTTTTAACGGGAAGAAAACCTTCAAAACAGAAACGGTCGTTGGGTAAGCCCGAATTTACTAATGCTGGAATTAGCGCTGTTGCTCCCGGTAAACATTCAACCTCCAGCCCCAGCTCCAGACATTGCCGAACAAGTAGAAACCCCGGATCGCTGATCCCCGGAGTTCCGGCATCAGATATCAAAGCGATTGTATCTCCAGCTTCAATGCGTTCAGCAATATGTGATGCCGTTTTATGCTCATTAAATTTATGGTGAGAACTTAACTTGTTTTGAATTTCAAAATGATGAAGAAGCTTAGATGACGTACGTGTATCTTCAGCTAAGATAAGGTCAACCTTTTTAAGCACTCTTACTGCTCTAAAAGTCATATCATCCAAATTTCCAATCGGTGTTGGAACCAAGTATAATTTTCCCATTTTAAATTGAAAATCTTCGTTTTACCAATTGTGCAAACTTCACACTCGCTTCATTTTCCTCCCACAGAAAATTTTGATCCAAATAAGACAATGCCTGATCCAGGTTATCCAATCCATCAATACTTTTCACAGTTTCCTGAAAAGCTTGAGAGTCATTATCAAAAAGCTCACGTATATATTGAAAGCGATCATTCAAACCAATTGCCGACTCCAGCTTTGCGATTGGTGAACTTGCCAATTTATGCTCCAGTTTACTGGCTCCTGAGAGAAAATCATTCAGGGATTTATTCATAAACTGTGTTTCGCCAATTCTTTTTCCCTGATCTTTCTCTGGAGTTGTGTCAACTTTTGATTCTTCCTGTTTTTCTTCTTTCACTTCCTTATCAATTTTCGGCTCTACTTCAACTTCAACTTCAATTCCAGTCTCTTCCTCCGCTTCGTTCTTTGTATATTCCAATACATCCTTTTTAGCAGGGACCTCCTCTGCTGGCTTATCAGTTTTCTTTTCCTCAACTATTAACTCTTGTTCAAGCTCTTCCCTACTTTCCTCCAATTCATCTTCTTCCAGCTCTTCCAATAATGACTTTTGGGGAACTTCGACAGTTTCTTCTTCAACTTTTGGTTGTTCTTTAACAACAGTTTCAATTTCATCCCTATCTCCCAAAGCTGAATTAATTTCCTTCAGGTATTCCAATTCCTGTAGCACAATACGTGATTTACTTAACGCAAACTCGATTTCATGCCTGGTTAGCTTTTTCTGTCCCATCAAATCCTCAGTCATTTCAATCAATTCCTGAGTATCTTTTCGAATTATCCGAAGCAGTTTATTTGTGTCCATCTATCTTATCAAACTATTTTACTCAACAAATTCGTTACTTTTGTAAAAGTACTAAAATCTAAATGGAATAACGTTAATGTTTCTCGAAAGGGATGTAAGTCACCGTAAATCCGAAGGCAGCATTGAAGTAATTGCCGGTTCGATGTTTGCCGGAAAAACTGAAGAGTTAATCCGCCGACTCAGACGTGCAAAACTGGCACGACAAAAAACTGAAATCTTCAAGCCGGTTATCGACTCCCGTTATTCCTTAGAGAAAGTTGTTTCCCATGATGAAAACTCAATTCCCAGTACTCCTGTAGAAAACTCATCAGCCATTCTTTTATTGTCTGGAGGTGTTGAAGTCGTTGGTATTGACGAAGCCCAGTTTTTCGATGATAGTTTAATTGAAGTATGCACCAAGCTGGCAAACCAGGGAATCCGGGTGGTAGTTGCCGGACTGGACATGGACTACAAAGGACAACCTTTTGGACCGATGCCCAGCTTATTAGCTATCGCCGATTATGTGACCAAAGTGCATGCAATCTGTATGAAATGTGGCAACATTGCCCAATTTACGCATCGTTTGGTTAATAACGATAGTCCAATCATGCTTGGAGAAAAAGACAAATACGAACCCTTATGCCGAACCTGTTATTCTAACGCCAAAAAGTAATGCAAACGTACAAGCTAAACGATATCGCATCCGTAATAAATGGACAAATTTTGGGGAAGCAGCAAATAGCATCTTCAAAAGAAATCCGGTCTGTTTCAATTGACAGCAGAACAATTGCCGATGTTGCGTCCTGTTTGTTTTTTGCAATTAAAGGTGAGCGCCATAATGGTCATAATTACATCCACGAACTCTTTCAAAAAGGCATTAGATGCTTTGTTATCTCTGACGAAAACATAAAAGTTTCTTCATTCCCGACAGCCAGTTTCATTTTAGTTGAAGATTCTTTAAAAGCCCTTCAGCAGCTAGCCTCATGGGTTAGACTACAAAACAACTATCCGGTTCTTGGTATTACTGGAAGCAATGGAAAGACAATCGTCAAGGAATGGCTTTTTGAACTTTTGCAGGATGAGCTAAAGATCATCAGAAGCCCCAAAAGCTTTAACTCACAGGTAGGCGTACCTTTATCCGTGTTGAATATGACCAAGCAATTTAACATGGCGATTTTCGAAGCTGGAATCTCCAAGGTTGGAGAAATGGAAAAGCTTGCGGAAATCATTCATCCCACAATTGGCCTGATAACGAATATTGGAGATGCACATCAGGAAAATTTTGTTGATGAAACAGAAAAGACCGATGAAAAACTGAAGCTTTTCAAAAACTGTGACACAATAATATATTGCAGGGATCAGGAATTAGTACATCAATGCCTTCAACATAAATTCAAGGATAACGGTAAGAAGTTGTTTTCATGGACGACAAACGGGAAAGATGCAGATTTACTCATTCAAATTGAAAAACAAGAAAGGAAATCACTTTTCACCTTTAACTATCTTAATAAAAAAAGGCAATTGGAAATCCCATTCACCGATGACGCTTCCATTGAAAATGCCTGCCATTGCCTTGCTTTTATTATTGCCTCCAATTTATGGAGCGATAATCTTGAAAACCGTTTTTCAAACTTACAGGGCATTGCCATGCGCCTGGAAATAAAAGAAGGCATTAATAATTGCACCCTAATTAATGACTATTATAATTCAGACATCAATTCTCTGGAAATTGCCCTTCAGTTTTTAAAACAACAGTCGTTAACCAGCAAAAAGAAACGGACATTGATTTTGTCAGATATCAGTCAATCGGGTTACCCAGCCGGAGAACTGGCAAAAATGGCCGATCGTTTATGCAAACTCTATGAAGTTGACCAACTAATTTGCGTTGGTGAACAATTATGGAAACACCAGGCCTTATTCCCGAATAATGTTTCATTTTACAGAAGCACTGAAGAATTCTTAAGAACTGCAAAAACTTCTGATTTCCAGAACCAGCACATCCTGCTAAAAGGAGCGCGGAATTTTAAGTTTGAACAAATATCATCTCTCCTTCAAAAGAAATATCATCAAACGCAACTTCAGATTAACCTGAATGCATTGGTTGAAAATCTGAACCGGCATAAAGCCCTTCTTAAACCGGAAACCAAAATTATGGTGATGGTGAAAGCTTTTTCGTATGGAAGCGGCACCGTTGAAATTGCCCGGGCACTGGAATTCCAAAAAGTGGACTACCTGGCTGTGGCTGTAGCTGATGAAGGAATAGAACTCAGGCAGGCGGGAATTGAAACTCCGATCATTGTCATGAACCCGGAAGAACATAGTTTTGAGATGATGTTGGAATATCGGCTTGAGCCCAATATTTATTCCATGGAAGTCTACCAACAGTTTGACCGAGCAGCAAGACGAATGGCCACTTCTTCATTTCCAATTCATATAAAATTGGAAACGGGCATGCACCGACTCGGATTCTCATCGGAAAAAGAAATTGAAGAAATTGCCACCCATATCCCCGAAAAAGGACGATTAAGAATTCAATCTGTATTTTCACATCTGGCAGGAAGTGATGATAAATCACACGATGAATTCACCCAGGAACAATACGAAAGGTTCAATAATTTATGTGAGCTGATTACTAAACATCAACCTCAACCTGTAATTCGACATATTCTGAATTCTGCAGGAATTGAACGTTTTCCGGCCATGCAAATGGAAATGGTTCGCCTGGGCATCGGCTTATACGGCATTTCGCAGTCCAATGTAATCCAAACAGAAACGGTAGCCCGTTGGCTAACAGTTGTGTCACAAGTCAAAGAAGTTTCTGCGGGAGAAACAATTGGTTACAGCAGAAAAGGAAAAGCTGAGCAAAGCAAAAAAATAGCCATCATCCCGGTTGGCTATGCTGACGGATATGATCGCAGGCTTAGCAATGGGAACGGGAAAGTTTGGATCAACGGGGAAACCTACTCTGTTATCGGAAATATCTGCATGGACATGGCGATGATTGACGTAACCGGATCAGACATTCAATCCGGAGACCAGGTTGAACTGATGGGAGAACACATCCGTCTTGAACAACTTTCCGAATGGATGGGAACAATTCCTTACGAAGTGCTTACCGGAATATCACAACGGGTAAAACGGATTTATATTCAGGAATAGATTTTCGGATATTCAGATTACTGGATTTTCAGACACAACGAAGAACACGATATCATTTAATGAAAACATTAAGATCAACAAATGAAACCATGAACGTTTAATTAAGGCTCGTCCAACGAATAAATGAAGCCTTAATCATTTAATCAAAGCTCATCCAACAAATTTATCTGGGCTCAATCATTTAATTAAAGCTTATCCAATCTATAAGTCAAGGTTTAATCATTTAATTAAGGCTTGCCCAACCAAAAGTTTGATGTTTAATCATTTAATTGAGGCTTGTCCAACCAAAAATTTGATGTTTAATTATTTGATCAAAGGGAAAACTAAAACTTATATATCACAGGAGCTTTGCCTAATCCGGAAATTGCGGCACTAACTTCTTCCAAATAAAAAACCTCGAAATCCGGATTGTCGGGTGTTTTATAAATCCCTTTTACCAACGGACTTTTTTCAAAAACTTTCTCTTTTACCTCCAGACTATCAGAAAATACAGCCTTCCCACTTAACCGCAACCAGGACATTCCTTTGCCCGAAGCACACAATTCAATATAGGGCTGGCTATTCATCTCCTTGTACACATCCTTCTGATTGGAAGTACAAAACCAAATCTTCTGATTTTCTTCAAACATATACCGAAAAGGCCTGACTTTAGGTTTGCCATCTAAACCTATGGTAGCAAAATAATGCGTATCGCTTTGATCTAAAAAGTTTACAATTTCTTTCATCTGTTTCTAAAAATTTTATGAATCTAATTCAACCCTAAAAATTTGGATAACCAAGCCATCAATTCATAGGTCGGAGCATCGACAAAACAATCGCTGCATTCATTAAACATGATCATGCAGTCGGTTAAGTCTGTGAACATATGAAATAATAATCCAACTCCAATAATATTGAATGGCTTTTTGAGAAATAAAAGGATAAAGTAAACAGCCATCGCATAATATGAATGCAAAGGATGAAAACCAATACTGCATCGGTTTGCTTGAAAAATGGGAGTTGCCAACAAATGATCCAAATCCACAAGCATAGTTAAAAGCATTATCAAATATGCTTTCTTCCATTCCTTTCTGAAAAAGACAAATGCTATGAATAGCGGAAAAATCAGATGAAGAGAATAATGGATTGCTGTCTGCATTGGAAAAGCCTCCTAATCTTCAGAAACTCCGGTAACAATTAGAAATTTTTCATTGAATTATTGAAGTTCCGTCCTGCTTTTCCCGATTTCATATAGGCTCCCGGTCCGGCAATACAGCCACCTTCACAAGCCATCACCTCATAAAACTGTGATTTTGCATGACCTTTCCCCATCATCTTCAACATTTTCACAGCTTTCTTATCAATTCCATTAATGGTTTCCGAACTGAATTCTGTCACTTTATTTTCTGCCACAACAGCATTCAGAACACCTCCACTTTTAGCAAATCCCCGGGACTCTTTAGTATAGTTCTCCAATTCTGCTTCTTCCATTTTTTCAGGTTGAATACCCATTCCGTTAAAGATAGAATCCATCTCCTCAAAACTCAACACGTAATCAACCGTTCCCAAATCATTTGCTTCTTTTCGCTTTGCCACGCAAGGCCCAACAAAAACAATCTTAGCATCAGGATATTTCTCGCGCATTTCTTCAGCGACATAAGCCATTGGTGAAGGTGTATCCGAAACATTCGGCAATAGTTCAGGAACGTGTTTGCGAACTGCCTCTACATAAGACGGACAACAAGAGGTTGTCATAAATTTCTGACCTTCTTCCAGTTTTTCTTTGAATTCCTCAGCCTCATGACTGGCAGTTTTCTCAGCTCCTTTTGCAACTTCCACGACCTGATCAAAACCTATTTCCTGAATGGCCGCAAAAACTTTCCCCGGAGACTCGGCATATTGAGCAAGAATTGCCGGAGCAACCATGGCGATTACCTGTTTATCACTTTCTATCGCTTTCAGTACATCAATAACCGATGACAATTCGAAGATCGCTCCAAAAGGACAGGCAGTAATACATTTTCCGCAATAGATACACTTATCCGGGTCAATTTCCTCCTTGCCTTGTTCGTTCTTTTTTATGGCACCAACAGGACAAGCTTCTTCACAGGGGATTGGCACATAAACGATTGCATGGTACGGACAGGCTTGCTGACACAAACCGCAGTTTACACATAAATCCGTTTTTATTTCTGTTTGTCCCGATGCCGTAAAGCGAATGGCATTTTTAGGGCAATTCATCACGCAAGGGCTGGCAACACATCCCCGACAAAGGTTCGTAACCACATAATTTCCCTGCACACAACCAGTGCATGATTCATCAACTACGGTTAAGATGCTCTCAGTCCTGCGTTCCCGTGTAAGCGCTCCTTGCACATACTCACTCAACGAATGATTCTCAATATCATCTTGCGGAACTTCGTAGCCCAGCAAAGGCAACATTTTATACTTTGTAATTGCCCGTTCTTTGTAAATGCAGCAACGACCTCTTGGATTCCTGTCTTTAGGATATAATTCTACCGGCAAACTATTGATTTTCGCTGTCAGCTCTCCTTGCCGAAACATCCTTACCAATCTGGCCATCAGCTCATGCCTGATGATCATCGTGTTACTAAGATATGCCATAACCCCTTTTCTTTAGGGCGGCAAAAGTAAATATTTTTAATAGGCAAAAAACAATAAATGAATCAAATTTCAGGTTCAAATTCCAAATGACAACTTTTAACACATAAAACCATGACATTCAAATTGTCCCAACGAAAGTGTTATCGGGTTGACCGAGGTCAAGTTAAAGTAAAATGCTTACAGCTTAAAACTGCCCAACTATTCCGCTTTTTACTAACTTTGAGCCATGCCTGAAAAACTTAGAATAGGGTTCGATGCCAAGAGGGCTTTTCAAAACAAAGCCGGATTGGGAAATTACAGTAGGAACATTATCAATAGTATTTGTGAGATATTTCCTGATAATGACTACTTTTTATTCACTCCCCAAACTGACGAGAGTGTATTCTTCCCTCCACGGATATCAACGGCAATCACACCTCAAAAGACAACATTAGGCATATCAAAAGCTTACTGGAGAACTTACAAAATTGCAGAGCTGGCAAAACACGAAAATCTCGATATTTATCACGGTCTCAGTCATGAACTTCCTGTCGGGATAAAAAAAACGGGGATAAAAAGTGTGGTTACTATTCACGACCTGATTTTCATGCGCTTCCCGGAATTTTACAAACCTACAGACCGGATTATTTACCAAAAGAAATATAAAACTGCTTGCAAAATTGCAGATAAAATTATTGCTATAAGTCAGCAAACAAAAGATGACTTAATCGATTTGCTTCATGTTGAAGAAGAAAAAATAGAGCTTGTTTATCAATCTATTAAGCCTGTCTTTTTTGTAAAAAACGCAGAGGAAGAAATTGAACTTACACGCAATTTTTTCAATCTCCCAACAGAGTTTGTTTTAGTTCCCGGAACCATTGAAGCCCGTAAAAACCTCAAAAACATTCTCCTTGCTTTTTCAGAAAAAGATATCAAATTACCTCTGGTAGTCGTTGGCAGGTCAACTGATTATTTGGAACAGCTAAAATCCTTACTGGAGAAAATGCAAGATCAGGTTATCATCCTAAACCATGTAAATGACCAACAACTGGCTCATCTGTACCAAATGGCAAGCATGACTGTTTATGTTTCCATTTTTGAAGGATTTGGCCTTCCCGTTGCCGAGGCTCAAGCATGTGGTTGTCCTGTTATTACATCAAACGTTAGCAGTATGCCCGAAGCAGGAGGAAACGCAGCAATGTATGTAAATCCAAACGAACCGAAAGAAATTGCATCAGCCATAATAAAGTTGTCAGCAGATACTGAATTACGAAATAAAATGATTGAGCCTGGTATAAAAAATGCCGGGCGTTTCCGTCCTGAAGTTCAGGCCAAACAATTAATGAATATTTATCAAAATCTATAACATGCACGAAGACATTAAAGAAGCGTTGGAAGTATTGAAAAGCGGAGGCATCATTTTATACCCCACTGATACCATTTGGGGAATTGGTTGTGATGCCACCAACGAAGAAGCCGTTAAACGTGTTTATGAAATAAAAAGACGGGAAGACTCGAAAAGCATGTTGGTTTTGATGGAAAATTTAAACCTGCTGGAAAGATATGTAACAGAAGTTCCGGAGATAGCCTACGACCTGATTGAGTTAACAGAAAAGCCCATGACCATTATTTACCCCAACGCTAAAAATCTGGCAAAAAATCTACTGGCTGAAGACGGTTCTGTTGGCATCCGAATTACGGAAGAAAATTTCACGCGTCAGCTTATTCAACGTTTCAGGAAGCCTATCGTTTCTACATCAGCAAATATTAGTGGCGAAAAATCGCCTGCTTTTTTTGACGAAATAAGCGATGAAATTAAAGACGCAGTTGATTACATTGTGGAATACCGACAAGATGAAACTTCCCCTGCAACTCCATCAAGTATTATCCAATTGGGAATTGGAGGAGAAATAGAAATTATTCGGAAATAAAAAAAAGAAGAACCCCAATCAACGAAGGTTCTTCTACTTAAGAGTTCTAATTTATACTAAATGAAAAATCTAGTATCTTTTTACATCACCAGAACCAACAATGGCCTGGTCAACCAAAGGCGATCCTTTGTAAACAACATCACCTGATCCGGCGACTCTCACATTCAGGTTATTCTCTGCAACAACACTCGCCCCTCCTGATCCGGCAATGCGGACAACGACATCCTCAACAGGAAAGTCAATTCCTTTGAAATCACCAGAACCTGAAATAGAAACATTTAAATCTGTACACATTTCGGAACCTGAAATTTGAATATCTCCGCTTCCCGAAATTGAAGCTTTAACACGATCAGACTGCAAATCCTCCATCAGGATATCTCCACTTCCACTAATCGCAAGATTTAATATTCTGGAATTTATTGGACCTTCACAAATAATATCACCTGATCCCGCAAGATTAAGAGCATCAATTTCCGGCACAGTAATGTAAATGTCAATTTTTCCGGCATTAAAATCCCGAAATAAGTAATTCTTGTTTGGAAACCGAATAATCAACTCTCTGCCTTTTACTTCAGTAATTAAATCTTCCAGGGTTGAAGCTTTACCAACTACTTCTACTGATTGGGGTTGCCCCTGATCAAGATATACATTAGCAGCCACCCTCAGCGAAATTTCTGAAAATGAATCAACTTCACGGTATTCCCTTTTATTCTCCTCTGCCCTGGCAATCTGCCCAATTAAAGCTACGGCTATAATTAAAATAATTGTTTTAAAATGTGTTTTCATTGATTGTGTAATTATGTTTTCTGCTTACTCATTATTTAAAAGACGCATGAATAAGTAAAACGTTACAGAATTATAGGAAATCTCTAATTAAGATCGAAGATTCCATCGGGACAATTAAGTTCAATCTCCTTACTATCAGGATCAAGTCGGATCAGAAAATCTTCATTAAAAGGAACTAATATTATTTCTCCTTTATATTCCAGTTGAAAGATCAGGTTACCGGCAAAATCATCCACTTTTTCAATCTCTCCAACATAACCAAGTTTTGCATCAAATAGCTTATAGCCAACCAACATATGCAACGAAACTTCTTCTTCATCTGCATAATATTCCTCTTTTTTAATATAGACTGATTGCCCGCATATCTCTCGGGCTTGTTCCTCATTTTCAATCCATTCAAAATGCACCAAAGCAGAATCATCAGATCGAAAGCGAACACCATCTGGCTGAATAAAGAAAGGGACAAGCAAACCATCAATTTCAACAAAAAGAGTCGGCTCTTCTTCAACACTTGCTGCATAACCCGTTTCCATTTGCAGTACAATCTCTCCCTGAATTCCATGCGGTTTTTGTAAATAACCAATCTTCAGGCAATCATTTTTGGGTATTGTTTCCATAAAAGCAAAAATAGGAAAACCCTCCGAACTTTTTCCTCATTCTAAAAGCTACCTTGAAATATCGGAATAATGTGATTATAAATAAAGAAGAACCAAGATTTTAGAATCAAGAATCAAGACTTATGAGAAATATTCATAACCCTTACTTCTTTCCTAAAAAGAAAAACAAATCTGTCATTAATAATCTGCTAATTCTCACGTCAAGAATCTCATCATTCTAAAACAAAAAGTTAATTGAAAATCATATTAATTAGCCTTTTAAACTTCAAACCTTCAGAGCCTAAAATTTTTCTATATTTGTACTCCTTTAGAAAAAATGACAAAACAGGATTCTGATGAGCGATAAATTCCGCGAATACAAACAGTTAGATCTTTCCCAAATCAATAAAGACATACTGAAAAAGTGGGAAGATGATGATACCTTTCATGAAAGTATAAAAACCCGGGAGGGTAAACCTACCTTTGTTTTTTACGAAGGGCCGCCATCGGCGAATGGTATGCCGGGTATTCACCACGTGATGGCACGTACGATTAAAGATACGTTCTGCCGCTACAAAACCATGAAAGGATTTCGTGTTCACCGTAAAGCCGGATGGGACACTCACGGACTACCTGTAGAACTGAGCGTTGAAAAATCGTTAGGAATAACCAAAGAAGATATCGGTTCAAAAATTACCGTTGAAGAATACAATGCAGCCTGCCGCAAGGAGGTGATGAAATATACCCGCGAGTGGGAACAACTTACCCGCCAAATGGGTTACTGGGTGAATATGGATGATCCGTATATCACTTACGACAACCGTTATATTGAATCGGTTTGGTGGTTGCTGAAACAGCTTTTCGACAAAGGCTTGCTTTATAAAGGATACACCATTCAGCCTTATTCTCCTGCAGCAGGAACCGGACTTAGCTCGCACGAGTTAAACCAACCCGGATGCTACCGCGATGTGAAAGACACAACTGCTGTTGCTCAGTTTAGCGTAATTCGCAATGAGAAATCCGAGTTTTTATATGAAGGTGTTAATAGTCCGCTCTACTTTTTAGCATGGACAACAACTCCCTGGACATTGCCATCAAACACAGCTCTTTGTGTTGGACCAAAAATCACCTATGTGAAGGTGAAGTCATTCAACCCATACACGGGTGATCCAATGACGGTGATTTTGGCAAAAGACCTGCTGGCTTCTCATTTCAACATGAAGAATGCAGAATTGCCTTTTGACGAATATAAACCCGGCGACAAAAAGATACCTTTTGAAGTTGTTAGCGAATACAGCGGAACCGATTTAGCTGGCGTTAACTACGAACAGTTAATTGACTGGATTAAACCGGACGGAGATGCTTTCCGTGTAATTACCGGTGACTTTGTAACCACTGAAGATGGTACAGGAATCGTTCATATTGCTCCTACTTTTGGTGCAGATGACGACCGTGTTGCCAAGCAAAATGGCATTGCACCATTATTGCTAACCGACAAAGATGGCAAATCGCAACCTATGGTTGACAAAAGCGGACGATTCTTCCGTCTGGAAGACCTCGATGATTCCTATATTTCGTCCAATGTAAATACAGAAACCTACACTGAATTTGCAGGCCGATATGTAAAAAATGAGTATGATGATTTGCTGGATGAATCTTACTCAACCATTGATGTTGATATTTCAGTAATGTTGAAGAAAGAAAATAAAGCTTTCAAAATTGAAAAACATCAGCACAGTTATCCCCATTGCTGGAGGACTGACAAGCCTGTACTTTATTATCCGCTAGATAGCTGGTTTGTGAAAACAACAGCCATAAAAGATAAGCTAATCGCTTTAAATAATACCATCAACTGGAAACCTCAATCTACCGGATCCGGTCGTTTTGGGAACTGGCTGGAAAATCTGGTTGACTGGAACCTTAGCCGCTCGCGCTTTTGGGGAACTCCTCTTCCAATCTGGCGAACAGAAGATGGAACTCAAACCAAGTGTTTTGGTTCAATTGAAGATTTATATACTGAAATTGAAAAGGCTGTGGCTGCCGGAGTTATGGAGAAAAATCCATACGACGGATTTGAAACAGGCAATTTTGATAAAGACAATTACGAAAAGATAGATTTACACCGTCCTTATGTTGACGATATCGTTTTGGTTGCAGAGAACGGCGAGAAAATGTTCCGTGAGCCCGACCTGATTGATGTTTGGTTTGACTCAGGCTCCATGCCTTATGCGCAAAACCACTATCCTTTCGAAAACAAAGAAAAATATAACCCAGAACAAGGCAAGGGGGTTTTCCCGGCTGACTTTATTGCAGAAGGTGTTGACCAAACACGCGGATGGTTCTTCACGCTTCATGCCATTGCTACGATGATCGACGAATCGGTTGCCTTTAAAAACATCATCTCTAACGGATTGGTGCTTGATAAAAAAGGCAATAAAATGTCGAAACGCTTAGGCAATGCAGTTGATCCATTCGAGACTATCGAGAAATACGGATCTGATCCTTTGCGCTGGTACATGATGACCAACTCTCAACCCTGGGACAACCTGAAATTTGATGTTTCCGGAGTTGATGAAGTTCGTCGTAAATATTTCGGAACGCTTTATAATACCTACAACTTCTTTGCATTGTATGCCAATATTGATGGCTTCAGTTACAAAGAAGAAGATGTTCCGATGAATGAAAGACCAGAGCTTGACCGCTGGATCATCTCCTTATTGAATACATTAATTAAAGAGGTTGGAGAAAGTCTGGAATCGTACGAACCAACTCGTGCCGGACGTGCCATTTCTGAGTTTGTGAATGAAAACCTAAGTAACTGGTTTGTTCGTCTGAGCCGCAAACGCTACTGGGGTGGCGAATACGATAAAGATAAACTTTCTGCTTACCAAACCCTGTACACTTGTTTGGTAACTGTAGCAAAATTATCAGCACCGATGGCACCTTTCTATTCTGATCTTCTCTATTCTGATTTGAATGAGCTTACCGGAAAGGAAAAGAAACAAAGTGTTCACCTGGCAGAATTCCCTGTAGCTGATGAATCTTTAATTGATAAAGATCTGGAACAAAAGATGAGTATTGCACAGCGTGCCTCATCCATGATTCTTGGTTTAAGAAGGAAAGAAAAACTAAAAGTACGTCAACCACTGGCAAAAATTATGGTTCCCGTGCTTAATAATCGATTTAAAGAGCAGTTTGAAGCTGTTGAAAGCATCATTCTTACTGAGGTTAATGTAAAGGAAGTTGATTATTTAACAGACACAACCGGAATTATTAAGAAAAAGATAAAACCAAACTTCAAGACGTTAGGTCCAAAGTATGGTAAAATGATGAAACAGATTGCCGGAACGGTTGCGCAGTTCTCGCAAAACGACATCGCAGATCTTGAGAAAAATGGATCATTTGAGCTAGCAGTTGGAGATGAAAATATTTCATTATCACCTGAAGATGTTGAAATTACAACGGAAGACATACCAGGTTGGCTGGTTTCAACAGAAGGAGAAATGACAATCGCTTTAGACATCAATATTACTGAAGAATTGAAACAGGAAGGTATTGCCCGAGAGTTCATCAATAAAATTCAGAATATCCGTAAAGACAGTGATTTTGAGGTTACAGACCGCATTACATTGTCTATTTCGAAACATGACTTTTATAATGATGCAGTAATTGCATTTAAAGATTTCATTAGCAGCCAAACCTTAGCAAACGATCTTCGTTTAACGGATATAACAGATAGCGATGGAGGTCATGTTGTTGAAATTGACCAGGATGTTGAGGCTCGTATTATTGTTGATAAAAAGAATTAACCTATGTGTTTGTAATGATCAACACACAAGTGTTTATTCAAAATATTTTTATAATTTAGGAACCGAATGAATTATCATTCATTAGCCTATTTACACAAGATAAAAAAACAGGTTATGACAGAAAAAACCAGATATTCGGATGCTGAGTTACAAGAGTTCAAGGAATTAATTCTTGAGAAGCTTGAAAAAGCTAAAAAGGATTACGAGCTCTACAGAAACTCAATTACTTTAAGCGATGGGAATGACACCCAGGATACATCTCCCACTTTTAAAGTATTGGAAGAAGGAGCTGCTACTTTATCAAAAGAAGAGGCAGGAAAACTGGCACAACGTCAATTAAAATTCATCCAGCACTTACAAGCTGCACTTATTCGAATTGAAAATAAGACGTATGGTATTTGCAGAGAAACCGGGAAGCTTATCTCAAAAGAACGTCTGAAGGCTGTTCCTCATGCAACCCTTAGTATCGATGCCAAGAATAATCAAAAATAAAAAGAACATTCAAATATAAAAGATGATTGGTAACTGGTTTGCCAGTCATTTTTTTTGAATAATCCATATTATGTCCAGATTACAAAAATCGATCATCATTATTTTTCTTGTTCTTTTAGTGGATCAGTTACTGAAGTTCTGGGTGAAAACCAACATGCACCTCGGAGAAGAATATTCTGTGATTGGTAATTGGTTTTTAATTCACTTTGTAGAAAATAACGGGATGGCTTTTGGACTTGAGTTTGCCGGTGATTATGGCAAAATAATCTTAAGTGTTTTCCGCATTGTGGCAGTTAGTGCAATTGGATGGTATCTTTTCAAACTGGTAAAGAAAAAGAATATCCCCATGGGATTTATTGTTTGTGTCTCTTTAATTTTAGCAGGAGCTATCGGGAATATCATTGACAGTATCTTTTATGGAATAATATTCAATGACAGCATAGGCCAGGTAGCACAACTTTTCCCTGAAGGTGGCGGATATTCAAGCTTTTTACATGGACAGGTCGTAGATATGTTGTATTTCCCCATTCTGCAAGGTTCATATCCTGACTGGCTTCCATTCTGGGGTGGCAGAAACTTTTTATTCTTCCGTCCTGTATTTAATATTGCAGACTCTGCAATAACGATTGGAATATTTAGCATTATCATCTTTTACTGGCGCTTTTTTAGCCAAATGGAACAACAAAAAAAAGCAGCAAGTAAAGAAGGCTAATTTTTACTTGTTTAATTTGAAGCAATTCACTAAAATTGCACTCCGAAAATCAAGCAGGATCAACTTACTTGCTTGACGAGTTTTTGAAATAGTAAATGATAATTTATCAATTATAAATTATTAGGGCCCATAGCTCAGTTGGTTAGTAGCACCTGACTCATAATCAGGGGGTCGCTGGTTCAAGCCCAGCTGGGCCCACAGTTTAGAAAAGTAATATTTACGAAAATGCTTGGAATCAATGATTTCAGGCATTTTTTGTTTTTAACCTACCCTGAAATTCACTAAAATTCTTGTTTTTAAGGTGTCCTATTCGAGACCATTTTAGAAATTTTCAATTAGGTCTCGACAAGATATGTAACTAGCTCACAGTTTTGCATTTACATGCACCATTTTGCACTTCTACAACAATCATTCAAAGCTTAATTTTGTAATAATAAAAGAGTAGTTATGCAATTTGATTTGAGTATCCTATTTACATTGAAAAAAAGTAAGGCTGATAAAGTCGGCCAAGTTCCAATTTATTTACGCATTACTGTGAATGGTAAGCGAACTGAAGTTTCTGTCAATAGAAAAATTGAAATTTCAAAATGGGATTCAAAATTACAACGAGCCAAAGGACGTTCAGAAGCAGCAAGAACATTAAATAGCCATTTGGACACTATTGAATCTCAAATAAAACGTGATTTCAATAAGCTTTTAGAAAAAGACGAGCACGTTAGCTCCTTTATTTTGCGTGATATGCTTCTTGGGAAGTATAATGAATACAAATTTTTAATTAACGTATTTGAAAAACACAATTCGCTAATAAAAAGAGAAGTAGGTTCAGGATATTCACAAGATACGATTGAGAGATATAATATATCTATTGAAAGGCTTAAATCATTCATTTTGGAAGAATATAAAGCAGAAGACATTAGGCTTGATAAATTAGATCATGCATTCATAATGAAGTACAATATCTTCTTAAAAGAGAAATATTCATGTGGCCATAATACCACCATGAAGTATTTAAAACATTTGAAGAAAGTTATTCATTTTGCGATGAAGATGGGTTATATCGAACATGATCCATTCTTTCAGTACAAAACCAGCTACAAAGAAGTTGATCGTGGATTTTTAACAGCAGATGAATTAAAAAGTATTGAAGATCATAAATTCAGGCTACCAAGATTAGACCAGGTACGTGATGTTTTTGTTTTCGTATGTTACACCGGACTTTCTTATTCTGATTTAAAAAAATTAACCCATGATAGCATTTCTAAAGGTATTGATGGGAAAAACTGGATTATTATAAATCGTAAAAAAACAGGAGTACGTTCAAGTATTCCACTATTGCCACAAGCACAAGCCATCATTGACAAATATAAAGATGACACAGAATGTAATGCTGACAATAAGCTTCTACCAGTAAAAAGCAATCAAAAACTGAATTCATATCTTTTAGAAATTGCTGAGTTGTGTGAAATTAACAAACACATCACGATGCATTTAGCTCGTCACACTTTTGCCACTACAGTTACATTAACCAATGGTGTACCTATTGAAACAGTACAGAAAATGCTTGGTCATAAAAATTTATCTACAACCCAAATTTATTCAAAAGTAGTCGACACTAAAATTTCACAGGACATGGGTAAAGTTGAAGACAAACTGTGCAAACAAATGCAAAAGGAAGCATAATAGAAAAAATCGTATTTAGATATCTATATCTATTGAAATAATAACTATATTTGTGTTGAATGTAAAGTTCATTATTTTTTGAAGACCATTAGGTCAATTTTTAAAACCGACGACAGTCGGAATTGCTGAATCATATTATACAAAAGAAAGAATACAACCCAACAATCACTACACACCTATTTTCATTTAAAATTAAATTCCCGGTCGTCATAAATTAAATAATTTATGACAGAATTAAAAATTCTATCAAAAGAGGAATTAGATTTCTTCAAAAATGATTTGATTTCACAAATCACTCAAATTCAAAATGAAAAGACCTTTAAAAAATGGCTAAGGTCAAAAGAAGTATGTGAAATGCTAAGCATTTCACCATCAGTGCTACAACAACTCAGGATTAATGGTGATATCCCGGCTGTAAAATTATCTACCGGTACATGGCTATATCCTTATGAGGGAATAGTTGAGGCTCTAGAATCCAAAATAGTTGGAGGAAGGGGGTCGAACCATGACTAATAATGATTATGCAATGGAGATAAAGCAACTAAAGGAGACAGTTGCTATACTAAATGAGCTAATTATTAGGAAGTTTGAATTGATTGACCCAAAATCAGAAATGTGGGACGATCAGGATATGATCCAGAATTGGAAAGTAAGCAAAAGGACATTAGCAACCTGGAGAAAAGAAGGTATTATTGGTTACGTCCAAGTAGGTAACAAAATCTGGTATCCCAGAGAAGCAAGGGAAGCTTTTATAAAAAAACACTCAGTTAATCCGATTGGAGGAAACAATGATGAATAAAAACAATTCGTCAATTGATTTCCAAAATGGAAAAGTAGCAGAAATCAAACATGGTTTTACTCAAATAGCTAAAAGTGCTGATACAAATCAAAATTCCATTGAAAGTAATTACAAAGAAAATAGTGATTCAAAAAACAGTCCTTTTGTTTCAGCTACTGCGCTTTTTGCAATGGATCATACTGAAATACCAACGTTGGTCAAGCCAATATTTCCAAAAGTTGGAATCATTGGAGTAGTGGGATCTAGTGACACAGGTAAAAGTTCATTTTTAAGACAGCTTGCCTATTCAGTAGCTGAAGGTAGTTGCAACTTCCTTGGCTTTAAGATAAATGCAACAAAAAAACGTTCAATCTATGTTAGTACTGAAGATGATGCAACTGCTGTAAGTACACTATTAAAAAAACAGTTTGGTAAGCCTCTGGATGAAAATAAAACCGGTAGACTGAAATACCTTTTTGAATCAGATGATTTATTAAGGAAGTTAGATGCTGAAATGTCAGCAAATCCTGTTGATTTGGTTGTTATAGACACTTTTTCTGATTTATACGAAGGAGATCTAAATGCAAATAATAAAGTGCGTACATTCTTAAATAAGTATTCAGACCTAGCAAAAAGACATCAATGTCTTATTATTTTCTTGCATCATACAGGGAAAAGAACAGAATCGTTGCCTCCGGGAAAGGATAATGTGATTGGTTCGCAAGGTTTTGAAGCAAAGATGAGATTGTTAATCGAAATCAGGAAGGATAAACAATTTCCATCTATCAGACACATATGTGTGGTTAAAGGTAACTACCTGCCAGGGGAATTAAAAACAAAAAGCATTGTTACAGATTTCAATAATAACATGCTTTTTGAAAATCTAAATTGTTCCGTTCCATTTGAAGAGTTAAAAAAATCACCTGATAAGAATGGCCATGCAAAAGCTAGAGCGTTTCAATTAAAATCTGAGGGTAATTCATATTCAAGAATAACTCAACAGCTGAAATCAGAAGGTTTTAATTATGGTAGAAGTACGATTGGTGAGTGGTTAAAAGAAAAATAAAAAAATCGTCCGTCTATCTGGTCTACTAGTCCGCTGGATAGACGGACATAAATCGAAATAAACATGATTGAATTAGGCAAAGCTCAATATGAAAGAGCAGAATTATACACTTTCAGCGAAGCAGCTGAAGAAATGCAAATAAGAATTGGCAAAAAAGTTTTAGGCAGAAATAAAATTTTAGAAATTTTAAGAGACTGCAATGTGCTAAATTACAGAAATAGGCCTTTCCCTGAATTTCAAAAGTATTTTGAAATAAAAGTAAAAATACATCGTCCCAATAAAATGCTAAGGAAAGATGTAGTCCCTTTAATTAAAGGGACTCATGGCCTTCAATTTATAAAAAAAACTGTTGAAGATTATTTAAGTAGAAACAACATTCCAAATTTAAAAAGGAGAGAAAAGATTAAAAGATGCACACCACTTTGATTATTTTAATTAAACCTGTCAGCAATGGCAGGTTTTTTATTAGATTAACGTCAAACTAATTAATTTACTTTTTGCTGTCTTTGTTTGTGCTATGGCTGGCACATCCTTTAAATATGCTTTGCGATGAAGTGTGGACTAATTATCTTCTATAACAGTTAGTTTTGTTTTTTTAAGTTTTTTCCCATTAAATATAGCAACATATAAACCTTTTAACCCTTGAATTATTAAGATTAAAAATGGCTCATTTAATTTGTTCTTAAAATATTGATTATCTATCATTTTTTTGTCAACTCCTGAAGGATTTGGATAGTTCTCTGGATGAGTGTGCCATTCTCCAATATAAATTGTTTTATGTCCACTATTTATAAACTCATAGTCAATTATAACCTGTGCTGCATCTTTATTGCAATCGAATGAATATCTGCTTGCCTTGTCGAATTTATTTGGAGTAGAGACTTTAAGTATGTAAACTTTATCATCTGCTACCTGTCCTAATAAAAAACCTCCAGATTCATTTGCATTCTTTGAGGTTTGTTTAAATTTCTCAATTAAATTTAAAACCGAACGAGTTATTAATATTTCAATTTTTTTTTGAGTCATAGTTTATGTTCTGTAATCGCACCAATGATTTTATTCTCATACAAGTCTGAAATTTTAATTCCTATTTTTTTTACTTCAGTCGTATTGCCAAGCCAAGTGTACGCAATTGAGTCTGTTTTATTATTGGCAATTATTGATGAAATAAAGGGAAATAGTGAAGATATAAAACCGATTACATTTGCTCCAGAATATGGAATGTAAGTTGTTTGGCATCCTACTTCTCGAAATGAAAGATTTTTATTGCCGGATTTATATTCAATCCTATCAATTACATTAAATCTAAAAAAATCTTCATCAAAAAACTTTTCAAAATCTGGATTTGAAGGGTGTAGATAAACACAATGACCTCCACTTAAAAATGGTTCTACCCAGATAAAAAATATTGGCTTTTTAATTATTCCATCTTTTAGTGATTTGCAAATCCAATTATCAATATTTGCTTTGCCTATAGAAATGAAAATGTAGTCAGCTTCATTGACATAACCCGCTTCATTACTAATAATGTCAACAACTGAGCTTTCTTTTGTATTAACTTTCTGTATAGGATTCTTTTTTAAAAGAAAGTCTTTAATAGCTTTTGTTTTATAATTTCCAATATACTCAAATCCAAGAAGGTGTCTGTTTATATTTTCAAGTTTAATCAAATCATTGTCTATTAATTTAAACGACGGCGAATTCATTGAATTTAGAAAATAGATTAAATTAGAACCAATACTACCTACACCTGCAATTAAAAATGTCTGTTCAACATTTTGACCACCCGTACCAGAGGTTCTATTTTCTAATCTTTCTTTTGTAAACACATCTGTTGTGATTCTTTCTACATTTTCATTTGATTGTACTGTTGAAATAACATCGAATTGCTTCAATGCTCCCGGTCGAAATCCATTTACAAAAGTGTTTATGTGTTTATGAAACCACCCGAATATATAAGCCTTTTCACCAAAATACTTTTCGCATACAACAAGTTTGGGGAATTCTTTTTTATTTATAAAAGCTTTGAATCTTACCAAAGATTCAGTGCCTGTATTCTTTATTAGTTTTATTACATCTCGATTCTTTAATTCGAACGGTGGTGTTTTTTGTGAGAATTCTCCAAGGTAAAAAGCGTCTATTTCCTCAAACTCGAAGTTATATTCTTTTAAAAATTCTTTGAACCTGACAGAGATTTCATCAGATAGGTGTAAAACATATTTGTAATTTCTAATGCTTCGTTTCAAGGAAATTAATCGAATACTTGATTCTGGCGGTATTTTGTTAATTAGAGATAGAACATTCAGTGGAAGATATTTCTCTTTGCCATATTTTTCCTCCCAATATGCTTTAAATTCATCTGTGAAATCAGAATGATTATCTCCGTTAAGCCCGTCTAAGATAATATTTTTAGCTTTTCGCAAACATTCTACAACAACTCCTGCAGGTTCATCAGGATTAGTTGATGCAATTTCTGAATCGTATGTGCATACTAATCTATTATTATCGACATGTGGAAGATATTTAGTCCTATCAAAGGTTTCGGGAGAAAGGTAAATTTTAGGAAATTCTAAAGGGAATTGTGTTGTGAATAAAATATGTAACACAATTGGAATAATGGAGTTCTCAAACGAAATCTCTGTACTAACTTCCCAAATCTCTAACTCTGTTTTAAAACCAACAGATTCCTTTTGTCTGTAATCTAAAATTTTTACATTATCAATTGTTGAAACATAATCATACGCTATTTGCCTTGATTTTGCTCCATCAATCATTTTTGCGCACTCCTTGAATTATCATTTTTAATTGGTGCTGCAACATATATTTTCGCCCCTTCAATTTCATCTTTTGCTAAATAGCAAGGAAATCTATCACCTAAATGTTTTTGCCATTTTAAACAAGACTCTTTGGAGTTTGGATTATTAAGTGCTTGATTTGCAGAGTTAATAAAACTTTCTAATGCCTTTTTAAAATATTCTTTCTCTGTTTTTGGTGTTTTTGCAAATAAGTCTTCACCTTTTTTAGGGGTGGGTCTGTAACACGTGAAGTTATTCGTTTCTAAATCATTATTTATTGAAACAAGAGTGTCTCGTAATGCAATGTCATCTCGCTCATTTTCAATATAATTATTGGCAGCTAAGATTGACATTATTATCCCGCAAGGCATTTCTTGACGTTTCAAATCTGCCCAAGATTTTAAATATCTAACAATTCTTCTTAGCTGACAATCTTTTTTTCTAATATCAGATAGCCATCTTTCATAAGGTTCAGCGTATCTAACAGATTCATATAAGTATGCTTTCTGAAAACCAGATTTAGTCTTCTCTTCAAACCATGCGATAAATTCAACAGGGCTACTTTCAACCCAGCCTTCTTCTGTATGAGCCAATTCAGGTGTTTCATAATTTTCTGCATAATAAATAGGTAGATCGATATGAAACCCAAGATTCCGATTCTCATATTTACTGTCATATTTTACTCTAACACAGGTCTGTTTGTCAATAATATCTTCAATTCCATTATTTTTATCAATGGCTCGTATAATCAAATCATGAAATATTTGAGTATTACTGCGTTGTTCTTCTGTTAAACTGCCCTGAAAATATACACCATCATCTAAATCAAAATCTGTTTCATGTGGACGGATAATTGTGTCCATCACAAATGAACCTTGACTTTGAAATTCGATAGAGTGCGTTTTTTTATCTTTTTCAGGTAAGTTTAGATATGCTCGTTTCATCCTATCACGTAAAGAGTTTCGTGCGTACTTTAACTTCTCTCTATCGCTTTCAGGTAATTTAATAGCTGAGTTATAAATCTGAAATAAACTGTGACTGTTTGCCATATTATTTTGTTTTATACGTTTTTATTTCATTAAAAAAATCAACAACTTCCGGTAGCTTTTTATATATGTCGGCTTGATCTTTTCCTTTACCTTTCATTAAATCAAGAGCTTTTCTGTTTGCTATATCTAATTGAACCAGACTTTCTTGTTCACTTGAAATATTAACACTTGGAATCCGGACATAATCAATATTTATATTAGAGATATTTTTTATTTTTTTTAAAAAGAAATCAGTAAAAAAGCTTTGACCGGTCATTGAGGTTTCAAATAAATCATTCCCCCAATTGAGGAAAGAACGATTTCTTCTCAAACCAGTTGGCTTTCCTCCAGTTATAGAAAGACTGCTTATAGAAAGAATTTTAATATTTCTATATTTTTTATCTTCACCTCTTTTGTCTTTCCCATCTCCAACGAAATAATCAAGTGCTTCTAATAAACCGACTAGTGTTGGATTATTAGCCCATACGCCACCATCAATAAATTGCTTATTATCATAAAAGGGAATTTCTGCTAATGGGAAAAAAGTAGGAGCAGCAGATGTCGCTAATGCAACATCCACCATCTTTGCTTTGTTATCTCGATCCAAATTACCTTCAGGATGATCAAATTTGTAAATAAAAGGTCGAGCTTCAGTAATAGTATAGCTTGGAATACAAAGCAAATTATTACTATCTCCAATTTTATTTTCTTTAAAAACATTCTCTAAAGCTTTCTTTAGAGGCTCATCTGAGTATTTACCTCTAAAAAGTATCTGTTTTAAAAATCTTCTTGAAATTTTCTTGCCAAAAAAATTAAATGTGAATGATTCAGGAAATATTTTAGGACCTTCTAATTCATAGAAATCACAAATTTCTTTTGCAGGAATTTTAAGTGATAAAGCTAATGCAATAAGACCACCTGTTGATGTTCCACAAATCAAATCAAAATGATCTGATATACTACAATTAAATTTTTCTTCAAATTCTTTCAATATTGTAGCAGAATAAAGTCCTTTTATTCCTCCACCATCAATTGATAAAATT
Organism: Prolixibacteraceae bacterium; assembly: GCA_963676845.2. Classification (GTDB taxonomy): domain Bacteria; phylum Bacteroidota; class Bacteroidia; order Bacteroidales; family Prolixibacteraceae. The sequence goes on along the minus strand of CAXXKK010000017.1, from coordinate 1,971 downwards.
TTAAATATTTTGTTTGTCATAATCAAAATATTAGTGCGTCGGCAAGAAAACAGCTCTTTTGCAAACTTTGGGTTTGCATCGGATTGAGGGGGGTTGCAAATGTGCTGTTTTGTGCGTTGGCTTTCATTAATTGTATTTTTAGTGACAAATTATCAATCGTTTTTTCTAACTTTTTACAGTTGTTGGGACAAGGTCGTGGCTTCGCTTCTAGGATTCAATTATGAGTTTTCTATTAGTAAATCAATAAATTTGCTTAGTCCTAATCCATCGTTGCCTTCTTTAAGAGCATGTTCAAGAGTTATTTCTCCCGCTTTTTTAAGAGCATCAATATTTGCTTCTGACGCATCTGCCATATTGCTAGAATAATTTCTTTGATTGATAGGCACATCAATTCTTTTGTAGTTTAATTGGTGTTGTTTTTGCAGAGTTTCAAACAAGTTTCTCATTTGGTAATCTACAGTGTCAATACTTCCATCCATCATTATTTCTGGGACAGATTTAGCCCAATTAATTACACCCCATTTTTTACTTTTCGAAATGTCAGGTAAATTGAATTGTCCTCCACCAGTTCCAATAGATAGAATTAGCATTTCCTTTGCACTTGGGTAGTTGACTTGGGGGAAGATTTGGTTTCTACATTCTGCATATGCACATAGCGTAGGATTATTAGCAAAAACTCCACCATCTATGTTGATCATGGGTTGATTATTCGCTAAATTTTTAATTCTTGCAGGTGGGAAGTAAGTAGGTGCTGCAGATGTAGACCTTGCAACATCTCTAACATAAAAATCTCTGGCTTTTTCATCAGATTCCACACTGCTAAAGAAAAAAGATGACTTACTTGATAAATTATATGTAGTAATTATACATGGTTTCAGTAGTTCATTCATTTTTAAATTACCAAATTCTTTTAAGAAGATACTTTCAAGGCTTGAAGGTGAATAGGACGTTGCGTTTATTAATTGTCTTAGCCCTAAAAGACTATTGTGTTTGGACTTGTTGAATATTGAATAACCATATTTTGAATAAAATTCTAAAGCTTCTGATGCCTTATATTTAGACGTAGGAGTATTTGCACCTATCCTTTTTTCTGCATTTGGCGTTAAATAGAAGCATGTCAAAATACCTCCAGTACTTGTGCCAGCTATAAAGTCAAAATAGTCAGCTATCCGTGAATTTGGATTATTGGTAATTTCAATAATTTTCTCCTCAATATATTGAATTATCGTTGCTGGAATAATCCCTCTTATACCACCTCCATCAATTGATAAAATCCGAATTTTTTTCATCGAAGTATTAATTTAGTTTTTTGATGCCCAGTATGATGTGTCCATTTGTAAATCCTTCGTTCAAGGTTTTGGTGGTTTTGAGATTATTTCCATCTTCATTTTTCGATACTTTTTTTAATTCAATTTTTTTGGGAACTTGAAGGTTAAAATGTAGCTCATCTTTGTCATAATCTTCAGGAATCCTCAGTTCTTGGCGTCCAATTATTTCAATTTCATCTTTGGGCTCGATTAAATCAAACAATGTTTCAGATGATTTTTTTACTGCTCCTGTAATTGTTCCATTTGGAATAATTTTATCTACTTTAGAAATTGCAGCTTTTAATCCTTTGAAAAGTAATTGGTTAAGCTTTGCGGGTTTACTTATTGAAGTTAGCTCTACTTCTATATACGTGTCAAATAAAATTGATTCTTTAAATAGTATTTTCTTTTTATAATGTTCTTTTGAGTAATCTAATTCAACATTATCTTCTAGCTCTAGATGTCTGGTGCTCACGACACATGTTTTTCCAATATCAGGATTAAATAATGAAATCATTAGTGCATTATTGCCTTTTTCGTCTTTAATTGTACCATTTTCAATTACCAGTACAGATTTTAGAGAAATCTCATATGGAGTTGCCATTTATTATCAGTGCTTTAGGTGTTGTGATTATATTATTTACTAAAATAACTAAAAGAATAT
>CAXXKK010000016.1:0-81873 GCA_963676845.2 Prolixibacteraceae bacterium | reverse complement strand
CCTTCTTTTTCGGCGTAAGCTGCAAGATCGCGCATTCCATCACCATTTGTATATGGTTTTGAACCAAAATATGCTGTATGAAAACTAAGGTCGTAACCATTCATCTTCAAAATATTAACCTGTTGAAGATTGCCTTGATTAATAACACTAGCTCCACCCTTTTTGTGCACGATCAATAACCCAGGAAACTGCCTCTCCTGAATTGTAAGCCCATGCTCTAAGCAAATCCGGGTTACAACGGTGTGCATTGTCTCCCATAAGTCTGGACACTAATGCTTCAACTCCGGCCTTACTACTATTCTCAATATCAATTCCGGCTCCTGAATTCCCCTGAGAAACAGCCACACTTTCCTTTTGAAGAACTGCAACTGAAGCTCCATTTTCAAGAGCAGACAAAGATGCCGGAACCCCAGAAGCACCTGCACCAACAATTACAACATCAAAAGTTTCTGTTTTGCTAATATCTTCGTCAGGTATTTCTTCCGGCTTTGGAAGAAATGACAAAAGAGCACCTTCATCTGTACTATTCCCGTAAGTCAGACCTTTTTCAAAAACCTCTTCACTGGGACCATTAGGAGTACAACCGGTTAATCCGACCAGACCTGTAGCGCATGAAGCAATTGCAGCACGCGACAAAAAGCTCCGTCGTGACAAACCATTTTTAAGCGTATGTTTAGTATATTTATTCATAACGTTCTTTATAATATGGCGAAAATACATATATCTGCATATTCTTTCAAAACTGATGACTTTAAAATGTATATACAAGCTTAATTTATGCACATTCTACATAAGCAATTCTTTCTCCGAAAAAACAATAGGCTTTTTTCTATATCGAGTAGCTAAAATTTATTCTTGAAAAACATCTACCAACTAGAATTATAAACTGATCTAAGATTCCGGATTCCTTCAACCTTAAAACAGCATGTGATAATAAAAATAAAAAAGGGAAAAGATTTTCATCTTTTCCCTTTTAGGTGGTGCCACCTGGAATCGAACCAGGGACACATGGATTTTCAGTCCATTGCTCTACCAACTGAGCTATGGCACCCTTTTGAAGAGCATTACCTTTCGGTTTTGCGGTGGCAAATATAGCTCAAAAAAATTAACTACAAAATAAAAAATCACCCATCTGTACATTTTTTTCTCCACTTCGTTTAAACTATTTCTATTTCACCCGGTTATCAATTGGAAATCAATTTGGGTTTCCTACTTTTGCACTCCAAAATTTACACAAAAAAGTGAGAACCAACACATACACATTGCCCAACGGAATAAGATTGATTCATCAGCAAGTTGAATCTCCTGCTGCACATTTCGGAATTATACTAAACACCGGATCAAGAGATGAATCTCCAGAAGAACAGGGCATTGCTCATTTTATCGAACACGTCATTTTTAAAGGCACAAAAAAACGAAAGGCCTTCCATATACTCAATCGCATTGAAAATGTTGGAGGTGAACTAAATGCGTTTACAACTAAAGAAGAAACAGCAATTTATGCCACTTTTCTGAATGAACATTACGACCGTAGTATGGAGTTGATTAGTGACATTATCACAAACAGCACTTTCCCTGAACGGGAAATAAATCGGGAAAAAGAAATTGTAATTGATGAAATAAATTCCTACAAAGACAGCCCTTCTGAACTGATCTTTGATGAATTTGACGAATTGCTTTTTGACGGACACCCCATTGCGCGCAACATACTAGGAACACCTGAGATCATTAAAAACTTCAGCAGGAAAACTGTCCTCAATTTTATAAAAAACAATTATCACACCAACGAGATGGTTTTAAGCTCAGTTGGAAATATTCCTTTTGAAACCTTTCTCTATTTAGCTGAAAAATATTTTGGAAGCATTCCTTCAAAAGAAAGAATACATCAACGACAAGCCTTCGATAACTATACAGTAAACTTTAAGCAGATAAAAAAAGACACATTCCAATCCCACTGCATTATCGGCAACATTGCCTACGATGCCAATAGTAAAAAAAGAATGGGCATGGTTCTTTTAAACAATCTGCTTGGAGGACAATCCATGAACTCCAGACTAAACCTAAGTTTGCGGGAACGTAACGGAATTGCTTATAATATCGAATCAAACTACAGCGCATTATCAGATACCGGACAATTCAATATTTACTTTGGAACTGATCGTGAAAACCTTGAAAAAGCTATAACACTCGTCAAAAAAGAATTTCGGCTGCTACGAGAAAAAAAACTTGGAAGTCTTCAACTTAGCAAAGCAAAAAAACAACTAATAGGACAAATTGCCATTTCCAGTGAAAACCGGGACGACCTAATGTTAACTCTCGGGAAAAGTTATCTTTTATACAATAAGGTAGACACACTCCCCCGAATTTACGAAAGGATAAATAGCATCACCAGTGAAATAATTCTGGAAATTGCAAACGAAATTCTTGAAGAACAAAAGCTGAGTACATTAATCTACGAATAATGGATGACGACTATAAATTAGACAAATATATCCTTGATCATATTGATAAGGAAGACCCGATTTTAAAAGAACTAGACAGAGAAACCAATCTGAATATTTTACGTCCAAGAATGATTTCCGGACACCTTCAAGGGAAAATTCTCGAAATGATTAGCAAAATGATTAATCCCGAATGCATTCTTGAGATTGGCACTTTTACTGGCTATTCTGCGATATGCCTGGCAAAAGGATTAAAAGAAGAAGGAGAACTACACACCATTGAAATTAATGATGAACTAGAATTTATCGCTCAGAAATATTTCTCGAAAGCAGGACTCGAAAAGAAAATAACACAACACATTGGAGATGCCTGCGAAATAATACCGAAAATAAACAAAACACTTGATTTAGTTTTTATGGACGGAGACAAAAGGCAATACCTGGAATATTTTAATTTGATATTTGACAAACTAAAGCCCGGAGGGTATATTATTGCCGACAATATTTTGTGGTATGGAAAGGTAACAGAAAAACCTTCCGAAAAAGACGAACAAACAATCAGCATACAAAATTTCAACGACGCCATAAAAAATGACAAACGAGTTAGCAGAGTCATCCTTCCTATCAGAGACGGAATGCTATTAATTCGAAAAAACGATTGAAGATTCCAATTTCCCTCCTTTTGACTTTCAATTTCAACCAAATAAAAACCCCAGCTCTGCTTTTCACAAAGTTGGGGTCATAGTATTTAAATTAAGCAATCACTTAATGAACGTCGGGAAAGATGTCATCTTTACTCCTAATATATGTTTCAATATGGCGATCTTTCTTCGCCTCATAAATATCCTGAATAGTAACAATTATACCTGTCTCCTCAACATCTCCAAAATGATCATTCAATACCGTTCCAAATGTTTTCATCGAAGGACTTAAATTCATATAAGCATTAATCAACGGAGGAATATTTTCGCCATATTCACGAACCGTTTGTGTAAGAATCCGATAATCTTCCGAATAGGAGCCTCCACAAAAAACTTTCTCAAGAGCATCATAATCCATCCCTAAATCCATAGCCGTTTTAGGATAAACCAACTGCTCAAGATCACGAAAATATTTATAAAAGAAATATTGTATTAGATTCCTGGCCTCAGTATTAAAATGAGTATACATGGTCACCTTCCCAAAAAAGTATTTTATTTCAGGATGATCAACAATTAAGGCACCCAAGCCATCCCAAAGATTATCCAATGCAAATAATGCCTTTGCTCCAGCCTTACTCGACTGATAAGCAGGTTGCACGAAAGAACGCCCCAATTCTAAAGTATGAGGAAGATAATCCTCAATAAACTTACTCGAGAAATGGAACAAACGGGAAGTTGCAGACTCAACCTCTCCATTATCATCAACGGCCATCTCATCACACAAAACATACCTATAACCTCCTAATATCTCTTCAGAATCAGGATCCCATACAATAAGTTGTTTATATGGTTTTTCACAAGTATCATATTTGTCTATATCCAGATCTTTACCTGTTCCTCCGCCCGCATCACGAAAAGTAATTTCACGTAAACGTCCTATCTCATGCATCACATTGGGAGAATCGTGATATGTCACTACATAAATTTCATTGCCACCTTTATTTGTCTTTCTCAACAACTTATCCGGCGTCAGCTCTGCTAATATTGCATCTTTAGCAACAGGTGCGGCAATATTTTTCATATCAAAACGCTTAAAAATTTGGAGTACAAAACTATAAAAAAATACGCTAGAAAAATTTTTTTCGACAGGCTAAATTGGTTTATACCCCAGATGGTAATATATACACCTCTTTTTTCACTTCTTCTGCCCACTCAGAATAAGACTTTGATTTGTCAAAAGTTTGATACGAAATCGGTTTTCCAAAAGTTATCGTAAACTCCTGACCCTTATGATTAAAGGTTTCGTCCGGGAGAAAAAACATCTCCAGATTCCATTTAATTCTTAAAAACTTTCGAATATTGGCAAATCGATAAAAAAAGTTAGAATTTCTACCACTTACATGAACAGGAATAACATCTCTTTTATACTGAATAGATTTTTGAATAAAATGCTTCTTCCACTCCAGATCCACAATCTTCCCCTTTATTCTCCGCGATGCCAAACCCGATGGAAAAATTAAAACCTGAGTATCTGAACCATACAAGTCTTCTAAGGTTCTCGCAACTTCCCTGCTATTTACCCCATGCTTATTTAATGGAAGAAACACAGTCTGCAAAGGTGTGATTTTCATCAACACATCATTTACAAGAAACCTCACATCTCCAATTTCCTTATCAACATTACACATCAGCATCATTCCATCAAAACCACCAAGAGGGTGATTCGACGCAAAAATATACCTTCCATCTTTCGGAATATTTTCCAGGCCAACAACACGCTGCTTTACACCAAAATGATCAATAATCCCTTTAGCAAATTCGATACCTCTTAAGTGCCCATATTTTTTAATGATTTCATTCACCTCTGATATATGCATAATCCGGTCAATGAAACGATAAACAAATCCGGGTAACATTTTAGCCAACCGAGGATTTTTTTCCGCAAATAAGGCTTTAACATTAATTGGTTTTATTTTTGCCGATGATACATCCGTCATAACATTCAATTTAGATTCGAAAATAGAAAATTATTTGCAGATTCTTTTTCTTGAAAATTACAGGAACAAACAATCCTCCCTTTATTATTTTATCAACGATTATTCACAAGCAAACACAACAATCACAACAACCTGTATTTCTTCACATTACAAGAGGCAATAAATCCAAAATTAACCTGTTATAAACAAGTAATAAACATTTACCCAACATCTTCAAAGTGACTAAAAGTGACTAAAAGTGACTAAAAGTGGATTTTAGGGAAAGATTTTACTAATTTTACAACTGAAAAATAGGCAATTAACCATGAACTTTTCAGCTTCAAAAACCGCCACAATCGACAACAAAGGAAGAGTGGTATTGCCTGCCGATTACAAAAACGAAATGGGAGGCAGGATTCCCGGTGGACAATTAGCCATCGAACAGGATCCTTATGAAAACTGCCTCAACATTTATCCCATCGACGAATGGGAAAAAAGACTCACTCTCCTAAAATCTAAACTAAACCGAAACAATCCCAAACAAAGTCGATTACTGGACATGATCTATCAACGATTTAAGGTCATCCAGGTGCCTGAAAGCTGTAGAATGAACATTCCCAACAACTTTCTGGAAAAAGTAAACATCAAAAAAGATGTGGTTTTTGTCGGAGTAGACAACCGCATACGTCTCTGGGGAACAGAAGAATACGACGCCTACATGGGCACTATGGAAGATTTTGGAAGTCAATTTGAAGAATTATTTGGAGGTCAGGAGGAATTATAAGTGGAACAAGCTTACCACATACCAGCATTATTGAATGAAAGCATCAAGGGGCTCAACATTCAAAAAGATGGCGACTACGTGGATGTCACCTTCGGGGGTGGCGGACACTCAAAGGAAATCTTAAACAAATTAGGGGAAGGGCGCCTTTTTGCTTTTGATCAAGACGAAGACGCGGCAGCCAATGCTTTTGATGATCCTCGCTTTTTCTTCATCCGTCATAATTTTAAATACTTGCGGAATTTCCTCCGTTTTTACAATACAGAAAAAGTAGACGGTATACTGGCAGACCTAGGAGTTTCATCTCACGATTTCGATGTTGCTGATCGTGGATTTTCATTTCGTTTTTCAGGAAAGCTAGACATGCGAATGAACAGGAACACAAACAAAACAGCAGCAGACATTGTGAACCAATACAGCGAAGCAGACCTAAGCAAACTATTCAAAGAATACGGAGAAATTGACAATGCAAGAAGATTAGCAAAACAGCTAGTTCTTGCACGACAAAGCTCTCCAATCAAAACGATTGACCAATTTAAGGATGCAATAAAACAATGTGTCCCTAAGAAAACAGAAACCAAGTATCTGGCAAAGGTTTTTCAGGCACTCCGCATTGAAACCAATGGAGAACTCGATGTATTGAAAGACTTCCTGCAACAAGCTTCCGAGGTTTTAAAACCCGGAGGACGATTAGTTGTGATTACCTATCACTCCCTGGAAGATCGCCTAGTAAAAAACTTTATCAAAAGCGGAAATTTTGAGGGCAAAGTCGAAAAGGACTTCTACGGAAATGTACAGTCAGACCTTTTAGCAATCAACCGGAAAGTGATCATCCCAACAGATGAAGAAATAGAAAGGAATCCCAGAGCCAGAAGTGCAAAACTTAGAATTGCAGAAAAACAATGAGCGAAGAAACTCAAAATAGCAACAAAAAGGGAGCCCGAAAAACAAGCTTAAAAAGTTTTTTGGGCGGAAGCTTGTTAGCCAGCGAAAAGGTAATACGTCAAATGCCATTCGTATTCTTCCTTGTGTTACTTGCGTTCTTACTCATTACCAACAGGTACTATTCGGAAAAAGTAATCCGACAAATAGAAACGTATCAAAGCTCCATAAAAGAGCTAAAAGCGGAATCGGTAACCTACGAAACAGAACTGATGCGCATTAACAGGCCATCGGAAATAACAAATAAAGTAAAAGAAAGCGGAATAGACCTGATAGAACCTCAGGAACCGCCTCGGAAAATTAAAGTAGAAAAACTGGAAGAGGAATAATGGAAATCAGAAAAGACATAACATTTCGCTTTGGCATTATCTACTTTTTTGCCTTGTTGCTCGGTGTTGTAATCGTTGCTAAGATTTTCATGATCCAGTCTGTTGATACAGAAAAATGGCAACAAAAAGCAACAGACTTAAAAAACAACACATCTGAAATACAAGCTAAACGGGGAAATGTATGTGCCGATGATGGAAGCATCCTGGCCACATCAATTCCTTATTATGAATTACGATTAGACCTAAAAGCTGATCGGGTTGTAAACATCTACGATCAATATGCAGATTCTTTTGCCTTGCAGGTTGCCCAATTCTTCAATATTTCGAAAGCACAATTCAAAAGACAATTAGATCAGGGATTTGAAAAAGGAAATCGTTGGTTTAGAATTTATCCTGAGAAAGTCAACTACAACCAGCTTCAGGACTTCAAACGACTCAGCACTTTAAAAAGGTCTTATTTCGGATCAGGCTTGATCGTTGTCAGCGAAAGCAACCGCCTGCTACCTCATGGAGACATGGCCAGCCGCACAATTGGCACACTCAACAAAGGTGCAGACGGAGGTATTCACGGAAACATTGGCTACTCCGGCATAGAAGGTTTAATGGAAAGTGAACTGGCTGGAGAAAATGGCTTAGCCATCAAAAGAAATTATTCCGGAAGCTGGGTTGACATACCCATTACAGAACCCAAAGATGGTCGCGATATAATCACAACGATAAACGTGAATCTTCAGGATTTTACAGAAAATGCCCTAATGCGGCAAATGCAAACCTCAAAAGCAGAATGGGGTACAGCTGTCGTTATGGAAGTAGCAACAGGAGAGGTTAAAGCCATTGCCAATCTGGGCAAAAAAAGTGATGGCACTTATGCCGAAACTTACAACTTCGCGTTAGGACATGCAGGCAGCGGAGAACCTGGATCAACCTTTAAATTAATGTCCATGATTGTTGCCATGGAAGATGGCTATGTGGACACAACCGACGTGTTCGACACCGGCATTGGGCGCTGGGACTATAAAGGACAAACTGTTTACGATAGCGACTATGGTTCCGGAGGGCACGGAGCAATCGACATGAAAGAAATTTTTGAGTTGTCATCAAATGTTGGTGTCGCTCAAATTATCACCAAATATTACGAAGGTCATGAAGAAGATTACATCGACCGCATCTACAGTTTTGGATTAAATAAACCCCTGGGGCTGGGATTCAAAGGTGAAGGTGAACCAAAAATAAAATATCCGGGCGATTCTGACTGGTGGGGACCATCACTAGCGTGGATTTCCTATGGTTACGAAATTAAACTAACCCCTTTACAAACCCTTACTTTTTACAATGCCATTGCCAATAACGGCAAAATGGTAAAACCCAAATTCGTAAAAGAAGTCAGGGAAAACGGAGTACTGGTTAAAAAATTTAAATCAGAAATACTAAACCCATCTATCTGCTCAAAAGAAACGCTTCAAAAAGCAAAAGAGCTTTTAGAAGGAGTTTGTATTGAAGGAACAGGAAAATCCCTCAACAATCCCTACTTCCCTATTGCTGGGAAAACAGGAACAGCCCAGGTTGCCTATGATAATGAAGGTTATTCTAAAGATGGCAGAAAAAATTATCAGGCTTCATTTGCCGGATACTTCCCTGCGGATGATCCTCAATATTCAATGATTGTAGTTATCGTTGGCCCCAAGGGCACATACTACGGAGCATCAGTTGCCGGACCAGTTTTCAAAGAAGTGGTCAGCAAGGTCTATTCTTCATTTATGGAACCACGTACTCCGGAAACAGAAGGTGTACTTGTATCTAACCCTACGAAACCATCCGGCTTTAGTGAAGACTTTGAAATTGCAAGTGAAGAGCTGGATATGGACTTTGACCTTGATGCAATTCAGGCAAACCTCATTCAACTTGACGAAAATAAGGATGACGAATCGGAACCTACAGAAAAAACAATTCCCGATGTCATGGGAATGACAGGAAGCGACGCCATTTACTTACTTGAAAGAGCGGGTTTAAAAGTTAAAATAAATGGGATTGGGAAAGTACGCGAGCAATCCTTAAAAGCAGGAGCTGTCATAAAAAAAGGACAAACCATTTACCTGAGATTAAGCTAATGAAAACAATAAAAGACATATTAAAAGGAATAGAATTTAAATTGATTTCAGGGGATCTCTCCCAGAACATCAAGCAAATTCATTTTGATTCCAGGAAGATTGAGGAGGGTGATGTTTTCATCGCAACTGTAGGAACTCATGTCGACGGACACAACTTCATCCCTAAAGCAATTGAAAATGGAGCTTGCGCAATCATTGCTGAGAAAGCAGACATTCAAACAGGAAGTGCAACCCTTATTCAAATCGAGAATACAGGGAAATCACTCGGTCAGTTAGCTGCCAACTACTATAACAATCCTTCTGAAAACCTTAAGATTGTGGGGGTTACCGGAACGAATGGAAAAACAACGATTGCCACGCTTCTCTACAATTTGTTTTCAAAATTAGGATACAAAGTCGGGCTGATTTCAACCATTAAATACCTGGTAGGCAAAGAAGAATTTCCGGCCACACACACAACGCCTGATGCTTTGCAAATCCAGTCGTTAATGGCAAAAATGGTTGAAGAAGGATGCGAATACTGTTTCATGGAAGTTAGTTCTCATGCCATTGACCAGGATCGAATCGCAGGAATTAAGTTCGATGGTGGGATTTTCACTAATCTGACTCATGATCATCTGGATTATCACAAAACATTTGCGGAATACTTAAAAGCCAAAAAGAAATTCTTTGACCAATTACAAAAGTCAGCTTTTGCCTTAACAAATGCTGATGAAAAAAACGGAAGCGTAATGCTTCAAAATACAAAGGCAACTAAAAAAAGTTATGCCTTAAGGACACTCGCAGACTACAAATGCAAAGTTTTAGAAAAGCATCTTGACGGCATGTTACTAAATATTGATGGAATAGATGTCTGGACTCACTTCTCAGGTATTTTCAATGCATACAACCTGATGGCTGTCTATGCTTCCGCCTTATTGTTGGGCGAAAAAACCGAAGATATTTTACCTGCAATCAGCGAATTGAAACCCGTAGCCGGGCGCTTTGAGATCATCCGCTCAACAGAAGGAAAATTCGCCATTGTTGATTATGCCCATACACCAGATGCATTAAAAAATGTTCTAAATGGAATTTCAGAAATAAGAACCGGTAACGAACAAGTTATTACAGTTGTTGGTGCAGGTGGCGACCGGGATAAAACCAAGCGCCCTGTCATGGCAAAAGAAGCCGCTTTGCAAAGCGACAAAGTCATCCTTACTTCCGACAACCCCCGTTCAGAAGAACCGGAACAAATCATTGCCGATATGGAAGCAGGCATTGAACCACACCAGCGGAGCAAAGTACTTTCTATTGTAAATAGAAAAGAGGCAATCCGCACGGCATGCATGCTCGCATCTACCGGAGATATTATCCTAGTTGCCGGAAAGGGACATGAAGATTATCAGGAAATAAAAGGTATTAAGCATCATTTTGATGACAAAGAGATAATTCGTGAAATATTCAATATAAAATAATAAGAAAAGGTATGTTTAGTTTTCTGTATGAATGGTTAAAAGATTTTGATATCCCGGGTTGGGGAATGCTGCAATACATCTCCTTCCGGTCAGCAGCGGCAATTATTACTTCGCTGCTCATAACCATGGGCTTTGGGAAAAAGCTTATCCGGCTTTTACAACGCAAACAGATTGGTGAAGAAATTCGCGATTTGGGACTGGAAGGTCAAATGCAAAAGAAAGGTACCCCAACTATGGGAGGAGTAATTATCCTGATGTCGATTATCATCCCAACCATTCTTTTTGCAGAACTAAATAATGTATACATAATCCTCATGCTGGTCACTACCATTTGGCTTGGACTGATCGGATTTATAGATGATTACATAAAAGTCTTTTTAAAAGACAAAGAAGGACTGGCAGGTAAATTTAAAATTTTGGGACAAGTAAGCCTTGGAATTATTGTTGCTTCTACCCTTTATATTTCAGATGATGTTATTGTTCGTGAACGTGTTCGAAATGACCAAGGTGACTTTGTCAGGGAAATTGTGGTTGATCAGGAATCAGGACAACAGGAAATCGCATACGTTACAAATGATGTAAAATCCACACGGACAACGATACCATTCGTAAAAAATCATGAGTTTGATTACGAATGGATCGTATCATTCGCTGGTGAAAGTTCATCGTATTTAAAATGGCTGGTTTACGCCTTAGCCATCATTCTAATAATAACAGCCGTCTCCAATGCTGCAAACCTAACGGATGGCATTGACGGGCTAGCCACTGGAACCTCTGCGATCAGCGGAGCAACACTCGGCATCCTGGCCTACGTAAGTGGTAACATCATTTATGCCGATTACCTCAACATCATGTATATCCCAAATATTGGAGAATTGACTGTTTTCATTTCTGCATTCATTGGTGCTACCGTTGGTTTTTTATGGTGGAACTCCTATCCTGCCCAGGTTTTCATGGGGGACACTGGTAGCCTTGCGCTCGGAGGAATTTTAGCTGTGTTTGCAGTAATAATCCGCAAAGAAATCTTGATTCCTATTCTATGTGGAATCTTTGTAGTTGAAAATCTATCAGTAATTATGCAAGTAAGCTATTTCAAATACACGAAAAAGAAATATGGTGAAGGCAAACGAATTTTCCTAATGAGCCCGATCCATCATCATTATCAAAAGAAAAATATTCCTGAACCTAAAATTGTTACCCGCTTTTGGATTGTGGGAATCATCCTGGCGGTTTTTGCAATTGCAACTTTAAAAATGCGCTAAAAAGTGAATAAGAAGGCAGTCATATTAGGAGGAGGCGAAAGCGGAGTGGGATCGGCCATTCTGGCAAAGAAGGAAGGATACAAAGTATTTGTATCGGACAAAGGCAGCCTAAAAGAAAAATACAAAGACGTTCTAACAAAATATGAAATAGAATTTGAAGAAGGGAAGCATACTGAAACTCAGATACTGGATGCAGAAGTAGTCATCAAAAGCCCGGGAATACCAGACAAAGTAGCGTTGATTCAAAAGCTAAAAAATGCAGGCATTCCTGTGATTTCAGAAATTGAATTTGCAGGCAGGTACAATCAGGCAAAAACGATTTGTATTACCGGAAGTAACGGAAAAACGACAACAACCATGCTCACTTATCACCTGCTAAAAACCGCAGGATTAAATGTTGGCTTGGCAGGAAATGTGGGACATAGCTTTGCCTGGCAGGTTGCCGAATCCAATTTCGACTACTATGTAATCGAGCTAAGCAGCTTTCAGCTGGATGGCATGTTTGATTTTAAAGCAGACATCGCAATCCTGCTAAACATCACTCCCGATCATCTGGATAGGTATGAGTACAACATGCAGAACTATGTGGATTCAAAGTTTCGCATCATTCAAAACCAAACAGAAAGTGACTTCTTCATTTATGGGGCTGATGACCCAATCATTCAAGAGGAAATTAAAAAAAGAAATATCCCTTCCCGACATATGTCTTTTGGCTGGAAGGAGCAAACACAGGATGGAGCCTGGACAGAAAAAGAACAACTAATTATTAACCTGGAACAAAATACATTCAATATGTCAATATACGATATCGCACTGCAAGGTAAACACAACACTTACAATTCTATGGCAGCAGGACTTGCCGGAATGGTGTTGGAAATCAGGAATGAAAAAATTCGTGAAAGCCTTTCAAATTTCAAGGGGGTAGAACACCGTCTGGAGCGTTTTCTAAAAGTTCATGGCATTGAATTTATCAATGACTCAAAAGCAACCAACGTAAATTCGACCTGGTATGCACTGGAAAGCCTGAATAAACCGTTAGTATGGATAGCCGGAGGTGTAGATAAAGGAAACGACTACTCCGATTTGCTACCATTGGTAAAAGAAAAAGTAAAAGCTATTATTTGTCTGGGTGTAGATAACAAAAAGATTATTGATGCATTTTCCGGGATTGTACCCGACATCATCGAAACGCGTGACATGAAAGATGCAGTACGTTCGGCTTATTACCTGGCAAAAGATGGTGAAACAGTTGTTTTATCTCCTGCATGTGCCAGTTTCGATTTATTTGAAAATTATGAAGATCGCGGACAACAGTTCAAAGCTGCTGTCAGGGAATTATAGCAGATTCAATCTTAGTTGATAATTTATTTTGAAAGAAGCGAAGAATGAAGTATTCACTGGTAAAATTATTTAAGGGCGACCGCATTCTGTGGGTGGTATTGCTTTTCCTTTCCCTTATTTCCATGCTGATTGTTTACAGCTCAACGGGAAGGTTAGCCTATCGCGAAGCAGGTGGGCAAACCGCTTACTACATGATCCGCCAGTTAGGGTTCATCCTTTTCGGTTTTGGGATTATGATTTTCCTTGTGAATGTAATTCCTGTGAAATTTTATTCATGGATAGCTCCTCTACTCATTCTTGTCACCATATTTGCATTACTTGCAGCTGTCGCTCAATACAAGCTCACCCCATCAAAAGCAACTCCTCGCTCCCTCGATCTGGGTTTCCTAAGCTTTCAGCCTGCGGAGCTGGCAAAAATTGCACTCATGATGTTCTGTGCCAAAATACTCAGCAAGAATCAAACCAGTAAAGAAGATCTCAAAAAAGCTTTTTACTGGGTTATGGGAACAAGCATCCTCGTTTGTGGGATCATTTTTTATGGGGACATTTCTACCTCTGCCCTTATCTTTTTAAGCGTGATGGTACTAATGTTAATTGCCCGCATCCCTATCAAATACTTAGCCTTAACCATTGCATCCGGGTTAGTCTTGCTGTCGCTGCTATATTTTACAGCCGACTACCTACCAAGCTGGGCTGGAAGGGTTCACACCTTCAAAGAACGAATTGATGATTTTGTGTATGGAGATGATGATGCAGAAATTGGAACCACTCAGGCCGACTACGCCAAACTGGCCATTTTTGAAGGCGGTGTTCTTGGGAAAGGTCCCGGGGGAAGTGAAGTAAGCAACTATATGGAAGCTGCATACAACGATTTTATATATGCCATTATTATTGAAGAATACGGATGGGCTGGCGGAATTGCAGTCGCATTTTTATACCTGGTATTTCTCTATCGGGGTGTAGTAATTGTCAGGCGATCGAATCGGACATTCCCGGCCTTTTTAACAACTGGATTGGTATTGCTCACTACTTTCCAGGCATTTATAAACATGTCGGTTTCTGTAGGAGTTGCCCCGGTAACCGGACAACCCTTGCCGTGGATTAGTATGGGAGGAACATCTCTGCTATTTTCAGCTATTTCCTTTGGAGCAATTTTATCAATCAGCTATCATAACCAAAAGAATACAAAAGTTACTGAACAACCCGTTGTGGTAGATATGCCCGACGAAGATCAGGAATTATAATATGAAGAAATTGAAAGTCATAATAAGCGGAGGCGGAACAGGAGGTCACATCTTCCCTGCCCTTTCTATTGCCAATGAGTTAAAAGCTCAGCATCCTGAAGCAGACATTTTATTTGTTGGTGCTTTGGGCAAAATGGAAATGGAGCGAGTACCAGCTGCCGGATACAACATTATTGGATTACCGGTTATGGGAATGCCCCGCAAATTATCACTTAAAATGTTCCGCTTTGTTTGGATGCTTTTCAAAAGCATGCAGAAAGCCAGAAAAGTAATCAAGGATTTCCAACCGGATGTTGCGGTTGGTGTTGGAGGATTTGCAAGTGGGCCTGTGCTAAAAGCTGCAGTACGAAACGGTGTCCCGGCAATATTACAGGAACAAAATTCATACGCCGGAGTAACCAATAAACTTCTTTCTGCAAAAGTAAAGAAGATTTGTGTTGCCTACCCAAATATGGAGCGCTATTTTCCTCAGGAAAAAATCATGCTTACAGGAAATCCGGTAAGGCAAAACTTACTTCAACCTGTAGAAAAAGACAAAGCCTTTGCTGAATTTGATCTAAAAAATAATATACCTGTCATTCTGATTATTGGCGGCAGTCTGGGCGCACGAACACTTAACGAAAGCGTGATGGCCAACCTGGATAAAATTGCACAAAGCAATGTGCAGGTTATCTGGCAAACAGGTAAATTTTATTATCAGGAAATGCTGGAAAGGTTAAAGGGGAAACAACCCGACAACTTAAAGCCAATGGAGTTTCTTTCAAATATGGACTATGCATATAAAATTGCTGATTTAGTAATTTCAAGAGCGGGTGCCGGAACAATCTCAGAGCTATGTTTGCTGGGAAAACCATCGGTTTTGGTTCCATCGCCCAATGTTGCTGAAGATCATCAAACGAAAAATGCAATGGCTTTGGTTGAAAATCAGGCAGCAGTTCTTGTAAAAGACAACGAAGCAAAAGAAAAACTTTTTGAAGAAGCGCTAAGTCTGGTGACAGACAACGAAAAGCTAAAAGAACTATCAGCCAATAGCCTAAAGCTGGCCAAGCCCAACGCAACCGCTGATATAGTAAATGTTATTTTAAAAGAAATGAAACAATAGATGACCGATTTGGACAACATAAAACAAGTGTATTTCCTGGGGATTGGAGGAATTGGAATGAGTGCACTGGCTCGCTGGTTCAAGCATGAGGGGATGGATGTGTCCGGTTACGACAGAACCGAAACGGTACTTACCAAATCGCTTGTTGCCGAAGGTATTGGTATTCACTATTCTGATCAACCAGAAATTCCAGCCAGCAAATTGAATAAAGAAAATTCACTCGTAGTATTAACACCTGCAGTTCCTGCCAATATGAGTGAAAAAGTATTTCTGGAACAAAACAACTTCAAAATAAAAAAACGCTCTGAGATTTTGGGATTGATTTGCAGCCAGTATAAAACCTGCGCTGTTGCGGGTACACATGGGAAAACAACTGTTTCCACCATGCTGGCTCATATCCTCAAAACATCGAAGCTGGGATGTACAGCCTTTTTAGGAGGCATCTCCAAAAATTACGAAACGAATCTTTTACTTTCATCGTCAACGGAGTGGACTGTTGCCGAAGCCGATGAATTTGACCGCTCTTTCCTGCGTCTTTTCCCGGAATTGGCAGTTATCACATCCATGGATGCAGACCATTTAGACATTTATGGAGATCACCAATCCATCATTGATTCGTTTAACGATTTTGTGGCTCAAATAAAATCGGGAGGTTCTGCGGTTATTAAAAAAGGATTGCCAATTGACTCCCAAAGAAATTCTGAAATCAGCTATTACGCATACGCTTTAGAAGAAAAAGCTGACTTTCAAACAAAAAATCTAAGATTGGAAAACCAATCTTATCATTTCGACCTGATTCATCCTAACGGAATTGTGAAAAATCTTCAATTAAATTACCCGGGATTGATGAATGTTGAAAATACAGTTGCCGCCTCATCTCTGGCATTACTTGCCGGAGTAGATGAAGACGAACTGAGAGAAGCAGTAGCAAGTTACCTAGGAGTAAAACGTCGTTTTGATGTTAGATATAAAGGAAACGATTACTTATTAATTGATGATTACGCTCATCATCCCGAAGAACTAAAAGCCACAATTGGTTCGGTTAAAGCCATGTTTAAAGACAAAAAAGTGACCGGAGTTTTCCAGCCTCATTTATTTAGCCGAACTAAAGATTTTGCAGATGATTTTGCAAAAGAACTGAGTGAACTGGACGAACTTATCTTGTTAGACATATATCCTGCAAGAGAGAAATCTATTACCGGAGTAAGTTCCAGTCTGATTTTCGATCAGGTAAAAGCCAAAAATAAAAAGCTGGTCACAAAAGAGGATTTCCTTAAAACTGCAGAAAACTTCACTCCAGGAGTAATTATTATGATGGGTGCAGGAGACATTGACACCCTTGTTGAACCTGTTTCTGAAATACTAAAAAAGCTAGATCATGTTTAAAAAGATTCTAAAAATATCAGTATTTCTGATGATGATCGCAATCATCATGGTATCACTTTCTTTTTCAACAAGTAAGCTAACAGGAGTAAAATGTGACGAAGTCAAAGTCATCATTCCCGAAGACTCCCCTCGTTTCATGGATGAAGAAGAAATTACGAGCATTCTTACAAAATTAAATATCATGGGACACCCCATAGACTCTATAAATACTGAAGAGCTTGAAAATAAACTAAGAACCGTTACTGCCATTAAAAATGTAGAGGTATTTCGCCACATTAATTCGGACACCCTCAATTTTAAAGGCAGTTTGATTGTTGATGTTGAACAACGAGATCCTGTATTCAGGGTTATTAGTGGAAACTCCGACTATTACATGGATGAAGATGGAGTTCTGATATCCGGCACTCAAAAGTATGCTGCACATGTGCTTTTAGCCACCGGCAACATACAGAAAGATTTTGCAAGGGAAAGTTTACTTCCCTTCGTTCAATATATTTCAACGGACGAATTTTGGAAGGCACAAATCAAGCAAATATATGTTGAAAACGACGGGGAGCTTATCCTTGTCCCTCTCATTGGTGACCAACGCATTGAATTTGGGAAAGCTGAAAACATCAAGGCAAAACTTCGAAATTTGAAAGCCCTTTACGATCAGGAATTTCCCCAAGTAGGTTGGGATTATTATAAGACAATTAGTTTGAAATACAATAACCAGGTGGTTTGTACAAAAAGATAGTTTTATGAGCAAGAGTAATAAAATTATAGCCGCGGTTGATATAGGCACAACAAAGATTGTTGGTGTTGCCGGAAGAAAAAGTGATGACGGTAAAATTGAAATTCTGGGGATGGGGAAAACCCGTTCATCAGGCGTAAAGCGAGGAGTGGTCCTAAATATTGAAGAAACCGTAAAAGCAATTCACAATGTTATTCGCCAAATTGAAGATACATCTGGCTATGATATTGAAGAAGTATTCGTCAATATTGTGGGACAACAGTTGAAGACATTCCCTAAAAAAAGTGAAAAATACATTGATGAAAACCGGATTGTTACAGACAATGATGTTGATTCGCTATTGAAGCAAGCTCTAAACACCGAACTACCGAACGGGTACAAAATATACCATGCAATTCCTCAACTGTACACGGTTGATCAGGAAGCTGGAATTCCGAACCCTGTAGGAATGACTGGAGAAAAACTGGAAGCCCAATTTCAAATTGCTTATTGCTCCTGAACTATATGATTCAAACATTAAAACCTGTTTTAAACAAATTGCAGTAACCGTTGGTAAAAGCATGATCGACCCTCTTGCATCATCAGAAGCTTTACTTTCGGAAGATGAAAAAGAAGCAGGCGTGATTCTTCTGGACATCGGTGGAGGAACAACAAAAATTGCTGTTTATTTAGATGGGGTCATGTGCTATTCTTCATTGATACCATTTGGAGGGAATGTTGTCACTCATGACATAAAAGAAGGTTGCTCAATTCCATTACGACAGGCAGAATCCCTAAAAGTTCAATTTGGACAGGCTATTGGTGAATTTGCTCCGGAAGACAAAGTGGTAACCATCCCTGGGATTTCCGGCTGGGAACCCAAAGAGATTTCATTTCAAAGCCTGGCATACATTATTCAGGCTCGCATGGAAGATATCATTGAAGCCTTCTTCTTTCAGGTTGAAAAAACAGGTTATCTGGATAAAATTGGAGCAGGCATTGTCCTCACCGGAGGATGCGCTTTTATGCCAAACCTAAACCAACTAATAAAATTCAAGACTGGTCTGGATGTCCGCATTGGCACACCTCAACTAAACCTTGATAACAACTGGAAAAAACTAAATGACCCAAGATATGCAACAGTTCTTGGACTACTACTCACTGGAATTGATGAAACATCAAGCCAGGTAACAAAAAAGAAAAAGAAACCGAAAAGTTCACAACCTGGTATTATTTCTAAAATGAAAGAAGGAGTAGTACGTCAGGTTACCCTTTTCTTTGAAGAAGAACAGGACACCGAAATGCATTAATAACAAAAACCTTCGCCTATGATTGACTTTGGTATAGAAATAATCGAATCTTCCATCATAAAAGTAGTTGGAATAGGAGGAGCCGGATGCAATGCTATTAATCACATGTACAACCAGGGAATTCAAGGAGTTGACTACCTGATTTGCAACACAGACGCACAGGTATTGGAAGCCAGTCCTATTCCTGTAAAAATACAACTGGGAGTAACCCTGACAGAAGGACGTGGTGCCGGGAACAAACCGGCACAAGGAGAGCAGGCTGCCATTGAAAACCTGGATGATGTCAGAAAAGCATTGGAAGGAACAACGAAAATGTTGTTTATTACAGCAGGCATGGGAGGAGGAACAGGAACTGGAGCGACTCCGGTGATTGCAAAACTGGCTAAAGATCTTGAAATTCTAACCATTGCAGTGGTTACTGTCCCATCTCCATCAGAAGGGAAACGACGTTTCGAACAAGCACTGGAAGGTGTCGAGAGACTGAAAGAACATGTAGACAGCATGCTGGTTGTCAGCAACGAAAAGTTGCACGAGATATATGGAAATCTTCCTGCCTCTCAGGCATTCAAAAAAGCCGATGACATTATTGGAACAGCTGTAAAAGGTGTTGCAGAAATCATTACGGTTCACGGCAATATCAACATTGATTTTGCCGATGTAAATACTGTGATGTCGGGGAGTGATGTATTTATCATGGGAACAGGAATTTCTGAAGGTGAAGGAAGAGCTATGGATGCTACCCATAAGGCTTTGGAATCGCCACTTTTGGACAGCAACGATATTTTTGGCACCAAGGATATTCTGTTGAATATTATTTCCGGTGAAGATGAAATTACCATGGGCGAGATTGGTGACATCATCGAATTTTTGCAAGACAAAGCCGGTGATGATGCCAATATCATTTGGGGTAATGGTGTAGATAAAAAATTAGGGAACACGATTAGCGTTACCATTATTGCAACTCGTTTCAATAAGAACCCAAACAGCTTGTTGCAGCCTCAAAAACCAAAAGAAGAATTTGTTCTTGAGAATATGGAAAGCGATATCAACCTGGAAGAAAATGAAAATGAAAATGAAAATATTTTCAATGATGAGTTCTTTAAAGAGAAACAATCAGAACCCGTCAAGCAAGAAATGAAAAAAGAAAAAAGCCGCTCAGGAAAGAAAAAGAAACGGGCGAGTGAACTGGTAGCTGATCAGGAAAATGGCAATGTTGACAGTTGGTTTATGCGCCAATTCAACAAGTTTTTTGAAGATCAGGATGAAGAAATAACAGATAACGAATAAAGAAAAAGCAGCCTATGTCTAGTGATATAATGAATTTCGATTTAGAAAAAAACTCCGGATCCATCATCAAAGTGGTAGGTGTTGGCGGAGGTGGTGGAAATGCCGTAAACCACATGTATGAATTGGGCATCAAAGATGTCGGGTTTCTGGTTTGTAATACCGATGCACAGGCTCTTCAGAATAGTCCTATCCCTCACCGGGTTCAACTAGGAGCCTCCTTAACTGAAGGACGTGGAGCAGGCAATAAACCAGAGATTGGCAGGCAAGCAGCCATCGAAAACATTGAAGATGTAAAAAATTCAATTGAAGGCTCAACCAAGATGGTTTTCATTACTGCCGGAATGGGCGGTGGAACAGGAACCGGAGCTGCTCCGGTTATCGCTGAGGCATGTAAGGACATGGGCATTCTGACAGTTGGCATTGTAACCCTTCCTTTCCGAAACGAAGGACGCCGACGCATCAAGCAGGCGATTGACGGAATTGCAGAGATGGAAGGACATGTGGACTCTTTACTTGTGATCAACAATGAACGTATCCGCGAAATGTATGGTGACTTTAAAATATCTGAAGCCTTTGCAAAAGCCGATAATGTGCTAGGTATGCAGCAGCAAAGGGAATTGCTGAAATAATCACAGTTCATGGCTACATCAATGTTGACTTTGCCGATGTAGAAACCGTTATGCGAAAAAGTGGTGTTGCACTTATGGGATCATCCATCGCCGAAGGAGAAGAACGAGCACTAAATGCCATTGAAGAAGCACTAAACTCACCATTACTAAACAACAATGACATAAACGGTGCTCAAAATATACTCCTGAATATCACATCAGGAGCTGAAGAAGTAACCATGGACGAGATTGGTGAAATTACCGACTACGTTCAAAGTAAAGCAGGGAACAATGCCGACCTAATCTGGGGTAATGGAATTGATGAAAACCTGGGAGACAAACTTTCGGTTACAGTTATTGCGACAGGATTTAGCGTTAGCAGCATTCCGGAAATGATGGCCGGACGCAAAGTTGAAAAAACATATCATACTTTAGTTGATGATTCAACTCCGACACAACCAGTTTCTCCAAAACCACATAAACCATCAACAACAAAAGAGAATACAGAGCACAGCAACCAACAAACATTTGAATTTGAAATAGGTCAGTCATCTCCGGATGAGTTTGATGAATTGTACAAAAATCCAACTCAAACTGAACCTGAAACAAATTTTGATGCCCGAATGGATTTTTCTTCATCCAGTGATGAGATGATTGATCAACTTGAGAACACACCTGCTTTTCAACGCAAAAAAATTAACATTCATGGAATGAAACGTAAGATTGAAGACAAGCTCTCCCGTTTCTCTTTGAATCAGGATGATGATGATAAAAACATTCTTTAAGGACAATAATTCATATCTACATGATAACGTTGATTAATGCTGAGTTCTTATCACTAAATTTTAATAAGTATCTTTGAGATATTAAATTCTAAAATCCAGATTTAAGACTTGAAATCAGGAACTAAAAACTATAAACAGGAATCTATTTGATCAGATTAATGAAGACTTAAAAGCGGCGATGAAAAACCGCGAGAAAACAAAACTAGAAGCACTTCGAAATATTAAAAAAGTCCTTATTGAAGCCAAATCTTCAAAAGATGCAAATGCAGAACTGGATGATCAGGAAGTAACAAAGGTTATTCAAAAATTGGCAAAACAAGGGAAAGATTCTGCCAACCTTTATAAAGAACAAGGCCCGTCAGGATTTATATGATGATGAAATGCTTCAGGTTGATGTATTTGAAAAATATCTTCCTCAGAAATTATCTGATGCAGAACTAAATGATGCAGTAAAAGCCATTATCGATTCAGTTGGTGCTAGCAGTATGAAAGATATGGGAAAAGTAATGGGAATTGCATCCAAGCAACTGGCAGGAAAAGCCGACGGCAAAGATATTGCAGATAAAGTTAAAGCACTACTCGCGTAATTTCAAGCTTTTCTCCTTCACCTTATGTGGAGGACAGGCTGATTCCAGTTTTCTCGTTTGAAATCTGGAATTTGTCTTTTTAATTCCAAAAATCTTAGAAAATAAAATCTATTTCTGATTGCTCAAGTAATTCAATTGCCGAAGCAAATCCCAATGGATTTTTAAATCAAAATTATTCTGCCTCAACAATCGTTTAACTTCCCTTTTTTGATCTTTTTGAAGATACCGAAACAAAGACTTTCTCCTTAATTTCACTGGGAAAAATCCTTCTTCATCGGTATAAAAAAAGAATCGAAAATCATTCTGAAATTCCTCATTCCGGCTTATTCCAGTAATATCCCGGTAAGGTGAACAATTAATCTTTTTGATAATCGGGCGACACACAAAATCAATGTCACCTTCATAATAAACCTGGAAATATTGTAAGTTCAGTTTATCTTCATCTCCAAAATTTCGTAACTCAAAATAATTCCTGTTCCCCAATAATTCATATTCAAAACTATGAACCGTTTCTTTTTCAATCTGAATAGTGATATAATACAAATCATTATAACTTATTAACTCATCATGATATCCATTATACTTGACCGGAACATCTTCCAATATTTCTCCAGATTTTAAAGCTATAGTCCCGTTAACCCAATCGTCAAAAATAAAAGAAGAACCATCCAAATATGGATCTCTTAAAAACTGTTTCGCAATAATCTTCTCCTTGTCCCAATCAGTCTGAGGTTGAGCCATAACTTTCTCATTATTCAATTGAAAAAATACCAGAAACAGCAAGCAATATGTTAGTTTTATTTTCATCTTGACACCGTAAAATACTGCACTTTTTGAACCAATTCTCCATCTTTTTCCCTTCCTGTAATCAAAACCTTATAAGTCCCCTGAATATTGGAAGTTTTAAAAGTTATAACCTCTTCCCCATCGACAGAAAAATCAGGATTCCAAAACAATACTTGTCTAAAGTCTGGGGAATGTTTTTCCTCTAATTGTGGAGTAACAATCTCAATTTCTTCTTGTAAAGCATCATAATCTAACTTGAGCATTCTATCCGAAGAAAATACCATTGAGCCATCTCTTTCTTTTGTAAAAATAGATAGAATCCCATGGAACCGTTGACTCCCATAAAAACGCATACGAGGGACAACTTCAATCCAATCAATTTCAGACGATCCAATTGAAAAGATTTTATCCAAACTTTGCACCGGAACACCATCTATCAAAATCAATGGATCTCTTGTGAAAAAATCTTCAGAATCCCGGTCAAAGATATTTAAGGTGTAAATACCATTCCTTTCACGAAACCGAACGGGAGATAATAATTCTTTTGAAATTTCAGAAAAATCAGGAAGCTCGATGTACTCATCTGTATCAACGGTATACTCAGCACGTCCATAAAACGGGAACGGATAAATAGGCCTATATGGTTTCGCATGATATACATATTCCTCTTTGTCGTATACTTTCTTAAAAGTTATGAGTGACAATACATCATAAAGGTATTTTTCCTGCTCTTCTGTCAATTCTACCTTCTCTGGAGTATAAACCAATTCTTCATCAGATAAAATTTCATGAATTGAAACTTGAAGATTCTCTGTTTCCCCTTCTTTTATGGCTTGAATAAAAGTTGAATGACTTCCATAAAAATCTTCTAATAAGAAGAAAAACTCTCCATCACTCCGTGTTGTATAATAATCAAAATATGGAATTGAATCAGGAACAGACAAATACACAGTAGCCCCACCTTCGGGGAAACCTGTAGATTTATTGGTAACCTTTCCTTGTATTACTGTACCTTTTTCTTTGGTTAATAAAACACTAGAATCAAAATCCGGATTGAGCGATAAATAGCCGGAATTCCAATCAGGCATAAATTGAGCAACACTAACAGACAAATCTCCCTGAATATTATTTTTAAATTCATCATCAAGAGATAAACTAAAAGTTACATCCTCTCTTTGAGAATAATCCCCACTAAGACCATTGATTTCAATATTTTCTGCATTTCCAATCTCTATATTTTCAAATCCTCCCCGATTAACATCTAACACGTCATCCTGATTTTCAAAACGATTAATTACAAATATCTCTTTACTAAAGAAAGCTTGTCGTTCATAATGACATGAATAAGTCGTAAGCAAATAACTTCCAGTACTTAAGGAATCAGGTATATATAAACCTCCATCTGCCTGATGATCATCGATTCCTAACTTCACACTGGCAACAACAGTACCGTTACTTGCAGAAAGACTAAGACAAAGCATTTGAAACTCCTGATTCTGCGGGACATAAACTTTTGACAGCAAAGTTTCTCCACTTACATAAATATCTCTATCTGTAACCATCCAACTCTCATTTTTTGTTTCTGCATGAACTAAAAATGATGTCAAAATCAAGAATAAACTTACTATGTATCTTATTTGTCTCATTTCAACATTAATATTCCCAAAAAGCAGGATTGTCATTTGCTTCAATTACATTTGATGGTGGAATCTCATTAGTATTATCTGTTAATTCAATCCTTACGTTACTTGATCCAAGGTTACACTTTGTAAAAAATCGGAAATAGCGATGCGAACTCAATTCGAAGTACCCAATAACTTCTTTTTCCGGATTACTTGTACATATAAAGTTGCTTTCAAGCTGAGAATAAACAGGATCAAATAATTTGCCATCTGCTTCAAGCTGTCCATTTGCGGAATCATAAAAATTATAAGTTTTATCCGATATCCCAAACTGATCAACTTCTACAATCCAACCAACCATATATGCCCCAGCATTATAATCATCAGGATCAATTAATCTTCTAAGATCATTTTCAAGAAATAAAAACTTATGCATACTAATTTCGTTGCTGCTACTATATGTTGATCGTGAAGCAATATTAAAAGGACCGTCAACATCTACCCTATGCCAACCATAAGTCACTCCACCAAAAGGAGAAACCGGATCAATTCTCCATTCCAAGGCTGTAACAAAGCTGAAACGATATTTTGAAAGATTCTCATCTATGGGCAAATCAACAAAGGATGAAATACCTGAAAGTTTAACATCATAAGAGTCCCCATTGTAAGTATATCGTGTTTCAATAAGCGTATCACTTTTTGCATAAAGAGAATCAAACTCAGGGATAACAGGCATTACTTCAACTTCAGACTCATACGTTTCTCCTTCTATATTTAAAACGAGCCAGTAAGCTTTCCCGGGGACAGCAGCATGATTAATAGTAAAATAGCCATCACTTAATTCAATTCCATCATAAATTTCACCGTCTTCACATGCAAGGCTTACGGTTGCTCCTGTTACTTTGGGAGTGAAATAACTTTCATCATAAAAATCTTTAGTCTTTGTTATTGAGACAAAGTTCACATCAGTATCATTCGTAATTAATGCTTCAATAACGACCTTGTTTTCTACATCGTTAATATCTGCATAATACATTTCTTCGCAAGATGAACTAACGATCAGCAATAAAATGATATATATAAACTTCTTAACCATTAAAATTTAAAATTATATGTCACAGAAGGTACAGGCATTCCAATAATTGAAAATTTATACAGTCCAAATACTTCTAAATTATTATTATCACCTCGTTGATAATAAATAGAATATGGATTTTTTCTTCCATACAGATTATAAATAGAAAATGTCCAGCTACCTTTCCATGATCTTTTCTTCTTCAAATTTTCATCAATCGTGATACTTACATCAAACCGATGATATGTTGGCATTCTATATTGATTTCTTTCTGAATAATATACAAGCTGCTCACCTCCATAGGAAAATTTCTGTTCAGGTAACGTAGTTGGTCTCCCAGATGATAAAACGAAATTACATGAGAACCTCCACCTTCTGGAAATCTGATAGTTTGCGACAATAGATAAATCATGTGGTTTGTCATAAACAGATGGATAATAATCTCCATTATTAATAATTTCAGAGTCAAACTCATTGTCTGTTTTCCGCATTGTACGTGAATAGGTATAGCTTAACCATCCATTTAAACGACCTGTAGATTTCTTCACATAAAGTTCCATTCCGTATGCATAGCCATCAGCCTGTATGATATCTGTTTCCAGATTATTATTCATAACTAAAACAGAGCCATCCTTATACTCAATCAGATTCTCAAGATTTTTATAATACAGCTCTATTGATGTCTCCAAACCTGGTTTCAAATAATCTTTAAAGTAACCAATTGCTAATTGGTCAGAGAGCAGTGGCTTTGTGTAATAATCACTGAGTTTCCAAAAATCAGCTGGAGAAACTACTGATGTATTAGAAACCTGATTAGCATACTGGTAAATTCTTTGATAAGCCCATCGAAGCGACCCTCCTGAACTTAACGTGTATTTAAATGAAAGTCTGGGTTCAAAGCCATTATATGACTTCACCACTTCATTTTTACCAAAATAAAGAGAATCGATAATATTTTCAGGAACACGGGAATTGTTCTCATCATATAAATAAACTGTAGACTCTCCAATATTGTCAAACTGAGTAAACCTTCCTCCTACTGTCATTGAAAGCTTTTCACTCAAATCAAACTCACTCTCCAGATATGCTGCATATTCTAATGCTTGCTCCTTTTGGATCTTTCTATTATCAATAACGGTTTCATCTTCTAATGGCTCAATTTGCCCGGGATTTACCCTCTGTCCTGTTACCTGAAAACCTCCATTCAACTTAAGCTTTTCACCCGGCATATATGAAAGATTATATTTTAAACTGGCATATTCAATTCCTGTTTTTAATTGATAATCATTTGCCGAATTAATTTCATCAATCTCATCCAGTGAAAAATCATAAAGACTATAAGAAGCATTTAAATCAGACACCAGCTTTTTCCCTATGCCTATTTTCCAGTTAAGAGCAGAAATAAGGCTATTGTACTGGTAAAGCGAATTCGAATTTAGATTAAACTCATCACCACTATTATAAGCCACAATTTTCAAATTATGCTTGCCCGAAAAATGAAGGTTAATATTTGCATTTAGGTCATAGAAATTGGCGACACTTTTCTTAAAATCAGCATTTTTCATTTGTCTTAAGACCCAATCGGAGTAGGTTGATCGACCACCCAACAAAAACGTGCTTTTCTTATCTTTCACAAAAGGGCCTTCCAGAGTAAAACGACTATTAACAATCCCAAGTCCTCCATTTAGTTGCAAATGATCAACTTCTCCTTCTTTAAGCTGGATATCCATAACCGAAGCAACTCTGTCTCCATAACTGGCGGGCAATCCCCCCTTATAAAGTGTAACACTATTTATTGCATCAGGATTTAGCATCGAGAAAAAGCCAAAAAGGTGACTCGTGTTAAAAATCGGAGCTCCATCCATTAATACCATATTCTGATCGGAGTTCCCTCCCCTCACATTAAATCCGGATGAAAGCTCGCCCACACTTTGCACACCAGGCATCATCACCACACTTTTAATAACATCAGCCTCTCCCATTAGAACTGGGAGTTCCTTTATCGCTTTTGATTTTACCTCCATCATACTCATCTGAGTACGCGAAGAATTATTATCATTTGCCGTAACTGTAATTTCATCGAGATTGTGAGTTTCTTCAAATAATTCAAAGATCACTTCTCCATCTTCAATCAATTCAACCTCTTGAGTAACGGGCTCAAATCCAACAAAATTAATTTGCAACTGATGAGTCCCCGTTTCAAGCTCCATATCAAACTCTCCGTTAGAATCAGCAGTAAAACCTTTTTCAATATCTTTTACAAAAACAACTGCCCCGGGAAGCCGTTCTCCATTTTTCCCATCAGTAATTGTTCCTGAAATAGTCGCCTTACTGTAGCGGCCTTCATTAAGTGGATCGCCAATATACAAGACACTGCTTTCAGTATATGTTTTCCCGCTTGATGTACGAGGGTAAAGGACAATCGATTCCTGAAAAAAATCATAGGTAAGATTACCTTGTCCAAACATCCTGTTTAAAACCTGAATAATTGGAATTTCATCAAAAGTACTACCAACTACAAGTGAATCAATCCATTCTTTCTGATAATATGTTTTTAGCTGATAATTATCTTCCAGATAATTGAGAAAATCAACAACGGGAGTGTTATTAAATGAACCGGAGATCCTAAGCTCTTTAACGGTATTTTGTGCCTTCACACTTGAGACACTAATAAGAGATAGCAAAAAGAAGATAAGTAGCAATCTCTGTTTCAAGGCTATTAGTTTAGTTTTAGGTTCAAAAAAGAATTCCTTCGGTTAAAAGGTTTTCTATTTGACTTTTATTAAATCAATTAGTTTAATTAAGATGAATTTTATTTTATAAAAATTTAACTATCACAAATAAAGCTTTATTAAAACTCATAAGATATTCCTGTATAAAAGGAAAAAACAGAAGGTTTATAAACTATTGATGAATTTTTATTTAACGATTGCAAGTAATATTTCACTCTGGGTTCGAATTTTAACAACAGCCTCTCACTCAACTGATATCCAAATCCAACTCCAAGGCTAGTTGAATAATTTACCTTTCTCATTCCCAGAGTTTTTCCAACCTCATATTTTTGAGAATTATTCTCCATGAGTACTACATTTCCGACAAGAACCCCAGCATTCAATCCTCCTTTTAGCTGAATATCTATGGTAGAATCGACTAAACGATAATTCAAAATGAGAGGCATCTCAATATATTCAAACTGCTGTTCAAAATCAGATTTAGAAATAGAGATATCATTATCTCTCAAGGTTTTTTCAGCTGTTATTATATAATCAACTTCTCGCGGCAAATTATTAATCTCAATCACTCCTACAACCGAATTCATTTCACGAACTGCACCTACACGAGATATAGCTGTAGTATAAAGCAAATCAGCATCAGCGACGCTATAGGATAGATTATTATACGAAGTGTAATTTTTTGAGGTCTGGCTATTTCGATTATAATACACACCAGTCTGCACACTCCATCGGTCATTAAGCTCATATTCAACAGTAAAACCTCCTTGCAAATTTACTTCATCTGTAGATCCAGGATAAGACATATTACTGGCATAAGCTTTATCCTGAGACGTTTGATATACGGAATATGAAGGAGCAATATCAACACCGAGCTTCCAGCTTTTTCTCTCCGATTTTGTTTCTTCCATTTCCATCCAAATAAGATTATCTGCAATTAGCTGTCTGTCTGCTTCACTTAAGGTTGAAATATATGAGGATTGATACAAACTATTCCGATCCTGGCTTGGATTACTCTCAATTTTATTAGTGAGTATGGACTGTAGTTCAACTATACTTTCATCAATCCTTTCTAATAAAGATGTCTCTATCTTTTCTTCAGTCTTTTCTCCCGAGCTATTTACAAATGCTAACTGACTAATTTTTTCTTCCGAATCACGAACAACTCCACTATTATTTAGGTCATCATTACTTACTATAGTCTGAACATTTGGAGTTGAATCTGTATCATGCTTATTTCCTTCAGGAAGTGATTCCTCCTGCAAATTTTCTGAAAGCTCTAAATTTGGATCATTATCCATTTCTCGCAATTGCTGCCATCCAATAAACAAAGCAATAAGCAATACTGCAGCCACTCCACTCAACCGATAATAAAGAAATTTCTTCTTCCCTGTTCTTATGGATTGCTGAACTTTGTTCCAAACCTCTGGTGGCGGAATCTGTTCGAAGTTCTCTAATTTCGAACGAAACTGATCATCCAGTATGTTGTTATCTTTTTTCATTCAAAACAAGTCCTTTCTCGTTAAAATAGGTTTCCACATCTTTTTTTAGGATCATCCGGGCTCTTGCCAGATTCGACTTAGAAGTACCCTCTGAAATATCCATTTCTTTGGCAATTTCTTTATGGCTCATCCCTTCCATTACATAAAGGTTAAAAACCATCCTGTAACGAACGGGTAATTTCTGAACCAACTTCAGCAGATCTTTAGCTGATATTTCAGCAATAATATCATCGTCTGGTTGGGCAACCTCATATGAGCTAATATTCTCAACCGCATAAACAAACTGCTGTTTTCGATACTTCTCCAAGGCAACATTCACCATTATCCGCTTCATCCAACCTTCAAAAGAACCTTCGTTCCTAAATGTCCCAATTTTATCAAAGATCTTAATAAACCCTTCATGCAAACTATCTTCAGCTTCAGCCTGGTTTTGCGAGTAACGCAGACATACTCCATACAATTTAGGAGCATATAACTGGTACAAGCGACTTTGAGCTTTCGCTTTGCCGGACGCACATTCTTTTATCAGCTGATCGAGTTCTTTCAAAGTCAGTTAATTAGTGAAGATCAAAGTTAACGATTTCCGTTAACCTGATATTTACTTTTTATTGATGTTATATTACAACAAAAGGTTGCGTTCATTGCACAAAAATATTTTAGGGACGCAACCATCTGAGAATACCATCCATCTATAAATCGTAATTTAAATCAAAAATCATGAGAAAATTTATCTCCGTAACTGTTTCAATCGCATTCTTGTTGTTATCATCTTCTTGCCAAAATGACAATGATTCTCCGGGAGGAATATCCCCTACAGATATTGAAATAAACCTAAAGTCTAAGGAAATTATAGAAGCAGATAATCAGTTTGGAACTGATCTTTTTAAAACAATTATCGAAGAAGAAAATAATATTAAAAACCTCATGATTTCTCCACTGAGTGTATCTGTAGCATTAGCAATGGTATATAACGGAGCTGAAGGAGACACAAAAACACAGATGGAACAGATGCTTCACAAATACGGATTAACACCTGAGGAAATAAACCAATCGTATTATGATTTAATTGAAGCGTTGGAAAGCCATGATCCCAAAGTAAAATTTTCAATTGCCAACTCAATATTTTCTAATGACGATTTTACAATATTCGATGAATTTCTTCAAACTAACCATACGTACTACGACGCAGAAACCCAGTCATTGGACTTTAGCAATACCTCCAATACACTGGAAACAGTAAATAACTGGGTAAAAAACAAAACCAACAATAAAATTGAAAAAATTCTGGAGAATGTTTCTCCCAATGATGCATTATACTTAATCAACGCAATTTATTTTAATGCTGACTGGACTTATCAATTTGACAAAAATAACACCCAAGATCTCCCGTTTTTTCAAGAAGATGAGACTGAACTTAGCGTACCGACCATGATAATTGAAGAAACATTCAACTATTCCAATCAACCGAAGTTTCAGATACTTGAGCTTCCTTACGGAGGAGAAAAGTATTCGATGTTGATTTTATTACCGAATGAAGGCTACTCCGCAAACGAAGTCGCCAACAGCATCAGCTGTGAAAATTTAGCAAACTGGACAAGCAACATGGATAAAACCGACAAAGTAGTTCTACTTCCTAAGTTTGAATTTGCTTACGAAAACAGCTTATCAGATAATCTCAAATATCTGGGGATGGAAGATGCTTTCTCTCCTGTAAAAGCTAATTTCTCTTTAATCACAGATGAGCCAATATACATCTCTACGATCAAACACAAATCGTACATAAAAGTTGATGAAGAAGGGACAGAGGCAGCAGCAGTTACCGGAACTACGTTTAAAGTCAGGGAAAATGATCCGGAAATTTTCAATGTTGACCATCCATTTGTATTTACGATACGTGAAAAAGATACAAACTCTATATTATTTATTGGAAAAGTCTCAAATCCATTGAATAACGGAGAATAGAAACAATCAGTTCGGTATTTTATTTATTTTTGAAAGAAAAGGATTCGGCCTAAATACAGGTCGGATCTTTTTTATAGGTACTAGAAAAAATGAGTATTGGATTAATAGCAAGTTGCCACGCTTTTCGTTTTTAGGCCTTTCATATCAATTAATTCTTTCAAAAGTTATATCCTTTATTTCTAATGTAATCGTTCTATCATAAAAATTGAAAATAGTAAGTTCATTTTTACGATTAAATATGAAATGACATTTTCGACTCAGAAGGCTAGAAGGATTGACAAACTCTATTGTATTAGATGACGGGAAACTATAAGTCCATTCTTGAATTGGAATGTATAGTTCAATGGTATTATCTTCTTTAAATATAATGGTGTCACAAATACCATCCGTAAAAGATTCCTGCTCAACCCATTTCCCAATAAATCTAGATTTACTAGAGGTTATTTCATCTTTTTCGCATCCTGTTCCCAAAATAGTTATGCTTAAAGGAAGTAATAACAACAGAATTAATAATGGTTTCAATTTTTTAGATTTCATTTTCGGGTCCCTTAAAGTTTAAAATGACCGAACTAAAATATAATTCGCCAGACAAAGAGGATTAAAATCGATACAATTATCTATAAGATAAAAATGGACAAGGATGGCTGTTTTTTCTGGATAGCTATTTTAAAGGAACGAATTGATCACACTAATTTATTCTTTTATACATAATACATCATCTTGCGCTTATATATTTAATAACATATATTATATACTTGTTTTCTTTCTATTGACAATGCATAAACAAACTGAGGGCATCACACAAAAGTGATACCCTCAATAATAATCATATATTTTTCTTTTCTATAAATGAATCACCTCATCGTAGGCAGCAGCAGCAGCTTCCATAATGGCTTCGCTCATGGTTGGGTGTGGATGAATAGATTTGATAAGTTCATGTCCAGTAATTTCCAATTTCTTAGCAACAACAAGTTCTGCAACCATTTCTGTTACGTTTCCACCAATCATGTGTGCTCCGAGTAATTCTCCGTATTTCGAATCAAAAACAAGTTTTACAAAACCTTCTTTTTGTCCGGCAGCACTTGCCTTACCACTGGCTGAATATGGGAACTTACCCACTTTTATATCATAGCCAGCTTCCTTAGCCTGTTTTTCTGTCATACCCACCGAAGAAACTTCAGGAATAGTGTATGTACAACCGGGGATGTTTCCATAATCAACAGGTTGCGGATTTAATCCGGCAATTTTTTCAACGCAGGCAATGCCTTCAGCTGACGCAACATGTGCCAATGCAGGTCCGTGAACGATATCTCCAATAGCATAAACACCTTCAATATTTGTACGGTAAAAATCATCAACTTTGATCTTTCCTTTTTCAACTTCAACGCCGACTTCTTCCAAACCAATATTTTCAATATTTGGAGCAATACCAACAGCCGAAAGAACAATTTCAGCCTCAATCTTTTCCTCTCCTTTTTTTGTTTTCACAGTTACCTGGCAAAGTTTTCCACTCGTATCAACCGACTCTACCGAAGCAGCAGTAAGTACTTTCATCTTCATCTTTTTAAAAGAACGTTCCAGCGTTTTTGAAACTTCTTCATCTTCGTTTGGAACGACATTTGGCAGATACTCAACCAAAGTCACATCAGTTCCTATAGACTGATAAAAATATGCAAACTCGCTACCAATTGCACCGGAGCCAACAACAACCATTGATTTAGGTTGTTTGGGCAGAGTCATTGCCTGACGGTAACCAATCACTTTTTCTCCGTCTTGCTGTAAGTTTGGCAATTCACGCGAACGTGCCCCAGTTGCAAGTATTATGTGTTTTGCCTCATGTTCAGTCTTTTCTCCTTTTTCATCAGTAACCTCAACTTTTCCTTTACCTGATAAACGACCAAAACCATTAATAACTTCTATCTTATTTTTCTTAAATAAAAATTGAATCCCTCTACTCATACCTTCTGCCAGTCCCCTACTACGTTTTACCATTGCTTCAAAATCAGGCTTAACCTCACCTGAAATTGAAACTCCGTAATCCGCAGCATGAACGGCATATTCGTAAGCCTGGGCACTTTTTAATAACGATTTGGTAGGAATACATCCCCAGTTTAGGCAAATGCCTCCCAGGTTTTCTTTCTCGACTACTCCTACTTTCATTCCGAGTTGGGCAGCCCTTATTGCAGCAACATAACCACCAGGACCACTACCTATGACTAATACATCGTAACTCATATATTATTGTTTTTTTATAATCAACTTTAAAGAAAACAGTTTAGAGTTGAAAATGTTCTTCAAAACAACAGATACAAAACATAATATTACAGCAATAAGCATAAAAAAGCCGACAATAAAAGTCGGCTCAATATTTAATTTGAGATATGAATTATAAAACTATCGTTAAGGCATCAGTTCTGCTAATTTTCCCCCTAATGCGTCACCCCGAAGGTTTTTTGCTATAATCCGTCCTTCTTTGTCCAAAAGAATTGAATGAGGAATTGAATTAACACCATACTGACGAGCTACTGCATTGTTCCAGTACTGAAGGTCTGAAACATGGTTCCATGTTAGATTATCTTCTTTAATGGCAGCCAACCAGGAATCTTTATCCTGATCTAATGAAACACCAATAACATCAAAACCTTTGTCTTTAAACTTATTGTAATTTGCAACAACATTAGGATTTTCCTGACGACAAGGTTGACACCATGCTGCCCAGAAATCAATCAACACATATTTCCCACGTAATGAAGATAAAGTAATAGGGTTTCCATCCGGATCATTTTGAGTAAAATCAGGAGCTATTGCACCAATTGCTGTTGCTGCCTGCTCTTCAATGACACTTTTCAGTTCCTGCATATACAGAGTTACATCCAATTCAGGAGAAAAGTTAGCTACTAAAGGCTCTAATTCATTATAGTCTAGCTGATCGACCAAGACTGAAAGCGTTAAAAAAGGAGCAACAACGGAACTATTATTTTCAGTAACAAAGTTTTTTACAAACTTAACCATATCCTCACTTGCAACTTGATATTCAATCTGAATGCGTTCCACTTCACTATTATCTCCAGAGGCTGCTGCCTGTGTATATTCTTGTTGGAGAGCAAGCAATTGATCATTCACACTACTAAGTTCGGCCAAATATTCGTTTAATAAATCATTTGCAGGACTACCGGATACTTTAGCCATACTTAGGCTGTCTTTTTTTGCTGCAACATTTATATCTCCGTTCTCAAGAAAAAACTGAGTGAAATAATCACTTTCATTTAAACGCAGGTAAAACATCTCCGGGATTGGAGCTTCACCCTCAAAAGAAAAATTCCCAGCATTCACTGCTGATGAATCTTCAACAACAGCTTCTCCATTAACTGCTTTTACCAGGTAAATTGTTCCTGAATCCAGACCTTCAATGTTTCCAGAGACAGAATAACTCGTAGAATTTGTTTGACAACTTGCCATCGCAAGCAGCATAATTAAGATAAAACCGAAATTCTTCATTTTAATCATCTTTATTTCATTTATTTCGTGAAAAGTCCTTCAAAATACATAATTATTTCTTACGATAGCCATAATATGTATCCAATAATTCTTTAGCTGCAACAAATGAACTTAGCCTTTCGTTCAAAACATCCTCTTCCATTTTTGAAATTAGTTGTTTTATTTCCGGGTTATTATAGAAATCACTTTTCAGTTGATCATTAATTGTCTCATACATCCAGAACTTAGACTGTTCGTTTCTTTTATGTTGAAAAAAGCCATCATTATTTGTCTTGCTTATATATTCATTGATTGTCTTCCAAACATCATCAATTCCATTTTTCTTAATGGCTGAGCAAGTAAGTACTTTAGGTTCCCATCCAGATTCTGTTGGAGGGAAAAGATGAAGAGCATTCATGTATTGTACTCTAGCCATTTCAGCACGATTGATATTATCGCCATCAGCTTTGTTGATAGTAATCGCATCTGCCATTTCCATGATACCTCGTTTAATTCCCTGCAACTCATCACCGGCACCAGCCAGCATTAATAGCAAAAAGAAATCGACCATGGAATGCACCATCGTTTCACTTTGTCCCACACCAACTGTTTCAATAAAAATCGTATCAAAACCAGCAGCCTCACACAGAATTATCGTTTCTCGTGTTTTTCGTGCTACACCTCCAAGAGAGCCGGCAGATGGAGAAGGACGAATATATGCATTTGGATCACCCGAAAGTTCTTCCATCCGTGTTTTATCGCCCAAAATACTGCCTTTGGTTCGTTCACTACTTGGGTCAATTGCCAAAACAGCAAGTTTGTGCCCTTGAGTAGTAATGTACTTCCCCATCGACTCTATAAATGTACTCTTACCTACTCCGGGAACTCCGGTAATTCCTATGCGAATTGATTTACCACTATGCGGCAAACATTTTAAAATAATTTGCTGTGCAATATCCTGGTGTTCTTTTTTAGAACTTTCAATTAAAGTAACGGCCTGACTTAATATTGTAATATTCCCGTCAAGAATTCCATTCACATACTCATCAACCGAACGAAGCTTTTTTTTACGTTTTTTCAAAAAGCGATCGATTGAGCTTTGACTAAATGCTTCAGGTTGTTCTATTCCGCTATTCACTGCTAACCCTTTATATTTTTCTTCATTTTCAGGGTGTTCATGGTCCTTATCTACAATCATTGTGAAAAATTTTTACGAAGGTAAAACTTCACCAATTATTAAAAAAGAAAGCCGCTTCAAAATATGAGCGGCTTAATAAAATATAAAGTTAATATTTTTTAGCTATCCGTTTGTACATTTGAAGAAACCCTTAAAATACTGGTTGGGTTCTTGGGATCATTTGTAATAATCGTAATTGCTTTGTTTTGTTTCCCTCTTTTCCCCGTTGAATTGAAAACAACTTTTAATGGTACAGTTTCATTGGCACCAATCACTTTCTTTTCAGGGGTTACAGCT
The DNA here is from genome assembly GCA_963676845.2 of Prolixibacteraceae bacterium. Taxonomy (GTDB): domain Bacteria; phylum Bacteroidota; class Bacteroidia; order Bacteroidales; family Prolixibacteraceae. The sequence goes on along the minus strand of CAXXKK010000016.1, from coordinate 44,947 downwards.
GTACAGCCGCAAGAAGTTTTTACATTACGAATGATTAAATCTCTTTTCCCTGTATTCTTCATTTGAAAAGTATATTCAACAGTTTCTCCTTGTTTAATATCACCAAAATCATAGCTTTCTGCATTAAAAGAAACTACTGGCGAATTTGCTAATTCTTCTGCGGTTAATATTGAGAAGTCTTCTTCAATTGTTGCAGATACACCAATTGAGTTCTGATAGCTTGACTTTCCATCAATATTCATATAAATACGATGCATTACATAACCATAAGTATTCATTTTTGATGCATCATATGTTACAATAACATATCCTTTTTGTTTCGGCTGCAGAGTTGATGGCTCAACGCTAACAGTTAAATGAGAAGGAGGAGTTTTGAAATCAAGAGAAACTGCGGCATCAGTATCATTTACAATTTCAAGGCTATCTGTTAGAACTTCATTTTCCTTGATTTTTGTGAAGGCAATATGGTTTGTTTTTGCACGAATAGGTCCGATTTCACGAGGGTATAACTCAGCAATTGTCCTTTCCCTTTGTTCTACATTTCCTTTTATGCGTAATATTGTTCTTGGCACTTCACTATTGGATGTAACAGTAACAGTTTTATTAAATGTTCCAGGTCTGTTTGCCGGGTTATAGCTAACTTTAATAAAACCGCTTTGTCCGGGAGCAATTGGTTGCTGAGTCCACTCTGGCGTTGTGCAACCACAAGATGCCTGTACATTGCTTAATATCAACGGACTGTTTCCCGTGTTTACAAAATCAAAGTTAATAGACTGAACTCCTGCTTCCTCTTTAAATTTCCCAAAATCATGTTCTAAAGTTTCAAATTCAATTTTGGCCTGTGCATTGGAAATTGTAACAATAGAGAAGCACAACAAGACAAGGAAAAGTATCTTTTGTTTCATAATTTAAAATTTTACGATCTAATGAAATCCAACTCGAAATTACATTATATACATCTAAATGCAAAATTACGAAAGCGCCATACGAAAGCTTGTTAATTGCAATAAAGTTTTGTTAACGAATTGTTAACGACTGATTTCTAAAACAAAACAATCACTAGCTTTGTTTTCAATCAGTTAAGGAGTATGAAATGGGAAGAAATTCGATTAGAGTAGTTATTATTTTAGCAACGTTATCCGTTTTAGGGATAATACTAATACAGTTCTTTTTCTTAAAAAGCACAGTAGATATTAATGAACGAAAGTTTCATGATTCGACAACAAATGCCCTAAAGAATGTAGCTCAGGAATTAGTGAATTATAATACAAGAACCAATGGTTATGCAAATAATATTGATATAGATGGAGCTATCGATCAGATTTCCAACAACTACTACATTGTTAATGTCAATGACGAAATAAATCCATTTCTACTAGAGCATTTTTTAACAGATGAGCTTAAAAAAGCCAATATTGACATTGATTTTACTTATGCCATTTATGATTGTGAAACCAAACAAATGGTATACAGAGACAATGAAAACAATGGAGATGAAATTAGTAATGATCCTGATCAAGGATGTACGATGGAGGATGTTTTTTTTGAAAGTCACTATAAACAACGAATAAAAGAAGAAAAAAGTGGAATTATGCCAGTTTCCAATAAATACACTTATTATTTTGGTGTAACCTTCCCTAATCGGTCACAATATTACAACAGTCAAATAAGTGCCTGGTACTGGGTAAATGGTTTTCTACTAATCGTTATTCTATTTTTTGGTTACACTTTATATGTGATCTTTAAACAACGTCGGTTAAGTGAAATTCAAAAGAACTTTATAAATAATCTTACACATGAGTTTAAAACACCTATTTCCGCAATAGATCTCTCATCTAAAGTGATAGCAGATCCTCATATTATTGATCATCCCAAAAGACTTGTTGAATATTCTCGAATTATTGGAGAACAGACAAATCGCTTATCTCTACAAGTTGAAAAAGTACTTCAAATGGCAAGTATTCAAAAGCAAGTTATTCAACTTGATAAAGAAAACATTGATTTAAACGAATTCCTGGAGAAAACTGTTGCTGATTTTAGAGCCAGCCAAAACGGGGATGAATACAAATTAGAGTTAGATATTCCCGAAACAATTATTAAAATAGATGCAGACAAACTCCATTTTTCAAATATCATCTTTAATATCTTGGATAATGCTTTTAAATATAGTGATGAGACACCATCGGTTAAACTCAAAGTTTTAAAGAAAAAGAAAAAAACAGAAATTTATATTGAAGACAATGGAATTGGCATTCCAAAAGAATATCGCAAGAAAATTTTCAATCGTTTTTTCCGTATCCCAACCGGAGATATTCACAATGTTAAAGGATTTGGTTTGGGGCTTGATTACGTAAAAAAAATTGTCAATCGACATGGTTGGAAAATAGAAGTTAATGACAATTCAGCAAAAGGCAGTATCTTTATAATAACAATCCCTGAATAACATGGAATACAGAGGCAAAAAAATTCTTTTAGTTGAAGATGATAAAACGTTAAACTTTATCATTAGAGATAATTTGGAAGAGGCTGGATATGTTGTTACATCTGTTGAAGATGGAGAAAAGGCCTTTCAGTCATTTCAAAAAAATGAGTTCGACCTTTGCTTGTTTGATGTAATGTTACCCAAACTTGATGGTTTTTCTTTAGCAAAAAAAGTTCGGGAAAACAATCAGGCAATCCCCATTTTGTTTTTAACAGCCAAGTCAATGACTGAAGACAAAATCAATGGTTTTGAACTGGGTGGAGACGATTACATTACCAAGCCATTTAGCATGGATGAGTTGTTAATGCGTATCCGGGTCTTTTTAAAAAGAAGTCTTGGCAGTGATGAAAGCAATCCTGAAATAACAAATTGTCAGGTTGGAGATTTTGATTTCTATTTCGACAACTTAACCCTGCAACACAAAGACGACAAAAGGATACTCACTTATAAAGAAGCAGAACTTTTAAAATACTTTTGTGAACATCCCAATACCGTTTTAAGCAGATCTGAGATTCTTAAAAATGTATGGGGGTCTGATGATTATTACCTAGGACGTAGCTTAGATGTATTTATCTCAAGATTACGCAAATACCTTAAAGCTGATTCTAGTATTAAAATTATCAATTTACATGGTATTGGCTTCAGGTTTAATGCCAATGTTATAATGAAATAAAAATATCTACATTTTAAATATTTTAATTAAGAAAGCCCTCAATCAAACTTTTATTAGAATTTGCTTGAGGGCTTTCTTGTGTATCTTCTTATCTAAAACTCTTCGTTATTAAGTTAGATATTCATCACCAAAAGAAACACCCATTCTTCGTGCTTTTTGAACCAGTGGATGATCAGAGGTTACCAAGCTCAATTTATCACTGATCTCATCAAGAGGAACAGTTGTTAATTGATTGTTTTTCATTGCTACCATTGTACCAAAACATCCATCTGCGATACATTCAGCGGCAAATGCGCCATAACGAGTTGCGAGTATTCTGTCCATTGGGCTAGGACTACCTCCTCTTTGCACGTATCCTAAAACTGTTTCCCGTGTTTCAAGACCAGTGTATGTTTGAATTGCTTCAGAAATATGTCTGGCAGCTGAAATATTCTTTGGATGTTTAATTCCTTCGGCCACAACAACAATAGAATACGGTTTATTACTCTCATATCGTTCTTCAATTTTTTTACAAACTGAACGAATATTATACTCAAGTTCAGGAACAATAATGATGTCTCCTCCACCAGCCATTCCGGCATATAAAGCAATCCATCCGGCATGATGCCCCATAACCTCAATAATCATCACACGTTGATGTGAGTTTGCAGTTGTGTGTAAGCGGTCAACAGCTTCTGTGGCAATCTGCAAAGCAGAATCAAAACCAAAAGTTATATCTGTACCCCAAACATCGTTGTCAATTGTTTTTGGTATTCCAATAACATTTAAGCCTTCTTCATGCAGCCTGTTTGCTGTTTTCATTGTTCCATTACCTCCAATGCATACAACTGCATCCAAGCCTAAATCATTATAATTTTGCTTAATCAATTCCGGTTTATCATTATCCTCACCTTTCACAATTTTGTATGGTTTCTCTCTAGATGTACCTAAAATTGTACCTCCAAGAGTTAAAATTCCGGACAACATCGATTCTTTAAGTTCAATATAATCCTTTTCTATCAATCCTGAATATCCAGCATTAAATCCAATTACTTCCATTCCATATTCAACAATAGCTGTTTTCCCGACCCCTCGTATTGCTGCATTCAAACCAGGACAATCACCACCTGCAGTTAAGATTCCAATCTTTTTGGGTTTTCCTTTACTCATAATCTTAAGTTTTACATTTTTCCTGTATAATTGTGAATTTACATCGAAAATAGTAAATCATTTCTTCATTTTATATATTAAGAAACAGATTCTCTCTAGACCGGAAATTAATATCTAAAGGCTAAACTTAAAATACAACAAAATATACGGCATAAAAAAACCGGATTCATTTTCATGATCCGGTTTCTTTATATTGTAGAGATTAATCTTTCCTAGTTTGAAGTAGCTTTTTTGCGTGATGAATAGTTTATGTGCAATGCAGAAACACGTCTTAATTCTTGTTTCACATCAGACACAATACCCATCGTACAGTTTTCATCTACTTTTAGAGATGTAATCATCTGAGGAACTTCGGCTTCGTCACGAGCAGCGCGTTCAGCTTCAATATAGTCAGGAATATCAGATACCTGAGAAAATTGATCATTTAACTGAATACGTGGCTCATTACCAAACTGTCCCTGATATTGATTATGAGGCTCACCGATATAGATATAACTAACCAGTGACTTTTTCGCTAATTTAGAAAGCTCTGTAGCTTCAGGAACGGTTACTTTTACTTTCAAAGTTACCTCCCTCATAGTTGTACTCGCCATAAAGAAGAATAACAACATGAACACGATATCAGGCAATGATGATGTAGATATCGGTGGTAATTCTTTATTATTACTATTTCTAAACTTTGACATATATTAGTTCCCTCCTGCTCTTTTAGGTTCAGCTTCTGAGATCTTAGATGGATAAATTTCTTTTATCGCATCTTGCTGATCAACAGCAAGCTCTTCGAAAGATTTGCCAAATTGAGCTCTGGACAATTCTTCTCTTAATTCGTTAATGGCAGCAACCAATTCGTTTTGAACAGCAATGTAGGTTCCGTATTTTGTTCCTTCGTCATTACGAAGAGAAATTACTCCCTTAGTGATACCAACTTCACCAAAATAAGGGACTTCTTTATAGTCCTTCTCTGGTAAGTTTTCGGCATCAGCAGGGTTTTGCATAAATTCTTTCGCTTTTTCACGAAGATCACTAATCTGCGAAACTTGATCCTCTACCAACAACTGGTTATTTTTATTTACCAAAACAACCAGAACGTTACGTTCTTTAATTGGTGGAGTATCATCATTCTCCTGTTGGGGAGGAGCCATTTGTGGAAGTCTACGTTCCAAACCGCTGTCCACATCCATCGTGGTTGTTACCAGGAAAAAGATCAGCAACATAAAGGCAATATCGGCCAAAGATGTTGCGGGTACTTCAGGTGTTTTTTTTGCCATAATTAGTTTTTCCCTGTTTATTAATTTAACACACGATAAATGAATTATTTAAAAATACGAGATACTGACGAAACAATTGTTGCTACAATAACTAATCCAATTAGAAGATACGTAGCGATAAGCGTTGTATCAATCCATTTTGCAATTGTATTTGTTAAACTTCCATCAGCAACGTAATCTTCAACTCCATAAAATTGTGGAATTGCATCAGAAGCGAATGCATAAGATATTCCGACTAAAACAGCGGCAAAAACCACTGCAGTCAAACCTTTTTTAGCAGCTTCTTTACTTGAAAATGTGTGAATCAATGCACCTATGACTGCCACACCTGTTGTTAATAACAACAAGATGTATGTCCATGAAAGGTTGGTGTTAATCCAACTTCCCATTGTAGGATCTGAATCTTCTCCAATATTTGACATTAAAGACACAATCAGAACCGCAGAAACAGCCAAAAGTACCCACATCATAATGTTTAATACTTTTTCAACTTTCATAGTTCAATTATTTTTTAAGATTGTGTTTTACTAAGATATCAATTAGAGAAATAGACGCATCTTCCATGCTGTTTACAATACTGTCAATTTTTGCAACACAATAGTTGTAGAAAATCTGAAGAATAATTGCTACTACAAGACCAGATACAGTTGTAATCAAAGCAACTTTAATACCACCAGCTACCAATGAAGGGCTAATATCACCAGCTACCTCAATAGCATCGAATGCTTCAATCATACCGATTACAGTACCCATGAAACCAAGCATAGGAGCCAATGCAATAAACAATGCCAACCAGCTTAATCCTTTTTCTAACAAACCAGCTTGTACACCACCGTATGCAACAACTGTTTTTTCTACTACATCGATACCTTCTTCAGAACGGTCAAGACCTTGGAAGAAAATACTTGCTACAGGACCGCGAGTGTTACGACAAACTTCTTTTGCAGCTTCAATACCACCTTCAGCTAAAGCTTCTTCAACTTTAACTAATAGTTTTTTGTTATTACTTGTTGAAAGGTTTAGGTAAATTACTCTTTCAAGAGCCATTGCAAGACCTAAAATCAAACAGATCAACACGAAAGACATAAAGTCTGCACCACCTTCAATAAATTTTTGCTTCAACTGACTGTGTAATGACTGTCCTTCTTCTGCAGCAGCAGCTGCTTCTTCTTCAACATCACCTGAAAATTCGTCAACAACAGGAGCTGACACTTCTTCAGTTGTTGCTTCCTCTACTTGATCCTGAGCAACGGCGTAGTTCGACGCTCCCATAAAGAGCATCCCTAGAACTGCTATAAACGCAAATAGTTTTTTCATCATTGGTTTTAATTTTAATTAGTAATCTTTTTAATTTATAAACTATATACTATTTGTTATTTATTCTGATTGGATAAAGAAAATCAATTCCAACCCATTTTCAAAATCAACTTTTATCATTTTCTCCGACTACCCGCGGAGAGAGAGGGATTCGAACCCTCGGTACCCTTTAGGGGTACACACGCTTTCCAGGCGTGCCAGTTCAGCCACTCCTGCACCTCTCCAAAGATTTCAGGCACCGAAATTTTTCAGGGCTGCAAATTACAAAAAAATTGGGAAAAAAAAATATGCTACCCACTTATTTCACCACAGATACTTTTATTCATCTGAAGCTTCATTTTTTCATCGTTAAATCCTTGTCCAAGCAAAAACATTAACTTTGTAACGGCAGCTTCGGTTGTCATATCTGCACCACTAATTACTCCTGCATTCATTATATCATGACTTGACTGATAGCGTCCCATTTTAACTGTACCTCCTTCACACTGAGACACATTAACTATATATATTCCTTTTTGAACCGCAGACTTTATAGTATCCATAAACCATGGAAAGACTGGCACATTTCCCGACCCAAAAGTCTCAAGAACAATTCCTTTTAATCCTGGAGTATTAATAATGTGCTCAAATATAGTGCGATTCATCCCTGGGAAAATCTTAATAATTACAACATTCTCATCAAAATCAGTTGCAATCTTCAATGAATCAGTTTTTTCGGGATAAATAATTTCTTCCCGAAAATATTTTATATCCACACCAGCCTTTGCCAGAAGAGGATAATTGGGAGAATGAAATGCACTAAAATGATCAGCATGTCTTTTACTCGTTCTGTTTCCCCTTGTCAATTTAAAATCAAAATAAATACATACTTCCGGGACAATTGGGTTTCCATCAATTTTTGCAGCAGCAATCTCTATTGATGTAATCAGATTTTCTTTCCCATCTGTTCTAAATACTCCAATCGGAAGTTGTGATCCGGTAAAAACAACAGGTTTATCAAGATTTTGCAACATATAACTTAAGGCAGATGCAGAATAAGCCATGGTATCCGTCCCATGCAAAACAACAAAACCATCAAAAAGTAAATAATTATTGTAAATAATCATCGCCAGCTTACTCCAAACCCCAGGAGACATGTCTGATGAATCCAAAGGAGGATCAAATGCAATAGCGTCCAGGTTATATCCCAAACGACTTAATTCGGGAACCTCATCCAAGATTTGGTTAAAATTTACCGGGCTTAACGCATCTTCTTTTTGAGCCATTCCAATTGTACCACCCGTATATATTATTAATATATATGGTTTTTCAGACTGCATTTTTACTAGATTCATTCAATTGTATCCCTTCTAAATATCAAAAAGCAGCTCAGCATTGCGAGTTGTTATACTTCCAATCTCACTTACAGAAACGTTGTACACCTCCGCCACTTTTTGTGCGACATATATTAAATATGAACTTTCATTTCTTTTACCCCGAAAAGGAGTTGGTGTCAAATATGGGGCATCTGTTTCTAATAAAATATGACTGAGATCAATATTTTTAATAACCTTATCCAAACCACTGTTTTTGAATGTCACTATTCCATTAACACCGATTTTAAAACCCATATCAATTACCTTTTCTGCCTGCTCCAATGTTCCTGTAAAACTATGAAACACACCAGTCAGTCCTTCTCCTTCTTCTTTTAATACAGAGTATACTTCATCAAAAGACTCCCGAACATGAATAACAACCGGCAACTTATGCTTTTTTGCCATTTGTAGTTGTATTCGAAAGGCCATCGTTTGTTCTTTCAGGAAAGTTTTATCCCAATATAAATCGATCCCTATTTCACCAATGCCATAAAACTTTCGTTTATCAAGCCAAAACTCAACTAACTCAAGTTCTTCCATATAATCAGCATTTACCGATGTAGGATGCAACCCCATTAACGGGAAACAAACCTGTGGATATGAATCAGTTAAATCTAGCATTCGTTTTATTGAGGAACTATCAATATTTGGTAATACTATTTTGCGAATATTATTCTCGTATGCTCGTTTAACAACCTCATCTAAGTCATCTATAAAATCTTCAGCATATATATGTGAGTGAGTATCAATCAACATAAAATAGGTTTTTACTACAAAGTAAAAACTATTCTTTCAGAGCACTTAACTTGTAATATTATCTTAATGATAATTCCTATAAAAAAAGAACAGCGAACTATTTAAAAAGTCCGCTGTCCCTTTTCAATGTTATACAATTATTATATTATACAACTCCCTGAGCGAGTACTGCTGAAGCCACTTTTACAAAACCACCAATATTTGCCCCATCTACATAATCAACCCAACCATCCGGCTTTGTCCCATATTTGACGCAGGCAGCATGAATCGTTTTCATAATCACATGCAAGCGGTCATCTACTTCCTCCCTTGTCCAATTTAAGCGCATACTGTTTTGCGTCATTTCTAAACCAGAAACAGCAACGCCACCAGCATTTGCAGCTTTACCCGGTGCATACAATATCTTTGCCTTTTGGAATTCATGAATTGCCTCAGGGGTACATGGCATATTCGCTCCCTCCGCAACAATACTACATCCGTTTTTCAACAAGGAAATTGCATCTTCCAATTCAATCTCATTTTGAGTAGCACATGGCAAGGCCACGTCACATTTTACAGACCAGGGGCGTCCTCCTTCAAAATACTGGCAATTGTATTTTTCGGCATATTCCTTAATTCGTCCACGTTGAATATTTTTCAACTGGAATATATATTCCAGTTTTTCAGAATCAATACCATCAGGGGCATAAATCGCTCCACTGGAATCAGAAAGAGTCACTACCTTTCCTCCCAATTCAATAACTTTTTGTGCCGCATACTGAGCCACATTTCCAGAACCAGAGATAGCAACAATTTTGCCTTCTATTGACTCTCCCTGAGAGCCCATCATTTCTTTTGCAAAATAGACCGTTCCATATCCTGTTGCTTCCGGACGAATAAGACTCCCACCCCATTCGATACCTTTACCAGTAAGCACTCCTGTAAACTCATTTCGCAAACGTTTATATTGCCCAAACAAATAGCCAATTTCCCGTCCTCCAACACCAATATCACCTGCAGGTACATCTGTGTTAGGCCCAATATGACGATAAAGCTCAGTCATAAAGCTTTGACAAAAACGCATCACTTCCTGATCAGACTTATTCTTAGGATCGAAATCTGAGCCTCCTTTTCCTCCTCCCATTGGCAAACTTGTTAGGCTATTTTTAAAGACCTGCTCAAATGCCAAAAACTTCATGATGCTCAGGTTTACTGTAGGGTGAAATCTCAATCCACCTTTATAGGGGCCAATTGCAGAATTCATTTCGACACGAAACCCGCGATTTACATGCACATTGCCCATATCATCAACCCAGGGAACACGAAAATGAATAACACGTTCAGGCTCAACCAAACGCTCCAGAATATTTGTTTTGATGTATTTGGGATTCTCCAACAGGAAAGGTGCCAATGACTCAACAACTTCATGAACAGCCTGATGAAATTCATACTGATACGGATCACGAGCTTTAACATAGCCCATAAAATCTTCAATAAATTGATTAACCGATTTTACCATGACATAATAAATTTTGTATTGGATTAATTTCGGTATTCAAAAAATGATTTCAAAATAGATTTGTCATGAAAAGTGAAAATGATTCACAAAATTCATGTGTTTCTGAACACTGAACAAATTTGTACTTTTGTAGCCATAAACATATCAATTATAAAACATGAAAAAAGCTGAAATTTATACCAGCAAAGGATTAATGAAAGTGAACTTCTACGAGGAAGATGCTCCGGGAACTGTTGCAAATTTCATTAAACTTTCGAAGGAAGGTTTTTACGACGGATTAACCTTTCACCGTGTAATCCCAAACTTTGTAATCCAAGGTGGTTGTCCTGACGGAACAGGTGCCGGTGGCCCCGGATACTCTATTAAATGTGAATTAGATGGAAACAACCAATATCATGACAGAGGTGTTTTATCCATGGCACATGCAGGAAGAAATACAGGTGGCTCCCAATTTTTCATTTGTCATAGCCGAGAAAACACTGCTCACTTAGACAGAAACCACACTTGCTTTGGTAAAGTTTACGAAGGACTGGATGTTATTGATGATATCAGACAAGGAGATTTAATTGAAAAAATTGTCATCATTGAAGAATAAAAAAAAAAAAAAGCCGGTTAATCCGGCTTTTTTTTACCTGTACTCCACTTAAATGCAAACACATTATTTATAAGGTCAATAAAAAACCATAAGCCAATTATATTCTTAATCCATCGTTGACTTTCTCACTAAAAAGAGGATAATAAGAAACATCACAACAGCAACACTTGCTCCACCAAGAAATGAAGCCTGCATCCCGCCAAATGCGTAAAACAGCCCGACTAAAAGAGGCCCAATAGTTTGCCCAATACGAAGAACCATTGAGTTTAATGACATAAATGCAGCACGTTCCTGAATTGAAGATAAACCAACCAACATGGTCTGTATCGTTGGGATAAGAATTCCATGACCAAAACCAAAAACCATTATCCCGGTAATAATAAATCCCCAACCATAGGCATTTGAGATTAAAAGCATCGAGATAAAGTAAAAAGAAGTTGCTAAAAGCAAAAGATTCCGGCCACTCATTAAACGATTTATATTTGAAAGTTGAGATGAAGTAACCGCTGTCACCAAAGACATTACAGACATTGCACCTCCAATAACAACCGAATCTGCGTTAAATCGTTCCTCCAACAAAATTGGGAAATAAGTAAGATATGAACCATAAAGAATAAAAAACAATAAGATATTGGAGAAAAACAATCCCCATACCACAGGCTTATTAACAGCCAGCCACACATTGGCAAAATACGTTTTCAGTCTCAACCCATTTTTAGGCTCCGGATTATTCAACCCAAAATAAACAAATATACCAAGTGGTATAGCCAGCAGTGGCAACACAAACACATAATACCAGGCCGAAACACTAAGCAGTCCTCCAATGCTTGGGTATGAAGCAGTACCTATACTTAAAACACTCGCATTATACCCCATTGCAGCAACTCGTTTTTCACCTGTAAAAATATCTCCAATCAAGGTTAAGTTTATTGTCGCTAAAGAACTTGCCCCAATTCCCTGAATAAATCTCAGGCCAAGTAAGAACTCAAAATCCCTGACAAAAACACACGAAAATCCAGCCAAACCAAATAGGAAAAGTGAAGGGATCAGGATCACCTTCCGCCCAACCCGATCAGCCAGAATTCCCATAACCGGAGTTAAGAAAATGCCCGGCAATGTAAATGCAGCAATTAACCAACCTACTTGCTGAGTCGTAATTTGAAAGTATTTAATTATTGAAGGAAAAGCAGGAGTTATACTTGCAACTCCCATCACTGACACAAGAGTGACTGAAAAAATTATATATAAACTCTGATTCTTAAATATCGATTGATCAGACTCTTTCATTCAATACAGATTAATGTGTGGTCTCAAATGTAGCCAATGCAAAAAACGAATCAAAATGGAATAATATGGAAAAAAAAGATGGTTTAATCTATACCTCTTCTACCGATTAAACCACCTTTTTACCTTAAACTTTTATACTGATTTTACTTTTGCTTTTTCTTATTAAAGTTATTTAAACCAACTCGTTTCATATGCCCCCAACTCCTTTTTCTAAGAATGAAATAATCAAAATTCCCTTTTATGGCCGAGTACAACACAAGTGGATGGTAAACAAATGGTTCAAAAAATGCGAATAATAACTGCTTCATCACCATCGATTTCTTTTTATAAGAATACAATGCGATATGGTCGTACAAAATCGCATAAGCCGTAAAGGCAACAGAAAAGAAGTAAACAAAGAAAAGAATGATAAAGAAATACGTCCAGTTTGCAAATCCAAGAACTGCGATAACAATAAAATACAGTATTCCCAGGAATTCAAGAATAGGTGCTAACCATTCGAAAAACACCCAATATGGATGAGCAACCATTCCCATTAATTTATATTTAGGATTAAAGAAAATTTTCCAATGAGAAAACAAGGTTTCAATTGTACCCCGGGTCCACCTGTTCCGTTGGCGAACAAATGTACTTAAGGTTGAAGGGCCTTCTGTCCAACAGAGAGGTTCTGCTACATATTCAACTTTATATTTTCGTTTTTGCTCTTCCATATACCGCCTCATCCTTACAACTATTTCCATATCCTCACCAACTGTATTTTTGTGATATCCTCCACATTCAATCACGATATCTTTATCAAAAAGTCCTAGTGCGCCAGAAATAATAAGTAACCCATTTAAGCGGCTCCACCCCATACGTCCCATTAAGAAAGAACGGTCATATTCCAAAACCTGGAAAAATGGAAGCATCTTCTTCGGCAGGTCAACACTCACTAACTGACCATCCTGAATTTCACAGGAATTAGCCAAACGGATAACACCTCCAACAGCAATAACCTGTCGGCCTTTGTTACCTTGCAAGAAAGGTTTAACCATCTTTTGCAGGGCATATGGATCAATAATCGAATCCACATCAATAGAAATAAAGTAGTCTCCTTCAGCAACATTTAAGCCCGCATTTAATGCATCTGCCTTCCCTCCATTTTCTTTATCAATAACGACAAGATTATTTAAAGCCTGTTTCCTTGATTTATAAACTGCCCGAATATCTTCAGTTTCAATCTGTTTATCTAAAACATAAGGAACCTTTTCAAGTCCAAATGACTCAATTAAACAATCAAGAGTATCATCACTACTACCGTCATTAATCACAATAACTTCAAAGTTGGCATAATATAAAGCCAGCAATGCCTTTACATTTTCAACAATATTTAATGATTCATTATACGCCGGAGCCAATATGCTTATCCCTGGGACAAAAGGAGATGAAAGCACCTCACTATAATCAGGTATTTTTGAATAGAAATAATATTTCCTAAGCATAAAGAAGGAGATAAACCCTACTACCATGTATGCCAAAATCAATACTATAGAATAGTAGAAAATGAGGGTTTCAACCCAAAATGAAAATAGTCTTACAATTATATCCATTATAATCTTTTATCCTTTACATGTTCCACATAAGCCAAAATTCCCATATCAACAGTCTCACTATATTCTTTCAGAACATCTCGACCTTTCTCACCCATATTGTACAATGTCCTGCAAGCATTCAACTTTAAACGGACATTATTTTGATCATGTAATATTTCCACCAACAAATCAAAATCAGACTCGTTTCCCAGATTTTGTATGATCTTCAATATTTCAATTTTATTTTTCAGTGTTTCTCCTCTAAACCTATCTCTCACAGGATTCAAGGCACTAAGGTCTTCCAATTCATGAATTGCCTGATAGACATATTTTCGTGTTTTTTCATTGGGATGATCTAAGAGTTCAAGCAGCACATCCATATTTTCACTTTGCTGAAAGTAGTCAACCATACGGATTGCAAAATTCTGAACATCAATATTATCTGATCTAAGATATTCTTTAAACGAAGGCACTGTTTTTTCATTCAACTTCAGGTAACTTAAAATATTAAGCTGTACCCAATCGGAAAAACTGCCTTTAATTCCTTTTATAAAATCGAAGCTGACATCCTTATCTAAATAAACCGCAGAAATCAAAGCTTCATTACGAACAATACTATCCTTATCTTTTATACTTTTAGCAATAATTTCTTTTGCTCCAGAAGGATATAAAGTCACCAGCTCACGAATTCCCCTCACTCTTTGATAAGAAAAAATCGATTTTGTCTTACGTTCTGAAAGCTTATAAAGCTTCAGCTCCTTATATAGTATTAGTATTCGTTCCTTATATTCACCGGAAAGGTTTTGCTGGTAATTAAAGATCTGGGTAATAAGAATATTTCGCCTTAATCTGGTTTTTGACTTAGAAAGGCTATTAATAGTTTCATCAAGGCTCATTTCTTCGAAAAGATATTTGATTAGAATATCTTCATATTTACTACTTAAACTTGCGCTTACCGAATCAACATAGTTTTTATAAAAAGAAGATATGACAATGACTATCGATGTTATCAATAGGTTTATAACAAATAAGGATGCAAATAAAAATGATAAGAACAATACCTGAATCGTAAAAACTACCTCCAGAATTTTCAAAACATATTCGGCACTCTGTGGTGAAAGATTGTTGATTGCAACTTCTCTTAGATAACTGTGTAAACTATTTTTGAATTCAATCCATTTTGCATTAATCCTTAATGCAATACTTCCTGAATCGGAACCTTCTTCCAAATCTTGCGAAGATGCATCTTCCACAATTTCTTCCTGCATAACTTCATTTACAGAAACAAGACCTCCTGCATTTACAACAGGCATTGTTGCAAAAGTCAAATGAGCAATCAGGAATATTGAAATGATATATATAATTCTATTTCCCATATTTAGAATAAGTATGACAATGATGTTCTAAAAGTATACTGATCTCTTCTAAGTCCACTTTGGTATTCGGCATTTTCATATGCCCCCTCAAGTTCCATTATAAATTTTTGACCTAGCATTTGTTTCCATTCCAATTCAACTCTCCAGGAATTCAGGTTTGGAATATCTTGTCCGCTGGTATAGAAAAACGGATCATCAGGAGAAACTCCTGTTCCCAATACCAGCTCTAAATAACTTTCATCTTTTGGTAGAAATCGTCTAATTGACAAAGTATATTGACTTGAAATATCATCCCCGTCATCAATAATGTAAGGACGGGCAGAAAGCCAGTATTTACCGGCATAATAAGAAATTGATCCGGTATAAATATTTACCTTCAAATCATCTTCCAGTTCCTTCGAAAATTGTAAATAACGGTATCCCAATGAGAGGTCAAGTTTCCGTTTAAAAACATGATGATATTCAATCCCAAATCTGTTTTTAGGGAA
Organism: Prolixibacteraceae bacterium; assembly: GCA_963676845.2. Classification (GTDB taxonomy): domain Bacteria; phylum Bacteroidota; class Bacteroidia; order Bacteroidales; family Prolixibacteraceae. The sequence goes on along the minus strand of CAXXKK010000016.1, from coordinate 29,132 downwards.
ATAATCATCTCCTGAGAAAGAATAATTCAGGAACATGTAATTGTTCTCATTTAATTCCGGGTAAAACTCAAAAGAATATTGTGTTGAAATATTATCAGAGAATAGCGATTCTCCTGCTTCAACCATATCACCCCAGTAAACTTTTGCATAGTAATCTCCAACCGAAGTACTTCTTCCATATCCAACAGAACTCATATGCCAGTCTCTGCTGTATGGTTTATTAAATGTATCGTAATAATACTCTAATCGAATAATATTCTTTTTCCCTCCATATTTCAAAGAGCTTCTAAGCTCATCGGGCAAAGCACCTTCAGGATCAACATCTTCCAATTCTTCAATAATTGACCTTAGCTCTTTTTCATTTCCTTCTGCCAAATAGATATTTGCCTTTTTCTCCAGAACACTTGTATCATTGGGATAACTATCTAAAAGCTCTTCTGCAACTTCAAGTGCCGAATCAAAATCCTCTTCCCACATGAAAAAATCCAACGAAAGATTCTTAAGCTCATAATTATCTGGTTCTTCACTTAAAAGGACATTCAGGTTTTCATGAGCAGGCTCATACTGCTCTGACCAAGCCAATGTTCTTGACAGCAATAGTCGGGCATCTTTGTAGTCCGGGAAACGATCCAGTATTGATTCTGAAATTGCAATTGATTCTTCATATTCCCCATTCCAGGCTAACTGCTGCGAGACAATGAGTAACGAGTCGGCATTAAACAAGGCATCTTCCTGTGCTTTCTGCAACTCCAGCGCCGGATTTTTCAATTCAGAAACAAGGGCATTACCCGGATCAACTTCCGAAAGCTTATCCAATACTATTAGAGCCTGAACAGGCTTGGATTCTTCCATGTATAGCTTTGCTTTCTTTTCAAGTGTTGGAATATCATCCTGTTTTAACAACAAAATTTCATCCGCGACTTCCAGTGCAGCCCCGTATTCTTCAGCCCACATATAAAAATCAAGCGATAAGCTTTTCAATTCATAATTTTCAGGCTCATCCGACAAAAGAACATTCAAACTTTCATGTGCGGAACTATAATCTCCCGACCAGGCCTGTGAACGAGCTAACAACATGCGAGCATCTTTGTAATCCGGATAGTGGAGTAATATATCTTCTGTAAGCGAAATAGCTTCCTCGTACTTGCCTTCAAATGCAAGTCGCTGTGCCGAATTCAGCAATGAATCTGCATTATAAACCTCTTCATTTTGTGAAAAAACAGGTTTAAAAAGAAATACCACTATTATTAATAGTATATAATTCTTCATTCTTATTTTGAAATTAATTTCTTAACACGAATCAATAACTCACTCAAACTAAATGGTTTTACCACATAATCATCAGCTCCTAAATCAAATGATTTTAGGACTGTTTCCTCTCCTCTATCTGCTGATAGTACTAATATTGGTAAGTCCATTTTACGATCATTCTTTAAAATGCTAATAACCTCATTACCGTTGACGTAAGGCATGTAAAGATCAGTTATTAGTAAATCCACTTCATTATCCTCCAAATAATCAAGACATTCCTTGCCATTGAGAACTTTTGATACTTCATATCCTTCTCTGGTAAGTTTATGGTATATAGTTTCCAGGATAAGTTTATTATCTTCGGCAACGAGTATTTTTTTCATATAAAAAAATTATAAAGGTTAAGCACCTATATTTCAACTCTATTGTATTAAGTATTTTATAAAAGAATTGGTAGCACAAACATTTCTAAAGTTATGAGAAAGTCAATATTTCACAAACACCTTTTGTATTTTTTTGACACTAAATATTTCTCCTAAATTTCTGTTTATCAACAATTCAATTAAAAACTCTTTCTTTTCTAATTACAGTAATTTTATAGTTTTGTTCAAAATAAAAACATGAAACATATAACTATCATTCCTGCCAGATACGGATCTACAAGATTTCCAGGTAAACCCTTAGTTAGCCTAATCAACAAGCCGATCATCCAATATGTTTATGAGAATGCACAAAAATGTTCAGAAAATGTTTTTGTTGCCACCGATGATGAACGAATATTAAATGCAGTTAAACAACTTGGAGGCAAGGCAATTATGACCAGCAAGGATCATCAAAGTGGAACGGACAGGTGTGCAGAAGCTGCAGAAACGTTACAAAAAGATTTCTATTTTGATGTTGTTATTAATATTCAGGGAGACGAACCTTTTGTTAGAACAGAACAAATTGTTTCTCTAATAAAGTGTTTTGAAGACGAAAAAACAGACATCGCCACATTGATAAAAAAAATTGATTCTCCAGAAGTACTGTTCAATCCCAACCGGCCAAAAGTAACGATTGACAACCAACAGAATGCCCTTCTTTTTAGCCGGGCAACAATCCCTTATTTAAGGGGTAAAGAAACAGAAGACTGGTTAAGCTCTCATGATTTTTACAATCATTTAGGAATGTATGCATACAGAACTGATGTTCTTGCTGAAATTACCAAGCTTCATCCTTCAAAGCTTGAGCTTGCGGAATCTCTGGAACAACTAAGATGGCTCGAAAATGGTTATCGGATAAAGACAGCAATTACCGAATTTGAAAGTATAGGGATTGATACTCCTGAAGACTTAAAAGTTGCTGAAGAATTTTTAAAAACCCAATCTTAAATGATCCTTTCCAAAATAATAAGTGGAGGGCAAACAGGAGTTGACAGAGGAGCATTGGATGCATGCCTTCAGCAAAATTTCACATGTGCCGGTTGGTGTCCTGCCGGCAGACTTGCCGAAGATGGTGAGATCGACTTTAAATATCCGCTGCAGGAAAACCTGACTTCAAATTACAATGACAGAACACGGTTAAACGTCCGTGACTCAGATGCAACACTTATTATTTATAACGGAGATTTAACTGGAGGAACCCTACTTACCCACAATTTTGCAAAGGAAAAAGAAAAGCCCATCTTTTTATTTAAAGTTCAGCCTTTTATGATTGATGAATCATTGGAGCAACTTATCCACTTCCTTACCATAAACCATATAGAAACCTTAAATGTAGCAGGCCCCAGAAAAAGCCAGTGGGAAGCTGCCCACGATACAAGTTATATTATTGTATCTAAACTGATCGAACGGTTGCATTCGCTTTTTTAGGTTTTCTTTGAATATCTGAGGCTGAATAAAAACAGATTCTTCACTTCGCTCAGAATGACAAGCTCTTTTCTTGTCATTCCGACCGCAGGGAGGAATCTCAATTGCAAAGCACAAATTTTTTAAAAATAGACATTAAAGTTTTACCTAAAACTCATCATTATTCAAAAAATTCCAATCAGGATTTTCACTCTCGATAAGCTCAATTTTCTTTTTTCTATTCCATCCTTTAATTTGTTTCTCTCGAGAAATCGCATCTTCTATCCATTGAAAATGTTCGATGTGAACTAAATAAAAGCAATTATATTTCCATGTAAATCTATGTTTGTTTGCATATTCTTTGTCTTTATGCTCAAATAACCTTCGTTGGATATCGTTAGTTACGCCTGTATATATAACCGTTTTATTTTTATTCGTAAGAATATAAACAAAGTAATTGTGAGTTCCTATTGGTTTCATGCGAAGATACTTTATCATAAAGTTATGAGTTATTCTCTTAGTTTTATAATAACCAGAAACAGATTCTTCGCTCCGCTCAGAATGACAAGCTAGAAGGAAGCTTGCTAAGGTTTTCATCCTCCCTTCCCTTCAACTCATAAATGAATAAAAACAGAAGCTACATAATCTTTGTCATTCTAAATAAAGGAATTTCTCAAACTTTCACTCCAAGAGGCTGTTATAGAGGTTCACAAAATAAAAATGACAGAAACGGATGAATGTAACAGAATTAAAGAAACAGGAACAAAAAACTCAAAATCAGGAGACTATACAACAATTTCTAAATAGATTAAAGGACAAGATGCAACTGGTTTATCACCAGCGCGGCAACATCAATGACTATGCACAACAAAGGGGACTTCCTCCATTTGTACTTCGGGAAATAATGGAAGTTAATCCTCTTTCCATTGGAATACCCAAAGAATATGGAGGAAGAGGTGCTCTGATGCATGAAAACCTGGCTCTTTTAGAAACAGCTTCATACGAATCTCTTGCCCTATCTCTGACCTTTGGAATCAACTCTGCATTATTCCTTCAGCCTGTGGCAAAATATGCATCACACGAAGCAAAAGCTCCGGTATTTAAACGATTTCTGGAGCAACGCAACATGGGTGGACTGATGATTACAGAGCCAGACTATGGCAGCGATGCATTGAACATGCAAACATCATACACTGAAGAAGATAATTACTACCAGCTTAAAGGCAAAAAGCACTGGGCCGGCTTAACAGGTTGGGCAGACTATTGGTTGCTCACAGCTCGTCAAAAAACAGAAAAAGGTGAATTGAAAAGAGATATCGACTTCTTCATCTGCGATGTAACACAACCGAGACAGGGCGTTAAGGTTGAAGAGTTTTATGACAATCTTGGCCTATATCAAATCCCTTACGGACGAAATCACATCGATGTAAATATTCCGAAAGTCAATAAATTACACCCACATTCTACGGGAGTTAAAATGATGCTCGATCTGCTACACCGCAGCCGCATGCAGTTTCCGGGAATGGCAATGGGCTTCATACACCGAATGCTTGACGAGGGAATTAAACATACACGACAAAGATTGGTTGGAGGAAAAAGTCTTTTCAATTACGACCAGGTTCAGGAAAGGCTTTCCAAACTTCAGGCTTCTTTCACGATTACTTCGGCCATGTGCTCAAACAGTGCTAAAAATGCAGGGATTGACAAAGATTTAACCAATATCGGGCTGGAAGCCAACTCTGTAAAATCAGTTGTAACAGACTTAATGCAACAAGCAGCCCAATCGGTTACTCAGCTGGTTGGAGCAAAAGCGTACAGGCTTAGCCATATTGCCGGACGTGGCATAACAGACAGCCGCCCGTTTCAGATTTTCGAAGGATCTAATGACATTTTGTATACCCAAATTGCTGAAGCAGTAGTAAAGCAAATGAGAAAAATGAAAGAAACAAACCTGTTTAATTTCCTAAAAGGACATTCACTGACAGAACTTTCAGCAGACCGTTTGAAAAACATTTTCAACTTCAACTTAAATCTTCAAATGCCTCAACGGAAATTGGTGAAATTAGGTGAAGCTATTGGGCGTGTTGTTTCAATGGATTTGGTTTATAAGCTTGCTGAAGAGAATTTTCGTCCCGATTTAATTGAAGGAGGAATAAATATGCTTCATCAGGATATCGAACAGCTCATGTGTTCCTTCAATCACAAAACCCAATTTAATGTAGTTGAAGATTACCAGGAAAACAGTTCCTGGCTAAAAGCTAGGTATTAAATATTGAAAACGTAACTCGTAACACGCAACTCAAAAATATGACCAATCGCATCTTTATTCCAAACCGAAAGCCGTACTTTTATGTTCCCTTATTTGAATGATCAAAAATTACATCATGGACTACATTGAAAAATACATAGAAGAAAACAAAGATCGGTTTCTGGAAGAATTATTTGAGTTGATTAGCATTCCGTCAATCAGTTCAATATCGTCGCACAAACCCGACATGTACAAGGCTGCCGAAACATGGAAGAAGCTTCTTTTAAGTTCCGGAGCAGATAAAGCCGAAGTATACGAAACGGCAGGAAATCCTGTTACTTATGCCGAAAAAATAATTGACCCGAAGAAACCCACTGTGTTGATTTACGGACATATGGATGTGATGCCCGTTGAGCCAATTGAGTTGTGGATGTCAGATCCTTTTAAACCGGAGATTCGCGATAGCAAAATCTGGGCGCGTGGTGCCGACGATGACAAAGGCCAAAGTATGATTCATGCAAAAGCCTTCGAGCTAATGGTAAAAACCGACACCCTTCCCTGCAATGTAAAGTTTATGCTTGAAGGTGAAGAGGAAGTAGGTTCTCCCAACCTTGGCAAATGGTGCGAAGAACACAAGGAAATGCTGAAAGCTGATGTAATTCTTGTTTCTGATACAACCATGATTAATCCGGAAACTCCAACCATAACAACAGGCTTACGCGGACTGGCATACTGGGAAGTAGAAGTTACAGGACCAAACCGGGATTTGCATTCCGGAATGTATGGCGGAGCTGTTGCAAACCCTATCAATGTGCTTTCAAAAATGATTTCGGGGATGATTGATGAAAATGGAAAAATTACCATACCCGGCTTTTACGACGATGTATTGGAAGTATCTGATGAAGAACGTGCATTGCTGTCCGAAGCTCCTTATAACGAAGAAGAATACAAAAGAGCTATTAACGTAGAAGAACTAAGCGGTGAAAAAGGATTCTCAACCATGGAACAAATCGGGATTCGCCCTTCGTTTGATGTTTGTGGAATATGGGGAGGCTATACCGGTGAAGGAGCAAAAACAGTGCTTCCATCCAAAGCTTATGCAAAAATAAGCACCCGATTGGTGCCCGACCAAAACCACGAAAAAATTGCTAAACTTTTTGAAGATCATTTTAAAAGCATAGCTCCAAAAACTGTAAAAGTTGAAGTTAAGCCTCTGCATGGAGGACAGGCATATGTTTGTCCGATAGATGTACCAGCTTACAAGGCTGCGGAAAAAGCTTGCGTTGATGTATTTGGAAGAAGACCTGTACCATACCGAAGTGGTGGATCAATCCCTATCATTTCAACCTTTGAACAGGTATTGGGATTAAAAAGCATTTTACTTGGTTTCGGATTAGACTCTGACGCCATCCACTCTCCCAACGAAAATTTTCCGCTGGAACAATTTTACAAAGGCATTAAAACAGTGCCCTTGTTCTATAAGTATTTTGCAGAAATGAATCACAAGTAGTAATAAGCAAGTTCCCCCGAAATAATAAAAGCCTTTCAGTTTAAAAACACTGAAAGGTTTTTTATTTCTGCCTTCTGCCTTTTCAACTCATGAACACATAAAAAAAGACTGTTCCGAAAAACGAAACAGTCCTTTCCATCTAAAAAAATCAATGAGCAATCTATTTAAACAACATTGGAGCAAATGTATTTAAGTAAATTCTCCAGTTAGACCATGTATGTCCACCAGGAGTTACAAAGAATGTGTGCTCCAAACCGTTTTTAGTTAAAGTTGCATCTAAAGTTCTTGCACTTTCAATAAGGAAGTCAGAATCACCACAAGCCAAAAAGTACAATTCATAACCATCAGCTTTAAGGGCTTGGAATTGTGCATCGTATTCTGCTTGAGCCTCATCGTCAGCAATACGAATACCATTACTTAATGGGCAGATGTAATCAAATTTATCTGGATAAAGCAATGAACAGCTAATTGTATGACCAGCTCCCATTGAAAGACCTGCAATAGCGCGTGAGCCTGGTTTTGCAATTACACGGTAATTGGCTTCTACATAAGGAACAATGTCATTTACAATACTATTCACATAAGCATTTCTGAACTGAGGATCGTTACGATCAATTGCATTTTCTTCCAAACCTAATGTTTGAGCTGCTTGTTGACCTGGGTTTCCGTTTGGCATGACACAAATCATTGGATCTGCTTCACCTTTTTCAATTAAATTGTCCAGAATCTGGCAAGTACGTCCCATGGTGCTCCATGCGTCTTCGTCACCACCTGCACCATGCAATAAGTAAAGCACAGGATAATCTTTCTTGCTGCTTTCATATCCGTAAGGAGTATAAACAAACATGCGGCGATTGATGTCTAAGGTTTCAGAATCGTACCAAACCTGGTTTAAAGTACCATGCTCATTGGCTTCAAAATAATTCTCGGTAAGTTCTCCAGGAACTAATAGTACGCTCAAATAGCGACTACCATCTCTTTGCATCAAGATGTTATTTGGGTCGTTAATGCTTACTCCGTCAATAACGAAACTGTAGGTATACAATTCTGCATCAGGGGTAGGAATAGTAACAGACCAAAGTCCATCTGCACCTGCCCTCATATTAATTGTAGCATTCATCCACGAGCCACTTAGCTCTACTGCATCAGCATAAGGAGCCTGGACCCTAAAGGTAACCTGAGAACCTGCTATTTCCGGAGAAACAACTCTTGCCATTCCCATAAAGTTCCCCACTTCCTGAGCAAAAGAACCCATGACAATAAATAAACTTAATATTGAAAATATGATTTTCTTTTTCATGTTCTTAATTTATTCAATGTAAAAAATTAACGATATTTTATTTGAAAAGTAATTTACCAAATGTATTCAGGTAAACTCTCCAGTTAGCCCAGGTATGTCCTCCGGGTGTAACGAAGAATGTATGTTCCATTCCATTCCGGGTAAGCGCTTCATCAAGATTTACGCTGCTTTCGTAAGCAAGAAAGTCATCTTCACCACAACCAACCCAATACAATTTATAACCTGCATCTTTAATACCTTTTAGTTGAGGATCAAGCACATCAGGCTCACCTCTCATACCAGCACTCAATGGCAGGATATAATCAAAAGTACCTGGAAAATTAACAGTTACAGCAGTAGTATGTCCACCACCCATTGATAGTCCGGCAACAGCTCTTGCTGAACGATCAGGAATAGCACGGTAATTTTCTTCAACAAATGGGATAATATCGTTTACAATACTTTTCACATATAAATTTTGGAACTGAGGATCAGCACGATCAAAAGTTTTTTCTTCAAGCATTAATGTAGGTGCAGCCTGTTGTCCTGGGTTTCCGTTTGGCATAACGCAGATCATTGGAACTGCTAAACCTTTTTCAATCAGGTTGTCTAAAATCTGGCGGGCACGTCCCATAGTACTCCATGCATCTTCATCACCACCACCACCGTGTAGTAAATAAAGAACAGGATACTCTTTATCGCTTGTTTCGTAACCATAAGGAGTATAAACAAACATGCGGCGTTCCATTCCAATTGTTGGCGAGTCATACCAAACTTTTGCCAGGTTCCCACGTTCATTTGCTTCATAGTAGTTTTCAGTAACATCACCAGGAACCATAAGAACACTCATATAACGTGTTCCGTCCCTTTGCATCATTACATTGTTTGCATCATTAACTGTCAGACCATCAACGATAAAATTGTAAGTATAAATTTCAGGTTCCGGTGTAGCAACAGAAACTGACCAAACACCATTTTCGCCTTCTTCCATATCAACAGAAGAACTACGATCTGCCATCCACGAACCGTAGAAGCGAACAAGTTTGGCTTCTGGTGCAGAAATTCTGAAAGTAATGGTTTCTTCTCCGAACTCCGGAGATACGATGGGCTCACGTCCCATAAAATTAGCTAACTCCTGGGCATTTGCCCCAACCATAATTGTCATGAAGACAATTAAATAAAGAATTTTTCTTTTCATTTAAATTGAAGTTTAATTGATTAAGATTATTTAAGTACTAGCATATTGTTATTAGCATTTTTCTATTGATGCTTGACAAAATATCTGAGTTTGATTTTTTCATTTTGAAAACAACCAGACATGTAGTTTAATAAACTCAAAATTTAGTCTATTAAAAATAAACGTTTTTAAAGACATAAACATAGTTCCCCGCTTAAAATGTCAAAACAAAATCATTTACCCCGCAATCTCAACTTATTATTACATCTGCTCAAAATCCAATTTATTGGTTATCTTTGCGCCGTTTTTAAACCCTTCATTTTTAAATAAATGGCACACAAATCAGGCTTTGTAAATATCATTGGCAATCCTAATGTTGGTAAATCAACGATCATGAATGCGCTCGTTGGGGAACGTTTGTCCATCATTACCAAAAAGATGCAAACAACCCGTCACCGAATTAAAGGCATTGTAAGTGGCGAAGATTTCCAAATTGTATACTCGGACACCCCCGGTATTTTAAAGCCTAACTATAAGCTACAAGAATCAATGCTGGGTTTTATAGACACTGCTCTGGTTGATGCTGATGTTATTTTATACGTTACGGATGTGGTTGAGAAAGCAGATAAAAATGCTGAATACCTTGAAAAAATAAGAAAATCAAATGCTCCTGTAATTGTTTTAATCAACAAAATTGATTTGTCAAACCAAGGGAAAGTACTGGAATTATACGATTACTGGAAAGACCTTCTTCCGGCAGCTGATGTTTTTGCAATTTCAGCCACAGAGAAGTTCAATATCGCACCTATTTTCGACCGGATAATTGAGCTTCTACCCGAAGCTCCTCCATATTTCCCTAAGGACGATTTAACAGATCGCAATGACCGATTTTTCGTGAGCGAGATTATTAGGGAGAAGATTTTACTTTTTTACGATAAAGAAGTGCCCTATTCCGTTGAAATTGAAGTTGAAGAATTTAAGGAAGAAGACAAATTACTTAACCTTCGGTGTGTGATTTATGTGGCTCGAGATAGTCAGAAAGGAATTATAATAGGGCATCAGGGTAAAGCTTTGAAAAAAGTAGGAACAGAAGCACGTAAAGATTTGGAAGAATTTTTCCAGAAGAAAGTGTTTCTTCAGTTGTTTGTAAAAGTAGCCAAAGACTGGCGGGACAAAGACAAAGCCCTGGGTCGTTTTGGCTATGATTTTCAATAAAACTGGGATCAGGAAATTAGAATTTGAAACTTGGAATTTATTAAGAGATGAGCAATATAGTTGCAATAGTAGGACGCCCCAATGTTGGCAAATCAACATTATTTAACCGGTTAATTGAAAGCCGAAAAGCCATTGTTAATGAAACTGCTGGTGTTACACGCGATCGCAATTACGGGAAAGCGTTATGGAATGGAGTGGAGTTTTCAGTGATTGACACCGGAGGTTATGTGACTAATTCGGATGATATTTTTGAAGATGAAATCCGCAAACAGGTACATCTTGCTATTGATGAAGCAGACGTTATCATTTTTGCAGTTGATGTTGAAAATGGAATTACCGATCTGGACATGTCTGTGGCAAACATTCTTCGCCGGGAGAAAAAACCAGTTTTTCTGGCTGTAAATAAAGTTGACAACAACGAACGCATTATGCTTTCCCATGAATTTTATGGGTTAGGCTTAGGTGAAGACTTGTATTGTATTTCCGGGATGAATGGAAGTGGAACCGGAGATCTTCTGGATGTCGTTGTTGCTGCTCTTCCCAAAAAGGAAACAGAGGAAATTGAAGAAGGTGTTCCTCGTTTTGCAGTTGTTGGCCGTCCCAATGTTGGTAAATCATCTTTTGTAAATGCACTCATTGGTATTGAACGCAATATCGTTACCGACATTGCAGGAACAACACGCGACTCCATCCATACCAGATACAATAAGTACGGTCACGATTTTTATTTGGTAGATACTGCCGGATTACGCAAAAAAGCGAAAGTGCATGAAGACATTGAATTTTATTCAGTGCTCCGTTCTGTACGAACCATTGAAGATTCAGATGTTTGTATGTTGCTTATTGATGCAACCCGTGGCGTTGAATCACAGGATGTAAACATCTTTAACCTGATGATTCGCAACAAAAAAGGAGTTGTCATTTTAGTGAACAAATGGGACCTGGTTGAAAAAGACACTAACTCAACCAAAGAATTTACTAAAATGATCCATGAGCGCATTGCTCCGTTTACCGATGTCCCTATTATCTTCATGTCGGCCTTAACAAAGCAGCGTATTTTTAAAGCACTTGAAGAAGCAGTTCAGGTTTATAAAAACAGAGCCCAAAAAGTGAAAACATCTGAATTGAACGAAATCTTACTTGAAGCTATAGAAAAGTACCCACCCCCTTCTATTAAAGGGAAGTACATCAAAATCAAATATGTGACACAGCTTCCAAGCCCGACTCCTTCATTTGCATTATTTGCGAATCTGCCACAATATATCAAAGATCCTTACAGACGATATATTGAAAACCAGATTCGTGAAAACTTCAGTTTTACAGGAGTTCCGATTCAAATATTTTTCAGGAAGAAATAATAAACCTCAAATAAAAAAGCCTTCGACAAAAATCTGTCGAAGGCTTTTTTATTCTTCTCTCTTTCACTTACACAACGTTAAGGCTTTATTAATACGCCAAAGCAAAACATGCTGCACAGCATATTTCTCATCTTAATGCCTAGTTTTGCGCGCTGAATCAAAAAGTGCAAGATGAAGTTTAATTTCAAGTTTATTGACAAAAAACAAGGATCTGTAAAAGATGATGTATTATCCGGTATAACTGTTGCCCTTGCCCTCGTGCCAGAAGCCGTTGCATTTGCCTTTGTTGCTGGTGTTTCTCCGGTTATTGGGTTATATGGTGCATTTATGATGGGATTGGTTACATCTATTCTTGGAGGACGCCCGGGAATGATATCCGGAGCAACAGGAGCAACTGCAGTCGTAATGGTTTCCCTGATAGCAGAAGGATCAGCAATGGGAGGCGGTGATGCAGCAGGATTACAATACCTCTTTGCCACTCTAATTTTAGTTGGGATAATTCAAATGAGTGTTGGCTTTCTAAAGCTGGGAAAATTTATCCGTCTCGTTCCTCATTCTGTGATGATGGGTTTTGTTAACGGACTGGCTATTGTTATTTTTCTATCTCAATTAAACATGTTTAAAACAGGTGGACAATGGCTTGAGGGAACTCAACTTTTCACAATGCTTGGTTTGGTTGGCTTAACAATGTTAATCATGTTTGTTTTGCCAAAAATAAGTAAAGCAATTCCTGCGGCACTTGTTGGAATTGTTATCGTTTCTGCCATTGTTATTTTTGGTGGAATAGAAACCGAAACCGTAAAAAGCTTTATTCAGGCTGGTGGCGGAACTGGCATCAAAGCCGGACTTCCAACTTTTGATGTTCCAATTATACCCTTAAATTTTGCTACACTGAAATTCATATTTCCTTATGCTCTAATTCTTGCAGCAGTCGGACTCATTGAATCATTGATGACATTGAACCTGATTGATGAACTAACCGAAACCCGAGGAAGTGGGAACAAAGAATGTGTAGCCCAGGGAGCTGCAAATATGATTAACGGATTTTTTGGAGGAATGGGCGGCTGTGCTATGATTGGACAAAGTATCATCAACATCAAATCAGGTGGACGAAACAGGCTTTCCGGGATTGTTGCAGCACTATTCCTGCTTGCATTTATTCTGTTTGCTTCAACTTATATTGAAATGATTCCTATAGCAGCACTGGTTGGAGTAATGTTTATGGTGGTTATCGGAACTTTTGCATGGAATACATTCCGCATCATGAATAAGATTCCTTTTGCCGATCTTTTTGTCATTATCATGGTAACCATACTCACTGTGATTTTTGACCTGGCCATTGCTGTTTTTGCGGGAATTATTGTTTCGGCACTCGTTTTTGCCTGGGAAAATGCCATCCGCATCCGAGCCAGAAAACATACAGATGAGCATGGTATCAAACACTATCAAATATATGGACCTTTGTTCTTTGGATCGACAACACTTTTCAACTCAAAGTTTGATGTGCACAATGACCCTCAAGAGGTAATTGTTGATTTTAAGGAATCCCGCATCATGGATCAATCAGCCATAGAGGCGATCAATAAATTAGCCGAACGTTATCAAAAAGAAGGAAAAACGATTCACCTTAGACATTTAAGTAAAGACTGCATAAAATTAGTTCGTAAAGCTGAAAAGATTTGCGTTGTAAATATAGTAGAAGATCCAAACTACTTCGTAGCTATTGACAACTACAAACGATTAATGGGAGAAATCCCTTAGCAGATCAGGTATTGGTTTAAAGCCCGGCTATTTAAAATAGCCGGGCTTTTTTGTGAAAGTAGGTATATAAAGTAAGATTACTAATCTTGTAAAAACTGGTTTAATAGCCCACCTGCCTCTTTACGTTGATTCCCTCCGCGAGGAGATAATTCTGCAATTAATTTACGAATTGGCATCGACTGCAACCACACCTTTCCTGTTCCCCTTAATGTTGCAAGGAACAGTCCTTCGCCACCAAACACCATAGAACGCAAACCTCCCGCCTGCTCTACACTGAAATCAATTCCAGGTTCGTAAGCTACAATACAGCCGGTATCAACACGTAGAACTTCATTATTTAATTGTCGTTCAATTACTGTTCCTCCAGCATGAATAAAGGCATTGCCATCACCTCTTAGTTCCTGCATAATAAATCCTTCGCCACCAAAGAATCCTGCTCCCAATCGTTTATTGAAAGTAATTGAAATTTTTGTGCCCATTGCCGCGCATAAGAAAGCATCTTTCTGAACAATGATACGACCACCCATTGAAGCTAAAGTTAGTGGAATAATTGTTCCCGGATAAGGAGCAGAAAAAGCAACATGTTTTTTACCCCAACCCTGGTTTGAAAAATGAGTAAGGAAAAGCGATTCTCCTGTAATTATTCGTGATCCTGCAGACAATAACTTATCAAAAAATCCCGCACGAGGATTAGATCCATCACCAAGTTTTGCATCAAAGCTTATTCCATCTTCCATATAAAGCATTGTTCCTGCTTCTGCAATTACTGTTTCACCCGGATCAAGCTCCACTTCTACCATCTGTACGTCGTGGCCTATAATTTTATAATCAATTTCGTGTGATTGCATTTCAATGTAGTTTTAAATTTCTGAGCTTAAAGTTACAATATGCCACCCAAGCATGTATATTTTTTCGACAAATTATTGATTTAGATAGGTAAGCTGACTTATGGGACTTCGTTCTTTTTATAAAATACAGGGACTTATTTCCAATTGGCAATAATTGATTTGTGCAATTTTCTTGAAGTAATTAAACAAATACAATAGCATATAGGCTTGTATATACATTCCAATTAGTACATTTGTTCATACAAGAAACTTCATCCTACAATAATGTTACACTCATTAATTGTACTAACACCGACTTATGCCACTTTTTTTTGGGCAATTGTTTTTTTAACAAACAAATTTTCCAATAATAAGGCAAGATATTGGTTAGGATTTTTCATGTTGAATTCTTCGTTTCTATACCTAACACACGCAGCATATTTCCTGGGATACGAAACAACATATCTTAAACTAGATAGCTCTTATATGTTTACAAGCCTTTCGCTTGCTCCCATATATTACATATACGTTCGGTTACTCACAACAGATGATTCCCTTAAACGTTCATACCTCTATCACTTTATCCCTGCAATAGTACTTTCTACCTTTTTATTAATTGTTGCCCTATCATCAAAACCGGAAGAAAGACTCCTCTATTATGAATACGTGCTTATAAAAAACAGTTGGGCTCCCGTTAATTCAATAAACATCTCATTGATGTCTTTATTATTTTATTTCAGTCGTGCTATTTTTGCTATTCAAGTTATCTCTTATTCCATCACAGGATATAGACTAGCACAAAAGCACAATCAAAACATAGCCAATTTCTACTCAAATCTGGAAGGAAGGAAACTGGCATGGGTTAAAAAGCTTTCAATTACATTTTTAGCTGCAGGAGCCGGTGGTTTTATTTTAAATTTAATAGGGAGAGGTATTTTCCTTGAAAAGGAAATCCTGCTGATAATTCCTTCAGTTATAGTTTCATCCTTATTTTTCTTTGTCGGAATACAAGGCAATAAACAAGACTATACCGTGCAAAAATTCACGGAAGACGCTGAAGATAATGTTCAATCGTCTTTAAGTGAAAACAATTTTCCCAAAGAATTAATGACAGAACTGGAAACCATCATTACCAGCGAAAAGCTATATCTAAATTCAGAACTTAGAGTATCCGATATTTGCAAGAAATTAGGCACAAACAGAACTTATCTTTCCCGCTTAATCAATATCGAATACAATGTAAGTTTTAACGATCTCATCAATCGCTATCGCCTGGAACACGCTAAAAAGTTAATCCGGGAAAATAAAGGTGATGATTTATCTCAGGCTTACATCGCCGAAAATTCAGGATTTGGGTCAGTAAGCTCTTTAAACCGCACATTTAAAAAAGAGATGGACATTCCTCCCGGAGAATACATGAAAAGAATTAAGACAAATCCTACAAGCTAAAAATCCCTTAAAAATATTAACTTTGTGCCGCTAAAACAGAATTAGTTATATGAGCGACAGCAGGTACATGGCACGAGGCGTTTCAGCATCAAAAGAAGATGTGCATAACGCGATAAAAAACATTGACAAAGGATTGTTTCCCAAAGCATTCTGTAAAATAATTCCGGACATACTTGGAGGTGATCCCGAATGGTGCAATATCATGCATGCAGATGGAGCCGGAACAAAATCATCACTGGCTTATATGTACTGGAAAGAAACCGGAGACCTTTCTGTTTGGAAAGGTATTTCCCAGGATGCCCTCATCATGAATATTGATGATTTGCTTTGCGTAGGAGCTACTGATAATATTCTACTTTCATCAACCATTGGACGTAACAAAAACAAAATCCCCGGAGAAGTAATTGCAGCCATTATTAACGGAACCGATGAACTTTGTCATGAGCTGCAGGAAATGGGAGTTGGTGTTTATCCTACTGGTGGTGAAACTGCCGATGTGGGAGATCTTGTCAGAACGATCATTGTTGATTCAACTGTAACTTGTCGCATGAAACGTGAAGATGTTATTTCTGCTGACAACATTCAGGCTGGCGATGTCATTGTTGGCTTAGCTTCATTTGGACAAGCAACATACGAAAAAGAGTATAACGGAGGCATGGGAAGTAATGGACTTACTTCGGCACGCCACGATGTTTTTGATAATTATCTGGCGAAAAACTATCCTGAAAGTTTTGATCCTGAAGTTCCGACAGAGCTGGTTTATTCAGGCAGTAAAAAACTAACCGATAAAATTGAGGAGCTTGGCTTAGATGCAGGGAAACTTGTTCTTTCTCCTACACGGACTTATGCTCCGGTTATTAAGAAAATTCTGGATCAACATAGAAAAGATATACATGGAATGATTCACTGTTCCGGTGGGGCACAAACCAAAGTTTTACACTTTGTGGATGACGTTCATGTAATCAAAAACAACATGTTCCCTATTCCACCTCTATTTAAGATGATACAGGAAGAATCAAAAACTGATTGGCAGGAAATGTACAAGGTTTTCAACATGGGACACCGCATGGAAGTTTACCTGAAACCAGAACTAGCTGATTCAATCATTGAAATATCAAAATCATTTAATATCGACGCACAGATTATTGGTAAGGTTGACGCTTTTGACGGCAAGAAACTTACCATTGAATCAGAATACGGAACTTTCGAATATTAGCTCCGCTGATATAGAGTTCATGTGATCACTCACAAACAGTGAACACACATGAACTATTTTTTTGTTTTGGAATTTGAAAATTGAAATTAAGATATGGCAGATAATTCACTCTTAGCAAAATACGAAGCAATCCAATACCGATTTGACGAAGTTGGTCAGCAAATTACCGACCCAGAGGTCATTGCTGACATGAAACGATATGTGAAACTAAATCAGGAGTACCGCAGACTGGATGATTTGGTAAAAGCTTTTAAAGAATATAAAAACCTGATTGACAATATTAATTCAGGGAAAGAAATGTTAGCAGAAGAAAGCGATCCCGAAATCAGGGAAATGGCTAAAGAAGAAATAGAAGAAAGCGAATCTCAACTTCCTGAAAAAGAAAAAGAGATTAAGCTTCTTCTTGTTCCTGCTGATCCTGAAGATGGTAAAAATGCAATTCTGGAAATCCGTGCAGGAACAGGTGGTGACGAAGCCAGTATTTTTGCCGGTGATCTTTTCCGTATGTACACCAAGTTTTGCGAAAAACATGGATGGAAAATGGAAGTCACTAACATTAGCGAAGGGACTTCTGGAGGTTACAAAGAAATTGTCGCCAAAGTTTCTGGACAAGGGGTTTACGGAATCCTAAAATACGAATCGGGTGTACACCGTGTCCAGCGTGTCCCTCAAACCGAAACTCAGGGACGTGTACATACTTCTGCCGCGTCGGTGGCTGTGCTTCCTGAGGCAGAAGAATTCGACGTAGAATTAAAAGAAAGCGACATCCGCAAAGATACATACTGTTCTTCTGGTCCTGGAGGACAGTCGGTAAACACAACTTACTCAGCGATCCGCTTAACGCATATTCCTACAGGAATTGTAGTTACCTGCCAGGATGAGAAATCACAGCTTAAAAACCTGGCTAAGGCAATGACCGAATTACGAACCCGGATCTATAATATGGAGTACCAGAAATATATTGATGAGATTTCATCGAAACGTAAAACGATGGTATCAACTGGAGACCGTTCAGCTAAGATTCGCACGTACAACTGGCCTCAGGGTCGTGTAACCGATCACCGCATAAACCTGACACTTTATAATTTGCAGGCAATCATTGGTGGTGATATCGATGAAATTATTGAGAAACTTCAAATAGAAGAAAACGCTGAAAAACTGAAAGAAGCTGATATTTAATTTATAACTTCTAAAGTGATCGGATGACTTTGAGTCATCCGATCACTAAAAAATACAAGCATGAACAAAGAACAACTATTCAATCAGATTAAACAAAAGAGAAGCTTTTTATGTGTGGGACTTGATTCTGACATCTTAAAAATCCCTGCTCACCTAAAAGAAACTTCTGATCCGATATTTGCATTCAACAAAGAAATTATAGATGCAACTCAAGACTTATGTGTTGCCTATAAACCCAACCTGGCTTTTTACGAAAGTCTGGGAGTTGCAGGCTGGACAAGCCTTGAAAAAACAGTGAATTACATCCGTGAGAAATATCCGGAACAGTTCATTATTGCCGATGCAAAACGTGGTGATATTGGCAATACATCGAATTTATATGCACGTGCGTTCTTCGATCACATGGATTTTGATGCCGTAACTGTTGCCCCTTACATGGGTGAGGATTCAGTAAAACCATTCATGACTTATCTAGATAAATGGGTAATTCTTTTGGCACTAACATCAAACAAAGGAGCTTTCGATTTTCAATTTAAAAAAGATGAAGAAAGCGGAGATATGCTTTTCGAGTCTGTGTTGAAGACATCTCAAAACTGGGGAACTTCAGAACAAATGATGTATGTTGTTGGTGCAACAAAAGCCGAAAAGCTGGAAGAAATCCGAGAGATTGCTCCCGATCATTTCCTATTGGTTCCCGGAGTTGGCGCACAAGGAGGAAGCCTTCAGGAAGTTGCCAAATACGGAATGAACGAACAGTGTGGTTTGTTAGTGAATTCATCTCGTGCAATTATCTATGCATCCAATGAGAAAGATTTTGCAGACGAAGCCCGTAAAGCTGCCATGGAAGTTCAGGTTGATATGGAAGAGCTATTATTGGAGGCTGATTTACTTTAGCAATTAGAATATATACACATAAAAGAAAGCGTTTCGGTTTATTGTTAAACTTAAACGCTTTCTTTATTTTTAATGATCACAACTCATTTTAAAATGAAAATCACTTTAAAGAGAGCATCTCAGATTATAATAGTCCTTATCGCTATAGTATTAATATATTTCTATGACAAAGATCCTGAATCAAAAACGTACTATATTGTAATGGGAATATACTTCGTTTCACTTGTATGCTATTTCACCTTGCAATTCTTTATTCGAAAAAGGAATCATTCAAACGGAAATAAAGACTAAAAAACATTCCATGAAGAAAATATTTGCTCCACTCTTATTTACATTCGGACTCTTATCATTAACACTGAAAATAAAGAAAAACCCAAATGAATGGCAAGGATAGTTTTTAGTGTAATACTAGGAGTTATTGCTATCATTCTATCTCTTCTTCTTGCCCAAAGGCTTCAAAAATAGAAAGTAAAGACTACAAGGGGATGGCATTTTAAACTTCAATATATAATATTGAATAAAATTCAACGCCCCCAATGTTCGAGTAGAAATCTGCATGACCCGGGAATCCCTTTTTTTCAAGGCTTACAGAAACCTGCAAATCTCCACTTTTAGTTTTTTTCTACTTACTAAAAACACAAAAATCCGATCTTTTCTGAGAAAAATCGGATCCTTCCTTAATTTAAGAACTTTACACCCAAATTAATTTTTTAGGTGGATTTCCAAATGACTCAAAGTCATCTCCATTTTCGCGCAAAGCAGCTTTCAGGTCATCTACCGAAAAATCAAAGCCATCTTCTTTAGCCATTTCACAAAATTTTTCCATTGAGAAGCAATTATCGTACTTAATACGAAATTCTCTATCCTCTGCTCCTTTGTCCAAAAAATCAAATACAATCTCTTTTGACATACTCTCCAGTTTTTAAGTTAATATATGATCTTAAATAATAATTGTTTACCAACAATCCTGCTGTTGTTTTAATATTTATGGTCATAAGCCATTAGAAAAACATCATTATATGTAATAGGAATTGCTCCTTTTTCTTCCCATTTTTTTCTATAGCTATCTAATAAGTCTGCCGACTCTGTTTCTCCCGGGACTATCAGCTCGGGGATATACTTGACAGTATGAACGAGTCCAAACAAAGTATTCATCACATGGTCAACTCCATGTTCAATACCATTCCCGAATACGATCCATTCTTTTGAATTTATTGTCTTTACACAATCAACTGCATTTTTATTATTGTTGAATATTGAAGTCTTTTCTTTATCATAAAGATCTTCCCTTTTAATATAAAATTTACGCCAGTCAGGAATCGATTTTTTCCATTCCTTTTCTGTTTCACTTATCGGAATCGATAAAAAATCTCTTTGCCTTTTATCGTCAGGAACATTTCCTTTAACATCAATTGAGAACATTAAAGGAGCAGCAATAGCTGATATTATACCATAAACTTCGAATAGCTTTTCACTAATTGAAGTTGCTTGTGGATGACAAGTAAAAGTGACCCCTCTTTTAGATAACTCTAAACTATCAACATCAAAAAACGCATACTCATATCTCATTAATCAATCTTTTAAATTTTTCATCTCGAAAAGCACGAAAGCGAAACCAAAACATATGCCACAAATCCCTTGCACAAAAGCGATTTACCCCATACACTCTAAAGACGAATGTTTTACAACACACAAGAATAAAATGAAGTGAAACAGGAAAGAATTTTTTCCTACAATAATGTAGTTTTTCAAAGTCTAAATTTTTTAAAAATTACCTTTTTGTATGAAATTAAAGAGCATAAATAAAGCCTTAAAACTATCAAACAACTTGAGATGAAGACAAGATTATTCAGAATATCAGAGCTAATTTAGTATTGCAATTTTTACAGAAACCATTTGCATCTACGTTTATAATTTCAGTGTGGTATCCATTGCGCTCAATGAGCAATTGCCCGCAACCAGTACACCACGTTGAAGAACCTTTAGGATCGTAAACATTGCCAGTATATACATAGTTTATTCCTTTAGAAATGGCTATGTTACGCGCCTTTTGTAATGTTGAAGATGGAGTTTGTTGCCAATCGGCCATTTTGTAAGCAGGATAAAAAGCACTGAAATGAAGTGGCACATTTTCTCCCAGATTATCAACTAACCACTCGCAAAGCCCATGCAATTCGCTTTCAGAATCATTCAATCCCGGAACCAGCAAGGTTGTGATTTCCAACCATACGTCAGTTTCATCTTTTATGTATTTAAGGGTTTCCAATACATGTTGCAGATGAGTACCCGTATATTTTCGATAAAAATCATCATTAAAGGCTTTTAAATCAACATTAACTGCATCGATAAATGAGAAAAAATCCGATCGTGCTTCTTCCGAAATATAACCTGCAGTTACAGCAATAGTATTAATCTTTTTAAGATGAGCCAGGTGAGCCACATCACGGGCAAATTCAAAAAAAATAATGGGTTCGTTGTAGGTAAATGCAATATGCTGAATCCTTTTTCTTTCAGCCGTATAAACAATGTGCTCTGGACTATTTTCGTGCATGACATTCATATCTGTACACCGTGAGATGTTCCAGTTTTGACAAAACTTACAAGCCAGATTACATCCGATTGTTCCAAAACTTAAAACAGATGAGCCCGGATAAAAATGGTAAAGGGGCTTCTTCTCTACAGGATCGACAGCCAAACCAGTAGTAAGTCCATAGGCATGTAACACTATCTCCCCCTCTTCTGCACCTCTCACATAACAAAATCCTCGTTGTCCGTTTTTCAATTTACAATTTCGGGGACACAATGCACATTGCAACCTCCCATCTGAAAGTTGATGCCAATATTTTGTTCTCTTTGCAATTGTTCTCATTTAAAAATCAACAAGATATAGTACCTTTACTTTACGATAGCGAAATGGGAAAGTTAAAAGTTAAACATCCAAATGTGGCCGGAATATTTTACCCTCACGATCCGGAATCGCTTAATGAGCAACTAAAAAGCTATATCCGACCACCAAAGATTGATGATACAACTACTGGAACACTTAAGGCTTTGATTGTGCCACATGCAGGCTATATATATTCAGGATCAATAGCTGGTAGTGCCTACTATAAACTTTCTCAAATTGCTGAAAAAACAAATATTATTGCAATACTATCTCCTTCTCATTATTTTAGGTTACCCAAAGTAGCTGTCCTGAATTATGACACTTATCAAATTCCTCTGGGGGAACTGAATATTCATAAAGGAATTATTCAACATTTATTAAAAAATAAACTTGTTGAAGAAATGCCGGAAGTTTTTAAACAGGAACATGCTTTGGAAGTTCACCTTCCTTTTATAAAATATATCGTACCAGATGCACAAATCATTCCACTGATCGTTGGTCATACTCAAACGAAGCATGTTCAGGCTATAATTGAAGAATTAATCACGAGAGATATTTTTATAATCGTCAGTTCTGATCTGTCGCATTTTCACCGATATGATATCGCAAAGGAAATTGACTCCCGAACAAAGAACATTATCGAATCACTCGATTATGAACATTTGAAAGGAGAAATGGCCTGCGGATTTTATCCACTTTCCGGCTTATTAAAATGGGCTAAAGAAAATGGAGGAAAAATAGTAACACTTGATATGGGAAATTCGGGAGACACAGCAGGAGACAAATCGAGAGTTGTCGGTTATGGTAGTTTTGCTCTTTACGTCTAATATTCTGCTTTAGCTCAATATATTCTGAATAGTTTTAAGTTCTTGCACTATACCTTTTGTTTCCCAACTACAGAATAATTAATGTTAGTACTAAGTACTTCAGCATCAATCCAGCTAAACTATAGATCATTGCTTCTTTAAAGCGATGCTTCAACATTCCGGCAGCTAACAAAATAACAGGCGAAGAAATTGGGAATAAATTAAAAATAAAAATGGCCAGATTTCCGTATTTACGAATTTCATTTTCTGCTTTTTCATAACGACGTCTTCCAATTAAACGGTCGATAAATCGCGAACTAAAAGAACGTCCTATATAATAATCAGCAATTTGTGCCAAAATAGCAGTTGCAATAGCCACAAAATTCATCATAAACGGATCTAGTCCCTGGTGCAGATAATAAGCAAAAGCTACTTCAACAGGCATCACTAAGAAAAATAAGTAACCTGAAAAATTTACAATTGCAAAAGAAGAAATACTATGCCCCTGATTTCCATAAATCTCTTTTCCAATAGTTAGAGATATGATAACGATTGCCAATGCTGCCAAAAACAAAAAAGGAATCAGTTTTTTATAGTTGATATGAGGATAGTGCATCTTTAATTTAAGCTAAACTCTTTGCCTAAAGTTAAAGGCTTTTAAGCACAATTTTTTATCACCTGCCGTGAAACATTTCATCAGCTAAATAAGTGGTTATAGTTACAAGTACGTCAGCGATCACAACGCGTAGACTAATTCTTTTTAGTACCCATTCAATACTCTTTTAATAAACATATTTTTTGTACTTTTAAAATAAAAATCAATGGGCGAATCATTTCTTCAATTTCTCTGGAAACATCAACTTCATATAAATCACAATCTAAAAACTACTGATGGGCTGGCAGTCCAAACCTTATCCACAGGTTTTCACAACACCGATTCAGGACCGGATTTTTTCAATGCAAAAATTAAAATTGATGAAACCATATGGGCTGGAAATGTTGAAATTCACACAAAATCATCTGATTGGTTCTTGCATAATCACCAAAATGATAAAGCCTACGACAATGTTATCCTGCATGTGGTCAAAGAAAATGATAAACCTGCAATAAACACCAGGAAACAAACAATCCCCACTCTCATTCTCCCATACGAAAAAAGGATTGAAGAAAATTATTCGGAATTAATGAAATCAAAAGGTTGGATTGCCTGCCATAATGAAATTAAAAATATTGAAAGTATAAGCTGGCAACTTTGGGTTCATTCACTTATGATTGAACGATTGGAATCAAAAACGGATGAAATCATAAAACAGCTAGAGCATAATAAAAACGACTGGAATGAAACGTTCTATCAATTCTTAGCCCGAAATTTTGGGTTCAAAACAAATGCACTTCCTTTTGAAATGCTGGCCAAAGCAATTCCTCTTTCTATTTTAGGAAAACACAAGAACAACCTATTCCAACTTGAAGCACTTCTATTTGGCACTGCCGGACTTTTAAACGAAGAGTTGATTGGTGACGACTATTTTCTGGCTTTAAGAAAGGAATTTGGCTTTTTGTTTAGAAAGTACCACTTAAAACCACTAGAGTCACACATCTGGAAATTTCTCCGGCTAAGACCTTCAAATTTTCCTACGATAAGGATTGCACAATTTGCCAGGCTTATTCATTATTCATCGGCATTATTCTCACGACTTATTGAACTGGAAGATTTGAAACAAATCAAAAAACTATTTGATACAAATGCATCAGAATATTGGGACACCCATTATCGTTTCAACAAAGAATCGAAAAAACAAGTGAAACATCTGGGTGATAATTCATTTCACAATATTGTCATAAATACACTTCTCCCTTTTCTTTTTGTTTATGGAGATCATCACAATAAGCAACATTTAAAAGACCGGGCTCTGGAAATTCTGGAACAAATCCCTGCTGAAAAGAATTCTGTCATCTCAAAATGGGAACAATTGGGCTTATCGGTTCAATCATCCTTCGATAGTCAAGCTTTAATTCAACTTAAAAATTGCTACTGCAATGCCAAAAATTGTTTAAATTGCCCAATAGGAACCAAACTGATCAGCCGAACATCCCATGAAAAAAGAAAATTTGCAGACCAATAAATTTCAGGAAGTATCCAGCCGAACAATACGGATAGGTGTTTTCCTTTCTTTTTTCATTTTGGCCAGCGGCACAATCGGATATATTTACCTGGAGGATTTCTCCCTTGTTGATGCTCTATTCATGACCATCATCACTATATCAACAGTAGGTTTTGGTGAAATTCATCCACTTTCGGATGTTGGTAAAATATTTACTTCCGGATTAATTATGACGAGTCTGGGTAGTTTGGCTTATATCGGATCAAATATGGCCCGGTTTATTTTTGATGGAGAACTTCTTAATTACTTAAAAACATACAGGGTGGACAAGAAAATTCAACAACTTAAAGACCACACCATTATTATTGGCTATGGAAGAAATGGTGAACAGGCAGCTATGGAATTGCGAGATAACGGAATTGGCTTTGTCATCATTGATAAGCGGGAAAATGTTATTTCAAGAATACGTGAAGATGAGAACTTACTCTATATCCGCGGTGATGCAACTCATGAAGACACATTAAAGCAAGCAGGAATAGACAAGGCCAGAGCTATAATTGCAACCACCCCCAATGATGCAGACAATGTATTTGTAACCCTTACAGCACGGAGTATTAACCCCAGTCTTAAGATTGTTTGTCGTGCCTCAGAAATGGAATCTGTATCAAAACTTAAAAGAGCTGGTGTTACGAATGTAATTATGCCAGAACGAATCGGAGGCCAGCGAATGGCTAAGTTAGTTCACCAACCGGATGTTGTTGAGTTCATTGAATACATCCTTTTGCAAAAAAAGTAAGGATGTTAGTCTGGAAGAAATAAGCTGTACAAATATGGCAGATAATTTCGTCAATCAATCTATTGCCCATTTAAAAGACAATGATCCTTCCGGAGTCAACATTATTGGGATAAAAATTAGTGGCGCCAAATATGTTTTTAATCCATCACGTGAAGTTACCCTTAGTCGTGGAGACCAGCTTTTTGTATTAGGTTCACCTTCTCAAGTTAAAAATTTCAGGAACACATTGGAGTCAGGACTGTAGGTGGATTCCAATCCGTCCATTGTAAAGCATACGATTAAACATCAAACAATAATTGATGTAAAAACTTGAACAACAAATATTTTTGCTTACTTTTGCGCTGATTTTAAATTAATTAATTTTAATCCGTTGTTATTGAATGCGATGCTGCGGGTTAAATATTGTATCACAAATAAAAATTACAAGTATGTATTTGACTTCTGAAAAGAAAACAGAGATCTTTGAAAAACATGGTAAAAGCGCAACAGACACAGGTTCTGCCGAAGGTCAGATTGCCTTATTTTCTTACAGAATTGCTCACTTAACAGAGCACCTTAAGAAAAACAAAAAAGATAATAGCACCAAGCGTGCCTTGGTTAAAATGGTAGGTAAGCGTCGTAGCTTGCTGGATTACCTGGCTAAAAAAGATATCGAAAGATATCGTGCTATCATTAAAGAACTCGGATTACGTCGATAATTTATTCTTAGTAAAAGGCAATATTTTTATTGCCTTTTATTATTTTTGATATCCCCACCACGGAATTAAGACAGTTTGTATTATTAAATTTATTTCTATTATTTATGAATCAAGCAATTATTAAAACAATTGATCTTGGTGATGGTCGTTCGATTACCATTGAAACCGGACGCCTTGCAAAGCAGGCAGATGGCTCCGTTGTTGTACGAATGGGCGACACCATGCTGCTGGCAACTGTTGTTTCTGCTAAAGATGCAAAAGAAGACATTGATTTTATGCCGGTATCGGTAGATTACCGCGAAAAATTCTCGGCTGCCGGCCGATTCCCTGGTGGTTTCCTAAAAAGAGAGGCTCGTCCTTCTGACGACGAAATTTTGGTTGCCCGTTTGGTTGACCGTGCTTTACGTCCTCTTTTCCCTGAAGATTACCACGCTGAAACAGCTGTGATGATCAGCCTTATTTCTTATGATGAAAATGTAATGCCTGACTCATTAGCAGGTTTAGCAGCTTCAGCTGCCATTGCCGTTTCTGATGTTCCTTTCGAAACTCCAATCTCTGAAGTTCGTGTAGGTCGTATCGACGGTCAATTCATCGTAAACCCAAGCGCTGCCCAGTTAAAAGAATCAGATATTGACATCATGGTTGGTGCGTCTTACGACAACATCATGATGGTTGAAGGTGAAATGGACGAGGTTTCTGAAGAAGAAATGCTTGAAGCAATCCGTGTTGCCCACGATGCTATCCGCGCTCACTGTAAAGTTCAGGAAGAACTTGCTGCCGAACTTGGAGTTGTTAAACGTGAATATTGCCACGAAGTAAACGACGCAGAACTGAAAGGCAAAAGTTGAAAAAGACCTGTATCCTGCATGTTATGATCTTGTAAAACAACAAATCAAAAACAAACAGGAAACGTCTTGACTCATTCGCAAAAATCGTTGACGATTACGTTGAAAAATACCTGGAAGAAAATGCTGAAAAAGCAGAAGCAGGAGAAATTGATCTTGTTCAGGATGAAAAACTAATTAGACGCTATTACCACAAAGTTGAAGGTGAAGCCATGCGTCGCATGATTCTGGATGAAGGTATCCGTTTAGACGGACGTAAAACGAACGAAATCCGCCCAATTTGGGGTGAAAACCGATTACTTACCGGGAGCTCATGGTTCTGCCATCTTCACTCGTGGTGAAACGCAATCTCTTTCATCAATCACCTTGGGAACAAAAATGGACGAAAAGAAGATTGACAATGTAACTTACCAGGGAACTGAAAACTTCCTGTTGCATTACAACTTCCCTCCATTCTGTGTGGGTGATCCTAAAACACCTCGCGGACTGGGACGTCGTGAAATTGGTCACGGGAACCTTGCTTTCCGTGCACTTAAACGCATGATCCCTCAAGATTTCCCATATGTAGTTCGTGTTGTTTCTGATATTTTGGAATCAAATGGTTCGTCTTCAATGGCAACTGTTTGTGCCGGAACCATGTGTATGATGGACTCAGGAATGAACATGAAACGACCTGTATCCGGTATTGCAATGGGATTGATTACCGATAAAGATTCAGATAAATTTGCTGTTCTTTCTGATATTCTTGGTGACGAAGACCACTTAGGTGATATGGACTTCAAAGTAACCGGAACAACAAAAGGTATCACGGCAACTCAAATGGATATTAAAGTTGACGGTCTTTCTTACGAAGTGCTTTCACAAGCATTGGAACAAGCAAAAGAAGGACGTGCTCACATCTTAAATAAAATTCTTGAAATTATTCCTGAGCCTCGTGCTGAGTACAAACCAAACGTACCACGTGTTGAAACCATTCAGATTCCTAAGGAAATGATTGGTCCAATTATTGGCCCTGGTGGTAAAAACATTCAGAAATTACAGGAAGAAACAGGAACTGTTATCGTTATTGAAGAAAGAGACGATGCCGGTTTTGTTGAAATTTCAGGATTGAACAAGGATGCATTGGAAGCAGCCAAAGAACGTGTGAAGAAAATTATCGCTCTTCCTGAAAAAGGAGAAGTCTATAAAGGTAAAGTGAAGTCAATCACTTCATTTGGTGCATTTATTGAAATTCTTCCAGGAAAAGAAGGCTTACTTCACGTTTCTGAGATTGCATGGGAACGCATTCAGAATACAGAAGATGTATTGAAAGTAGGAGAAGAAGTTGAAGTGAAATTGCTCGACATTGATCGTGACAACAAACTGAAACTTTCCCGTAAAGTTCTTCTTCCAAAACCAGAAGGTTATGTGGAACGTCCACCACGTGAAAACCGTCCTCCAAGACGAGACAATGGTGGCAGACGTGATTACCGTGACAATCGCGACAGAAGGGACAACCGTGACCGTCGTGATAATCGTGACCGCAGAGACAGAGATTAATTTCTAGATCAATCTATAAATCAAATGCCCGTATTTTTCGGGCATTTTTTTTGCCTAAAAACATACCTTTAGCAAATTTGTTATATTACCGATTATGAGTGAATGGTATTCAAAATACGAAAATGAAATTTCGGATAAACTTCGGGGAGCGAAAGAAAGTGACCTGCGCTTTTTCAGAATTGATGAGTTTCTAAGATCTGTGAAACGGGTTGATGAATTCTCGCCAACATGCAGAGATTGCCAATCGCTAAAGCATGAGATTGAAAAAA